>CAMYLC010000067.1:82857-121066 GCA_947259195.1 Thermoanaerobaculia bacterium | reverse complement strand
TCGCTCGAGATGGTTCGCCGCGTCCTCGGCGCGATGGGGCCGGACGTCGATCGACGCATGATGGGCGCATTACAGGAAGCCGGCTTGGAGTGACGCAGTACTCTGGCTCTGAAAATGGGGGTGTCGCTGGTTCAATTCCGGCCCTGGGCACCAGTTAAACCTTTTATTCACAATAGTTTACGGCCTCTACCAGCCTACTCTTGATCGTCCTCGAAAGAG
Source organism: Thermoanaerobaculia bacterium (assembly GCA_947259195.1). GTDB lineage: Bacteria > Acidobacteriota > Thermoanaerobaculia > Multivoradales > JAHEKO01 > JAUVRX01. The sequence continues at coordinate 120,847 of CAMYLC010000067.1, read as the reverse complement.
GGCGAGCAAACATAGAGCAAAGACTCTGGGTCGTGGGCGGAAGGTGAGCAGATCCAGAACCGGCGGAGCACTCAGGCCCGCCGGATCTTTTCTATCTAACTGAAAACAAGCGAGTTTGATGGTGGAGCCGGACGGGATCGAACCGACGACCTCTTGAATGCCATTCAAGCGCTCTCCCAACTGAGCTACGGCCCCACGAATGGCGAGGACTGAGGAATATAGCCACGGTTATGGCAGGTGTCAACCAGCCTCGCCCCACAACTTAGCCAGAGCTGCGGGCTACTGAAGACTCTCGTACTCGGCTCGGGCCTCGAGAAGAATGGGAATGTCCTCGTCGGCCTCCTGCCAAGCCTCGAAGAAGGTCTGGTAGGCCTTTCGCGCTGCGGCCTGGTTGCCGGCGAGCAAGTGGGCCCGGGCAATGCCGAGATGCGCAAGAGGACGCTCGATCTCGATGGAACGAGCTCCCATGACCGGGCCGAGGAGTTGCTCGAACTCGGAGGCGGCTAGGTCGGGCGAGCCGTCGGCCAGATAAGCCAGCCCGCGCAGGTAGATCGTGACCTGCAACCGCCGCTCGTACTCCCGCGCTCTCTCGAGCGCAGCAATCGCTTCTCCCGGCTTTCCCTGCTGCATTGCCAGCGTTGCTTCGATAGCCGGGATCCAAACGGAGCGGATTTGGGTGTGATGTGGGAAACGCGAAGTCATCTCTTCGATGAGCTCTGTCGCGGCAGCAGGATCGCCGATGCTGGCCAGTGCCAGCGCAGCGGCGGGCAGCGCGTCCATGCTGCGAGCCAACGACATAGACCTCTCTGCACTGGCTCGGGCCCGGGAGGACTCGCCGATCTCGGCCTCTGTTATGGCCAGTTGAGCCGGGAATAGAGCAGCTCTCTCAGTCAGGCCCTCCCGCAAATCTGTTTCTTCAGCACGCTCGATCAGCTCTCGCGCGCTGGCCATCTTGCCTCGTTGGGCCTCTAGTGACCCTTCCAGCGCCAGCATTCTCGATTCGTGGACCGTTCCCAGCTGGGAATCGAGGTGCTCTCGAAGCGCCATCTCGTCACCTTCGAGGGCGGCAATCAGCGCGAGGTTCTCGCGCAGATAGATGGTGTCCAATCCCCGCTCCAACGCCTGCTGACCGATAGCCCTGGCCTCGTCCGATCGACCGAGACAACGATAGGCCCACGCCACCTTGTGATTCGGGAAGGCCTCATTGGGGGCCAATCGCAGCGCCTCCTGGGCACTGGCGAGAGCCCTTTCGCAGTTACCGGTGATCATCAGATTCAGCGCCAGGTTGTGGTGTGCTACCCAGTCGCGGGGATAGGTCTGATTCGTCAGCTCGAGTGTCTCATTCGCCCTCTCGATGTCCCCTAGTGAGGAGTAGTAGTGCGATGTAATGTACAGACGTTCGCGCTCGCTGACCCGCTCACTCAGATCGTAGGCTCGCCGTCGATATTCAGCGGCCTTTTCGAGCTCACCGAAATTCCGGTATACCACTCCCAGCCGCGAGTAGGCCAGGGCGAAGCTGGGATCGATCTCGATCGCCCGCGCGAAGAAGGGCTCCGCAGCTTCATCGGTCACTTGCTCCTGGCCCAGGCTGTAGGCTTTCAGGGCCTCGAGCGACACCGTGGTGGCCTCTTCGACAGGAGTGTCGAAGTGCTTGATCGACGCCAGGCTCTCACCCAGCTGTTTGCGCATCTGGGTCGTCGCAGCTCCCACAGCGCCGAGGACTTCCTCCTTCGAATCGACTTCGACCTGGTGGAGAGCCAGCGTCTCCCCCGACTCGCACTCCAGGGCCTCGAGGTCGATGACGTAGCGATCGCCCAGGAGTGCGATCTGCCCCGTGACCATTGCTCTCAATCCTCGCCGGCGGCAGACCTCGCGACCGATCGCCTGCGTGATCCGCTCCTCAGGGGATCTCTTCATGAGCTCGAGCGTCTCGCGCACTTTGGCGTCCGGATAGACGTTCAGAAAGGGCGATTCGCGGAGCTTGACCTCGACAGCCTGCTTGAGCGTGCTGTCGAAGACCGGATCGCCGGTCGTGTTGACGACGTCAGTCAAGACCAGGACGTCCTCTTCGGTGAGGGCTGGCTGGCGATTCGCGCTCCACATCCAAAACGTGGCAGCCAGGCCAAGCAACAGCAAGACGGCGGCTATGGCTTTCCAGTGGCGAGCTCCAGCACGGTTGATGGCTTGGACTGTAGACGAGCCGCTGGAGGAGACCTCCTCACAGGGTGTGTCTTCTGTCCTCATCGATGGCGCTGCAGAGGGACCACCCGAAGCACCTGATAAGGAGGTGGCCGATCGCTGAGAGGCCGAGGAATGCTCCAGACGTCGAAGCTCGGCCACCAGATCGGCGGCCGTCTGATGGCGCAAATCGCGGTCCTTCTGAAGCAATCGGACGACGACCTGCTCGAGCTCGGGTGAGATCTCCGGGTTGATACGCGCCACGGATGTCGACTCTTTGTGCAGGATCGCATCGAAGATCGCTACTGGCGAAGCCCCATCGAAAGCCTTTCGCGCCGTAGCCATCTCGTAGAGAACAGCGCCGAGCGAAAAGAGATCGCTGCGGGCATCGACCTCCTCTCCGAGAGCCTGCTCCGGCGACATGTAGGCAACTGTTCCCACTGCCGAGCCCGGCTGTGTGAGGTCAGCCTCGGTCGGTTCGGTCGAGAGGCCTGCGACCGCATCCACGCCACCGACTGTTGGAGCCAGCTTGGCGAGGCCGAAGTCGAGGATCTTGGCATGCCCCATTCGGGTAACGAACAGATTGGCCGGCTTGATGTCGCGATGCACGATTCCCTTCGCGTGAGCCTCGACCAGAGCCTCGGCCACCTGACGACCCAGCTGAAGCAGCTGATCCTCCGCCATCGGTCCACCGGCGATCGCGTGCTTGAGCGTCTGACCTTCGAGGAGCTCCATGGCGATGAACGGAGCTCCGTCGTGCTCGCCGATCTCGTGAATCGTGCAGATGTGAGGATGGTTGAGTGCGGCGGCAGCTTTGGCTTCGCGGACGAACCGCTCGAGCAGCTGTGAATTCTGGCTGATCTCTGGCGGCAGGAACTTGAGCGCGACGAGGCGCCCCAGTGTCGTATCTTCGGCCTTGTAGACCACACCCATTCCACCACCCCCGAGCTTCTCGAGGATGCGATAGTGGGAGACCGTTTCACCGATCATGATGGGCCGCCTGGCGCTCTAGCAGTAGCTGGGTCTAGATCAATGGCCATTGTATCGGACCCAATCGCGATCGCTGGGGTTGATTCCTGCTTCCCGGCACCGTTCGCAGAGATTCCGACTATGGGCGTTCCGTCCCAGAACCGGACACTGGAGGCTTTCACGGGCTACTCTATAAACCTTTATAGATCAATAATTTAACGTCCAGCTTGAAGCTGGCACGGGCAATGCTCTAGTCTGCGGTGGAGATCGAACCGATAGACGTACAGCAAAGCGACGTAGGGTGCCAGAAGAAGCGCAGGAGGACTCTCATGATAGGGGTGGCGCTGGCAGCTGTGATCCTGGTCTCCCTCGGCCCTGCACAACTCGAGCCCGCGGCGCCGACCGTCGAAGGGGGCGCTCGACCATGAAGCCATATCCCACCGCACCAGGCACTATCCGTCTCAGCTCTCCTGAGGTCAGCAGCTGCGCGCGACTGCGGCCGCCTCAACCCTCAAGCCCTCGGAGATCGCTCGGAGGAGTCGGAATCGACTTCCGATGGGTCTGGCTTCAGGCGCTCGAGGATGGCCTTCTTCATCTCCTCCAACCCGGAGCCCGTCCGAGCGGAGACCCAGAGCGCAGCCTCGGTGGACCGCGAAGCGTTGCCGGCGAGGTCGGCCTTGTTGAAGAGAGTCAGAACTCTGTCGGCATCCACACCCAGATCCTGAAGAACGGCCTCGCCGACCGCGAGCTGCTCTTGCCACTGAGGATGGCTACGGTCGACGACATGCAGCACCAGGTCGGCGTAGGTGATCTCCTCGAGAGTGCTCTTGAACGAGGCGACCAGGTGATGTGGCAACTTGCGAATGAACCCCACCGTGTCGGCGAACACCGCCAAGGTATCCGTGCTCAAGGCGCCCCGGCGAAGCTTCGAGTCCAGGGTTGCGAACAGCCGATCCTCCACTGGGGCTCCAGCCCTGGTGAGCTGGTTGAAGAGCGTCGACTTGCCCGCGTTGGTGTAGCCAGCCAGGGCGATCTGTAGCACATCACGCCGACCGCGCCTCTGGATCTGACGGGTGCGCTCGATCTTGTCCAGATCCCGCTTCAGGTGGCGGATTCTCTTGCGCAGCATTCGCCGGTCGGCTTCCAGCTGCGTCTCGCCCTCACCACCTCGAACGCCGATGCCGCCCACCTGTCGGGAAAGGTGGGTCCAACGACGAGTCAGCCGCGGCAGGAGGTACTCGAGTCGGGCGAGCTCGACCTGGGTCCGGGCCTCATTGGTGCTTGCCCTCTGAACGAAGATCTCCAGGATCAGGCCGCTTCGATCCATGACCTGGAGGTCGAGGATCTCCTCCAGGTTCTTCACCTGGCTGGCCGACAGGTCGTCATCGAAGATCGCCAGATCGGCCCCGAGCTCCCGAGCGGCCTCGCCGACCTCAGCCGCCTTGCCACGCCCGATGAACGTGCCGGCATGCGGCGTCTTGCGCTGCTGCTGCGCCCGGGCCGCGACTTCGACACCCGCGCTCCGGGTGAGCTCGGCCAGCTCGTCCAGATGCTCCTCTACCAACCAGCCCGGTTGGCCCGGCAGGCTCAAGCCGACCAAGACAGCGCGACGCTGGCCCGTTGATGGAACCTGGGTTTCCGTGAGCAAGTTCGACTGCCGAGAGCTGATTGCTAGAAGCGATAGGCCACACCGACCTGGGCCAGACCGAAGTAGCGGGCAACATCGGAGCTCAGGATGTGGCCGCTGAGCTCGATCCTCACCAGAAAGTCGTGCGTAATCTCGATGTCACCTGTCAAACCCAGAACCAGACCGATCGAAGTCCCGCTTTCGCTCCTGCCGTCGTCGGTCTTGCCGCTCATCTGGTAGCCACCAAGGCCGATGTAGATGCCGGACTCGAGGAGGCTGCTTGAAAAGGAGCTCTTCGCCGAGCGATACTCGCCACTCACATTGAGATAGGTAAGGTCGGCTCCTCTGAGCTCCCCGAGGTAGTCGTTGGAGCCGAAGCCGACGTACCCCAGCCGAAAACCTACATGGCTCCTCTTCTCGATGACATGGGAGAAGCCCAATTGGAAAGAGGGGTTGCCGAAGCCCGCGTCGTTCTCGTCGAACGAGCCGCCCACCCCGAGCAGGAGACTACCGGTAAAGGTATAGAGCTCCTGGGCCCCGGCCGCTACTGGAGCCACCAGTAAGCCCGCCAGAAAAATCACGCCCAATATCTGCGATCGTCTCACGTCTTCCCCCGCTCTTGGACCGTCGCACCTTGCTCGCTCGAAAGGGCGACCGATACCTGGGACTCGTTCAAACGGCAAGTATAGCGACCTTTTTTCCGTCTTTCTCGAGGAAACGGTCGCAAGCCGCGGTCACTCGGAATCCGAGCCTCTGTGCTCTCAAGTATCTCGTACGCCGGAGAAACCCATTTGTCACATACGTGGAGGAGCGAACTCGAGGAGGCCGGCCTTCGGCTGCTGGCGCTTCTCCTGCCACCCGTCTGCGTGGCCTGCGATCGAATCGAGGGCACCGAGGCCCTGGAGCTGGGACTGTGCTCGGACTGCAGACGACAGCTCCAGCCGACACCCTGGTCGGTGTGTGCCGGCTGCAGCCGGCAGTTGGAGGTCGACCCACTGCCCGATGGCTATCTCTGCGGCTCCTGCCGTCAAGCTCCACCCCCATTCGAGCGACTCTATTCGGGTTGGTCCTACGAGCCGCCGCTTGTCGAGGTAGTCCACGCATTGAAGTTCAGGCGCCTTGCATTTGTCGGTGCAAGTCTTGGCCGTGCCCTGAGTCACCGATTCAGGTGCCTGAGCGAGGAAGCCGATATTGTTGTTCCGGTGCCGCTTCACTGGCGCCGCCATATGAGCCGTGGCTTCAACCAGGCGGAGGAAATCGCCCGGCCAATAGCCAGCGAGCTCGAATTGCCTCTGGTTCGAGCCCTGCGTCGTAAAGCCGCCACTCGTCCCCAGACCGGCCTGGATCGAGCTTCGCGGGCGGCCAACCTCCGACGAGCCTTCACCACCACTCGCAGCGGCCGAAGCCGAATCGAGGGTTGCCGGGTGTTACTGGTCGACGATGTTGTTACGACTCGTAACACACTCGGGGCAGCGACCGGCAGCCTCCTTGATTCCGGAGCCACCTCGGTGATTTGCCTCACTGGCGGCAGGACACCGGAGCCGATCTGATTTGGCCTGGGTCTTGCTTCCCATCTCTCGAGCGGCAGAATCAGCGGAAAGGAGTCTTTGACACTCGTCGCCACATCCAAATATAATGCTAAGTCGTATAGCTCTATGTTGCGGATGCTCTATTTAAGGAAGTCCCTACTTGCCGTCCTGGCCCTGTCCATTCTGGGCGTCGGGGTGGTGTCTGCCGATGAGGTCATCGGCTCCGCAAACGGTGCCCTCAGCGGGCATGTCCAGAGCCTCACCGCCCCCCTGCCCCAATCCATGGTCTACGCGTATCATCTCGGTGATACCAGCCTGCGAAAAGTGGTCAGCGACACGCAAGGCAACTTCCGATTCGACAGCCTCCCAGCGGGCTTGTACAAGGTCATCGCCTTCCGGGACGGCTTCGTCCCCAGTATCGCGCTGCTGACACGGGCCAGTGCCCGGGCGCAGCAGTTCCTGGATATGGAGCTCCAAGAGGACTCGGCAACCGCACCCTCCGACCAAGACAGCTTCTGGACCGTTCGAGACCGCATTCCTTCGGATGTATTGAGAGATATCGAGACCGCCGCCGCCGAGGCCACCGCCGATGTCAACAATGCTCGACTCAACGATCGTCTGAAGCCGCGGAATGTCGAGACCGAGATGCAGGCGGTGGCGGGAATGCAACAGGGTCTCGAGATCGGCAACGCCCAGCTGGCAGGAGGCAGTGTCGGAATTCAAGGTGAGGTGAACGATCTCTACATCGGCCTTACCGGCAACTTCGTCGAGATGCAGCCAGGCGCCAACACAGAGGAATCTGCAGCCATCTCCAACGGAAGAACGCAGCTGGTATCAGTCAAGGTGGAGAACTCCGACCAGTCGGCCGTCCGCGTCACTTCGTTGAGCAATCGGATGGTCTCCCCAGGCTCGAAGAGCGCCGATCGCTCCAATATCGGGTTGGAATCCCACAGCGTCAGCTGGACACAGAACGTCGGCCAGACCGGCCAGTCCGATTTCGCGGTGCACTACACCGAGGAGAACAACTTCTACCGCCAGGCTCCCATCGAACCCATCGGCATACCGGATGCCTCCCGTTCATGGAGGATCGAGGGCAACTACAGGGCGGCGTTGACATCCCGTACCAACTTCGAGACTGGTGTGCGCTATCTCGACCGGCAGACCGAGTTCTTCGGGCCCAACCCCAGGGTTGGAGGGCTCGTGACACCGCTGCCTGCCGAGAGGGTCGATGTCTTCGGCAAGGCTGGAATGCAGGTCAGACCAGCAATCCTGATCGAGGCCGGGTTCCTGTCGTCACTGCGCGACGGCAACCTGTCGGCAGTATCACCCACGGGTGGGATGGTCATCAGTCTCGGGCAGAACTGGCGGGCTCACGCCTCGGGCAGCTACCAGGTCCACGACCTGCAAGTCGACACCATCCACCAGGGATTCACTCCGGTTCTCTTCGAGGAACACAGCAGCGCCTGCGGCTACTCGGAAGAGTACTGCTACCAGCTGCTGGTGGCGCGAAAAGGTGAGAACTTCGATCAGATGAGCCTGGGCTTCACCCACCGGCGATTCGACGAGACGCTCCACCTCTACTTCAACGAGGACTTCTTCAACCGGCTCGAGAGCCTCTACCTGGTCAGTGGCGACGAGATTCCGGAGCTCGAGTTCTCGGCCAGTCATCAGTTCACCCCCATGATCCTGGCGACGCTGAGGTCCAACATAGCAGCCGGCGGTGGGGGCATTCTGCGCACGGCTGACCGGTCTCAATATGAGAACGAAGTTCGGTATCTGGTCACTTCCCTCGACACCCGATTCCAGCAGACTTCTACCGGTGTGCTGCTGGCTTTCCACCACATGGCGCAGCAGCTGACGCCGATCGAGCAGTATCAGGGCCGCTGGCGCCAACGGGTGGCTCAGCCCACCCTGGTCGAGCTCGAGCGCCTGCAGCTCCTGTTGAGTCAGGACCTCGTGATCTTCAGCGAAGCCGTTGCCGACTGGGCCGTGCAGCTCAACATGGAAGTCAGTCGCGGCATGCCTGAAGCCGCGCCGACGGTTGCGGAAGCCGACGACGAGCTCCACAAGCGCATCACGGGTGGCGTGGCAGTCAAGTTCTGAGCCTCACCTACACCTCCGCCGATTCTCTGTACAACACGTCTCGATCCGAGGCCGGCAGGCCCGACGAAGCCCCGCTGTCGGGAAGTCGTCCTGTTGGAGTTTCGATCGAGACGTCAATCTGTTGAATCCATATTCTTGAGTTCCGCCAAAATCTTGAAGCGAAATGCGTAAACCCCTGGAAACAGAGCCCCAACGCGAGTTCAAAGAACCGTTTTGATGGCATGATTCCTGCTAGGAATGCCTTCGGATTAGCGCGGGCACGCGAATGACACGAACAACTCCAACTCGTGCAAGACCTCTGATCGCCGCCCTGATCCTGGCCGCCCTGGTCATCGCCTTCGCAGGCTTGAGCTTCTCTCGCAAGGCGTCGTCTTTCCAACCCTTGGGGTTTACCGCCGACGACAAAGGTGCCTTCTGGCAAGTCACCGCCGTTGATCACGACGACAGCGGTCTCCTGGTCGGCGACCAGATCCTCCTGATCAATGGACAGGAGTTCGGGCAGTTGGCCGATCCGACCGGTGCCCTGCGGCAGCGGGTATCGAGTGAGCTCGTGGTCCTGCGCGGAGAGCAGATGGCGAGGGTGAGCTACGAACTCCCCTCTCTGGCCGTCGATCTTCCCTATCTGATCCTGGCGCTCATCGGTATCGCCTATCTCCTGATCGGCATCTACACCCTTCTCCGGGACCAGCGTCGACCTTCGTTCCTCTTCTACCTCTGGTGCCTGGCATCCGCGGTCCTCTACATCGCTTCACCGGCGCCACCGTACGACCTGGCCGGGCGAGGGATCTATCTTCTCGACGAGGTGGCCAGGATTCTCCTCGCACCCCTGACCCTTCACCTCTTCCTGGTCTTCCCGCGTCCCCTGATTCGCCAGGAGAAGCTCTCTCGCCTGATTCCGTTTCTCTACCTTCCCAGCGCCTTTCTGCTGGCATTGCAGGCCGATCTGATCTTCTTCGACGGCCGGTGGCTCTTGAGTGGCCGGGTGGAAACAGCCCTCGGCCTCCTCGACCAACTGGAGCTCTACCACCTGGTGCTCTTCGCGCTGGCGGCGGTAGCGGTTCTGATCTGGCGACTGAGGAGTATCAGCCAGCCCGAGCCCCACCGGCAGGCCACCTGGATCGCAGTTGGAATGGCGGCCGGCTATGTTCCTTTCTTCGCGCTCTACGTGTTGCCCCTGACCTTCGGGGCTCAGTGGCCAACCGCCGTAACGACCCTCGCCGTCTTGCCATTGGCGCTGGTGCCTCTGACATTCGCCTACGCGATCCTGCGCTACAAGCTCTGGGATATAGGTGCCATTGTCCGCGACACGGTCTCCCTGAGTGTCACCATCCTTGTCGGTGTCATCGGTTTCTCGCTAGCCAACATGCTGGTGACGCGAGTGGTTCCGACCGAGCTCAATGTGGCACGCACGCTGGCCTCCTTCTTGTCGGGTCTGGTGATTGCGGGACTTCTCGTACCCACCAGGCGTGGCGTGAGCTCGTCGCTGGAGCGCTTCCAGCATCGCACCACATGGAGCAAGCGCCGAGCCCTGGCTCGCTTCGGCCAACAGATGCTGGAGGAGCGCTCTCTGGGTCGACTCTGTTCCAGCCTGCTCGACCAGCTCGAGATGGCCGTGGAGCTCGACCACGCCACCCTGTTCCTGGTCAGCGGCGACCGACTGCTTCCCTATCGGCCACAGAGGGGACTCCCCCCGATCCTGAGCTTCGACGATTTCGAAGCCGACTTCTGGGGCATCGAAGCGGAGGCCCTCAGCGGGGTCGAGTTCCCGACGGACGAGCTGACGACCAAGCAGCGGCTATTCTCGGCCGGCTACCGGTACGCGTTCCCCTTGCGAGTACGAGACGACCAGATCGGAATCTTCCTGACTGGCTACAAGCAGAGTGACTTGCCGCTGAGCAGCGACGATCTCGAGTTGATCCGAACGGTGCTGAATCAGGCGGCTCTGGCGATCGAGAACGCTCAACTGCTCGAGCAGGTCAGCACTCAACTCGAGGAAGTGGACCGACTGCAGCGCCACACCCGTCAGATCATCGAATCTTCTCCGGCGGGCATCGCCGTGGTCGATGGCAGCGGCGTGCTGCGCTCCATCAATCGGGCTTTCGGCTCAATGGTGGGTCTCGACCTTGCACAGGCCCCGGGACGCTCGCTCCGGGAAGTCCTGTCGATGGATTCCCTGCCAAGTCCTGGTGACGGGATTCGAGAGCTCCGGTTTCAGGATCCTGAAGGGGAGGAGCGCTATCTACAGATCTCCATGGCTCCGCTGGAAGAGGGCCCCGAAGATGATCAACGGGTCATCATCGTCCAGGATGTCAGCCAGCGGGTAGCGATGGAGAACGCCCTGAAGGAAAAAGAGCGCCTGGCCTCCCTGGGAATGTTGGCAGCGGGAGTGGCGCACGAGGTCAACACCCCCATCACCGGCATCTCCAGCTATGCACAGATGCTGTTGTCCGAAACGCCTGAAGGTGACCCGAGAAGGCTGCTGCTGGAAAAGGTGGAGAAACAGACGTTTCGTGCCGCCAGGATCGTCAACAGCCTGCTCGATTTCGCCCGCGATCGACAGCATGCCGAGGTTCCGGTCTCCCTTCGACCTCTGATCGGAGAGAGCCTGGAATTGCTCAAGGAGCGGTTGCTGGAGAGTGACACGCTGCTCGAGTGGCACCCGCCCGAAGAGGAGAGCGTGGTCCTGGGCCACGAGGGTGAGCTGCAGCAGGTCTTCACCAACCTGGTCATCAATGCCCTGGACGCCATGGCACAGACAGACAAACAAGGTAAGCTCCGAGTGGAGCTCGAACCAAGAGACAAGTGGATCGTCGTTTCTGTGGAGGACAACGGTCCGGGAATCGGAACGAAAGAGTTGGACAAGATCTTCCAGCCCTTTTACTCCACGAAGCTGGCCGAAGGTGGCACCGGACTGGGTCTGTCCATCAGCTACAACATCGTCCGGCGCCACGGCGGCGAGCTCCGTGTCGTAAGCCACCGGGGTGAGGGAAGTCGATTCATCGTCGAGCTTCCCCGCCTCGAGCCGCGACCCGAGCAAGCCTCATGAGCATCCTGATCGTCGACGACGAAGAGATCCTGCAAGACGTCCTGACCTCCCTGTTGACCAAGGAGGGCTATTCGACGCTCAGCGCCGGCACCGGGCGTGAGGCTCTGGACCTGCTGGCGAGAGAAGAAGTCGAGCTCATCCTGCTGGATCTGATGCTGCCCGACACTTCCGGGTTGGAGGTCCTGAAACGGGTCCGAGCCTCGGACCCCGATCAGGTGGTTATCGTGATCACCGCCTTCTCTTCCATCGAAGGCGCCATTGAAGCGATGCGAGAGGGCGCCTTCCACTACATCCCGAAGCCGTTCAAGAACGAAGAGGTGCTACTGACGATCCGCAAGGGTCTGGACCAGTATCGGCTGGCCTCCGAGAATCGATGACAACATCATCGGCAAGAGCAAGCCGATGCAAAAAGTCTTCGAGCTGATCCAACTGGCGTCGCCGGCGAAGAGCAACATCCTGATCTTGGGGGAGAGTGGCACCGGCAAAGAGCTCGTGTCCAAGGCCATCCATCACCATTCGCGAAGAGCCGGCGGCCCGTTTGTCACTGTCAACTCGGGATCAATGCCCGCCGATCTGCTCGAAAGCAACCTATTCGGGCACGTCAAAGGCTCCTTCACCGGTGCAGTCTCCAACAAGAAGGGTCTCTTCGAGCTCGCCCACGGCGGCTCCATCTTCTTCGACGAGATCGGCAATATTCCCCTGGATACCCAGGCGAAGCTCCTGCGTGTAATCCAGGAAAAGGAGTTCATGCGCCTGGGAGGTGTCGAGACCCTCAAAACCGATGTCCGGATCATCGCTGCGACCAACGCCCTGATCGAGGAGTCGGTGCAGGAGGGCATCTTCCGTGAGGACCTCTACTACCGCCTGAACGTCATTACCATTCAACTGCCTCCTCTGCGGCAGCGCTCCGAGGATATTCCCCTGCTGGTCAGAGCTTTCCTGACCAAGTATGCGAAGGAAAACGATAAGACGTTGGAGGAGGTCTCCTCCGCCGCGATGGAGCTGCTTCTCGACTACCGTTGGCCCGGCAATGTTAGGGAGCTGGAGAACGTGATCGAGCGCGCCGTCGTGCTTTCGTCGGGCTCCACTCTGGATGTGGATCTTCTGCCACCCAGCGTCCGCGAGCCCGATTCCCTGCCGGCCCCGAGCGCAATGCTCCCCAGCAACGGAGTCGCCTTCAAGGAAGCCGTCAGCTCCTACGAGCGTCAGCTCATCGTCAAGGCCCTGGAGGCCGCCGGTGGCGTGCAGAAGGCCGCGGCCGAGCTCCTGAGGGTCAAGCCGACCACGCTTCACGAAATGATGAAGCGGCTCGAGATTTCCGTCGACCGCGTCCCCAGCTGAGTCTAGCCAGCGCCACGAATATTCTCTGAGGCCCCTCCGGGTGGTCCGCAGGTCTTGGGCGCAAGGAAACATGACCGTTGTCGGATTGGGGTTCGACGTGGGGCCTCCAGGGGGCTATCCTCCCTTCCACGGCAACCAACCCCCTGGAGGTCCTCACGCCGAACCCTCAACCGTTGGAGAGACCTCGCGCCGAGGGGTGGACCCCTGAGCCCTGTAGCCCTAAGCCCCTATTGCCCCCCTCACGGTGCTAGAGGTTCGTTCGGGTGGTTCGACAGGGGGCGCCGAGTCGAGCGCAGCGCAAGGACCATCAAAGGGCACAATAGATGAGGCGCGATGACGAGACGAGGTGGCGGCACCCCGTTGCAGTCTGAGTAGCCGACGCCGTCCGCCTGCGGACCACCCGGAGGGACCTCTACGAGAAGAGGGTCGTCTGATCAGGACCCGAGCCCCAGGATGGGTGTCGGGGTGAGGCCGGCCGCCTCGACCCTCAGGACCTCTCGCCCGCAGGGCGAGGGTCCTACAAGTTCCAGGCGTAGCCGAACTTCAGGAAGACCGACCGATTCTCCTGCAGGAGATCGATACTCTCGTTTCCTTCACGGTTGTCCGCATAGCCCAGGAAGAGCACCGTGCGTGGATTCACTTTGTAGGAGAAGAGCAACTGGCTGAAGATCGTCACGGTTTGAGCGTCAACATCCTCGGGATCGTCATAGAGGCTGAGATCCCGATCGGTGTCGGTGTATTGAACGATCGCCTGAACGAATGTGCGGATGTCGAACCGATGTCTCAGAATCAAACGAGTCACTGTCGGATTCTTCGCTGCCGGGAAACAGCAGGTTGGTGACCTGATCCTGAGCCACAAAGACTCCGAGCCCGTGGATGCCCTGCTTGCCAGAGATCTTGCCTCCCCACAACGGGTTCGCCACATTGCGGGTGAACACTGCATCGAGAGGCGTCGAGAAGATGTCGGCTCCCTCGAGGAAAAAGGGCCGTTGTTCCGGGAAGAAAAGAGCGAACGGGTTGTTCACATCCAACTGCGCCACATCGGCTTCGACCTGGGAAAAGTCAGGGTTCAGAGCTAGATTTCCGGTCAGGCTCGGGGTGATGCCCCATTTGGCCGTCAAGCCAAGCTCGGTCTCGGCGCTTCCGTCCTGGAGGTCCCCCTCGGGAAAGTCCTCTCTCTCATCGGATCGACCGGCAGTCAGCGTCGGCACCAACTCGATGTTGCGCCCGGCGCTGGCGCCCTCGAACCCGGTGGCTTTCGAGATCTGACAAAGGTAGTAGCTCACACCCCGATCCATGGGCTGGCTCGCGATCCAGACGCGGTCGCTGCGTGGATAGAAACGAATCGCGTCGAAGCCCCAGGTCTGCTTCTCACCCTCACTCGGAAATCGAAGCTGATGGAAGGGAATCGCCATTTCGACGACATAGCCCTCTTCGGTGATGCGACCTGCCGAAAACCAGATGGCATCCCACGCCGCTGTCTCATCGTGGCTCAGATCATCGTTGAACAGATCCATCTGCACGCCGAGTGGATTGACGAAGAACTCGAAGGCCCGTCGCTCGTCATTGAAGGTGTCCAGCACGACACCGACGAAATCGTCATTGAACGCAGTGTCCCGGTCGACCATGTGAGCTCGAATCGCCTGCGGATTCTCATCGTAGGCCTTGAACGCGATGTAGACCTGGCTACTGTCGTAAGTGACCAGACACTCGGTCTCCACCGGCGGGGGGATGTTCTCGCCAGGTCGTGTCTCAAACTGCAGCTCTATTCGGGCAGCTTCCTGCCACGCCGGCTCGTCGAGCTTGGCATCGACCTTGATCGCAGACTCCGTTCGGGGGATCGAGTATTCGGCTCTGGGGCGGGGCGTATCCCCCGCCGACAGTGGCGCACCAGCCAGCACAAGGAGGCTGACGCAAAGGGGCGCCCACATCCGCGGGCCTATCTCAGGCGCAGCGAACAACGACTGACTCCACTCAACAGCTCTATACGCAGCTGTAGATTCCAGGTTTCCCCATGGGCCCACATCTCGATCCTTGCCTCCTTGGACGCTCGACTACGACAAATCGTTGTCTGTGTCAGGAATAGTGCGACTCCGGAGGTTGTTCTTTCAGGAGGAATTCAGTATTCTTCCCGCTTCTCGGCTTCGCCGAACCGCTAGATCGTGTCTCATGCGCCGTCGAGAAGCCAGCGAATCGAGGTCGACATCATGAAAAAGGACATTCATCCCCAGTTGCACTTGGTGACGGCCGTCTGCGCCTGCGGTAACAGTTTCGAGACCTACTCGACCAAAGAGGACCTGCGCCTCGAGATCTGCAACGCCTGCCACCCGTTCTTCACGGGCAAGCAGAAGTTCGTCGACACTGCCGGTCGAGTCGAGCGTTTCAAGCAGCGCTACGGCGATTCCTAGCCTCTCCAGATCCCATTCTTTCTGTCGTATCCGGGCCGAGGTGTGCCCGGGGAAAGAGGAGAGGCTGACATCACCATGATGGAACAACTGCAAGAGCTCGAAAAGACCCACCGGGACCTGACGGCCCGATTGACGGATCCGGAGATCCACGCCGATCAGGAAGCGTTTCGCGAGACCAGCAAGAAGCTGGCCGAGATCTCGCCAGTGGTCGACTTATATCAGAAGTACAAAGCTGCAAAGGCGGAGCACCAAGAGACCGAAGAGATGCTCGGCAGTCTCACCAAGGACGACGAGCTCTTCGAGAT
Organism: Thermoanaerobaculia bacterium; assembly: GCA_947259195.1. Taxonomy (GTDB): domain Bacteria; phylum Acidobacteriota; class Thermoanaerobaculia; order Multivoradales; family JAHEKO01; genus JAUVRX01. The sequence goes on along the minus strand of CAMYLC010000067.1, from coordinate 105,341 downwards.
GGCCCACGAGGAGAAGATTCGCCTCGACCAGGAGCTCGCTGAGCTCGAAGGCAAGCTCCGATTCGAGCTGACTCCGAAGGACCCCAATGACGCGCGCAACGTGGTACTCGAAATCCGGGCTGGCACAGGTGGCGACGAGGCCACTCTTTTCGCGGCGGAGCTCTTTCGCATGTACAGCCGCTACGCCGAGCAACAGCGCTGGCGGGTAGAGATCATCGATCTCTCCGAGTCGGGGATCAAGGGTGTCAAGGAAGTCTCGGCCATCATCGAAGGCAAGGGAGCCTACAGCCGCCTCAAGCACGAGGCCGGGGTCCATCGCGTGCAGCGCGTTCCCGAGACCGAGGCGTCGGGTCGCATCCACACCTCGGCCGTGACCGTGGCTGTGCTGCCGGAGGCCGAGGACGTCGAAGTCTCCGTGGCCGAAAAGGAGTTGAGGATCGACCGCTTCTGCTCTTCCGGACCTGGAGGTCAGGGAGTCAATACCACCTACTCGGCGGTTCGGATCACCCATCTGCCCACCGGCATCGTCGTCAGCTGCCAGGACGAACGGAGCCAGATCAAGAACCGGGCCAAGGCCATGCGGGTTCTGAAGTCTAGATTGCTGGAAGTCGAGCGTGAGAAGGCGGAGTCCGAAGCCAGCTCAGAGCGGCGCAAGATGGTCGGCAGCGGCGACCGCTCAGAGAAGATCCGTACCTACAACTTCCCACAGAACCGGGTCACCGACCATCGCATCGGACTGACGCTGCACAAGCTGCCCATCATCCTCGAAGGCGAGCTCGACAGCCTCATAGATCCGCTATCGGCCCACTTCCAGGCGGAGCTCATGAAGCAGACCGCCGAACAGGCGCAGGGGTGAGGATCGATCAGGCGCTGCTCTCGGCTCGGACGCGCCTCGCAGACGCCAGCTTCAAACCCGCACTGCGTGAAGCCAACCTCCTACTCGCCAGAACCCTGGAATGCTCCGAGGCCCAGCTTCTCGCTCGCGGTAGAGACAACCTCGACGACAGTCGACTCGCAAGATTCCAGGAGCTGCTTGACAGACGCCTCGCGGGCGAACCCATCGCCTACATCCTGGGCGAGAAGGAGTTCTTCGGACGAGCTTTCTTCGTCGACCGGCGGGTGCTCATTCCGCGTCCCGAGACCGAGCACCTGATCGAGGTCGCGCTGGACCTTCGCCTACCTGCCGCGCCGCTCATTCTCGACATCGGCACGGGCTCCGGATGCCTGGCCATCACCCTGCTCGCCCAGCTTCCGCGGAGTCGGGCGGTGGCCACAGACGTATCGCTGGCGGCGCTCCGCGTGGCCGAGCGCAATGCCGGGAGGTTCAACGTCAAAGGACGGTTGAATCCCGTGGCGGCGGACCTCGCTTCCGCCATCGATCTGGCCGGCTTCCAGCTGGTCGTCAGCAATCCACCCTATATCGGTCGTGACGAGGCCTCGTCGCTGTCACCGGAGATCATAGACTTCGAGCCCAAGGCAGCGCTGTTCTCGAGTCCAGCTGGCCACTCCCTCCTGGAGCGGCTGCTGGCTACCCTCTCCGATCTGCGCAGCGGCACCCCCCTACTCCTCGAGATCGGTGCTGGGCAGGCAGCGTTGCTCGCCGAAGTAGCCGAGTCTTCCGCTTTCATCCTCGAGGCACTGCACCCGGATCTCGCCGGCATCGAACGTATCGCCCAGCTCCGACGTCGCTGATCCGGAGCTGCCGAGTGGCATCTGTCGCTGTATCCTCTCAGTCGCGAGTGGTAGACAATAGAGATCAAGGAGTCGATCGTGGAGTGTTTTCGCATTGTCGGACCCACCCGCATCCGGGGCGAGGTCACAGCCAGCGGCGCCAAGAACGCCGCTCTGCCTGCCTTGGCAGCCAGCCTACTCTCCGAAGGTCCTCTGGAGCTGTCAGGTCTGCCAGCCGTGCGAGACATTCGGACCATGCGGCAGCTGTTGGGCCACCTGGGCGTGGAGAGCGAGGAACAAGGCGAGGTCGTTCGCCTTCAGGCCGGTGAGCAGACTCATTTCGATGATGCACCCTATGAGCTCGTCAAGACCATGCGCGCGAGCATTCTCGTCCTCGGACCCCTGGTGGCACGTCTGGGACACGCCCGCGTCTCTCTGCCTGGCGGCTGTGCGATCGGAGTGCGACCGATCGATCAACACCTTGCCGGACTCGAAGCCCTGGGCGCCGAGGTTCAGCTGGAGCATGGCTACGTCTCGGCGCGGGCTCACCGCCTGACCGGAGGTGTCTTCCGCTTCACCGCACCAACAGTGACAGGCACCGAGAACCTGATGATGGCAGCCTGTCTGGCCAGAGGCACCACAGTTCTGCAGAACTGTGCCCGGGAACCGGAGATCAGGGACCTGGCAACCCTTCTGCGCAAGATGGGCGCCCACATCGAGGGGGCCGGGTCGGAGAGAATCGAAATCGAGGGGGTCGAGCGGCTGACCTCCGCCTCGCACCGGGTGATCCCTGACCGCATCGAGATTGGAACCTACCTGCTCGCAGCCGCCATGACCGGCGGCGAGATCTTTGTTCGTGGCGCCATATCTGCCGATTTGGCGCCGCTGCTCGAAAAACTGGCCGCGAGTGGCTGCGACCTGGAAGCCTCGAACACCGGCCTGCGCCTCTCGCGGGCAGGGGACCTCAAACCCCGGGACATTCTCACGGCACCTCATCCAGGCTTCCCTACCGACCTACAGGCTCAATACATGGCCCTCATGACTCAGGCGACGGGCCAAGCCACGATCTGCGAAACGGTCTTCGAAAATCGCTTCCAGCATGTTTCGGAGCTGGCACGAATGGGTGCCGACATCCGCATCAACGGCGCTTTCGCTCACGTGCATGGCCCTACTCCCCTTTCCGGTGCCAGGGTGATGGCCACCGATTTGAGAGCTTCCGCTTGCCTTGTTCTGGCGGGAATGGCTGCCGGCGGCGAGACGATCGTCGGCCGCATCTATCACCTCGATCGAGGCTATGAACAGATGGAATTGAAATTGCAGCAGCTCGGCGCCAGGGTTCAAAGGCTCCCCGCGGAGCCCACCCGAGCGGCCTGATCAGCATGACGAACAGGGTCGAAAAGGAGCCCCTAATGTCCGATTGCATCTTCTGCCGTATCGCAACAGGCGACCTACCGGCGAACCTCGCCTACGAAGACGAGGATGTCGTCGCATTCCACGATCTCCATCCCCAGGCACCGACACACATTCTGGTCATTCCCAGGCAGCACTTCTCCACCCTCCTCGACATGGAGGAGGAACAGACGCTTCTGCTGGGCAAGCTGCAGAGGGCAGCGATCGAGATCGCACGCCAGCAGGGACTCGACCAGGAGGGCTTTCGCGTGGTTACCAACTGCCTCGAGAGTGCCGGACAGTCGGTCTTCCACCTACACGTGCACCTGCTTGGCGGACGGGCATTTACCTGGCCTCCCGGATGATCTCGACACTTCTGCTCGCAGCGGTTGCGGTCTCGGCACAGGACCCGCGACCCATGCTCGTCGACCTGCAGCTTCAGGGCCTCCGACAGGACGCCCTGACCAGAACCGACGAGGTCGGGGTTGCCGATCCCGAGGCCGCACACCAGTGGGGCCTGGACTACCTTCGGGGTCACCTGCTGGAAGGGCTGCATCAGGAGGACGAGGCTCCCGCCGCCTTCGTGTCGGCCATGGTCTCGACTCCCCGACTCGCCGGCTACGGGAGGTATCGTCTCGCCTTGAATCAGTACCGCATGGGTCACCCCGAAGTCGCCGCAGGTTTGTTGGCCAACCTACTCTCCAATCAACCGCCCCCCCCGTTGATCGCCACGGCAACGCGCTACCTGGCCGACTCCCTGACCCTGGGCGGCGATTGTCGGCTGCTGAGGGAAATGGACTCCTGGGTGCTGCCGCCCCCTGAGCTCCGAATCCTGGAGCTCTCCCGTGCCCGATGTGACCTGCTCCAGGGCAGGGCGCGTCACGGCCTCGCTACCCTGGTTCGTCTACTGGAGGAGAACCGGTCAGACGAACCTGCGCGAGGCGCAGCCGAAGTTTTCTCACGGTCACAGCCCGACCCGGGTGACGAGAGGACGTCCCTTCTGTTGGGCATGACCTTCTACCATCACAGGGAATTCGCAGCGGCTGTCGGCCTTCTCGAGAAGGGCATGACGACCTTGAAACCCGGGGGTGCTGCGGTCTTCGGCATAACCCTGGATGACGCCAGGTACGCCCTGGCCCGCTGCCACTTTTGGCTCGGTGAGTACCCGACTGCCGCTGCGCAATTCGCTCGCCTCGCCGGCGCCGAGCAATCACCGAGCGAAGCAGCACGAGCCTTGTACCAGCAGGCCCGTTCCTACGAGCTCGACGGAGACTGGCAGGCTGCCGTTCTGATCTTCGAGCAGGCCTACAACGTCGATCCGACGGGTCGCTGGTCCGCGGCAGCGCTGATGTCGTCCCTGCGGATCCATTGGCGTCAAGGCAACATCGAGACGACCCTCGAGCGCTACCGGCAACTCGGCAGCAGAAACAGTTGGCGGAAGGGCTACACGAGGGCGGCACTCTTCCTGGCAGCCTCGGATCTGGTCTCGGGTGAGACCAGTCGGGCTGGAGCCTGGTTGGATCAAGCAGCCAAGGCCAACCGCACCGTCACACCCGAGATCGCCTACTGGCGCGGTCGCCTGGCCGAGCTGGAGGGCAAGACCACATCTGCTGTTGGCCACTATGTCACCGCCCTGGAGCAGGATCCCTACCATCCACTCTCCGAAGCAGCCCGACTACGACTCGACCGCCCAGAGATTGCGGCAGCCAGAAGGGCCAAGGGAATGCAGCTGGCCGATGTCGACCGTACTCGCGAGCTCCATCGAGCCTGGCTCCTGCTCGGAGATCGGGATCCTCTCGGAATCGAGGCCCGCACCCACCTGATGCGCCACATGCAAAGCAGCTCCAACGTCCGGCCCTTTCTCGACATGCGGATGGTGCCGGCTGAAGAATGGAAGATCTTCGGATTCGACCTCGACAAGCCGGATGAGATGCTCCTCGCGCTCGGCATCGTCGAGCACATGTCACCGGCCGTCGGCGAGTGCTTTCCCGCGGCCGACAACTCCATGGCGATGACGGCCAGCCACCTGCTGGCCGAGTCCAGTCTCTACCGACAGTCCCTTCGCTTCTCCGAGATCCTCTCCGATCGTCTGCCAAACGAGCTGCCCCCGCAATTCCTACCTATCGCGTATCGGCGCTTGCTCTATCCGATTCCGTATCGGGAGCTGATCCTCTCCAACGCTTCGCGGAGCGGCATCGCCCCCCACCTCCTTGCCGCGATCATTCGCGAAGAGAGTCGCTTCGATCCGCTGGCCGTCTCTGCAGCATCGGCCCGCGGTCTGACACAGTTCGTGCTTGGCACCGCGCGTGACTATGGCCCCCAGATCGACAGGCCTCACCTGGAAGCTGCCGATCTTCATCGACCAGAGGTGGCCATCGCCCTGGGATCTGTCTACCTGGCCGACCTGACGAAGAGGTACTCCGGCCGCACCTTTCCCGCCATCGCCGCCTACAACGCAGGAGAGAATCAGGCCGATCTCTGGCAGAGCTATTGCGACACAGACGAGCCGGCAGAGTACTTCACCAAGGTGGGGTTCGCCCAAACCCGACACTACCTGGAGAAGGTGGTCGCGAGTTGGCTTCAGTACAACGCTATCTATGGAATGGAGCCCGAGCAGACCCGGTCATCCACCGACCTCGTGGACGACCGGCGGTAGGTCTCGCTGCTCCCGGTCGAAGTAATCGACGACATCGGCATCCCGCCTCAGCTCATCGGTCCAGCGCTCGATCTCCTCATTCAGCAGCTCTTCTCTCAGCACCTGCCGAATCGGCTCGCGGACTTCGCGAATCGAGGGAATGGGCTCTTTGTCTTTCTTGAGCCGTGGAACCAGTACCGCGTCATAGTAGATCTGGATCTCTTCCAGACCCACAAAGACCCGGGCCCCCAGACGCTCTTCGACATAGATCAGGACCATCACCTGCCGAGCCAGCAGCTGCCGAAGCCCCTGCTCGTCGAGGCCCAGTTCCTCCAATCGTGCCTCGAAGCTTCGCTCGTTCGGAAAGCGGCCTCGGACCGCCTCGAATTGCGCTTCGACCTGATCGACCGGCACCTCTGCAAAGCCGAATCGATCGACCTCGTGGAAGCGGAGCTTCTCCTCGATGAGCCCGTCGAGAATCCGCCGCCGGAAAGCGGTCTCGCCCTCGCCTGCCTGCTGCTCGACCAGCCCGATGCCAATCGTCTGCGCCAGTTGCGACTCGAGAATCGGGTCGTCATCCACCACAGCCAAGAGCCGATCGACGGTTTCCTCCTCGGCAGTTGAGTGCAGCACTTCCACTCCCACAGTCGAGAAAACGATCAGAAACAGTGTGATCTTCCTCAAAGGACCCATGGCGGCGGCATGCTAGCATAGCTTTCGGGGGCGAAATTCACCCCTCAAACTTCTACCACGGGCTCTTAGCTTCCATGGCGAACAAACTGACCGTCGGGTTGGCGCAGATCGACTGCACCCTGGGCGCCGTCGAAGGCAATCTCCAGAAGCACTTGTCCTGGATCGAGAAGGCCCGTGAGCAGGGCGTCGAGCTACTCCTCTTTCCCGAGCTCTCGATCACCGGCTATCGCCTTTTGCATCTGACCAGCCGTGTCTCCTGTCGAATCGACGAGTCCGAGATAATTCGCCGGCTGGCGGAGGCCAGCGGAGAGATGGCGGTGGTCGTCGGCCTGGTGGAAGAGGGCGGTCAGGGAGTGCTCTACAACAGCGCCGTCATGCTCAGAGCCGGCCAGGTCGTTCACGTCCATCGCAAGCTCTACCTCCCCACTTACGGCATCTTTCAAGAGGGCCGCTTCTTCGGCCCCGGGCAGCGCCTCGATCTGGCTCCCATTGCCGGGGAGAAGCTCGGCCTGCTGATCTGTGAGGATCTCTGGCATCCGCAACTGGCGCAACGCCTGGCGGCGGACGGCGGCAAAGTGCTGGGTGTCCTGTCGGCCGGACCCGGTAGGGTCGGCTCCGGCGCGACCCTGGAGAGCCAGGAGATCTGGGAGTGCATCACCCGCTCCACCGCTGTCGTCAACACCAGTTGGCTTCTCTACTGCAATCGGGTCGGCTGGGAGGAAGGTTCTTTCTACGCCGGTGGCAGCCATGTCGTCAGACCGGGCGGCCAGATCCTCTGCCGAGCCGCCAACTTCCAGGAAGATCTGCTGGTGGCGACTCTCGACCTGCGGGAGGTGGACCGACTGCGATGGCGGCTACCTTTGCTGCGAGCAGAACGTGCCGACATCGAGGGTCCAGGATGAACGAGACCAAATACTGGATCCGGGATCGCCTCGGGCTCAATGCTGCCCTGGCCGAGACGGTGCTTACCGGTTTTATTGGAGATGCAGTGGAGACCACTCGGTCGAAAGGGGTCGTGGTCGGGCTCAGTGGTGGTGTGGACTCGGCGTTGGCGGCAGCGCTGGCGGCAAGAGCCCTGGAGCCCTCTCGGGTGCACGCATTCCTGCTCCCCTACCGCACCTCCAATCCCGACTCGATCTCCGATGCCGAGGTGGTCGCCAAGGCCTTCGATCTCGTGACGACCACCATCGACATCTCACCCATGGTGGACCTCTACTTCGAGAACCTGGCCGAAGGTGACATCGACAAGGTCCGCCTCGGGAACAAGATGGCCAGGGAGCGGATGTCGATCCTCTTCGACCAGGCGAAGAAGCTTGGCTGCCTCGTCCTCGGGACCTCCAACAAGACAGAGATCCTTCTCGGCTATTCCACTATCTTTGGCGACAACGCCAGTTCCATCAATCCTCTGGGAGACCTCTACAAGCAGCAGGTCTGGCAGCTGGCTCATCATCTCGGCGTACCGCAGGAGGTCGTCGGAAAGAAGCCGTCGGCGGATCTATGGCCCGGCCAGACGGATGAAGGCGAGCTCGGATTCGACTACACGAGCGCCGACGAAGTGCTGTGCTTGATGTTCGATCTCGGCCTCTCCCCATCGGAAGTCGTCGATCAGGGTTACGCCGCCAGCGTCGTCGATCGAATTGCGGCAATGGAAGAAAGGAATCGCTTCAAGCGGCGCCTCATGCTCATCGCGCGCCTTTCAGACAGCGCCATCAATCTGGATCGGGAAATTCCCCGGGACTGACCCGGCATGCCGGGCAAGCTGATCGTCGTCGCCACCCCCATCGGCAACCTGGACGACCTGTCGCCGCGGGCCCGGGGCGCGCTCTCTGAAGCCGACCTGATTGCCTGCGAAGATACCCGCCATACCGGGCGGATGCTCTCTCGGCTGGGGCTGAAGACCAGGCTGCTGTCGCTTCACGAACACAACGAGCGTCAGAGGGTCCCCCAGCTTCTGAAGAAGCTGGAGGAGGGCCTGCAGGTGGCACTGGTCAGCGACGCAGGCACGCCGCTGCTCTCCGACCCGGGATTCGTGCTGGTTCGCGCCACGGCAGCGAAGGCAATCCCAGTGGAGCACATACCGGGTGCCTCGGCGATTCTCACGGCTCTGGTCGTCTCGGCGGTGCCACCACACCCATTCACCTTTCTGGGATTTCCGCCACCCCGGAAGACCAAGCGGCAGAAGTTCTTCGCCCGATTCGCCGACCTCACGCATACTCTGGTCTTCTTCGAGTCGCCCCACCGCATTGTCGTGAGTCTCGAGGATGCTCTGGAGTCCCTGGGCGATCGGCCCACGGCGGTCGGGCGCGAGCTCACCAAGCTGCACGAAGAGGTCCTACGGGGACATCTGTCCGAGATTCACTCGGAACTCGCCAACCGCCCGTCCCTCAAAGGCGAGTTCACGGTCGTCATCGGACCACCCGATGACTCGAAGGGATGAGGCGACCGGCGCTTCGCGCCAGTCGGTCTTTGAGGGCTTGGGGGTTGAGGCGCTCGGCGACTTCGCCGAGCGGCCTTTGAGGCAGTGGGCCCCCTCCCATTCCCCTAGCCCCTACACCCCCTTCACTGCCCCATTGCCTCAGTGCCTCACTGCCTTGTTGCCCAACGGTGCCAAGGGTTCATCGTGGGGGACCAACTGGGGGTTGTTACAGCAGAAGCGAAGGAGCTCTCCGGGCACGTCCAAGAGGTCGGTCCGGGAGGCAGGATCCCAGGGGGTTCTTGCAGCGGCAGGGAGGATAGCCCCCTGGGGGCCCCACGTCGGACCCCATCACAATCAGCCCTGTTGACCCAGGACCCGAGCCCCAGGACGGGTGGGAGGGAGGGCCTGCCGCCTCAACCCCAACTGCCTGACAGCAACTGCTGGAAGGCGTCTCGGTTCGCTGCGCACCAGTTCTCGACCGTATGTGGGCTGGTCGCCTCGCGGAGATGCTCCCGGTCGACGTCGCGGTACTCGCCGAGGGCCTGATCCAGAGCCCTTCGAAGGTCTTCGTGGTTTCCCTTCTCGTACCTGTAGATGCCCTTGACTGCCGGCAGCTCGTCGTGCAGCCCGACCCCGGCGGCGATGACGACCGGCACACCTGTCGCCAGGGCTTCCAGTGTCGTCATCGGACCACCTTCGACGAGCGAGGTCGAGACGTAGACATCCAGACTTTGAAAGAACCGCGGCATCTCCATCCAGGTGTACCAGCGGGTCGGACAGGGCCATTTCTTGCCCGAGGCCCTAAACCTGCAGCGGCCTCCAAAGGCCTCGACGAGACGCTCGGCCAGGTCCGCGCCCTTGCGACCGCTGCGGTAGGCCTTGCCGGAGAAGCCCACCAGAGGTGTACCCCCGGGCAGTGCAGACTTGAGAGGAAAATGCCCTTTGTCCAGCGGAAGGGGGAATCGCCGAGACAATCCAAAGAGGTCCTCGAGCTCCTGCCGGCTCACCTCGTTCATGCAGACTCTCAAATCGGCTTCCCGGGCGGCGTCGAAGTACAACCTGTACTTTTCCGCGTCGTTGATCTGATCCTCGAGGTGCGTCATGTAAGCCGCAGTCGGGGTCCGATCGAAGCCCTTGAACCTCTGCCATTCCAAATAGGCGAGCCAATAGTTCAGGTCTGCTTCGGCGTCAGGCCGGCGACTCACGGTCCAACCCCAGCGATCGACGAGGTACCGCGCGAACCGGGACAGCACACGATCCTGCTTCCACCGCTGGCAGACGATGTGGACCTTCATCTTGGGAGGCCTATTCCAGCGCTCGCGAGCTCTGACGGGCAACCAAAGTCCAATCCTCCGTCATTGGGCCGTCGATCCAGCAACCGCCGAGCACTCGGCTGCCCTCGTAGAAGACCGCTGCCTGGCCGGGAGACACTCCGACTTGTGGCTCGGCAAACTCGACCTCGACCCTGCCGTCGCCCACCGGTCGGATGACCGACAGGACACCCGGATGACGTGAGCGGATCTTGACGAGCGCTTCGCTAGGATCGTGCCTCTCCTTTCCGATCCAGTGCAGGTCGCGCGCGATCAAGCCGGGCGCTCGAAGCTCGCTCTCCGGGCCAACTACCACCTGATTGCGGTCTGGCTCCAAACGGAGCACGTAGAGGGGCTCGCGGGCCGCCAATCCCAATCCGCGTCTCTGACCTACGGTATACCGATAGTAGGGTTCTCCAGCACCCAGTACCTCGCCGTTCCGATCGACGACCTGGCTGGGCCGATTGAGCGTCTTCGTCTTGAATCGGCTGGGCTCGGCCTCGACCTGAGATTCGACGAACTGTCGAACTCCGCCCTCTACGAAACAGATCTCCATGCTCTCGGGTTTCTGCGCCACCAGCAGGCCTGCCTCCTGCGCCATCAGCCGCACTTCCGGCTTGCTCGTCTCGCCGAGTGGAAACAGCGTCGACGCGAGCTGGTCCTGAGTCAACTCGAAAAGATAGTAGCTCTGGTCCTTGCTCGGCTCGGCTGCCGCGTGCAGCTCGTACCCTTCAGGCCCTTCGAGAATCCTCGCATAGTGGCCGGTGGCGATCCGCTCGGCGCCCAGCTGGCGAGCTTTGTCGAGAAACAGGTCGAACTTGATCCAGGTGTTGCATCGCGTGCAGGGTATCGGCGTTCTGCCGTCGAGGTAGTCCTGGACAAAGGGATCGACCACCGAGCGACGAAACTCCTCTTCCATCTGCAAGGTGTAGTGGGGAATGCCGCACTGCTGAGCTACTCGTTTCGCGTCCCCCATGTCCAGAGCACCACAACATCTGCCATACGTGTTGTCCTGCGATCGATCCCACAGCAGCATGGACAGGCCGATGACAGGGTAACCGGCTCGCGACAGGAGCCAGGCCGTGACGGAAGAGTCGAGACCGCCGCTCATGGCCACTGCGATCGTCGGTTTCATGATTGCGGCACCGACGACAGCCTGCGAAGCTCCGCAACTTCCCGGGCCAGCACGTCGAGAAAAGCGTCGACTTCCTCAATCGTATTCCGAGGACCGAAGCTGATTCGCAAGGAGCAGGAGGCCTCTTCCCGGGGAGCTCCCATGGCGAGCAGCGTGCGGCTGGGCTCCACCGTGCCAGAAGAGCAGGCGGACCCGGAGGATACGGCAAATCCGGCCAGGTCCAGACGGATCAAGAGAGACTCGCTGTCGGCCCCCAGCAGAGCGATGTGAGAGGTGTTGGGAAGTCTTTCCGCGAGCCGACCATGCACCGTCGAGTCGGCAATGCGCTCCAGGCCGCTCTCGAACCTCTGACGCAGCTCGAGCACTCGGCGGCTTCGCACCTCGAGCTCTTCGGCTGCCACCTTCGCTGCTTCGCCAAATCCGACCACCGCCGGCACGTTGACGGTCCCGGCCCTTCGTTGACGCTCCTGCGAGCCCCCCTTGAGCAGAGGTTCGAAGATCGCCCCTCCGCGCACCCAAAGAGCCGCGGCGCCCAACGGCCCGTTGAATTTGTGGGCCCCGACAGACAGATAGTCCACCTTCAGGTCCGCTACGTTGACTGGCACCTTGCCGATCGCTTGCACTGCATCGCACAGGACCGGGATGCCGCGCTCCTGGCAGCTGCCTGCGACCTTCTCGACTGGCTGCAGCGTACCCACTTCGTTGTTGGCCAGCATCAGACAGACGAGCCGGGTGTCCTCCCGAGTCTCTGCCATCACCTGCTCCGGATCCACCCGGCCCTGGCGGTCGGGATTCACCCAGCTCACCTCCATCCCTGACTTCTGTAAGGCCAGCACCGGCTTCCAGACGGAGGGGTGCTCGACTCCCGAGACCACCAGATGACCCTTCGAGCTCGTGTTCCAGGAACATCCGAGCAGGACAGCATTGTTGGCCTCTGTGCCGGAAGCCATGAAGACGAGCTCCGCCGGCCGCGCTCCGAGCAGGCCTGCGATTTGCTCGCGGGCCACCTCCGTCGCATCGCGGGCCGCCTGTCCGAAAGCATGAAGGGAAGCTGGATTGCCGTACAGCTCGCCGAGCCAGGGCTCCATGGCCACTCTCACCTTCGGGTCCAGAGGGGTCGTGGCGTTGTGGTCGAAGTAGGTCGCCGGCATGGTTTGGTCGATTCTATCGCGGGACTCCGGCATCGACTTTGCAAAGAGTTTAACGTCGGACGGTTCTCGCTGCGCATCCGAGCCTGGACTCGGGGGCTGGTTGGAGATTTGTCCACAAATCAGTCAAGACGTAGGATCTGGCGAATGACGCTCCGCAAATCAACTCGTCTGGCCTTCAAACTGATTGTCTGCCTGGGCCTCTGCTTGTCGGTGATTCCAGCGAGCGCCAAAGACGGCAAGAAGGGCAAGAAGAAAGAGATCGAGGCGAAGCTCGAGGCCCTGCCCGAGCAGTACCAGCAATGGATCGAGTCCGTACGGATTCTCATCGGTGACGATGAGCTCCAGGCCTTCCTGGAGCTCGAGAAGGATTACCAGCGCGACGCCTTCATCGAACGGTTCTGGCGCAGCCGTGACCCCTATCCACAGACGCCTCGCAACGAGCTCAAGCAGCGCTGGATGTCGCGCGTCGAGGAGGCGAATGCCCTCTTCGGAAATCTGACCGAGGACCGCTCCCGCATCCTGCTGCTCAACGGCATCCCTACTGCCCGCATTCTCGTCAACTGCACCGAGCTCTGGCCGGCCGAGGTCTGGTACTACCAGAGGGCCGAGAATCTCGGTAGCGAGATGGCCTTGATCTTCTACCAGCAGGGCGGGCTCGGGGCCTATCGAATCTTCTATCCAGGCGCGGGGCTCACCGATCTGATCAAGTTTCCGGGCTCGGACCCATGGTCCAGCATCCAGATGTGCCGGCAGAGTGATATCGATGCGCTCCGGGCCGCGTTTTCTCTGATGAACCGGGTCGGATCCATGGGCTTCATGACCATGGTGGCCGAATTGATGGACACTCCGGAGTCACCCTCGGGGGAATGGGTTTCCGCGTTCAATGCCTATTCCACGGACATGCCCGATGATGCCGAGATCTTCCCCGCGAAGGTCGAGATCGAATATCCAGGCCGCCACCAAAACCGGACCGTTGCCCAAGGCGTCATCTCGGTAGACAAGATCGATGCCCAGGTGTCCGAGCTGAGTGACATCGGCGCCTCCTACAACTTTCTCGCCACCGGTGAGATCATCCGCGACGGCCACCTCTTCGATTCTTTTCGTTACCAGTACAACCTGCCAGCCACGCAGCTGAAGACGGAGACGATCCCCCTGGTCTTCGAACGCTACTTGAGACCGGGCGAGTACGAGCTGGCGCTGAGAGTCGACGACCTAAACGGGGAGAAAAGCCATCGCGTTCTACTCGACCTCGATGTACCGCGGGTCGAGCACTTGAGACCTCCGGAGCCTGCCGATCCCGAGACAGCTCGCCTGCTGGCCGAGGCCAACGCCGCGATCACCTCGGGGGACAACACCATCAAGATCGTCGAGCCCCGCGGCCGATATCAGACGGGCATGCTACGGATCGACACCATGACCACTGGCAAGGACATCAGCTCGGTCGATTTCATCCTCGACGGACACGAGCAGCTCATCAAGCGAGTGCCACCTTTCACCGTTGAGCTCGATCTCGGCTCACTGCCCCGCATGCGGACGCTTACTGCAGTTGCGCGTGATGCCCAAGGTGTCGAGGTGGCGCGCGATCAGAAGGAGATCAATGCCGGATCGCATCGCTTCGACGCCCGCCTCGTCGAGCCGCGGAGCAACAGGCAGTACGAGCGCAGCCTGCGAGCCGAGGCGCAGATCGAAGTTCCAGACGGTGGCGCCGTCGAGCGGGTGGAGTTCTACCTCAACGAGACGCTCGTCTCCACCCTGTATCAGGAGCCCTGGACGCAGCCGATCTTCCTCGACTCCGACGGGGAGCTGGCCTATGTGCGGGTGGTCGCCTATCGACCCGACGGGAACTACGTCGAAGACACGGTCTTCGTCAACGCCCCCGACTACATGGAGAACCTCGAAGTCCAATTCGTCGAGCTCTTCATAACAGTCTTGGACAAGGCCAACCATCCCGTGCTGGGCTTGGAAGAGGAGGCCTTCGCAGTACTGGAGGACGAGGCCACGCAGGAGATAAGGCGCTTCGATCGCGTCACCAATCTTCCTATCCATGCAGCGATCCTTCTCGACATCTCGGCGTCCATGGAAGAGAGCCTCGGCATGGCCCAGCGTGCGGCGCTCGAGTTCTTTCAGGAGAACCTGACGCCGAAGGACCGGGCGGCTCTGATGACCTTCAACGACCACCCCAATCTGGCGGTGAAGTTCACCAACGAGCTGGCCGACCTGGCGGGAGGCCTGGCCGGGCTCAAGGCGGAGCGAGGCACAGCTCTTTTCGATAGCGTCGTCTTTTCGCTGTTTTACTTCAATGGCATCAAGGGCCAAAGGGCGCTGATCATCCTTTCGGACGGCAAGGACGAGCATAGCCAGTTCACCTATGAGGAAACCCTGGAATACGCTCGACGAGCCGGTGTAGCGATCTACAGCATTGGTCTTGGCCTCAACAGGAAGAGCGGCGACGCGAAGAAGAAGCTGACGCACCTTGCCGAGGAGACCGGTGGCCGCAGCTTCTTTGTCGATGCCGCCGAAGAGCTACCGGGAATCTACAGCGCCATCCAGGAAGAGCTCCGGTCCCGCTACTACATCGCCTACCAGTCCACCAACACCGCCGAAGACGACGAGTTTCGCTTCATCGAGGTGGAAGTCACCGGCAAGGATCTCGAAGCGAAGACCTTGAGGGGCTATTATCCTTAGAAGATGCAGCCAGGCAGCTTCGACTTTTCAACATATTCTCCGGCGCCTGCCGCACTCATCTGCCTTCTACTCGTTGTCCTGATCACTGTCCAGGCAGTCTCGGCGGAGCCGTCGAGCCTACCTACGGTCGATGAGCTGCCCACCGACCCGCTCGCATGGCTCGACCTCATCGAGCCGCTGATCAACCAGTCGGAGCTGTCTTTATACCGGGCGCTCGAGCACGACTATCAACGCCAAGCTTTCATCGACCGCTTCTGGCGCGAAAGGGACCCCTTCCCGGAGACCGGGCGCAACGAGTTCCTGGAGACATGGCAGCACCGGCTGCAGCTCGTTCACGAGCGCTTTGGGAACCTGCAGGAGGATCGGGCAGAGACGTTGCTGCTGACCGGTCCGCCACAGCAGATTCTCACTGGGCCATGCCCTCGAGCGCTCGAGCACCTGGAGATCTGGCTCTTCACGGCCAGCCATCAGCTGGCGGAGCCCATCGCCCTGGTCTTCGTAGAGGACACGGGTGCGGAGACCGACCGCCTGATTCGGTGGTCACCGAAGGGTGGCCTGAGCTCGCTTTCGAGCCACTCTGCAAACTCGGCACTTGAACGACGATCAGGAAGACCAGACTGGGTCCGTCAGTGTAGGGGAGGCGGCGAGGTCTTCGACGCGTTGGCCATGGCTGCGGAGTGGAGCCAACTAAGAGCGACAGTGCAATTCGTGCCAGAGCCGACAACAGCATGGGCGGAGGCCTTCCTGTCACGGTCGTCGGGTCTGTCTTCCACTGCGAGCCCGCTCCCCGCCATCCTGAGGCTCGAGTTTCCTGGACGACACCAGTACCAGACGATTGTGCAGGGTTTGATCACCATACCCATCGAGGCAGCCGCTCTGAGTGAGGCAGACGACGGGCCCGCTTACAGCTTCCAGGTCGAAGGCGAGGTCGTCAAGGACGACCGGCTCCTCGAGAGCTTCCGCTATCGGTTCGACTTCGCCGCGGCAGAGATTTCGGGAGACGTCATCCCGCTCGTCATCCAAAGGCAACTACTACCCCAGGCCTACAAGATCGTCATCCAGGTGGAGGACCGACACTCCAATCGTGTCTTCCGCGAGGAACGAGAGATCCAGGTGCCAGCCATCGCCCAGACTCAGATCAGCCCAGAACCCTACCCGCCACCTTCGATCCTCGGGATCTCGGAGAGTAAGGGTGCTCTGTTCGCAGAAGCTGAGGCCTCGCTCAGTTCCGGAGAGCACAGTCTCAAGATCCAGCCCCCCTCCAGTGACCTGCATACCGATCGGCTGCGGGTGAAAACAGTCGCCGGCGGGAATTCCATCGCCAAGGTCACCTTCATCCTCAACGGCAAACCGGTGATGAGCAAGAGCCGTCCGCCCTACAGTGTGGAGCTCGATCTGGGGCGCTCACCCCGGCTTCACTTCTTGGAAGCCCTGGCAGTGGATGAGACAGGGAGGGTGTTGGCCCGCGATCGGGTCCCGATCAACGCTGGTCCCCACCGCTTTTCCATTCGCCTCCTACAACCGCAATCTGGCGAGCGCTTCGTCAGCAGCCTCCGCGCCGTGGCGGAAGTCGACGTGCCGCAAGGCGAAGTTCTGGAGCGGGTCGAGTTCTACCTCAACAATCGGCGGCTGGCGAGCCTCTATCAGCCACCCTACGCCCAGCCCCTGGTGCTGCCAGAGAATCAGCGCATCACCTATGTTCGTGCCGTCGCCTATCTACGGGACGGTAACTCGACGGAAGACCTGGTCCTTATCAACGCCCCAGAGCAGATGGATCGTCTGCAAATACACTTCGTGGAGCTCTTCACCAGTGTTTCCGACCGCCGTGGCTCTCCTGTAGAAGGCCTGGACAGGAAGAGCTTCCAGGTATTCGAAGAAGGCGTGCCACAATCCATCCGTCGATTCGAACGGGTTCGAGACCTACCCATCCACGCCGGCATCCTGCTAGACACCTCGACTTCGATGGCCGAGGAAATCTCCGAGGCCATAGAAGGGGCTCTGCGATTCTTCGAAGGCGTTGTCAGGCCCAGAGACAGAGCCGCGGTCGTGGTGTTCAACGACGCACCCAGACTCGCCGTGCCGTTCACCAGCAACCATCAGGTCCTGGCTGGAGGTCTGGTGGATCTGGAAGCCGAAGGTGAGACTGCTCTGTTCGACAGCCTGGTCTTCACGCTGCACTACTTCTCCGGCATCAAGGGGAAACGGGCCCTCATTGTGCTCTCCGACGGAGAGGACTCCTCCAGTCGCTATTCGTTCGACGAGACCCTGGAGTTCGCCCGGCGCTCCGGCGTCGCCATCTACAGCATTGGCCTCGGGCTGCCCAGCCGGCAGCTGGAGACGCGAGTGAGACTCCAGCGATTTGCCGCCGATACCGGCGGGAGCTACTTCTTCATCAGCCACGCCAGTGAGCTGGCATCGATCTACGAGTCGATCGAGGAGGAGCTGCGCTTCCAGTACCTGCTGGCCTACCAATCAACGGACAGCGAGGGCGACGAGTTTCGTCGGGTAGAAGTTCGGGTCTCCCGGCCGGACTTGGAAGCCACCACCGTTCCCGGCTACTATCCCTGAGGATTCAACGGGGCGCTGACTCATGAGTCGCTCGACCTCAGACCCATCTGCCAGACTTGTCCTGGCCTCCGCCTCGCCAAGGCGGCGAGATCTTCTCGAAAGTCTCCGGCTGGCCTTCGAGGTCCGGTCGGCCGGAATCGACGAGAGTGTTCTTGCCGATGAGGCGCCCAAAGATCATGTGCTGCGCCTGGCCTGCGCCAAGGCCCAGGCCGTTGCCCTCCCAGGTGAGCTGGTCCTGGCGGCAGACACCATTGTCGTTGTGGACGGTGAAATTCTAGGCAAGCCTGTCGACGCTAGAGACGCACAACAGATGCTGCACCAGCTGGCGGGGCGGAGACATGAAGTCTACTCCGGCGTGGCTCTGTTCGAGGCCGCAAGCAGTTCCATGGTCTCTGGCTTGGAGCGTTCCGAAGTAGCCATCGCAGACATCAGCAATGACGAGATCGGATGGTACGTCTCCACAGGCGAACCTCTGGACAAGGCCGGCTCCTATGCCATTCAGGGCCTCGGTGCCCTCTTCGTCGAGTCCATTGTCGGCAACTACACCAACGTTGTGGGTCTGCCTTTGCCCCTGACGCGATCGCTGTTCCAGCGATTGTCCTACGATATTCTCGACTTCAGGGCCTAGGGGCCTAGGGGCCTAGGGGCCTAGGGGCGCAGGGGCCCAAGGGGCAACTTCCTGACGGGAGTCTTGGTTCGCCTGGAGGTCCTGAGAGCAGAGAACGGTGCAAGGCCGGGCACGAGGTCTCCAGCCGGAGGCCCAGGACGACGGGGGAGAGCCTCGTGCGTGGCCCAGTACCACCAACAACTCAAGACCCCAAGCCCTCAAAGGTCGGCCGGAGCATGCGACGGGCGATTCAACCCCCAAGCCCTCAAAGAACGCCCGGCGGAGAGCCGGGCGCCTCAACCCTCAAGACCCGGCGGCTGAGCACAGCTCAGCCGCTGTATTTGATCGGTGCTCCGAGCTCGTCGAGCGAGAAGTTGGCCATAATCTGGTGGCCGTTGAAATCCAGCACTCGAAGGTCCTCGACACTCAGCAAATCCTCGGCAATACCTTCGAAGGAGCCCTGATACCGCTTCTTCACCGCCTCCGTGTCGACTTCGTAGGCGATGAACTTGTTGATGCCCTTGTAGCGGAGTTTCTTCAGCAGCCGCGCGTCGGTCAGCTCTGGATAGGTCGATAGAACCAGAATCGGGCCGGTGCCCGTGAAGATAAGGTACGTCTGTGGGGTGTTGCCTTCTGTCATGGTTCTCCTCTCGTGGCGCCGTGCCAATGAGATTTGCCACCCGACGCCGAGATGTCGGGAGGCGGCCCTCTTGTCCCAAGGTAGCTTCGGTCGACAGGACTGTCAAGCACCGATGGATTCGCCCTCGGGCCGGTGTCCGCGGTAGATTCAAGCCATGAGCTCTGGTCCGATGTCTCCCACTATCGTGCTCGTCCGCCCTCAGGAGCAGGGAAATATCGGAGCCACCGCCCGAGCCATGGCCAACATGGGCCTCGAGCATCTTCGCCTCGTGCAACCGGCCGTCTCCCTCGGGCGCGTCGCCTACGCTTTCGCAGTCGGAGCCCGCGAGATTCTAGACCACGCTGTGATCACCGACTCTTTGAGCCTCGCCCTCGAGCCCTTTCAGCGGATCATCGGGACCAGCTCGGTTCGCAGCCGAGAGCCGAAGACTCAGCTCTTGTCGCCTCGGGAGCTGACTGAAACCCTGTCCAGAGAACATGGGTCCGCACAGAGCGCCCTCCTTTTTGGATCCGAGCCGTCTGGTTTGACCAACAAAGAGCTGGCCTACTGCGGCCAGGTGGTGCAGATCCCTTGTTCGCCGCGACAGCCGACACTGAATCTCGGTCAAGCCGTCCTGATCCTCGCCTGGGAGCTGTTTCAGAGACGAGAGTTGGCTGCGGATGCCACTTCGAATCGGCCGCCGGCTGCCCCGGCGGAACAGGTGGAGGGGCTCATGAGCCAGGCCACCGGGGTCTTGACAGCTATCGGCTTTGCCCGAGATGACACCTTCGAAGGGGTATCGAGAGAGCTCCGTCAGCTCTCAGCAAGAGCCGGCCTCACGGCGCGAGAAGTGAACCTCCTCAGAGGAATCTGCCGGCGAGCCCTCAACAGCCTGGGGGAATTCTCCGATCGTAGCGCCAGAAATCCATGACCACAGACCTGGTCGAGCGGCAGAAGCCCCTGTCCACAGTCACGGTGATAGACTGCGTCGCCCGATGAATGAGCCGAAAGACACCCGAAGTCTGGTCGCGACATCGCTCGCCGCAGCGCCGGTAGTCGGGGTCGTTCGCACCTCCAGCCGAGACGAAGCCCTGCGACAGGCAGGACTTTTCATGGCCAACGGGATCGAGTTGATCGAGGTCACCTTCACGGTTCCTGATGCCCCGGACCTGGTACGACAGCTGATTGCAGAGCGAAGCACGACAGGTCCCCCCTGGATCGGCATGGGGACCGTGACCGATCTGTCACGAGCCGAGGCGGCAGTCGAGGCAGGTGCCGAATTCCTGGTCTCGCCCAATGTCAGTTCGGTCGTCACCGCCGTCGCCCGCCGAGCGGGTCTCTACCTGGTCCTCGGTGCACTCACCTGCACCGAGATTGTCGAGGCCCGTGACCTGGGAGCCGACATCGTAAAGGTCTATCCCCTGCCACCGGTTGGAGGGCCGGCCTATCTCGCCGCGATTCGGGGGCCCCTGGGCGATATCCCCATGCTGGCTGCGGGAGGCTTTTCGGTCGACGAGATTCCCGACTATCGAGTTGCCGGTGCCTCGGCCTTTGGAATCGGCGCTCCGCTGCTCGGCGACGATGAGGAGGGCACCCGACAACGAATCGCCCATGCACTGCGGCTGGCTAAGGGACAGGAGTCCTGATGAGCACACCACCAGCGAAACCCAAGCAGATCAACTTCGATCCAACGCCGGAGATCTTCGCCACGGACAGTAGTGGGAACTTCTGGCTTCCTCTTCAGGAAGATGGCCAGAGCCACGTGTCAACCGCTACCTACGACGAGACACGTTTGCTGATGTCGCTCTGGTATCCGTCGAATCGGCGAACCATCGACCTCGACCGAGCCTATGTCGAAGTTCGTGGCTGGTTCGACACCGAAGAGGAGCACTGGTACAAGCTGGCGGAGATCGAGCCGGTCGTACCGCCCTATGAGCCCGGAAACTCGTTCGACGGTTGGTTGGTCCTGCCGGTTTTCGCCACCAAGAGTGCCTTCGCCCTGGCCGGGGGCGGCTTCCATCCCCGAGCCCGAATTCAGATTCGTTCCACGGCCTATCTTGTAGCCTGACCGTTTCTTCTCGCAACGCACTCGACAACGAGAGCTTCAAGTGACGCGGAGATTTCCATGAACCACATCGATCTTCTGGCTCGTTTGGCTGTTGAAAGCGACAATCGAATCGTCCTGCTGGTTCTGGATGGCGTCGGTGACATTCGCACCAGGGATCAGTCTGCGACTGCCCTCGATCGCGCCGAGCTACCCAACATGGACGCCCTGGCCAGACGCTCCGCCCTCGGTCGGATCGTCCCGGTAGCCCAGGGGGTCACACCTGGCAGCGGTCCAGGCCATCTCGCCCTGTTCGGGTACGATCCGACGGATCCCGAGGCAGACATCGGTCGGGGCGTTCTGGAGGCCCTGGGGCTCGGCCTGAAGATCGGCCCTGGAGATCTGGCTGCACGTGGCAACTTCGCAACAATCGACGCCGACGGCAACCTGACGGATCGCCGAGCCGGACGCATTCCAACCTCCGAGTGCCAGAGGTTGGTGGATTCCCTGCAGGCGGACCTGAGCTCCTTCGAGGAGGCCGACATCGAGGTGGTTGCCGGTGAGGAGCACCGCTTCGTATTGATTCTCCGTGGGAATGGACACTCGGCAGAGGTGGCTGACACCGACCCCCAGAAGACCGGGGTGCCGCCGCTTTCTCCGCAGCCCATGAAACCCGGGGCCGAGCCGACTGCAGCGCTGCTTGCCAAGATCATCGCCAGGATGAACTACGTGATCGCGGACGAGCCGAAGGCCAACGCCGTGCTGTTGAGGGGGGTATCCCAGCTACCCACTCTGCCGCAGTTCCCCGATCTCTATCACCTCCGAGCCGGTGCCTTCGCCGGGTACCCGCTTTATAGAGGGGTGGCTGGCGCCTGCGGCATGGAAGTGGTTCCTTGCGGCAAGTACTTCCACGAAATGGTTCCCACGGTCAGAGAGAACTGGTCACGGTTCGATTTCTTCTTCCTGCATGTCAAGCAGGCCGACAAAGCCGGCGAAGATGGTGACTTGAAGGCCAAGATCCAGGTGCTGGAGAAGGTGGACGCTGCTCTTCCCGAGTTGCTCGCCCTGGAACCCACGGTCTTGGCCATTACGGGCGACCACTCCACACCGGCACCGATGGCCTCCCACAGCTGGCATCCGGTACCCCTTCTGGTCCATTCTCCCGTCTGTTTTGTGGACGACTGTCAGGAGCTCACCGAGACGGCCGCGACGCAGGGCCACCTGGGTACCTTTCCAGCCTGTGAGTTGATGGGGCTTTTGCTAGCCAACGCCGGTCGGTTGGCGAAGTACGGTGCTTGAGACCTAGCGGAAGCCCCTACGGAGCTCGTTCCGAAAGATCGTGAAGGTGTCCTTGTCGAAGAGGCATACCACGACTCTCCTCAGCTTCGTGCCTCCCTGGAGATAGCGGTGGATCTCGGTCAAGGTAACCCGCGCGCAGCGATTCACCGGAAATCCGAAGTTTCCCGTCGAGATGGCGGGAATGGCAATCGAATTGAGCCCATGCCGATCGGCCAGGGCCAGCGAAGCGCGTACTGCCGAGGCGAGCTTGCGATCCTCGTCT
>CAMYLC010000067.1:0-82847 GCA_947259195.1 Thermoanaerobaculia bacterium | reverse complement strand
ACTGCCGAGGCGAGCTTGCGATCCTCGTCTCCCTCACCCATGCGGGGGCCGACGGCATGGATGACGTGCTTGAGTGGTAGGTCTCCCGCACCCGTGATGACGGCGGTACCCACTGCTGTCCCACCAATTCGGTCGCACTCCTTCTGAATCGAAGGACCGCCCTTTTCTCGAATCGCTCCCGCCACGCCGGTACCCAATTCGAGCTTCTCGTTGGCAGGGTTGACGATCGCGTCCAAGACAAGCTCGGTGACATCACCCTCGAGAAGCTCGAGACGAGTCCCGTTCAGTTGGATGGACACGAGGTTCTTCTGGGTCTTCTTGGCCATTCGCAGTCCTCTCCTCGCTGATCGGGAGATGCCTGATCATATCAAGCCCAACCGGCAGGGCCAGTTGATATAGACTCCGCTGGCCATGCTCAGCGACTTCAAGAGCGAGCTTTCGCGACTCCTGGCCGAGAGCATCGAGACCCTTTTCGGGGTCGAATACGCGCCAATTGTAGAGGTGCCGCCCCGCCGGGAGTTGGGTGACCTGGCCTTTCCTGCCGCACTTCATCTGGCTCGCACCCTGAAGCGCAACCCGCGAGGAATCGCCGAGGAGTTGGCGGCTGGTTTTCCATCTCCCGACTTTGTTCGCGAACTTCGGGTCGAGGGCGCCGGCTACCTGAACTTCTTCCTCAACCGAAGCCTGGTGGCCGGGCAGCTGCTCTCCGCACCCCTAATCCAGCCCGGGGCGAACGCTGGCGAGAGGATCGTGCTCGAGCACACGAATATCAACCCCAACAAGGCAGCGCACATCGGTCATCTTCGCAATGCGGTCCTCGGGGATGTGTTGAGCAAGGTCCTACGTGCCCTGGGACATACCGTCGAGGTAGAGAACTACATCGACGACACGGGTGTGCAGCTGGCCGACGTCGTCGTCGGCTTCATGGACCTGCGGCAGATGACTCTCGAGGAGGTCGCCGCCCTACCCGAGCCCTTCGACTACTACTGCTGGGATCTCTACAGCGAAGTCGGTAGGTGGTACGGGGAAGACCCTGAGAACCAGGAGCTCCGCCGCCTGACCCTGCAGGAGCTCGAGCACGGCAGCGGACCTCGTGCCGAGATGGCACGGCTCGTTTCACGCCGCGTCGTCAGCCGTCATCTGGCGACGATGCGACGACTGGACATCGCCTACGATCTACTGACCCACGAGGGAGCGGTGCTGGGCCTCGACTTCTTTTCCGACGCCTTCGAGCAACTCAAATCCACAGATGCCGTCCGTTTTGAAGACGCCGGCAAGAACGTAGGTTGCTGGGTCATGCCACTGTCGGAAAGCGAGGAGTTTGCCGGCCTCGAGGATCCCGACAAGGTGATCGTGCGCTCCGACGGTACCGTGACCTATGTCGGCAAGGACATCGCCTACCAGCTGTGGAAGTTCGGCCTTCTCGACAAGGACTTCCAGTATCGCTTCTGGCGGGCGGAGGACGTCTGGGAGACCACTGTAGACGGCGTGCCCGAGCACCCGAGCTTTGGCAAGGCAGACCGCGTGATCAACGTGATCGACATCCGCCAGGGCTACCTGCAGAAGATCGTCCGTGCCGGGCTCGACGCGCTCGGCTACCACGAGCAGGCCAGGCGGTCGATCCACTTCGCCTATGAAATGGTAACCCTCTCGCCGTCGACAGCGCGTCAGTTCGGATTCCTCGAAGACGACACCGAGGAGGCCTCAGGTAGCCTCGAGATGTCTGGGCGCAAGGGAATCGGAGTCAAGGCCGACGACCTGATCGACCGGCTGGAAGCCAAGAGTCGTGAGGAGATCAGCGCCAGGAATCGCGAGCTGAGCTCCGAGGCCCTCGACATCTTGGCACGCCAGATTGCGATCGCGGCTCTTCGCTTCTTCATGGTCAAGGCGACGACGAATCGGATCATCGCCTTCGACCTCGACGAGGCCTTGAGCTTCGAGGGTGACTCCGGACCCTACCTGCAGTATTCAGCTGTCAGAGCGCTCAATATAAGCCGCCGGCTCGGAGAGGTCGGCCTCCCTACCGAGGTCTCACCAGCAGAGGCAACCGCTCTTCCAACAGAAGTCTGGGATGACGACCTCTGGGACCTGATCCTGGCCGTCTCGCTGATCCCACAAAAGGCAGAGGCAGCCGCGGACTCCCTGGAGCTCTCCCTCCTGGCCCGGCACGCATTGGAGCTGGCGCAGAAATTCCACGCTATCTACCATCGTCACCCCATCCTGCAGGAGCAGGACTCAAGGCAACGCCATGCCCGACTGGCAACGATGCAGGTGTTTGTCCAGGGCCTGACCGTGCTCAGCGACCTCCTGGGGCTACCCCTGCCGGACCGGATGTAGATCGGCGACCTGCCGAGGAACGGCTCTACATTCCTGAGCAAGTGGTAAGCTCTGACTGAAGGAAGAGGGAAACAGAGAGGCATTGACTGATCACACGGATCGCGAGGAGAGAAGGCGCTATCCACGGCTGCAGGCGCCGATCTACTGCCGACCAGTGGGTCCTTCGGCCGGGCGGGGAGGTCTTCTCGTCGATGTGGGCCTGGGGGGTGTTCGCGTCTACAGCGATGCCCCAATGGAACCCGGGCACAGACTCGAGGTCGAGCTCAGGCTCCCGGACGAGTCGAAACTGACCTTCCTCACCGAAGTAGTCTGGCTCCAGGAGCTACCGGCAGACGCACCGGCATCCTTCGACGTCGGGCTCCAGTTTCTAGACTTGACACCCGAAGACATCGAGGCCCTTGAGGCCGTGCTGGACAGCCCGGAACCGTAGAGCCGAGCCAGGTGCAGGACGGCCGCTGCACACCAACGATTCGCGGGGTGTCACTGGCGGCATATCCACAGCGAGTACCATGAAGAAACCTACGGAACGATTCGGCCGTCGTGTGGAAAGCTACGTCCGCTCCCGGCCCTCCTACCCGCAGGCGGTGGTCGAGCTCCTGGAGGCTGAATGTGGTCTCTCACCCGGCTGGGCGGTGGCAGACATCGGTTCCGGCACCGGCTTTCTGAGCCGTCTCTTCCTGGAAAGTGGCTGTCGAGTCTACGGCGTCGAGCCCAATGCCCAGATGAGAAGAGCAGGTGAGGCGTTGCTGGCGACCTACCGCCTCTTCACCAGCCTCGCCGCAAGTGCCGAGGACACCGGACTGCCTGGTGCTTGTGTCGATCTGGTGGCGGCCGGCCAGGCTTTTCACTGGTTCGAGGCCAGGGCGGCGCGACGCGAATTCGCCAGGATACTGCGGCCGCGAGGCTGGGTGGTCCTGCTCTGGAACGACCGCAGGAAGCAGAGCAGCCCATTTCTGCAAGCCTACGAAGAACTACTGCTCGCCTACGGTACGGACTACCAGGAGGTTGACCATACTCGGATCGGGCCCAAGGAGATCCAGTCCTTCTACGGCAGCGCGCCGATCGGCACCGCCACCTTCGACAACCACCAGAGCTTCCGCTTCGAAGGCTTGAAGGCCCGTCTCCTGTCGTCCTCCTACACCCCTGGTCCGGACCATCCCCGCCACACCGACATGCTTCGGGCCCTACGCGAGATTTTCGAGGCCCACGAGATCGACGATCACGTCAGCATCGAGTACGACACCCAGGTGTACTACGGCCAGATGGGTTGAAGCGGTCGGGCGTACCTTCCAGCCGGCCTTGGAAGGCTTGGGGGTTGAATCGTCCGTCGCTTGCTCCGACCGACCTTTGAGGGCTTGAGGCACTGAGGTCCTGAGGCTTGGGTCCTACGCAGTTGACCTTGGTTGGGGGGGTCCGTCCGGGTGGTTCGACAGGGGGCGCCGAGTCGAGCGCGGCGCCAGGGCCATCAAAGGGCACAACAGATGAGGCGCGATGACGAGACGAGGGGACGGCCCGCCCGTCGTAGTCTGAGTAGCCGTCGCCGTCCGCCTGCGGACCACCCGGACGGGCCTCTACGAGAAGAGGGTCATCTGCCCAGGACCCAGGCCCCAGGCGTGCAATCACCAAATGTAGTCTTTCGCGATAGCACGCTTGTCGCGGCCGGCAAGAATATGCATGACACGGATCTTTTTCAGGCTCAGGGGAGAGAGAGAGGCGAGCGGGATGTGGAGGATCTGCTTGCCCTGAGCAGCGGCATAGCGGCGCAATCTCTCAGCGGGAGCCTCCGCCGCCAGATGCACCACGATCTTCTCGAGGCTGTAGTCGACGGCGGCCATCAGCAGAACCTCCGCCTTGCCACGAGCGAGTCGATAGTCATCATCCGACCAGACATCGAACAGCCTGCCCCTCGGCTGCGTCAACACGAAACCGCCGTAGGTCGCCCGCATCATTCCGGGACCCACCACCTGGTCCGCCGGATTCGTCGCATAGAACGCCATATCCGATTCCTGATCGTGCTCTCCCAACCAGGTCATGGCAAAGGGGTACCGCTCGTTGTCCAAGTCTCGATCGAAGACGACCACCACCGATCCTGCATCACCCGGCACTTGTCCCTTCTCTTCCACATAGATCCGGTCTTCATGGACGTTGCGAAGCGTCTCCCGAACGTCGATCCCGTCCAGCAAGCTGCTGGTGAATGGCTCGGTCCTTTTGCGCTCCGCTGACAGCACCGAGAGGGCCTTCTTCTGTAGAAAGCACCCGTAATCCTCGACAACAAGGTCCTCCGGCGGGTAGGAGCACAGGCCTGACGAATCGAACGCCCGCAGCCAGTCCTCCGGACTTTCGGCTTGCGGGTGCTGCCGCACAGGGACGGCGATCGGCCGCTGCTTGACGCGAAAGAATCGACGCCGAAAACGGATCGAGCGCGTGCCGAGATCCAGTTCGTCCCCATCGACGGAAGCGGTCTCGATCTCTGCGTGGTCCTTCTGCCAGGGATACGTCCGGGATGCGTCGAAGACCTCCCAGGCGAGATTGTCATCGCCGACGCCGCGCGCCGCGATCACCCATTCATAGAGTCCCGGTATCAGATTGCCCTGCACCCTGGCACAGCGCCGAGAGTAGTCGAAGAACATTCTCCGTTGCCAAGCGGCCGCCGACTCGCCGGTCTGCTCAGTGTACGAGCCGGCTGCGATGCGCCAGACGACCCCGCCAAGGCGTGCCCGATCGGGAGCCAACCGGCCGCCAAGGGCCTCTCGAGTTCCCAGGCAGCTGGCATAGTCCACGAGTTTCTCTCCGCGGTTGGCGTCGTCGCTCCCCCGCTCTCCTTGGATCACTCGCAGGCCGAAGCGCATCACGGATTGGCGACGCGAGAGAGTCGATCCCAGATCCGTCTCAGCCGGAACCTCACCCTCCCGAACTCGCTCCCAGACGGCGTGTGCCAACGGCGCATCCGGAAGCAGTGCTGTGAGACTGTTGGGAGCCAAGTGTCGCACCAGAACCCGATTGCGCCGCGTACGAGCAAAGGGATGCGCCAGGGGTGCCCCCACCCGGGAGCGGACACCCTCTACGTGGGCCGCTCCGACGAATGCCACAATGGGGCCAGAGATCTCGTCGCGAGCCTGCTGAAGATGGAAGGCCATCCCCGACTCTCGACGATCATCGGCCTCGGACTTGCCCCCTTCTTCCAGACCGAGTTGCAGGCTCTCGAGATAGTCGCTCGCGCCCATCTGAAAGAGGGCATAGGGGTCGGGAACGCGGTCTAGGTGCCTCTCCTCATATGGGAGATCTGGATCGACGCAGAAAAGGGCTCTGTCACGATCGAGCGCCCAGCGGATGGCCTCGACCAGGGGGTCACCGGGTGCCACGACCCACACCAGGGCTTGGTACCCCGGTTCTTCCGAGATCACCAGCGAGATCCGGGGAAGCCGCCCGACGGCCCTGACCGCCGCTTCCCTCAGGGTTGTCGGCAGCTCGACGGCCACCGCCGCCGGATCTACGGCCTCGAGTACCGCCCGGGCGACGCTGGCCAACTCGACGCGTTCGTGAACCACCGGCAGCAGGCGAATGCCCTCACCCACTTCGGGGGCCAGTCGATCCAGATCGACGCCAGCGCCGCTCGGCTGGCTCACGAGATTTCGAACTCCTCCATCTGCTCGTCGCCCACGGACAGTCTCAGGGCCGCATCGACCGCATCGGGTGCGTTCTCAGCTTCACCCCGCTTGAGAAGCTTCATGGCATAGCGCACGAGATTGATGCCGTCGCGAACCGTATAGCGTAGGTCGCGATCGTGTGCCGCCCGGAGGAACGACAAGACGTACTCCACGACCTCAGTGTCGGCGAACGGCACCTGGGCACGCAGAATCTCCCGTTCTTCGTCCTCCTCGGGGAAGTCGATGTAGATCTGTGGCATCAGTCGGGAGTGGATGTAACCGGGCAGCTCATAGGTCGAGGCATCCTCGTTCATGGTGGTCACGAAGCGGAAGTCGTCATGCGCCGGGATACGAACTCCGGCCACCAGGCTTTCCACGTAGCGCCGGTGATCGAGCAGGGGAGCCAGGGATGCCCACGACTTCTCGCTCATTCGGTTCCCTTCGTCGAGAATCATGGCTCCGCCCCGAACCATGGCGCTGACCAAGGGCGAAGCCATGTATCGAACCCCACCTTCCTTCGCCAGGACCGGCGAGACGATGAGGTCCTCGGGGCGCGTATCCATGGTGGCCTGGGCAATGTAGATATCCAGACCCAGCTCTCGAGCAGCAGCACAAGCGAGGGTGGTCTTCCCCACACCGGGTTTCCCCAGGAGGCGCGGGTTCAGGGGGAAATCTGCGGATTCCACCCGCGACCAGGCGGCGAGCAACTGCATCAGGACCTCACGCTGTCCGACCCAGGGCGGAACCTGTTCTACCGGAGTGCTCAGAAAGAGCTCGACGCCATCGATAATCATGCCTGTCGTTTCCTTCACTAAGCTAGCCCGACCTTCTCAGAGTACCGTATCCTCGAGCGTCGCTCACGTTGAACAAGAGACCTGGAGGTTCGGAGCCCCTCTGTAGCCAAGGGCTCGAAGATCAAACCTCGATGTCGAAGATGGCGTCCAAAGTGGTATCACCCTTCTTGTAAAAAGGAACTCCGAGAAGGCGGGGCTCACCAAATTCGATTTCGTATTTCAGCTCCAGCAGCTTGTCGGGCTTTTCCACCTCCGTGGCAATCAGGGCATAGTGAGCCAGTTTCTCGGCATCCTGCCGCCCATAGCACCCTCCCAGCAGACGCTCGCCCAGCTTCTCCTTCAGCTCGGGAAGCGCTTCGGTATAGCTGCGTACCAGGCGGGTCACCGACTCGAGCGATGCGTGAAATGCCGGCACTGCGAAGACCCCCTTGCCGGCTTCGTCGAGGGTCCGGTCCTTGCCGAAAAACGTGCGCAGGATACCGGAGAAACCTCCACCGCTCGCCTGACGGTCAACGATGTCGACCTTGGCCGGCAGGAGCCAGAACGGCTTGTATTCCTCTGCCTGGAGGTGGGCTGCTGCGACGAAGGAGGCGTCGATGAGTCGCAGAGACCAGTCCGACTCATCTAGGAGATAGCCGTTGCGGCAGGCCGTGCAGTAGTAAACGACATCTTCTCCCTGAGCGTCGATTCCCGCTCCACAGGTCGGGCAGTCCAGCGGAATGAGAGCGAACTCGATGCCGACGGTCATCGACCGATCTCCGGCAGGCGCCCCTGCATGAGGTCACGTAGGATCTGCTCCTGGGCGTCACGATCCGTCAGGGTGCTCCAGGCCTCCCCCAGATCCAACTCCGGATCGACTCCTGTACCCTCGATCACCACTCCACCGTGGCGAAAGCGCCGCCAGCCCCAGGTCAAGGCCAGGACCACGGCGCCACCGATGATGAGAAGACCCGC
Source organism: Thermoanaerobaculia bacterium (assembly GCA_947259195.1). Classification (GTDB taxonomy): domain Bacteria; phylum Acidobacteriota; class Thermoanaerobaculia; order Multivoradales; family JAHEKO01; genus JAUVRX01. Next base: position 75,115 of record CAMYLC010000067.1, on the reverse strand, counting down.
GGGGCTACCGCCCAGCAGCTGCAAAGCCGTTGTCCCCAAGAACAAGGCCACAGCCTGCGACCCGACGAGCATGACGGCTCGGAACAAGTCGTTGCCGGGAGACTTGCCATAAGCCAGCGATCCATCCTCGGCGTCCATGAGGAGTTGATAAGAACGGTTCCTGAAGCGATAGCGCACGACCCAGAGCGGGTAGTAGACGACACTGAGACGCTCTCGCAGAGTCTCGAGATGACGGAAGCGCACCCGCTTGAGACCTCTGGCCGGATCCGACTGCAGCTTGAATTGCTCGATGGCGGCTTTCTTGACCGCTACTTCGGAGCCCGTCGGTGGGAAGACCATGCCGTGTCCCTCGAGAACTACCCCGTCGTAGGGTACGATCTCGTCTCCCATCAGGTCGATTCTCTGGATTCCCCACTCCGCCACGTTGAGGGCCGGATAGGTACGGTCGAAGCTCCTGGCCAATGACCGCTCCACATCGACCTCCTCGACCACTTGCCGTCGATGGCTTCCCGAGCCTTCCGTCCGACGGCGCTCTTCGGTACCGAGAGCGAAACCGATGCAGTCGGCCTCCACTCGATAGAACGGCAGGAAGCAGAGGATGGCTTCGCCCGTCTCGGCCTCGCGTCGCAATCGCGCGTCCTTGCTCCAGCCTTGCGATAGCCAACGCTTGGCGAGCTCACGAGCTTTGTCGACACCGAGCCTCGGCTTGACTACCCAGCGTCGTACGCCCACCTCCGGAGTGGCGAGGAGCGACTTCTCACAATAGGGACAGGTGACTACCCGCAGACCTGTCACCACGTCGAGGGCTCCGCCGCAGCTCGGACAGCTCAGGCCCTCGACCCGTCCCGCGAACGTGGCCTCGGTCTCCCGATCGGGCACCTGTGCGGTGTCCGGAGAATCTACGGCTTCGGTCATATCTTGCGGGCCACCCAGTAGGCTAGTAGAAGAAGGGGTATCGCGGTAACCAGGTAGGTCACGAACTTCGCGGCCGGGTTGGAGATCGCCAACCCCTCGATCGTGAAGAGGAGGATCCCGAGAGCTGCGACCAGGAAGTAGGGGCTCTCGGCCTTCTCCGGGAAGACGGCCGCCATCACCGCGCCGGTGGAGGCATCAACCAGAGCCAGGTAGGACTGGTTCTCGAAGCTATAGCGACATCTCCAGAGCGGTAGCTGTACCAAAGCCGTCTCGGTCGCTCGACCCAGCTCGCGCTGTTCCAGCCAACCCCGAGCGGTTTCCAAAGGGATCGTCTCCGGGGTCGCTTCGACAACTTCTTCTTCAGCTTGATAGGGCTCGAGCTTGCCGGCCGGCAGCTTGAAGTCGGCCAACTGCGGGATTGTCGTGGGAGCGGCCGGCTCGATGAAGACCTCTTCTCCACCGGCAGCCTGAACCCGAAAGAGCCACACTGGAAACGAGATCGCCTCGACAGCTTCGATTCCGCTCTTGCTGTCGAGGTCCTTGACCGTGTCGTTGCCAGCCATCCACCGCCGCAAGGCCGCCTCGGCTTCATCTGCTCCCAACAGACGGGGCAGACGGTAGTGGCTGACCACGCCCGATCGATCGACGAACAGTGTCGCGTCACAAAACCGGCAGGTCAAGAAGCGCTGGCCCGACTCCAGGTCGCCTTCTCCACCGCACTGTGTGCAGACGAAACCCCTGTCTTTCAACTCCGTCGCCATAGACCACGGTCTCGGATCGGTCCAGCCTGGTCGGTCAAGATCTCAAGCCGCGAGAGTCCGCCGGTCACTCGGCGACCTTGGTACCGCAGCTGGGGCAGTACCGGGAACCTGTAGGTAGCTTGCCACCGCAGGAATGGCAGAAGGCGGCTGCCGCTGCAGCGGTCCCCGCTGCTGCGGGAGCCGCGGCGTCTCCCGTGGGTTGAGACTGGCCCTCCGTCGCTGGCTCACTTGGTGCAGCCTGGCCGCCACCGGAATCGGTCATCGCCTCCTTCATCATCTGCGGCAGCATCATGCCCATCCCCGCCCCCATGCCAACTCCGAGGCCGGCTCCGACCCCACTTCCCGTTTCTCCACCCGACTGCTGAGCTGCATCGCCCATGGCCTGAGCAGCCTTGAATTTCAGGTAGGCGTTCATGTCGCCCACGGCGGCCATTCCGGCACGTTCGTCAATGAGCTTCTGGACATCGGTCGGCGGTGTAATGGCGCCGAGGTAGAGATCCACCAGTTCGATGCCGTACTTCGAGAAGTCGTCAGCGACGCGGGCCTTCAGTGCCATCGCCAGCTCGTCGTAGACCTTCGGCAGATCGAAAATCGACTGCAGATTCTCACCCAGCACATCGGTCAGGCGAGCAACGATGACGTCTTTGAAGTAGGACTCCACGCCATCGGTCGTGTACACCCCCATGGTGCCGACGACCCCGTTGACGAAGACCTGCGAGTTGGTGATGCGAACGGCGAATTTGCCGAACGCCCGTAGCCGCACCATCGCCAGCTCATTGTCCCGATAGACGACCGGCTCCTTGGTGCCCCACTTGAGATCCAGAAAGGTCTTCGTCGAGACGAAGACGACCGCCGCCTGGAAGGGCGACTTTCCCTCGAAGGGTACCCCCAGCAGGCCTGCCAGCAGAGGCAAGTTCTGTGTGGCGAGCGTGTGGCGACCGGGTCGAAAAGTGTCGAGAGCCTTGCCATCGCGGTAGAAAACCGCTTCCTGGCTCTCTTCGACAATCAACTGGCTACCCAGCTTGATTGCCTCGGTGCCCTGCCGGGGAACCCTGGCTACCATCGTCTGGCCTGTACTGTCTACATATTGAATGACCTTCATCACCGGTCCTCCTAAGGACTCAAGGGCTCTATCAGCCTGTTGTTTGCACGACTTTGTTGACGGCGCTCTCCCGCAACGCCCACCTGTCTTCCAGTCGCTGGAGGCGATCTAGAGTTACCTCCAGAGCCTCCGTTGGGTCGCCGGCGGCGGGCGCTGGGATGGCTGCGGCGTCGTCAGCCAGTCCCGACAGTTCCTCCAATAGAGCGAGATCGAACCGATAAAGCTCCTCGAGAGCCGCCTCATCGACCTTGATCACATCGAAGAAGCCCGACGCACCATAATCGCTGAACTGAATGGCCCGGGCCAGACCATCCAATCGCTTGTCGAGCCGGTCGAACAGATGCAGGACTCCAATCTTGCCGGCATCCGTATAGCGCTCGGCAATCTTGCGAAGGGTGGATTTGGCCTTCGTCACCTGGCCTGAGAGATACTCGCGCTGCAACTTGTCGACATCTCTTCGAAGCTCCCGATCCTGGAAGCCTCGGAAACCGGGAATCTTCTCTCCCAATCGCTCCAACCAATTGCGTTGGGCCTTTGCCTCGTCGAAACCTTGTTCCATGAAGAACCCTCCAAACAGGGTGGAAATTCGCCCGAAGTCTACCAGAGGAAGATTCGGAACCTGACCGGACTGCAGGGATCCTTTACCTGATCGGCCGACCCTGTCTACAAACCTCGGGTCCGAGGCCTTTCACCTATCTGGCGAAGGCGGTCGAGACCCCAGATCGAGAGCACGGCAAGGGCCCCGCCCGCCGCGTTCATGGCGACGTCCCTGAGATCGTAGAACCGGTTGGGCAAGACCGCCTGGATCCACTCATCGATCCACCCCGCAAGGCCCGTCATGACGAAGGCTCCAACCGCCGGCCAAAGGAAGGCGCGGCGACTCGACAGCTCTCCGGATTCTCCCCTGGTGTTCTTCTGCCGCTCCAGAAGAGCCGTGAACAACAGGCCGCCGACCAGTCCGTACTCTAGAAAGTGAAGCCGCTCTTCGGGTAGGTCGAATCGAGAGAGTAGAACCACGTAGCCCGCGACAATGCCTGCCAGCGCCACCCAGACACGCCACCCGGGGCGACTCCGAAGAAGCCCGAGGCCAACCCCTGCTGCTGCCAGGAGGAAGGCCCCTGCGACTGCCAAGCGCAACAAGTTGGCGTCCCGCAGCCAGTTGGTGACGGGCCTGGCGATGTAGAGTGAAGAATAAATGAGCAGCAGGCAGCTGCCAGCCAAGATCCACAGTCGTCGTTCACGTGCGGAGGTGAAGCCCATTTCACCTGGAGACGATCCACCCGGAAGTCTGGAGTCGTCGAGAGTGACAACTCGAATTCTCAGCCTTGCTGCCTGCTGCTCTCGATACGCCTAGTGCTCCCTGTCTTCCCCTCTAGTCCATCTGTTTCCGCAGCACCGTCGGAATGTCGAAGTCGTCGACGTTCGACCAGTTCGGCCCGTAACCATTGGGGTCGTCCTGCTGGGTCTGCGCGATTACCTTGCGATAGAACGGAATGTCCTCCTCCTTCTCCTCGGCTACCGGCTCTGGCTCTGCCTGCATCTCGGGCCCGACCGGCTCTGGCGGATAGACCGGTTCGTCACTCTCGGCCGCGGGCAGGAACGGTTGGCTATAGATGGGTGCATTTGCTACCTGGAAGCCAGTGGCGATCACGGTGACCTTCATCTCTTCCTCCATCGACTCGTCGATGACGAGACCGGAGATGATATTGGCCGCCGAATCCACTGCCTCAGCGATGACCTTGGCCGCCTCATCCACCTCGTGAAGAGTCAGATCGGAGCCACCGGAGATATTGATGAGCACCCCCTTCGCGCCCTCGACTGAGGTCTCCTCCAGCAGGGGCGACGAGATGGCGCGCTGGGCGGCCTCGATGGCCCGGCTCTCGCCCTTGGCCACGCCGGTGCCCATCAGTGCCATGCCCATACCGGTCATGATGGTCTTCACGTCGGCGAAGTCCACGTTGACCTCGCCAGGCACGGTAATCAGATCGGAGATACCTTGCACCGCCTGGCGAAGGACATCGTCGGCAATGCGGAAGGCCTCGTTGAGCGGCGTTCCACGCTCCACGAAGTTGAGCAATCTCTCGTTGGGAATGGTGATCAGGGTGTCGACCGCACCCCGCAGCTCTTCGATTCCACGTTCCGCCATCTCCATGCGTCGACGGCCTTCGAAGGTGAAGGGTTTGGTCACGACAGCTACCGTCAGAGCTCCCAGCTCAGCGGCCAGAGACGCGACGATCGGGATGGCTCCGGTACCGGTCCCGCCACCCATTCCAGCCGTGAGAAACACCATGTCGGAACCGTCCAGAAGCTCCAGAATTCGCTCAGTGTCCTCGAGGGCCGCCTTGCGACCTACCTCCGGATCGCCGCCGGCGCCCAAACCCCTGGTCAGGGTTGGGCCCAATTGGAGCTTCACAGGCGCGCTACACTTCCGCAGCGCCTGCATGTCGGTATTGCCGGCGATAAACTCGATGCCTCGCATCTGGCAGTCGATCATCCGGTTCACCGCGTTTCCCCCACCGCCACCGACGCCGACGACGGTAATCTTGGCCGCCGTGCCTTCCGCCTCTTCCAAGGTGATGGGGAGACTGCCTACCATCTCGTGATCGTCAAATAGAATCATTGTCTTGTTCTCCTTCCGGGTGGTTCTACTTCCTACAGTAAATCCGAGAACATGCCGCGGAGACTGGTCACCACTCCACGCACGCTGAAACCTGTGTTTATAGTCCTACGTTGTCGGTCTTCCGCGCCTCGACCGTAGAGCAGCAGGCCCGAGGCCGCTGTCCAGGTCGGGGAGCTGATCACGTCCACCAGGCCGGCCAGGTGCTGAGGCAGGCCGTAGCGGACCGTGCAGTTGAATACCTGCTCGGCCAATTCGAGGTAGCCGTCGAGCTGCGCGCCGCCTCCTGTCAGCACCAGACCACCGCGCAGAGTCTCGTCCAAGCCGTACTTGGAGAGGTCCTCTCTCACCAGAGTCAACATCTCCTCGGCCCGCGGCTGCAGGATGCCGCAGAGCTCCCGCTTGGGAACGACCCTCGGCGGCCCGCCCGCTACCGTCGGCACCGATATGCCTTCTTCTTCGCCGACCATGCCGCCGAGACAGCAACCGTGCTTGACTTTGATCTGTTCGGCCTCCGCAAAAGGGGTGCGCAGAACCATGGCGAGGTCGTTGGTGAAGTGCCCGGCACCTACCGGCAGGACCGCACTGTGCTGCACCTCTCCATCACCAAAGACCGCGTACTCGGTAGTCCCGCTGCCGATATCGAGCAGCAGGGCCCCGAGCTCCCGCTCATCGTGGGTGAGGACCGCCTCGGCCGTGGCGAGGGGCTCGAATACCAGCTCGATGACTTCGATGCCAGCCCGATTGATGCAGGTCAGCAGCGTCTTGCGGCGAGTGATGTTGCCGGTCACCAGATGCACTGCGACCTCGAGGCGACTTCCCAGCATCCCCATGGGATCGGAGATTCCACCCTGCTCGTCGACGATGAAGTCCTGCGGGATGGCGTGGAGGATCTCGCGATCCGAGGGCAGCGCCGCAGACTGCGCTGCCTCGAGGACGCGACTGATGTCCTGTCGCGTGATCTCCCGGTCCTGGTCCTTCTTGGCCACCGAGACCATGCCGCGGGAGTTGATACTGCGGATATCGGTTCCGGCCACGCCGACAAAGGCCCTCGACACCTCGATGCCGGCCATGACCTCTGCCTCTTCGGTGGCCTGCTTGAGAGCATCGACCGTCGCCTCGACATTGACGATGTTCCCTTTACGGGACCCTCGGTTGAGGGCGACGCCTTTGCCAACTACTTCGAGAGCTTGTCGCTCGTCCCGTTGCCCGATCAACACTCCGACCTTCGAAGATCCGATGTCGATGGCAACGATGTATGAGTCCGCCTTGGGCATAAGCCTCACCCCTCCTGACTACGCGGGTCCACCGCGGGTTGAACAACGATTTGACGTGAGAAACGAAGGTCGACCGCGGAGACCCGGTCGTACCGACGGGCGATTTCGGGCATCACTAGCCTGAACTTCCTGACCTGTCTTCCGACTCCGCCGAGACTTACCAGTACCGGAAACGGCAGGGCCGCCGTAAAGAGTCGAAAATCATCTCCTCCCAAAACCTCGACCTCCGACAGGCCCGACGCCCAGTCCGGCGCCACCAGTTCCAGCTCTGCTGCGATGGCGAGCGCTGGCCAAACCTCCAATTCGACACCCGGGGCAACACTCAGCAAAAGCAGGTCCGCCTCTCGCGCCGGATCATAGAGATCGATCACGGTGCCACTCCGATCGACATAGAAAAGACCTTCGTCACGCCTCAACAGGATGACCGGTTGCCTCTCCTTGACCTCTACTACGAGGCTGTTGGGCATCTTCTTGCGCAGGTTGGCCCCTTCGATCCATCGGTTCTGGGAGAGTCGACTCTCCACGTCAGCAAGCGAGACCAATAGAAGGTGCTTTCCCCGCAGCGATCGCAGGGCCTCGGCGACCTCGGAAGGTCGAACTCGACTCGTGCCACTGATCACGATGTTGTCGAGCAGGAAGCGGGGCGATGTGAGGACCCAGGCTCCTCCAGCTACCGGCAGACCGACGAGCAGTAGCGCAGTCAGAAAGGGTCGTGCCAACATCAGCACTTGGCTGCGACGCCGATGCGGCGCGACGAATCGCCGTCGCCGAAACGGGCTCGGGCTCGACACCTGGAGATCTAGCGGTTTCATCTCGCACCCTCCGCAACGAGCAGCTCCGCCAAGCGGTAGATATCGCCGGCTCCGAGGGTCAAGATCACATCCCCTTCTTGGACATCTGCCGCCAGCATTGGAGGGACCTCCCGCCAGTCGGCACAGGAACGGACATCGCGGTGACCGCTTTGCCTGGCAGCCTCGACCACGAGATCGGAGGTCACTCCCGGCTCAGGCTGCTCCCGCGACGGGTAGATGTCCGTCACCACGGCCTTGTCGGCCCCCAACAGCGAACGCCCGAACTCGAGAGCCAGATGGCGAGTCCGCGAGAAAAGATGCGGTTGAAAGATGGCGTGAATCACGGCTCCCGGGAAGGCCTGTCGAGCGGCTTCGAGAGTTGCCGTCACCTCGGTCGGATGATGGGCGTAGTCGTCGATGACTTTGGCGCCCCGCCACACACCGCGGGTCTCGAACCTTCGATGTACACCCGAGAAACCCGCCAGTGCCCGAGCGATGCTGACGAAGGGAACGCCCATCGCCTGTCCCACGGCTATCGCGGCCAGGGAGTTGCGCACATTATGCAGGCCCGGCATCGGCAGCTCGATCGTCCCCATTTCGCCCTGACGTGAATCGACGACCTGGAACCGAGATCCAGCGGGCGTGCTCTCGAACTCCGTCGCTCTCAGATCGGCTTGCGGCGACAGTCCATAGGTCACGACCCGGTGCTCTTGCTTCAACTGAGGCAGGAGCTCCTGGATATTGGTGTCGTCCAGGCAGAGAATGGCCTGGCCGAAGAACGGCACTTTGCCAGCAAAAGTCACGAAGGCTTTACGGATCTCGTCCAGATTCGCGTAGGTGTCCAAGTGGTCCTCGTCGATCGAAGTGACCACCGCCAGGATGGGCTGCAGCCTGAGAAAGCTGCGGTCGTACTCATCGGCCTCGGCGACCAGGTATTCGCTCTTACCCAGCCGAGCGCCGGTGCCCGAGACCCTCAGGCGACCGCCCACGATGACCGTCGGATCCAGTCCCGCTTCCGTCAGCACAGTCCCGATCAACGAGGTCGTCGTCGTCTTGCCATGGGTTCCCGCCACGGCGACGCCATACTTCAAGCGCATGAGCTCGCCCAGCATCTCGGCTCTGCGCACCACGGTAATATTGTTCTGGTGGGCGGCTACCACTTCCGGGTTGTCTCTCGATACCGCCGAGGAGATCACGACCAGATCGGCCGTCTCGACATGCGCGGCAGAATGTCCCTGATAGACAGTCACACCGAGTTTCGCAAGTCGCTCTGTCGTCTCGCTCATGGACTGATCACAGCCGCTCACTTCCAGGTTGTAGTCCAGCAATACCTCGGCGATGCCACTCATACCGGCCCCACCAATGCCGATGAAGTGAACTGCCGCCAGGTTGGTGAAGCGCCGAAACATCAGGCGGCCTCCACTGCTTCGCGCAAGAGGTCGGCAACCGATTCGGCAGCCTGCGGCCAAGCGAGCCCACGGAGTGTCTCGCCCATGGACCGTAGCCGCTGTCGATCGTCGAGCAGCGATTCGAGCAAAGTCACGAGACTCGCTGCATCAGCCGTCTCAGGCGTTAGAACAGCCGCTCCACCACTGGCTGCCAATCGCTGGGCGTTGGCAACCTGGTGCCCACCCGCCAGCGCCAGCGGCACGAGCAAAGCGGCCCGTCCGGCGGCGCAGATTTCGGCTACCGTGATGGCTCCGGCTCTCGAGATCACTAGATCGGCCGCGGCCATTTCGGCGGCGACGTCATCCAAAAAGGGTACGACCCTGACCTGATGCCCCCTCGAGTTGCTCTTCCGGTAGGTGCTCTCCGCCTCTTCTTGTAGCGCTTCTCCCACCTGATGCACGACTTCGAGACCGGCAAGCCGGTCCCCGAGCTGTTGGAGGGCTGCCGGCACCAGTTGATTCAGCTGCCGGGCCCCCTGACTTCCACCCAGAACCAGCAGGCGAAGGGCTCCGCTGGTCGGCCGGGTATCCCGAGCTGCGAAGAACTCCCGTCGAACCGGCACTCCCGTTACCCGCGAAGGGCAACGTAACTGCCCCTCCATCCCCGGCAGAGCAACCGCTGCCGACGATGCCCACCGGGATAGCCACCGATTCGCCGAGCCGGCCTCGGCGTTGGGCTCGAGCAGGACAACCGGCCGCTTGCTCAGCGCCGCGCCGAGAACCCCTGGTACGGAAACGTACCCGCCAGTTCCCAGGACCACGTCGGCTTGGGAGTCGCGGATCATCTGTCTGGCTCGCCACGACGAGGCTGCAAGGGTGCCGAGCGCTGCGACTTTCTGGAACGGTCTGCGGCCCACGACGGCCTTCGCCGATAGACCCTGGTACGGCAGTCCGCGGGCCTCCACGAGCTCTCTCTCCATTCCCGAAATTCGTCCCATCCAGCTCACCTGCCAGCCCCGTTGACGCAGTTCATCAGCCACCGCCAGAGCGGGAAACACGTGTCCGCCACTACCGCCTCCGGCCAGGAGTGCATGCTCATTCGCCATCGTTTCCGTGCCATTCGTAGACCAGCTTCACGATTCACCGTCTTCCCAAGCACTCGCTTCTCACGCATGTTGCGACACATTCAGCAGCACCCCAGAACCGGCGAGACACACGGCCAGGGAGGAGCCGCCGTAAGAGATAAACGGCAGCGGGATACCCTTCGTCGGCACCAGAGCCAGGGCAACGCTGATATGGATCAAAGCCTGCATTGTGATGAGGCCCGCGATGCCCCAGGCCAGATAGCGCCCGAAAGTGTCCGGTGCCTTCACACCGGCGCGAATACCACGCCAAAACAAGACGGCGAACAACAGCAATACGCCAACCGCACCGATCAGCCCGAGCTCTTCGGAGATGATCGAGTAGATGAAGTCCGAATGCGGATAGGGCAAGAAGTAGAGCTTCTGTAGGCTTTCGCCCAGACCGCGCCCAAGCAGGCCCCCGGAACCAACTGCGATGAGTGACTGGCGCGCCTGATAGCCGGAGCGCAGGGGTTCCAGATCGGGGTTCAGAAAGGACATGAACCTCTGCCGACGATAGGGCACCGAGTAGACCGCCAGCCATAGCGCCGGGAGAAGAGCCAGGGCTCCCCCGAGGAAGTAGCGCCAGCCCACACCCGCCAGGAACAGCATGAAGATCGTGGCTCCGCACAGGAGCACAGCTGTTCCGAGATCGGGCTGCATCAGGGTCAGACTGGCCATCAGTCCCAAAAGGAGGCACACCGGCAAGACCAGATCGCGACTCCCGCGGTCCTCATTGCGTTCGATCTGAAAGGCGACGAAGGCGATGATCGCCAGCTTGGCCAGCTCGGACGGTTGGATCGAGAGCCCCCCGACAAACAGCCAACGACGAGTGTTGTTGAGCTCCGGGCCGAAGAGGCTGGCCACCAGAAGTACGAGCGAGCCGACGATGATGGGATACAGCACCTGCGGCCGCCGGTAGTGGCGATAGTCGATGTGCATCAGGATCCACATAGCGACCAGGCCGATCACGGCGGCGACACTCTGTTTGGCCAGGAACATGTTCAGTCCGGTACCCTGGTCCCGGGCAAAGGCCGCGCTGGCAGAGAAGACCGAGATCAGACCCAGACCCACCAGCAGGATGATGGTGGTGAAGAGCACCTTGTCGAAGGCGAGCTTCTTAGCCATTCAGGGCCCCCACCAGCTGTTGGAAGTGGTCTCCACGCTCATTGAAGTTCCGATACTGGTCGAAGCTGGCGCAGGCTGGTGATAGCAGCACCACATCCCCCTCGACGGCCCTTCGCGCCGCCGAGTCCACGGCTTGTGGCAGATGAACGGCCATCTCACACGGCACGACGCCAGCCAACGCTGAGCGGAAGTCCTCAGCGGCTTCGCCCACCAAGTAGATTCTCTTTACCTTGCGACCCGCGACCTCTGCCAGCAGGGCAGCGTCGCCGCCCTTGTTCCGGCCACCGAGGATCAGGTGCACACTGTGGTCTGGAAAGGCGTCCAACGACCGGAGCGTGGCCGCAAAGTTGGTCGCCTTGGAATCGTCGATCCACTGCACCCCCAGCCGGTCCCCGACCTGCTCGACCCGATGCGGCAAGCCTCGAAACAGAGCCAGGGCGGCGGGGAATGCCGACCCGTCGGCCCCCATGGCCCGCGACAGCAATGCGGCTGCCATCGCGTTCTCCAGATTGTGCTCGCCTTCGAGGGCCAGGTCGTCGCAGCTGAACAGTGCCCTGGGCGCCTCACCCGGAGCCACCTCGACCACGATGTCTCCCTCCACATAGCAGCCGTCCTGTACCGGCGCCGTGCGAGAGAACGCTCGTCGATGCGCTTCTGTCTCGATGGCTGCTACCCGTGAATCGTCGGCATTGAGGACAGCGGAGTCGTCCGCAGTCTGGTTCCGGAAGATCGCTTTCTTGGCCGCGAGGTAGGCATCCTCGCCGCCATGCCAGTCGAGGTGATCAGCGGCCAGATTGAGAAGACCCGCAGCCTTCGGTCGAAGACTATCGATGCCCTCTAATTGGAAGCTGGAGAGCTCGGTCACGAAGATCCGCCCTGCCTCACCCTCCACACACGCACTCAGGGGCAGCCCGATGTTGCCGCACACCTCGACATCAAAGCCCGAGGCGCGAAGGAGCTCACCGGTCAGGGCGGTCGTGGTGCTCTTGCCGTTGCTACCCGTAATACCGACGATAGGGCCACTGAGATACCACGAGGCCAACTCCACCTCCGCCACGATGGGTAGACCCGCTTGCCGCGCTGCCTGCAGCAACGGCTGGCCAGGCGGGACACCGGGGCTGATCACCAGCCCATCGACGCCTGCGGGAAGCAACTCGGGCTCCTCGCCGAGATGCAACTCGACCCCTGGATCGCTCGCCAGATCGCCGAGCTCCAGATCCTCGGCCGCGCGCCGATCCATGCCCACGACCTCGACTGCTCTCGACCGCAACAGCCGTGCCGCGGCCTTGCCGGAGATTCCGAGGCCGTAGACCAGAGCACGCTTCCAATGTTCAGCTTTCAAGCTCACCTCTATCTCAACTTCAAGGTCGACAGTCCGATCAGTGCGAACAGGATCGATAGGATCCAGAAGCGCACGATGATCTTCGGCTCTGCCCAGCCACTCAACTCGAAGTGGTGATGCAACGGTGCCATGCGGAATACTCGCCGCCCGCCGCTCGCTTTGAAGAACCCGACCTGGATGATCACCGACATGGCCTCCATGACGAACAACCCTCCGACCAGCAGCAGGACCACCTCCTGCTTCGAGAGCACAGCCACCATGCCGATGGCACCGCCTATGGCCAAGGAGCCCACATCTCCCATGAAGACCTCTGCCGGATGGGAGTTGAACCACAGAAACCCGAGGCTGGATCCCACCAGGGCGCCACAGAAAACGGCCACCTCGCCGACGCCTCTCACGTAGGGCACCTGCAGATAGCCGGCGAGGACCGAGTTACCGGCCACGTAAGTGAAGATCACATAGGTCGCGGCGGCGATGAGCGTGGCGCCGATGGCCAGGCCGTCGAGACCATCGGTGAGGTTGACCGCATTGGAGGAACTGACCAGGACGACCGCCACGAAAGGCACGTAGAAGACTCCCAGGTTGTAGACGGCTCGCTTGAAGAACGGGAACGCGATCGTGCTCTCGAAACCGAAAGCCTCTGGAAGGGACAACACCGCAACCCCCGCCAACACACCGACCAGAATCTGCAGTGTCAGCTTCAGTCGCACCGAAAGACCTTCGTTCTGTCGCCGCCGGATCTTCAAGTAGTCGTCCAGAAAGCCAATGGCACCGAAGCCTGTCATGACCCCGACGGCCAACCAGACGAAGGGGTTGTTGAGATTGGCCCACAGGAGCGTCGGCAGCAGCACCGAGAAGAGGATCAACAGGCCACCCATGGTCGGCGTACCAGCCTTGACCTGATGTCGCTCGGGTCCGACGTCGCGAATGTTCTGACCGATCGACAGTCGGCGCAGCCCGCGAATGAACCAGGGTCCCATCCAGAGCGTCAGCAAGACAGCGGTCACGACCGCACCCGCCGCCCGAAAGGTGATGTACCGAAAGACATTGAACACCGGGTACTGCTCGGCAAGGGGAAAGAGCAGATGGAACAGCATCAGCTCACCACCTCGGCCGCCGCTGCCAGCATTGCTCCCACCACGGCCTCCAGGCCCACTCCTCGCGAGCCCTTGACCAGCAGCGTGTCACCCGCCTGAAGGTGATCGGCCATGACAGCCGCTGCCTCGGCATCCTCGTACCAGTGGCCCTCGGCCCCCGCCTGCCGGGCACCCTCGACCAGCTTTCGGGCCAGCGGACCGACACCCACCACCGGCGAGAATCCCATTCCGGCGGCTGTTCTTCCGGCCTGAAGGTGAAATTCCTCAGCTGCCTCGCCGAGCTCCAACATGTCACCCAGGATCGCCCAGTGACGCTCCCCCGGAATCTCGAGCGCGCTTTGCAGGGCCTCGGTCAGCGCGGCCGGATTGGAGTTGTAACAGTCGTCCACAACGATCGAGCCGTTGGCGAGTCGGTGAACCACTCCCCGCATGGGCTGTGGCATCACGGCCTGCACGGCCTGGGCGATCTCGAGCAGGGGAACACCGAGGGTGTTGGCGCAGGCCGCCGCGGCCAGGAAGTTGTCGACGTTGTAGAGGCCATGCATCGGCAGCTCGACCTCGACGACATCCTCGCTGGTCACCAGCTTGAACCGACTACCGACCCTTCCATCAGCAAGACTCTCGACAACCTCGACCCGATAGTCCGCGGTCGTCTGCCGCCCGAACCAGATCACCCTGCCGGCCTGCCGATGCGCGATCTCCACGACTTGCCTGTCGTCCTGATTCGCCACGACCAGACCGTCCTCGGCGAGTCCGTCGAGTAGCTCCGCCTTGGCCTCCCGAATAGCCTCCAGGGTTCCGAAGGCTTCCAGGTGCACCGGGCGGACATTGAGGAACACCGCTACGTCGGGCTTGCCCAACCGGCTCACCTGGCTGAGCTCTCCCGGGGTGGACATCCCCATCTCGGCCACCATCCATTCGGTTCCCTCCGGGATTCCCAGCAGAGCGACCGGAAACCCCAGGGTATTGTTCAAGCTGCCCGGGTTGCGGGCTACCCGGAACCGCCGGGCGAGCATGGCGGCCAGCATCTCTTTTGTCGTGGTCTTGCCAGCCGACCCGGTTATCCCCACCAGCTGGCGCGGCTCGCGGGTCCGAACTTCTCGGGTCAAGCTATGGAGGGCTTCGAGGGTGTCGGGGACCCGAATGGCTCCACCGTCGGCGGGAATCTCCATCTCACGCTGAACGATCGCCGCAGCCGCGCCTCTCTCGAGAGCCTGCCCAACAAATCGATGCCCGTCGGTGCGTTCACCGGCAAGCGCAAAGAACAGCTCTCCACCGTTGACCTGGCGCGAGTCGAGCGTGGCGCCCCGCCACATGGCGGCCGCAGAGCCGGAGATCATCTCTCCTCCCATGATCGTGGCTGCCTCACCCAGTCGGCCTTGAACCAAACCGCTCCTCCAACACTCGACGCATCTCTTTGCGGTCGGAAAAGGGTAGCTCCTGGTCCCCCAGGATCTGAACCTCTTCGTGCCCCTTGCCGGCGAGCAGGATCGCCCAGCCGGCCTCCGCTTGACCTACGGCTCTGCGGATCGCCTCCCGACGATCCGGCAGGATCCGATAGTCGCTGGCACCGCTCTCCTTGAGACCCTCTTCGATACTCGCGATGATCGCTAGTGGATCTTCCCGGCGGGGATTGTCCGAAGTGATGATGGAGAAATCGGCCAGCTCACCGGCCACCCTCCCCATCAGCACACGCTTCCCGGTATCTCGATCGCCCCCGCATCCGAAGACCACTAGGACCTTGCACTTCGAGAACCCCTTGAGGGATCGCAGAGCTGCCTCGAGAGCGGCGTCGGTATGGGCATAGTCGAGAAGCACAGGGAAAGGCTGACCACACTCGATCGGCTCCATGCGACCCGACAGCGGGGGACGATCGGCGATCCCCTGGATCAGGGCCTCCTCGGGCAACCCCAAGGCTTCGCCCCCTGCCACCGCCGCCAGGAGATTCTCGAGGTTGTAGCCTCCCAGCAGCGGCGATTGGATGGACAAGGAGCCTCGAGGCGTCGCCAGGTCCGCCCGAATGCCTTGCGAGTCCAGCTCGGCTCGGAGAACTCGGACGTCGCCTTCCTTGCCGAAAGTGACCACCTGAGGCAGCCCTGCGGCCATGCGCCTGCCGTAGGGGTCGTCGAGGTTGACCACGGCCCAGCCATCGGATTTCAGTCTTTCGAACAGCTTTCGCTTGGCGGCGAAGTAGTCCTCGAAACCGTGATGGAAATCGAAGTGGTCCCGAGAAAGGTTGGTAAAGATGGCCAGGTCGAAGCTCAGCCCCTCTACCCTCCCCTGCTCCAGCCCATGCGAGGAAACCTCCATGCAGACCGCTTCGGCACCCGCGTCCCGCATCTTCCGGAGGGTCCTGTAGAGATCCGCCGACTCGGGGGTTGTTCGCTCTCCCGGGTAGACCTCGTCCTTGAACCGGTACCCCAGCGTCCCCATGCAACCACTCGGGATGTCAGCCGCATTCAGAATAGCTTCCAGGATATGCACCAACGTGGACTTGCCGTTGGTCCCGGTCACTCCGGCGATCAGCAGGTCTCGCTCTGGATGGCCGAAGATTCTGGCGGCAATGGGGCCCATCAACCATCTCGGCTCGGCCGTTGTCAGCCACAACCCCTGAAACTCCTCCGGCGGATCTCCCGCGGCCAGGACCGCTACGGCTCCACGCCCGAGGGCGTCGGGCACGAAGGCCCGGCCATCGAAACGCTGGCCCGTCAAGGCGACAAAGAGATCACCAGGCCTGACCTGCCTCGAATTGAAGGTAATTCCGCTAACTTCCGGGTCGGCCTCCGATGACCGTCGGACGGCCATGCCTGCGATGATCTCGGCGACTCTCATCGGCCCGAATCCCCTGCCAACCACAGCTCGACCCTGCCCTCGGCCGTTTCGACCGCTGAGCCGGGAGATGGAACCTGGCGACTCACCAGACCCCGCCCGTGGAGATCTGCCCTCAAACCGAGCGTCGCGGTCCTCACCACCGCTTGCCTGGCTGTCAGCCCGGTAAAGTCGGGCAGCGAGCCTTCGCCGTGGCCTGTAGAGGCCAACAGCTCCTGGCTGGTCTCAGCGTCGGTTGGCCGTTGACCGCGCGGACTCGCAGCCGTCAATACCGGCTGCTCGGAGGGATCCCTCTGACCCGGCCAGACCTCCATGGGCTCACGCTCCGGAGGGACGCCGAGGTAGAGCAGTGCGGGACCGACTATTGCCGCGAAGACGGGGGCCGCCACATCGCCACCGTGATAGCCACGTTTGGGGTTGGGCTCATCGAGTGCCACCAGTCCAACCAGCCTCGGCCGTCGAGCCGGAGCAAACCCGACAAAACTGGCAACATACCGTCCCTGGGCGTATCCACCACTCGCCGCCGCCTTCTGAGCAGTGCCGGTCTTGCCGGCTACCCGGTACCCATCGATAGCGGCTTTCCTACCTGTTCCCTCTTCGACGACCGCCTCGAGTAGCCTCTCCAGCGTACGAGCCGTGCTGGCGCTCACTGCCCGTCCCACTATCTCCGGCTTGCCCTCCACGGGCTGTCGGACACCAGCTCTGCTCACTGCTTGCACCACGTAGGGTCGGTACAGCTGTCCGCCATTGGCGACAGCCGCAAAGGCCGAGGCCAGCTGTACCGCTGTCACCGACAGACCCTGCCCGAAAGAGATGTAGGCCACCGCTCGCTTGTGCCATCGCTCGACGGGCTGCAGGAGGCCGGCACTTTCGCCGGGCAGGTCGACTCCCGTCAGCCGCCCGAATCCGAACTTTCGGATCTGTTCGTAGAGGGCGGATTCGCCCGCGAGCAGCCCCACCTTGATCGCTCCCACGTTGCTGGACTTGGCAATGACCTCTCGGAAGGTCAATTGGTCGAAGGAGTGGTGGTCATGAATTCGCCTCCCCTTGACCACGATACTGCCTCTCTCACAGTCGAAAACATCCGTGGGATCGACGAGATTCGCCTCCAGAGCAGCGGCGGCGGTGACCATCTTGAACGTGGAACCAGGCTCGAGAGAATCCGTTACCGCCCGATTCCTCCACTGGTCTCGGCCGTACTCGCCAAAGTGATTCGGATCGAAGGTCGGTACGGAGGCCATGGCCAGAATGGCTCCGCTGGTGGGGTCGAGGATGAGAGCCGTGCCACTCTTGGCCTCGGTTCTTTGCACCGCAGCAGACAGTTCCTTTTCCAGCAGATACTGAATCCACACGTCGATGGTGAGATAGAGGTCGCTACCCGGCTGTGGATCCCGAAACGATAGACTCGGCAGCAGCACCGTTCCTCGACGCGCGTCCCGCAGGACTCCACGTCGCGCTGCCTTGCCCGCTACCAGATTGTTGTAGGCGCCCTCGATGCCCTCGAGTCCACGGTTGTCCACGCCGGCGAAGCCGACCACCTGAGAGGCCACCTGCCGCATCGGGTAGTAGCGTTTGCTCTCTTTGAGGTAGCTGACTCCAGGCAACCGCAGGTCGCGAACGGCCGCTGCCTGAGGCGGGTCGAGAAGACGGGCTACCCAGGCGAACTCGCGCGCGCCGTCCATGCTTCGGGCAAGAGCCTGGCGATCGACCTTCAGCACTGCTGCGAGCTGGCTCGCCATGGCCGCCGTATCCTCGACTCTCGAGGGGTCGACCCATACGGAGTCCACTTCGACCGAGACGGCCAACTCGCGACCACGGGTATCGAAAATCGTCCCGCGGGGGGCCAGCAGCTCGACTTTCCGGTGATGCTGGCCCTCGGCCCTCTGGCTGTAGTGTTCGTGATCCCGTATCTGCAGCTGCACCAGACGATAGACGATGCCACCGGTCCACAGCGCCAGGATCACCAGGCTCAAGAACAGGCGAGCCTTCACGGGATCTCCTCGAGGAAGACGACTTTGTCGAGAGTCGCCGGCACCATTCCCAGCTCCGCCGAGGCTCGCGATTGAACCTGCGCCGGGCTCGACAGATAGGCCGATTCCACGAACAACTCGCGTTGTTGCTGCTCTTGCTGCTTCAGTGTCCGCTCGAGGTCATGCACCTCGTAACCGAGGTCGATGAGCTCCAGGTTCAGCCACACGTATCCCAGGAGACCGATCGCCAATGGCAGAATGACCACCAGGACGAGGCCGAGCTCCTTCCGACGCTTTCGGTCGCGCTGGCGAACCAGATAGCTGTTGAGAACCGGTCGGCGGACAACGTAGGCACTTCTCAAGCCGTCATAGCCTCCTGGCAGCCCGCAGCCGAGCCGATCTCGACCGGGGATTGGCAGCGATCTCGGCCTCGCCGGGCCGGACGGGGCGCTTGGTCAATACCTCGATGACCTGGGTCTCCGACCTCGGCCGGCCGGTAATCTGATCGACCTCTCCCCTGGCCAGATCTCGCAGCTTGTTCTTGACGATGCGATCCTCGAGACTGTGGTACGAGATCACCACCAGCCGTCCGTCTCGGCGCAATAGGCGAACGGCCTGATCGAGAAGGCTCTCGAGTCCGGAGAGCTCCTTGTTGACCTCTATTCGAATGGCTTGAAAGACACGGGTGGCCGGGTCGATACGCCGCTTTCTGTGGCTCGGCTGGCGACCGAGTACCCTGTGAACCACCTGGCGCAGGTCGGAAGTGCTCTGGATGGCCTGCTCGTCGCGCCGAGCAACGATGGCTCGCGCTATTCGCCGCGCCTGTCTCTCCTCACCGAAGTCCCTGAATATCCTCTCCAAGTCGGCCTCCCTGTACCTGTTGACCACCTCACTGGCGGTCAGTTCGCCTGGTCCCATCCGCATATCCAACGGTCCTTCCAAGCGGAAGCTGAATCCCCGCTCGGCCGTCTCGAGCTGCAGCGAGGAAACACCAATATCCGCGAGGATGCCGTCGACCTTGTCGACCCGCGCCGCCTCGAGCAGCTCCTCCAGACGAGAAAACTCCCCAGGCAACAGGCGCACCCTCTCGGCGAACGGTTGCAGCCGCGATTTGGCCAGCCGTAGAGCTGCCGGGTCGCGATCGATCCCGATGACGCGGGCTCTCGGGTTGGCCGCCAGCAAAGCTGCTGTATGACCGCCCAAACCCAGCGTGCAGTCCACGAACAGGCCGCCCCGCTCAGGCGCCAGGAGAGCAGTGGTCTCCTCTAGCAGAACGGGTATGTGCCGCACGTTCGCCGATTCAATGAGCTGCCGTCGAGCGACGAAGCAATCCGTGCATCTAGATCCCTTTCTCGCTCAGATAGTTGAAGTCTTCTTCGTCGAAGGGCTGCTCGGCGAAGCGGGTCTGGAGCCGCTGACGGTTCCAGATTTCAAGGTGATCCAAGCGGGCACTGACCACCACTTCGCCGGTCATCGCAGCGCTTTCTCTCAGGAGCGGGGGGATCACGACTCTTCCCTGACCATCGAGCCTCCCCTGCTGACCGTAGTAACTGACCCTCTCCAGGTAGCGTTGCTTGGCCCTGTCCGTCGACGGAAGCGCGGCCAGGCGAGCTTCGATCTCTTCCCATACCTGGAGTGGGTACAACTGCACGGAGTCCCCCAAAACGGAGGTGATGAAGACGTCCTTGCCGTACCTCTCCTCCATGTGCCGACGGAAGCCGGTCGGCACCTTCAGCCGGCCTTTCTCGTCGATCTTTGTGGGCGCGCTTCCACGAAACATAGACCCGTCCACCTAAGGGAGTAGATCGCTGCGCAGTCTAGCATCGCAGTCCACTTTTGTCCATTTTTCTCCACCGAGCGAGCCCATCCACCCGAAAGGTGAAAATCCTTGGAAAATCAGGCTGTTCGAGGAGTACGAGGAAGGGTCGAGCCGTGCCTCATTTCGGCAAGGATCTTCCGTTCATCAACCCTTTCTGGCCCTCGTGGGAGTTGCGGAATCAGCCGCCCTCTGGAGGTGGATCGACTGTGGATTCCGTGGGAGGCTCGTCCGAGCCCTCACTGGGTGTATCGGCGGGGATCTGCAGTGGCAGCGAATCGCCGAGCCCCGGTTCTACCTTCCGGAACGCATCCAATTCGCTGGGTAGTGAAGTGGCGAGAGAAGCCCTGAAGCCCGCTGCCTCGGGGGGTGGGTTGGCGACGACATAGGAGTTCTTCTTCAACTCCTCGATGTACTTGGCCATCTCGTCCTGCATCAGCCGGCCCTGCTCGATCGAACGGATCTGATCCTGCACCTCTAGGAACTCGAGTAGCCTCGCCTCCTCCCGCTCGGCTACGACGAGAATATGCAGACCACCGCGCGCTTCGACCGCTGGGCTCACTTCTCCGGCTTCGAGGCCCCAGACGGCCTCCTCGAGATCCTGATTCAGGTCTCCGACCTCTACCCAACCAAGATCGATGACGCCTGACGACACACCTTCCTCCAGGTAGGGCGCCACAACCTCTTCGATATCCCGCCCGGTGCTGAGTTGTTGGCGGATCTCTTCGGCCAGAAGCGCCAGGTCGTCGTCATTCAAACCACTCGACTCCAGGACAACCACTTCCCGCAGGCTCAGGCGTTGAGGCACCTGGAAGTCCTCGACATGCGACTGGTAGTAGCGTCGCAGATCCTCTTCGTCGACGGAAACCCTGGAGTAGACCTCCTGCCCCATCACTTTTTGAGTCAGCAGTGTCTTCTCCAACCTTAGACGAAGTCTCTCCTCCGTCATGCCGGAGGCCTCGAGGGCAGCCTTGAACTCGGCCTGATTCTGGATGCCGAAGTTCTGCTTGGTGCGCTCAACTGCCTCATCGATTTCGCTCGGAGAGATCTGGATCTTCAGCTGATCGGCCCGCGACAGCATCAGCAGCTGCTCGAAGAGGTCCTTCATCACCGTCTCGCCCAGCACGGCGACGAGCTCCTGCCTTTTTTCTTCCGTCAGGCTTTCCGCCTGCTGAATTGCCTGGAAACGCTCTAAACGCTCGCTGTTGTAGTCGTAGGTCGTCGCGATTCGGTCGTTGACACGCAGGACGATTTCATTGACCTCGGCCGAGCCGAGGGAGACTCCCGCCAACAGGAGACCGCAAACCAACCTGGAGTTGAGCCGACTTCGCATTGAATCAGTACTCGCCGGTGTATTCGAAAGGCAGGTTCCTCTCGAAAACCCGCACATTGTAGCGCTGCCGAGCCTTCTCCACCAGGGTTCGCAGACCGCTGGCGACCTCGTGACGCAGCAATTCCCGCCGCACCGCCTCTTCCACCCGTTCCAGTGAGGGCACTCCTGCCGGCAGACGATCGGTAACTTTGAACAGATGAAATCCGTATTCGGCGGCGAAGACCTCGCTCACCTGCCCCAGCTGCAGGTCGAAGATGGCGTCCGCGAATATCAGCGGCAGCTCCTCTCGGGCCAGATCCCCCTCGTCGGCACCCAACAGCAAGCCTTCCTGTGAGTAGAGGTCGACGAGCTTCAGGAACGGCATCCCGGCGTCCCACTCGGCCCGCACTTCCTCGGCCACCGCCCGGTTGCCGAGGAGAATCTGCTGGAGGTGGACTCTGTCCGGTCGATGAAAGTGATCGCGATGCTCGTCATAGTAGGAAGCGATCGCCCTGCTGGACACCTCCGCTGCCGCAAGCTCGGCGGTGACCGCACCGACCCCCGCCCGCCTGCCGGCGTTGGCCGAAACCAGCCCCTCGTCCACCGCCCAGCGCGCGATCAGGCACTCCTCGAGAAGACCATCGAACAGCGCGCTCGAGACCTGGTCCTCCAGGTCCCCCTCTGGCTCGCCCGCATTCGCCTCGAGATAGCTCTGGAACTCGGCGAAGCGAACCTCCTGTTCGCTGATCTCAGCCACCACATAGGGTGCCGGAGGTGCCTCCCGACACCCTCCTGCTGCCATCAGCAACCACAAACCTAGCCACAAGGAGCGTCGGAGGACTCTCACTTGCCGAGCTCTTCCAGCAGCCATCTGGACCGCTCCAGGGCCTGAGCCCCGCCGACCTGATCGAGAATGAGGATTCCACTGGGACTGAACGTCAGGCCGGGTCTCTCGGAGACCATTCTCACCAGGCGCTCGACGTCGACACTCGAGTCCCGGCGAAATCGAATCTGCAGCCTCTGTCCCTGATGCGAGATCGACTGAACCCGCATAGCTTCCGCCAGGCGTTTGAGCGACGTCGCTGCAAGCAGTCCATAGACGGAAGGTGGGGGTGGACCGAAGCGATCCTGCAGCTCATCCAGCAGGTCCGTAGTATCCACATCTCCGGAGGCTATTCTCTGGTAGATCTCCATCCTGAGATTGGCATCCGAGAGATAGTCGCTGGGGATGGTGACATTGAGCGGCAAATCCAGAGCCACAGAGGGGACCGCCTCGACAGCCTCACCTCGAAGCTCGCGTACCGTTTCCTCCAGCATTTTGAGATAGGTCTCGATGCCGACCGCGGCTATATGACCGCTCTGCTCCGCCCCCAGGAGATTGCCCGCGCCCCGAATCTCGAGATCCCTGGCGGCGACCCGAAAGCCTGCTCCCAGCTCTGTGAACTCGCGAATGGCGTGCAGGCGCTTGCGAGCCTCGCCTCTTAGTACCCGATCACCCGGCACCAGCAGATAGCAGTAGGCCAGCTGATCGCTGCGACCCACACGGCCGCGGAGCTGATAGAGCTGTGCCAACCCGAATCGCTCGGCCTGGTGTACGAGAATGGTATTGACGTTGGGAATGTCGATTCCGTTCTCGATAATGGTCGTCGCCAGCAAAAGATCATACTCTCCCTTCTTGAAGGCGCGCATCCTTCGCGCCAGCTCGTTTTCTTCCATCTGGCCGTGGCCGATGGTCATACGCACTGCGGGCAGGATCTCTCTCAAATAGGCGGCGAACTGCTCGATGCCTTCGACTCGATTGAACACATAGTAGACCTGACCCCGCCTTTCGAGCTCGAATTCCACGGCCTCACGCACCAACTCGGGTGAAAAGGGCATGATGGCGGTTTCGACCGCCATCCGATCCCTTGGTGGGGTCTCGATCACCGAAAGATCGCGCACTCCCGCTAGTGACAGTTGCAGAGTCCGGGGGACCGGAGTCGCCGACATGGCCAGCACATGGACGTTCTTCTTCAGCTCACGCAGACGTTCCTTCTGGGCCACTCCGAAACGCTGCTCCTCATCCACAATCAGCAGGCCCAGCTTCGGCAGCTCTACGTCTCGACCCAAGAGGCGGTGGGTGCCGATGAGAATATCGACCTCGCCACTGGTCAACCCCCGGCGGATTTCCTTGACCTCGGCAGCCGTGCGGCGGCGCGAGAGCATCTCCACGCGCACGGGATAGCCGTCGAATCTGCGGCGAAAGGTCTCCAGGTGCTGATCGGCGAGGATGGTCGTCGGCGCCAGAACGGCTACCTGATATCCACCCTCGACCGCCTTGAAGGCAGCCCGCATGGCCACCTCTGTCTTGCCGAAGCCCACATCCCCGCAGAGTAAGCGATCCATGGGGCGTTCCCGCTCCAGATCTTCCTTGATCGCGTCGATGGCCTGCCGCTGATCCTCGGTCTCCTCGAACTCGAAGGCGGCTTCGAACTGGGCCATCAGGTCGGTGTCCCCGGGAAGGGCTGGAGCCTTGGCGAGCTGGCGCTCCGCGTAGAGTTTCACCAGGTCACCAGCCAGACGCTGCATACCCCTTCGGACACGGTCCTTGGTACGAGTCCACGACGTGCCACCCAGTTGATCGAGGCGGGGAGGCATACTCTCGATGCCGCTGTAGCGCTGAATCTGGTCCAGGCGGCTCAACGGCAGCAGCAGGCGCCGTCCACTCTCGTAGGCAATCTCCATGACCTCCGATGCGAGTGATTGCTCCCCAGCAAGCAGCGGCAACAAGGCAGGTGGCAGGTGGTCGAGGTCCTGCTCTTCTGTGCCCACGGAGCGCAGTGCGACGAATTGGCCGATGCCGTGATCCTGGTGCACGACATGGTCACCGATGCGCAGGTCCCGCAGGCTGGACACAAAGGGACCGAAGCGATTCCTGCGGCGTTGTCGCTCGGGTGCGACGCGCGGAAAGATCTGGTGCTCACCGAAGGTCACCACGGCAGCCGCCGGCAGTCGAAAGCCCCTTCGAAGCTCCCCATCAACCAGCTCCACTCCACCCCTTCCCAGAGGAATCCCGGCTGCCTGGCACCAGTGCTCCAGACGTTGCCAATGCTCTCGAGGACTCACCACCAGCAATCGCTCGCCCCGCTCCCTGGCAGTCTCCACCTCTCTGGGAAACCGGGGCAGCTGGCCATGAAAGAGGTCGGTAGTGCTGCCTTTGAAATCGACCACGTCCTGCCGAAGGCCCGACACATCGAGCCCGAACTCGAGCTCTGCACTGTCCAGAATTCCCTCGACGACCTCCGGTGGCTGCTCCAGAAAGACCGCCTCCACCGCCAACTCCCGGTGCTCCGATCGCGCCACGAAGTCGGCCTCCAATCGAGCGCTGTAGCGCTCGACCTCGGATCGAGAGTCCTGGGGCGAATAGGCTACGACCAGAGGTCGATCGAGCCAATCGTTCAGCGCCTGGGTCTCTGTGGCCACCAGGGGAAGGTAGTTCTCCCACCCGGTAAAAGCCTGGCGCGCTCGCAGTGCTTCGACCTTCTCGACGACGTCGTAACCCGCCTCGCTTCCCGCCATCTCCACCAGGATCTCAGCCAGGTGCTCTGCCGTCTCCTCGCCGACGGGATACAACGACAGGGGCAGAATAGCCGTGCAAGACAGCGGCTCTGATGAGCGTTGATCCTCGACGGAGAAGCGACGGATCGACTCGATCGTGTCGCCGAAGAGGTCGAGGCGAACAGGAGTCTCCTCACCGGGGGAATAGAGATCGAACACACCCCCGCGGACCGCAAACTCGCCCACCTCGGTGACCAGGTCGGTGCGGTGATAGCCATAGCGTGTCAGATGCCCTGCCAACAGGTCCACGGGCTGCTCCTCACCAGTCTCGAGCTCGAGAACCGCTGACAGAAAAGCCTCCTTGGAAGGCAGCCGCCGAAAGAGGGCTCGCGGAGTACAGACCAGAACTCGAGCCGCACCGCTCAGCGAGCGCCAGAGAGCCACGGACTCCAGCGCTCGAACCTGCAGCGAGACATCGGCTGCGTGGTAGGGCGTCAGAGATGGAGTCGAGAAATAGACCGCCGAGCCGGAAAGAAGCTCACTTGCCTCGGTCCAGGCCAAGGCATCCGACTCGTGAGGTACGATGACAAGCAGGGGCCGATCCAGGTCTCGACTCAGCAACTCGCCGACCCAGGCCGCGGCCGGCAACGGCAGACGCTCCGCCCTGCCGAGCTCGCGCTCGAGCTTGCGGTACTCCACACTGTCGCGGAGCTGTCGGGACAGGCCGGACAAGGCCTCTTTCAGCGCCACCCGCGTCAAGTCTATCCTTCTCGGCGGCAGCCGTGACACGGCCACGGCACCGGCCCGAATGTCCTCTAGCCGAGTGGTAGGATGAATCGCGTTTCGCGAATCCCGACCAACAGGAGAAGTCGATGCGACGTCTGATTCCAGCTGTTCTGCTCATTGCCGTCTTTGGAGTTCTAATCGGTCCGAGCACCGGGCTCTGGGCCACCGGTGATCAGGAGTCCGCGACGGACGAACAGGCCGAGCACCAGGCCTCGGACGAGGGCTCGCATGTCGATCACACGAGCCCGGTCACGCCAGTGCTGCTGGGATTGGTGATTATTCTCATCGCCGCCAAGATCGGCGGCGAGCTCGCCGAGCGCTTCCATCAGCCAGCAGTCCTGGGCGAGCTCGTGGCTGGAGTCGTCATCGGGAACCTGGCCCTGATCGGCATCTCGAGCTTCGATTTCCTTGCCACCAACGAAGGCATTGCCATTCTGGCTGAAATCGGCGTCATCCTGCTGCTTTTCGAGGTCGGGCTCGAGTCCAACGTCAGCGAAATGCTCTCCGTCGGTGCATCGAGTCTCCTCGTGGCCATCTTCGGGGTCGTGGCGCCGTTCTTTCTGGGCTGGGGAGTCTCGGCCTGGTTTATACCCGATGAGGACATTCTGGTACATCTCTTCATCGGCGCAACGCTTTGTGCCACCAGCGTCGGTATCACCGCCAGGGTCTTGACCGACCTCGGCAAGGTGACGACCCGCGAGTCGAAGATCATTCTCGGCGCAGCGGTCATCGATGACGTACTCGGATTGGTGATTCTGGCGGTCGTCTCCGGGGTCATCACTGCTGCGAACACCGGCGGCACCCTGGCCAGCCTGGACGTGCTGATGATCATCCTCAAGGCTGCGGGGTTCCTCGTCGGAGCCATTCTCATTGGCGGATGGCTCTCACCACGGCTCTTCAGGCTCTTCAGCAAGCTTCAAATTCGCGGTCTGCTGCTGACGGTCTCGCTCTCCTTCTGCTTCTTTCTGGCCTATCTGGCAAATGTCATCGAGCTGGCACCGATCGTGGGTGCCTTCGCGGCGGGCCTGATCCTGGAAGATGCACACTACAAGGACTTTCTCAACCGAGGCGAACACCAATTGGAAGAGCTCATCCACCCCATCACCATCTTCCTGGTGCCGGTCTTCTTCGTCCTCATGGGAATCAAGGTGGATCTATCCACCTTCGGTGAGAAGGGAGTCCTGGGCTTCGCGGCACTGCTCTCGGTGGCCGCGATCATCGGCAAGATGCTCTGCGCCCTCGGTGTGCTGGAGAAAGGGCTCGACCGGATCTCGGTCGCCGTGGGAATGGTGCCACGAGGTGAGGTCGGTCTGATCTTCGCTGGCATCGGCGCCAGCCTCGTGCTCCACGGCCAGCCGGTCATCTCATCAGCCATCTTCTCCGCGGTGGTCATCATGGTCATCGTCACCACCCTGATGACCCCCCCCGTGCTCAAGATCACCCTCGCCCGCGGTGAACGCAGGAAAGCGGGTTGAGGCTTCCGGGCGTTCCTTCCGGACGATCTTTGAGGGCTTGGGGGTTGAAGCGCCCGGCGACCTCGCCGAGCGGCCTTTGAGGCAGTGGGGCCCCCGCCCATTCCCCTAAGCCCTTACGCCCCTAAGCCCCTATTGGTGCCCGAGGTCTCTCAACTCGATGAGGGTTCGGCGTGGGGACCTCCATGGGGGTTCTTGCAGCGGAAGGGAGGATAGCCCCCTGGGGGCCCCACGGCGGACCCCAACACGATCACGGTTCATTGCTCAGGACCCAAGCCCCAGGACGGTTGGGGGCTGGGGGTGGCCGGTCGTCTCAACCCCCAAGCCCTCAAGGATCGGCTGGAGGCACGACGGCCGAGTCCGTCAGAGGGACCTCTTCTGGATCCTCCGGGATTACGATTACGAGATCGTCGGGGCGCATCATTCGGTACTGCTCCCGGGCCAGCCGCTCGAGGGTCACCGGATCGCTGCGCAGTCGCTCGATTCGCCTAATCAATTCGTCGTTCTCGGCTCGGGTCTCTCGAATCTCTCCCTGCAAGGTCTGCCTTCGCTCTCGAGCCGCAGACAAGTCCCGATAGCTGCCCAAGGCTGCCAGTCCCAGGAGCAACAGCAAAGAGCCGACTACCAGAGCCAGCAATCGGGGAAAGGGTCTTGGCGACTCGGTTGTCACGATACGGATCAGCGAGCGCTTCTAGGAAAGGCGGCTCTGCCCGGATAGAACGCTACGCCTCCCAGTTCTTCCTCGATACGCAGCAGGCGATTGTATTTGGCCACACGATCGCTTCGGCACGGAGCGCCCGTCTTGATCTGGCCGGCCCGAGTGCCTACCGCCAGATCCGCGATGGTGCTGTCAGCCGTCTCACCGGAGCGATGGCTGATCACCGTCGTATAGGCGTGCGTCTTGGCCATCTCTACCGCTGCCAGAGTCTCAGTGAGTGTGCCGATCTGGTTGAGCTTGACGAGCAGCGAGTTGGCCAGTCCTTCGAGGATCCCCTCGGCCAGGATCTCCGGGTTGGTGACGAACAGATCATCCCCAACCAGCTGGACCCTCTGTCCCAGCTCAGCCGTCAGCTCCTGCCAGCCAGCCCAGTCGTCCTCCGACAGGCCATCCTCGATGGAGACCAGAGGAAAGGCCTCCAGCCACTCGGCGTACAGAGCAATCAGGTCGCCGGCTCTCAACCCCTTGCGGCCCTCGCCCGGCAACTCATAGCGAACGGTCTTACCCCGCCGACTCTGCACGAGCTCGCTGGCGGCCACATCTACGGCGAGAGCGATTTGCTCGCCCGGCCGATAGCCGGCTTTGCCGATCGCTTCGACCAGTAGATCCAATGCCTCCCGATTGCTGTCCAGGTTCGGGGCGAAGCCCCCTTCGTCACCTACTGCCGTCGCCAGACCGGCTTTCTTCAAAACCCCCTTGAGACAGTGGTATACCTCGGCCCCCGCTCGCAGCGCCTCCGCGAAGGTCTCGAATCCCCAGGGCACCAGCATGAACTCCTGGATATCCACCGAGTTGTCGGCATGCACCCCACCGTTGAGCACATTCAGCATGGGTACCGGCAGCACGGTCGCGGCGGGTCCCCCCAGATAGGCGTAAAACGGCAGCCCACAGGCTTCTGCCGCCGCCTTGGCGACGGCAAGGGAGACACCGAGTGTGGCGTTGGCGCCAAGTCGACTCTTACTGTCGGTACCGTCGATCTCGACCATGGTGCGGTCGATCGTCGCCTGGTCCCGGACGTCCATTCCCCTGAGCTCCTCCGCCAGCTCTGCCTCGACGTGCTGCACCGCTTTCAGCACTCCCTTGCCCAGATACCGCTTGCCACCGTCACGCAATTCCAGCGCCTCACGGCTACCCGTCGAGGCCCCCGAAGGCACTGCCGCTCGACCCACGACACCACTTTCCAGAAGACAGTCCACTTCGAGTGTCGGGTTGCCCCGCGAGTCGAGAATCTCCCTCGCTACGATTTCCTCGATAAGAAACATCGTCTCCTCCAGTTGTTCGCGGGGCCCGCCAGCGAGCCCCTTCCCCAGCCTACGACCACGGCCCCATAGTCCGTGAGCCCAGACAAGAGTACCCGCAAAATCGGTCTCTCTCAAGCAACCGACCGACCCTGCCGCTGGGTCCATGTCGGCACCCATTGCGATTGACAGTGCCGCCGGCGGTGTGCCAACATTGGTATTCCGCCCCTTGGGGCGGCCGAAACTGACGCGGGGTGGAGCAGTCCGGTAGCTCGTTGGGCTCATAACCCAAAGGTCGCAGGTTCAAATCCTGCCCCCGCAACCAGCCAGCTCGAGGCCGCGCGACAGCGCGGCCTTTTCTCTTTTCATCTTGCCCTTTCGGGGCCATCGATAGGGCTTCCAGTCGGGGTAAGATGCAAGTGATGTCTGTGGCCGCCGCCGATCTCGAGACCCCGGTGCTGCTCCTGGCCATGCCTCAGGTTCTGGACCCGTTCTTTCACCAGGCCGTGGTGCTGCTGGTACACCATGACGACGAAGGTAGCGTCGGCTTCATCATCAACCGGCCGACCGAACTTCCCATCGAGGACATCCTCGACGGTATGGAGATCCATTGGCAGGGTGCGAATGATGCCACCGCCTTTTTCGGCGGTCCCGTCCAATCCCAGATGGGCACGATCCTGTTTCGAGACCGAGATCTGGCTGACGCCCAGCTGTACGCCGCCACCTCTACCGAAGTCCAGTCGGGCATCCGGATCGGCCAGCAGTTGGAGGACTTGGACAGACTGGCCCAGAACCCACCTGCCCAGTTTCGTCTCCTTCTAGGATATGCGGGCTGGGGAGCTGGACAGCTGATGGACGAGATCGTTCGCAACGATTGGCTCACGGCTCCCCTATCGGAGGATCTCCTCTTTTCCGAGAACAGCGAGGAAGTCTGGGAGTCCGCACTGCGATCGGTCGGACTGGACCCGGCCTCCCTGCCTTCTTGGACCATGCCCGACGACGAGGAGACCTCCAACTGACTGGCAGAGGCCAAATCCTCAAGCCGGAGAAGCAATCCGGCGATGGAAAGATGTCGGATCGGATGACCGAGATCGAGTAAAGGAGTTTCGATAATGTTGAGAGCCCTAGTCCAAATCGTGCTCAATGGGATCGCCATTCTGCTGGTGGCCAAGGTCGTGCCCGGCATTCACTACCAGGGAGACATCTGGTACCTGCTGCTCACCGGCCTGGTGGTCGGCGGCATCAATCTCCTGGTACGCCCCCTGGTGGTCCTCCTCTCGTTACCCTTCATCGTCCTGACTCTGGGCCTGTTCTTCATGGTCATCAACGGTGCCCTGTTGTATCTGGCGAGCTTTCTCCTCAACGGCCTGACCATCGACGGGTGCTTTCCGGCGATCCTCGGCGGTCTGGTGATGGCGCTGTTCAACTGGGTGATACGCGCGCTCTCCAGCGATTGAGAGCTACTCGATCATGACGTCCAAGAAGGCGACAGCCGCCCGCCAAGGCCGCCTGACTCCAGCCAAGGCGAGACGCGAATCCAAGCCCAAGAAAAGACAACGGACGGAAGAGATCCTCCAACGACTCAAGGAGGAGTACCCCGACGCCTGCTGCGCTCTCGAGCACCGCTCCCCGCTCCAGCTTCTGGTGGCCACCATCCTCTCGGCACAGTGCACTGACAAACGCGTCAACATGGTGACCCCGGCACTGTTCGATCGCTATCCAGACGCCGCCTCCTTCGCCGCAGCCGACATGGCGGAGCTCGAAGAGATGATCCGCACGACAGGCTTCTACCGTAACAAGGCGAAGTCCCTGCAGGGCCTCGGTCAAGCACTGCAGAGCGACCACGACGGAGAGGTTCCTGCCAGTATGGCTGAGCTCTCCTCGCTTCCGGGTGTCGGTCGCAAGACGGCGAACGTGGTCCTGGGGAATGCCTTCGGAATCGACGAGGGCGTCGTCGTAGACACCCATGTGGGGCGGCTCTCCAACCGCCTGGGCCTCTCCGAGGAGAGCAACCCAGTGAAGATCGAGTCCGATCTCATGGCGTTGGTTCCACAGGAAGACTGGACGCTTTGGGCGCACTTGCTGATCTTTCACGGCCGCCAGGTCTGCAAGGCCCGCAAGCCGGCCTGCGCCGACTGCGTGCTGGTAGACCTTTGCCCTTCGGCCGAGATATAGGAGCCCTTTTCGATGAGTGACAAGAAGCTCGCAGTGGTCACCGGCGCCAGCTCCGGCATCGGTGCCGCCACCGCCGCAGCCCTGGCCCAGGCCGGATTCGAGGTGGTGCTCGGTGCCCGAAGGCTCGAGCGTTTGCAGGCAGTGGCCGAACCGATCGGCGCCCGCTTTCAGCAGCTCGACGTGACGGATCCGGACAGCGTCGAGGCTTTCGTGGAGCCGATCGAGAAACTCGACCTGCTGGTCAACAACGCGGGTGGCGCCTTGGGAGTGGATCGCATCGAGGCGGCCTCGGACGAGCGTTGGCGAACCATGTGGGAGGTGAACTTCCTGGGGCTGGCACGCATGACACGGGCTCTCCTGCCTGCGCTTCTGGCCTCGGGGGAAGGTCACATCGTCAACGTCGGCTCCATCGCCGGTTTCGAGACCTATCCCGGTGGGGCCGGCTACACCGGGGCCAAGCACGCCGTTCGCGCGCTTACCAAGACCCTGCGAGTCGAATTGGTGGGCAAGCCGATCCGAGTGACGGAGATCTGCCCGGGTTTGGTCGAGACGGAATTCTCGATGGTGCGCTTCAACCAGGACGCCGAGAAGGCCGCCGCCGTCTACAAAGGGATGACTCCCTTGATCTCCGAGGACGTTGCCGACTGCATCACCTGGGCGGCGACCAGGCCTCCGCACGTCAATATCGACGAGATCGTCGTCCGCCCCCGCGACCAGGCGACGGCAACGGTAGTGCATCGGCAGAGCTAGGCGGGACGCAGATCTGCGTCCTGGGGCTTGGGTCCTGGGTCCTGGGTCCTCGACAGATGACAACGCTCTTGTGAGGTCAGCCCGGGGGGCAGGATCCCAGGGGGCTATCCTCCCTTCCGCTGCAAGAACCCCCTGGGATCCTGCCCCCCGGACCGACCTTTTGGACGTACCCGGAGAGCTCCTCCCTTCTGCGTCAACAACGCCCTGAAGGTCCCCGCGCCGGACGATGGGAGTCTCGAACTCATCCCTACACCCCTAAGTCCTCACTGCCTTCATTGTCCCAATGCCTCAAAGACCGGCCGGAAGGAACGCCCGGACGCTTCAACCTCAAGCCCTCAAAGACCAGCCGGTGCAAAGCACCGGCTGCCTCAACCCTCAAGCCCTCAGGCCTCTCCAAAGGAGAGGACGAAAAAAGGGGACCGCCAGGCGGTCCCCGAAAACTCTCATCCTCTGCCGATCGACTAGAACGTCCAGCGGATTCCCCACTTCATTCTCCAGCGAGACTGGAGCGAGTGGAAATCGTACTTGTTGTTGTCGTCCGGTTGGGTGATGACCCGGTCGAGAGTGTAGATCGGCTTGCCGTCGTCATTGAACCCACCGTAGCCGATGGGGTCGATGGTATTGAAATTGGCATAGCTGAGCGAGCCGGACTCCTTGTCCAACAGGTTCATGAAGTTGAGAATATCGAAGGTCACCTGCAGATTCGTGTTCTTGATCGGAATGTCCTGGGCAATATGGACGTCCAGGGTGTGGTACCAAGGTGCGTCGCAGTCATTGCGCACGGCGACGGCACCGCGCCTGCTGTTCAGACACTCTTCCGAGCTAATGAAGGCATCCAGCTGCTCCCAGGTGCCATTGGTGATCTCCACGTCGTCGGGCCCGGTCGGAACGTAGATCAGGTCGTTGTCATAGAAGTTGTCCTGATTGATGCTCCGGAAGTTCTGCCGGTCGTAGATGTAGCTGTAGGGCCGTCCCGACTGCAGGTTGTAGAACGTCGACACCGTGGTCGGCCACCGACTGTTGTCGTTGAAGCGGTAGGCCAGCGAGAAGTTGAACCGGTGTAGCACCGAGTAGTCGGATCTGGACAGCCCGACATCGTTGGGGTTGAACGCCTCCGTATACTGCCAGTTCGAGATCGCTCGACTGGAGGTACCGTCGTTGATCACGTTCGACTCGCCGTAAGCGTACGACACGAATCCCCAGACTCCGCCTCGGTAGGGCTTCTCCAGCTTCAGGGCGAAGTTGGTGGAGTCGCCCCGGTCGGTGTTGGTGATGAAGAAGGCACCAGAGACGTCATTGGAGACGCGCTCGAACGTGGGCCGACCGTCGAAGGGAATCGGCGGACCGGTCGGCGTGATGTTGACGTTCTTGTAATCGACCTCCTCGATACTGTCCGAGTAAATGAACTCGGCCGAGCCCACCAGGTCCCACCAGGGCAACTGCCGATCGTAAGCCAGGTTGAAGCGCAGCAGCTGCGGGAACTTGAAGTTCGGGTCGATCAGGTTGAACTCTTCAGAGGCCACGTTTCCGGCAACGCCATCTGGAGGCTGTGTATTGGGGTCGGGATTGAACACGAAGGCCCCTCCGGCATCGATGATCGTCTGCTCGATTCCGGTGCGGGCATAGTTGTTGGAGATCCAGACGTAGGGCGCCCGGCCGGCAAACACGCCAAGGCCGCCGCGCAACTGCTGCTGGCCGTCGTTGGCGATGTCCCAGTTGAATCCCAGGCGGGGCTGCCAGAGCATCTCTCCGTCGGGCATATTGGAAGTGGAAAGCCCGTACAGATCCACGGTCAGGGGATTGAAGCTCGGCTTGTCGGGGAAGAACGGGATGTCGACCCGCAGGCCATAGGTGAGCGTCACGTTGGACTTCACCGCCCACTGATCGCCGCCGTAGAATCCCCATTGCTGGACATCGAACTTCTGGGAATCGGGCTGACCCGGGTTGACGAAGGCCCAGCGGTAGTCCTGAGCGATTCCCGTTTCGAATTCGACCATAGTTTCGAACTCGTACCCACCCCAGGCGTGCTCGACAAACAGGTTGTCGAAGGAGAAGAACTCGTTGTGGGTCCCCAGTGTGAGGGTGTGATTGCCCAGCAACCACGTGAAGTTGTCGGTGATCTCGATGACATCCTGGTCCAGGGCGTTGCGGGTCGAGAAGGGCTCGCCACCGGCCTCGAATTCCTCGAAGAAGCCGTTGTCTGGATCCAGGTCCTCGACCTCGACCCAGGGAAAGAACGAAACCGCCGGCCGCCGATCCTCGACCGTCTGGTAGGTGATCCGGGCCTCGTTGAACTTGTTCGAGCCGAAGGTGCTGTTGACCGCACCGACCAGCGAGTTGGTCTTGTTGTTGATGAAGTAGCCTTCGCTGTCCCACTCGTAAGTGCTGGAGCTCGGTCGGTTGATGAGGTTGGTGGCATCGACGTAGTTCCACCGAGCCGTTACCTGGTGCTGGGTGCCGGCGTTGAAGTCGAAGCGGAGGAACCACCGGTCGGAGTCGGTGGGACGAGACAGCTCGCTGAGCGCGCCCGGATCGAAACCGTACCGGGTTTGCAGGATCTCCTTGAACCGGGCGGCCTGTGCCTTAACGAAGGGGTCGCAACCTCCGAAGCACTGACCGCTGGATCCGTCGAGCGACCAACCGGTGGCGGTGTTCCGCTTGCCGATCTCGCCGTTGGCGAAGAAGAAGATCTTGTCCTGCTTGATGGGTCCGCCGATGCGGAAGCCGTACTGCTCCTCATCGAAGATGCCCGGCTCGCCAAGCTCTTCCTTGCCGTCGCCCACCAGGGACTCGTCAAGAGTGTAGTAGAAGACCGACCCCTTGTAGGCGTTGGTGCCACTGCGGGTGATGGCGTTGATGCTGCCGCCGGTGAAGCCACCGTTGCGAACGTCGTAATCGGCAACGACCAGCTTCATCTCCGCGATGGCGTCCATGCTGATGGGAGCGGTCTCGGTCTGACCACCCGGAGTACCCGAATCCGCCAGGCCGAACAGGTCGTTGTTCACCGCGCCATCGATCTGGATGTTGTTGTAACGGCTGCTGCGCCCAGCTACGCTGATGGCATCCGGGTCTTCGTTTTCAGCCTGCGGAACCATGAATGGGTTCAAGCGGGCAAAGTCGTTGAAGTTTCGATCGATGTTCGGCAGGTTTTCGATCTGACCCGTGGAGATGTTGCTGGAGGCACCGGTTCGCGAGGGTGTGATCAAAGGGTTCGACTCCCCTACCACCGTCACGGTCTCGGTGACCGTCTCCAGCTCCAAGCGAAAGGAGAGCCTGGTCTGCTCACCCAGGGAGACCACGGGGTCGGTCACTTCCTGAGGATGGAAACCCTCGAGTGTCACAGTGACGCTATAGCCGCCGGGCCGCACATTCTGGAAGCTGAAGCGGCCATCCCCTCCAGTCTGACTTGAATAGCGAGTTCCCGTATCGGTGTGAACAGCTTCTACACTGACTCCAGGCAGGACGGCGTTGTCGGCATCGGTGACCACACCGGACAGGACTCCTGTGGTGAGACCCTGTCCAAACACCATGCCGGCACAAAGCGCCAAGCCCAGAAAGACCAAGGCTCTAGTCGGATACTTCATCGGTGTCCTCCTTCTTCTTCGACGAGGTGAGAATAAATGGGCTTCGAAGGCTCCACTGTCGGGAGCCGTAATACGGCTGGAGGAACTGAGAGGGGTGCTACTCGGTACTGCTCGACTCTGGTCACGCTCCCTACTCCCACAACTGCATGACGGCGTCAGGCAGGAGTTGCCACCCTGGAGGTTGTCCGCCGGAAGCAATCCAGAGTCTGCTGCCGGCCCTCCCTGACGCCTGGTCGTCGAGCTCGGTGACCCGTCCCCGAGACAACTTCGAGTGTCTGAACCGCAAGGAGCCGAGGCTGCTGCTGACTGCTCATGAATCCGTCGGCTCCGACACTCTTCTCGAAGGCTCTTCGGAGGGAGGAAAAGTCTCTCGAGTGCTTGTCAGTCTACTACACGAGAGCCGCCTCTCGACACAGATTTCTGATGAATTTCGGACATTTCCGCAACGACCTGAGCCCGCAGGACTTAGGCCCCGCCCGGGGCGAAAATGCGGCTTCGAAACGACCGTTTTCCGTCCTCAAGCAGCCCGGGTCAGTCGACCCCGGTGGAGCCGAAGCCCCCGGAGCCGCGGTCGGTAGCGCTCAACTCCGACACCTCTCGCACCACCACCCTGGTAACAGGCGATACCACGAGTTGGGCAATGCGGTCGCCACGACGAATAGCGAAGGGCTTACCTCCGAGGTTGGCCAGCACCACCATCACCTCACCCCGGTAGTCGCTGTCGATGGTGCCTGGGGAATTGAGGAGACTGATGCCGTGTCGGATGGCGAGGCCACTGCGTGGCCTGACCTGACCCTCCCAACCCTCCGGCAGCTCGAGGACTAGTCCTGTCGGGACCAGGGTCCGCTCCCCTGGATCGAGCAGCAGGTCATCAGAAACAGCCGCTCGAAGATCGAGGCCCGCGCTGCCGGGAGAGGCCTGCTCCGGTAGAGGTAGACCGGAGGCGTGCGGCAGGCGTCGAACGTGGAGAGTCACCTCATCCACCGGGTCTCCTCTGCTGGTTCTGGCGACGGCTACCGCCTGGCGCTTGTCCTAAGCCAGGTGCCGAACCCTGCTGGGGTTGCAAGTCCGGTGGAAATGCGCGGCCTACCTGATCAGCGTTCGCCCTCAGGAGGTTCAAACTCCCCGGCACCACCGCGGGAGTCGGAAGGACATTGACGGTGAACCTCCATTCACTGTACCTGTCGCTACCGAAGAACGTCCGGACACCCTCCTCGGTGCTGCGGCTCTTGACACCCTGGATGGGGCCCATGGCCTGTCTGCCGCGCCGCGAGCTGGCTCGCCCCGAAGGCGCGCCGCCTCCCGCGAGATCACCTGGGGCTTGACCTGTTGTGAGACCGCCGGTCTTGCGGGCCTGATCCTGAGCTTCCCTGAGTCGTCTTCTCCGATCTTCTCGAGTTTCTCGACCGCGGCGCCCCCTGCCGGCAGGCCTTCCCACCTGCACCACGACGAGACCCCATTCCCCGCTATCGGTCATGGGGTCCTTCCAGAGCTGGCGCAGGCAGCGCGGCTTGGCGCTCAATAGCTCTTCGAGACTGACGGGCTGGCGCCCGAACCGCAGCTGGAAGACTCGGATCGCCTCGGCGTACTGGAGCCCCCGAAACACCAGTTCCGCCTCCCGATCACGCTGCACGACCTGACTCCACATGGGCATCGCGGCGGCCACCAAGATCGTCATGACGGTCGTGATCACGACCAAAGCCACCAGGGTGAAGCCCCGCCGCCCCTGG
The DNA here is from genome assembly GCA_947259195.1 of Thermoanaerobaculia bacterium. Classification (GTDB taxonomy): domain Bacteria; phylum Acidobacteriota; class Thermoanaerobaculia; order Multivoradales; family JAHEKO01; genus JAUVRX01. Next base: position 37,659 of record CAMYLC010000067.1, on the reverse strand, counting down.
TCGGCGAGCCCTGACCGCGAAGAGAACCCTCTGCCTCGCTGCTGATTCAAGAGCCGAGTTCTCACCACTCGTAGTATGGAGTTCCTGACACGCTCAGTATCGTGGAGCCCGATCGCACATCCACGATTCCAGGCTGTCCATCCTCTGGCAGGTCGGTCTCGGCCGGTATGAAGTCTGGATCGGGCTCATCATAGATCTCCACCCAGGTGTCGGACCGTTTGGTGATCGGATCTACGGGAATGGCGCGAAAGTAGCCCTCTTCAACCAGGGCTTCCAGCGTTGGTGGATAGTAGCCCTGGTCGGCATGAAACTGATCGATGGCGTCCCGAAAAGTTCTCAAGTCCGACCTGAGAACCGCCTCGGCGGCTTTCCGAGGTACGTTCTTGAGCGCCGGCATGGCCATGGTGGCGAGAATACCGACTATGGCGACCACGATGATCAGCTCGAGGAGGGTAAACCCGGTGCCTCTGCAGACTCTTGTTCGACAGGTCATCTTCACCACTCCTGATAGGGCACTCCGTCGAGGCCCACCCCCTCGCTCAGCGAATAGACGTCGAATACGTTCTCGCCCCCCCAGGAACCTGAATCGAAGTCGTCCTGATAGCTCCTCAGGCCCCATTCGGCCTCCCCGGTCATGGGATCCACCGGTATGCGACGTAGAAATCTGACCGACTTGTCGATCTGACCCACGACCGCGACACCCTCCACCAGGAGCTCCAACTCTGCCGGGTAGCCGTCGGTGGTGAGCTCCACGGCAATCAGTCCCGCGTCGCTGTATCGTTTGAACTCGTCAATCGCGTTGCGCATCTGGCGCAGAGCCTGGCGCAACTCTATTTCCTTGCCGCGCTTGATGGAGTGCTTGGCGGTGGGCAGGGCGACCGCGGCGAGGATGACCAATACCGAGCAGACGACTACCAGCTCGACCATGGTGTAGCCAAGACTCAAGTGCACGCCGAACCGCGATCTGACGCTGGACATCTCTTGGTGCTCCATCCACCAACCGACTAGCCGGGGGGCGTTGAGGAGTCGTCTGGCCTGGTCGGCCTCTCGGCAGGATCTCTCCTTTTGGCGGTTCCCGAGACCCGAATCACGGCCTGGGCCCTGCCAATGGGGGTGATCGGCTTCAGTCGCTTGTCCAGGGCCCGGCCCTTCTCGAAGCTCAGACTGGTCTGACCTGCCTCCAGGGCCCGGAACCGCAGGCTGGCGACGAGGCCATTGCCGGTGACCCCGGGTTGCTGCCCAACGCGACTGGCTCCCAGCACGATGCGCCCCGGGCTGGAAGAGTCAGCCATGAACTTCGCCTGACCCGCGGCACCCAGAAAACCTCCCCGTTGGACGTGGATCACTTCCAGAACCCGTGGATCGAAGACCAGGGTCACCGGCAGATGCGAGACCGGTACCTTGGCGCTCGCTACGAGCTGCACTTCGAACGTCGCGCCCGGCGCCACCAGCGGTCGGGTTGGCTGGAGCTCGAGCTCCACCTTGGGAGGCCCCTTCTCGGCGTCCTCGACCTGTCCGTCTCCTTCGACCTGAAGAGCCACAGACAGCATCGTCGGCGTGGGCCACGTCAGCGAGGACCTCGAGGCCAGGTCGTTGTTCGGTGGCTCGTCAAGTGGATCGTCACCCAGAGGTCCCTCCCCGGTCTCGCGGTCCAACGGGCCGTCGAAGATGTCGCCCGGAGCCGCGGACGGCGTCAAGTCGATCGATTCGGAAGGCTCCTCGGCCCCATCCTCGCCTTCTCCTGCCGAATCCTGCAAGCCACGCGGCAGATTCTGTATGCGGCGGCGGATCATTTCGCGGATCCGCTCGGCATCCTCGTCCTCGCCTTCGTCGAAGGGCCCCTCCACCTCCGACTCGACCCGGGGACTGCCGCCTCGGAAAGTGATGTTGGCCTCGGTCCCGACCCAGATTGGCGCCAAGTCTTCCTCGTCCACATTCGGCGTCCGGATGATGTGTGGGGTCAATGTCAGGATCAGGTCGGTGCGTTTGGCGTCGGTCTTCTTGTGCGTGAAGAGCCGCCCGATCAGTGGCAGGTCCATCAGTCCGGGTATTCCGGTGTCGGTCACGGTCTCGTCGGTGCGGATCAGCCCGGCGAGGAAGTTGGTCTCGCCGTCCATCAGGCGGATCGTGGACTCGACGCGGCGCGTGCCGATGATCGGCTGCTGCTGATCTCCAACGCCGGTCACGAACCCGGAGATGTTGCTCACCTCGACTTTGAGCTCGAGAGTGATCTCCTTGTTGTGGTGCAGGCGCGGCTGAATGTCGAGACGAATGCCGATGTCCTGGTACTGAAACGAGGTGATCGGCACGATGTTGCCGCCGATGGTGCCCGAAGTATTGAAGGTCGTTACCGGTATGGGCACCTGTTCGCCGATGTGGACTGTGGCCTGTTCGCCATCGCTGATTCGCACCTGCGGACTGGCCAGCAGCTGCGCCTCGGTGCTGGTCTTGACGAAGTCGTAGACGAAACCCGGGATGGTCACCAGCCAGTCGCCCTGATTGATGAATTCCAGGTCCGACACCCGGAAGGCTCCGGAGTCCCCGACCTGCAACGTCGGGTCCAGAAATTGCGTGATCGTGTAGTCGGTCAACAGGACCCCGAGCTCCTGCAGCTTGCTGGTGTTGATCTGAAGCAGCTCGACGTCTACCACAACTTCGCCGCGTGACTTGTCGTTGGTGCGGATGATGCTCTCGGCCACCTTTACCTTGTCGGCCGTGTCGCGCAGCGCGATGGCGTTGAGCTGGTCGTTGGCGGCGACACTCTTCGCCCCTACCAGGCTGCGCAGCATTGTCATGACGTCTTTGACCTCGGCATTGGAGAGGAAGAACGTCTGGATGACGAGATCCTCATAGGCCCGCCGATTCTGTGGACTGTCCTCGATGACGATGATCGACTGCTCGTTGAGGACTTTGTAGAAGTGGCCGGAGGCCCGCATGAGGATTTCCAAGGCCTCCTGCGCCGTAGCGTCCTCCAACTCGATGCTGATCTCTTGCTCCCTCATCTTGGGATCGAACAGGACATCGATGCCAAAGGCCCTGCCGAGAGCGCGGTAGATACTGGTCACGCTGACCGGTTTCGGAAAGCTTAGTGAGATCGGCTCGTTGGAGCGAGGGTTCAACACCGGCGGCTGGGCGCGGCTGCCCCGCATATTCTCCTTCATCTCGGCCAGGGTTTCCGGCTGCGATCCGTCTTCTTGCGCTCTAGCCTGAGCGTAGATGGCCTTTTCCAACTCGACTTGTGCATACTGATTGCTCGGATCGAGCTGAACCGCCTGGCGGTACTCTTCAATGGCCCGATCCAGCACTCCCGCGTCATAGAGATCCTTGCCGCGCTCGAAGTGCATCTGGGAGGCCTTGATCTTGGCACGCAGAAGTCCCGTTCGATAGGAGACATTGCCGGGGTGCTGGTCCGCCAGTTCGAGATATAGCAACACCGCCGTATCCCAGTCGCCCTTCTGCTCGGCTATCTGAGCATCCCGCGCGTCTCGATAGCCGGAGCACGCCGCCACCAAGAGCGCGAGACCCAAAGCCGCGAGTCTTCGAGTATGGTTGCTTGGCATCTTCACCACCTTCAGCATACTACCCTCCCGCCGCCAGACGGATCGCGGGTTCGTCCGGATAGTCGAGGTAGCCGACGTCTACGGACTCCAAACCGATCTGCCTGATCACGAAATCACCCTTCAAGACCCCACCCTCCAGAGCGTTGAAAATCTCGACCCCATCGCTGAAGACCGCCAGGCGCTTCTGTCGAGATCCGAAACTGCCCAGGAACTTCAAATCGAAATCCGGCAGCACGGGCCTGCCGGACACGGCAGCCTCCTGACGTCTTTGCGCCTCCATGGCCCGCCGCAAAGCCTCCTGCGCTGCGGCCGCCCGCGCCGCCTCATCGTCCTCATCCTCGGTAGGTTCTGCTTCCGCCACTCCGGATTCTCCGAATCGAAAAGGGTCTCGGCCAGGTCTGAATCGACCCGCCACCTTGTCGAGGTCCTCGAGTCGCAACTCGACCACTCCCGGCGACTCGACTACCGATCGGACCGTCCCACGCTCGGCAGCCTGACCGCGATTGCCAGACTCGCTCGATCCGGATCCTACCGTGATGCGCGGCCCGAATTGCCGCCATACGGCGGCGAGCATGAGCACCAGGAGCACCCCCAACAGCAGCTTCTGCCGCTGGTCTTTGCTCATCAGCTCGACACTCCCGGCTGGTCTCCCCCAAGCTCGTCCCGTTCATCCGGCACGAAGAGAGTCGAGACCGTCATCGAGACCCGAATGTACGGTCCATCGCGCGGCCCACCGCTCAGCCGAACCGATTCGAGGATGAGGAACAGATCGGAGACCTCGATGAGGTTGATGAAACTCCGCAGCTCGGGGTAGCTGCCCTCCACAGAAAAGACGAGTGAGCGCTTCAGCAGTCCCCGATCCTCCAGCAGCTCTTCGGGATAGCTGAAGCTCGAGTACTCGACACCGGCCATCTGAGCCAGTCTCTTCACCTCCGCGATCACCGCGGTCAGTCTCTGGCTCTCCGGACCAAGCCACTCCTTATAGAGCCGGTCGACGAGCTCCCGGTTGCGTTTGGCCTCGGTCAAGATCTCTTCGAGGGCAAGTCGATCCGCCTCGAGCTCCTCTACCCGAGCCTGCCGTCGCTCGACCCTCCCGGCCTGGATTTGTGCCTGTCCGGCAAGCAGGAAGCGGTAGGTGGAGAGCACCGCCAGGTTCAGCCCAACCAGAATCAGGGCCGGCAGCCAGAACTTGAGTCGCGCCCGCCAGGCACCCTGCGACGAGGTCATTCGCCTCCCTCCATCGACTCCAGGCTCTCTACGACCGGAGCCTGACCAGCCTCTTCATCGACCTCAAAACGCTCGGCTTCGTTTTCAACAGTCGGCAGGTACAGCACGGAGAGGACGAAACTGCCTTCCTGCCCTTCGGCGAAAGACTCCCGCGTCAGATCCGGATCGAAGAAGCTGGGATGCGCGAACAGGGCATCTACCAATTGCAGAATAGCCTCGGGGCTGCGGCTCGTTCCCTGTAGATCCACCTTCACCATCTCTTCGGCAGCCCCGGACGAGCGGCTACGACGGTCGGCGGAACCGGCCGCCACGCTTCTGGGTGAGATTCCCTTCATCTGAATCGCCGCCGGCACGACCTCGGCCAACCGATCGAACAGGGAGCTCCAGGAGAAAGTCCGCAGAGCGATCTGGGTGTTGAGAAACGACACCTGCTCATTCTGCCCCGCGAGATTCAGCTGCGCCAACTCGCCACGCAGCTGCTCGATCGCGTCGGTCTCCTGGATCAAGCGCTCGTCCGCCTGCCGCAGCAACTCCTGCTGTTCGCCCGTGCCTTCGATGTGCCTGTAGTACAAGGAGACGTTGAGCGCCAGTAGGGCCAGGCCGAGGATCCACAATAACGCCGACGTGCGGATCACCGGCTGCTCGTTCACGAAGGGCCTCGAGGCCAGATTCATCTTGGTGGGCCTCATGGGATCCTCTGGACCGCGGCTCCGAGCACCGGCGCCAATTCGTGCATCAAAGCCCCGGACAGGTCTCCCGCGAGGGACAGGTGTTGGGCTTCCAAGGGCAGGGCTGGGAAACCGAAGCTCTCTTCCAACCAACTCGACCAGGGCGCCAGGGACTCTTCCGGACCGACGAGCAGGACACGCTCCAGCGCGACATCGCCCAGCAGCTCCTCGAGAAATACCCGGGTCAAGTTGAGGTCCCGGGTCACCATTGCCTCGGGCAGCTCGGCGATCGACTGACCGGCCAGCGGCCGGTGGCGATGCACCAGGGGCTCACCGCGGTAGGTGAACGACAAGCTGTAACCATCGTCGGTCAGCAGGGCCACGGCTCCGAGCTCCACGTTTCGCAGATTGTGACCCACGGCACTCAGCGTGGCCAGACTCTGGTTTACGAGATTGCCGATTCGGATTCCCTGCTCGGCGAACAACTCCTCGATTTGGCTCAGGGGCTGGTCGAGCCCGAAGCCGATCAGGACGCGCTTGGCACCCTGACGGTTCTGCAACTGGGCCAGCTCCATCTCGCGAAGTCGCAGGTCCTCCACCTTGAAGGGGATGATCTGCTGCAGCTTCCACCTCAAGATCTCCTCTCTCGCCTTGGCGCCCCTCGGCAGCTTCTCGATCTCGACCACGGCCAGCCGCAGCCAGGAATCTGGAAGCACCAGGGAGGCTTCGATGACCGGCGAGTCCAGAGTCCCCAGCAGCTCTGCCAGCGGCTCTCGAAACCACTCCGGATCACGAAGGCTGCTGCCAAGAGGGCCCGGCACGAAGGCCTCCTCACCCAGCCCTACCTGCCGGTAGGCGGACATGCTCCAGCTCTGCTCGCCTTCGACAAAGCGACCATAGCGGAGCCGCGCACCATCCAGCGCGAAGACATGCGGTGGCATCGCCACCGGCTCGAGGCCCAGGAGGCTTCTACTCCACAAAGGTAACTTTGTTGATCTCACGCAGTGTGGTCACTCCCTCGAAAACTCGCTGCAGGGCAGACTCTCTCAAGAAGATCATGCCCTCTTCCTTGGCTGCCCGCTTGATCTCCGACGCGGGTCGCCGCTCCAGGATCAACTCACGAATATGATCAGACAGATCCAACAGCTCGGAGATGGCAGTCCGTCCCAGAAAACCGGCCCCACTGCACTCGATGCACCCTGCACCCTCGAAGAAAGTCAGATCGCTGACGATCGCCGGGTCGAGGCCACTTTCCATGAGCAGCTCCTCCGACGGCTGCACCTCGCGCTTGCAATGCCGACAAATGTTGCGCACCAGCCGCTGGGCCAAGACGCAGTTGAGGGCCGAGACGAAATTGTAGAGATCGACGTTCATGTTGAGGAAGCGTCCCAGCACGTCCACGACGTTGTTGGCATGCACGGTAGTGAAGACCAGATGCCCTGTGAGGGCCGACTGCACAGCGATCTGGGCCGTCTCCTCGTCGCGGATCTCACCCACCATGATCTTGTCGGGATCGTGGCGCAGAATGGAGCGCAGGCCTCGAGCGAAGGTCAGCCCCTTCTTCTCGTTGACCGGGATTTGAGTCACGCCACGCAGCTGGTACTCCACCGGATCCTCGATGGTGACGATCTTGTCCTCCGAGGACTGGATCTCCGACAGGCAGGCGTACAGCGTAGTGGTCTTTCCCGAGCCCGTAGGCCCGGTCACCAACACCATGCCGTAAGGCTCGCGAATGAACTTCCGAATCTTGTGGATCGTCGCATGATCGAATCCCAGAACGTCGAGGCGCAGGCTCCGGAACTCCTTGCTCATGGACTCCTTGTCGAGGATACGGATCACTGCGTCCTCGCCGTGGACCGAAGGCATGATAGAGACGCGGAAGTCGATATTTCGACCTTCGAAACGTAGCTTGAAGCGACCATCCTGCGGAATCCGCTTCTCGGCGATATCCAACTCAGCCATCACCTTGACGCGGCTGATGATCGTCTGATGGTGCCGCCGGTCGATGGGCTCCATAGCCTGGTAGAGCACCCCGTCGATGCGGTACTTGATGATCACCTCGGTCTCGCGAGTCTCGATATGGATGTCACTCGCCCGACGCTGGATGGCATTGAAGATCGTCGAGTCGACCAGCTTGATGATGGGACTGCCGTCTGCCGTAATGCTGTCCAGGGACAGGACCTCGTCACCGGCCGCATCTTCCTGGACCAGCTGCAGCCGGAAGTCCTCGGATGCCTCATCGAGAACGCGTTGGGCACCCTCGGACCGCTTCAGGATCTCCTCGATCGCCGAGCGCCGACCCAACTTGGCCTCGATGGGTTTGCCCAGCAGCAGCTCCAGCTCGTCCAGCTTGGTGATGTCCACGGGGTCGACCATCACGATGATCAAACGGCCATCCCGCTGGGCCTCGGGGACGAAGTTGTACCGCAGCATGGTGTCGAAAGGTATGGACCGGAGAAGATCGTTATCGATACGGAAATGGTCCATGTCCACCAGCTCCAGCCCGTACTTCCGGGCCAGCTCAACCGCCTCACGCTCCTCCCGGCGATGGTTCGTCCCCAGACCTTCGGCCGGCTCCACCAATGATGCGCCCTCTTCCGATCGCTCTGCGCTCACGACTCGACTCTCACCTTTCTCTTGCTATGCAATACACCCACAGCGGCCGCATCACTGCACCTGTCCGAGCAGACTGAACAGCGGCAGATAGACCGAGATCAACAGCGTCGCCACGATAATCCCCATCAGCACCAGCATCACCGGCTCGAGCAGGCTCAGTATGCGCTGCAGGTTCGTCTCCACTTCCTCGTCCAGGAAGTCCGACACATCGGACAGCATGGAATCCAGCGAACCAGTGGCTTCCCCGACCTCGACCATGTCGATGACGATATCCGATCCGACTCCGGCCTCATCCAGACTGATGGAAAGGGACTGGCCTTGACGCACATTGTCGATCACCGGTTCCAGACGCCGTCTGAAGGACGGATTGCTCACCGCTCCAACCGCCACCTCGAGACTCGCGACGATTGGAATTCCGCCGGCCAGCAGTGTGGCCAACGATCGACAGAACTCCGACAGTCCGAGACGGTGAAAGATAGGGCCGAGCAGCGGAATCCGCAGCTGCAGCCGCGAAATGGCATCACGTCCGGATCGAGATCGGCTCATGCGGACACCGACCAGGACGAGCACGACCAGAAAGGTGATCAGATAACCGAAGTTGTCTTTGACAAAGAGCGAGAGACCCATGGTCAGGCGTGTCAGCAGCGGCAGATCGACCCGTAGATTCGAAAAGAACTCTGTAAATCTGGGCATCACCCAGATCATCATGACTGCAATGAGGGCCACCGACAGTCCAACCAGTGCAGCTGGATAGACCAGGGCGGAGACGATCCTCTTGCGAGTCTCTGTCACCAGTTGCTGATACCGGATGAATCGGCGAATGACCTGCTCCATCTCGCCGCTGCGTTCGCCCGCTTGGAGCGTTGCAGCGTAGAGCGGAGGGAACATGTCGCCGAAGGCTCCGATGGCCGCGGATAGATCCTCTCCGCCCTTCACCCGGTCCCGCACGTCACGTAAAGCGGCCTGGAAGACCGGTTCCCGCTGCCGCCCCAGCACCAGATCCAGGGCTTGCATCATCGGCAGGCCCGAGCGCAGCAGGGCTGCCAGCTCCTGGTTGAAGATGGTCAAAGCCCTGGGGCTGACCCGACTTGCCGTGCGCTTCCGGCCGGGCAGCCGCAGCTTGCCCAGAGCCCCACGGCGGCGTAGGTCGAACAGGTGGTAGCCACGCTGGGTAAGCTGCTGCCTCAGCGTCGCCTCGTCGGCCGCCTCGAAGACGTCCTCCAGGATGCGCCCGTCCGATGTGCCGACTCTACAAAGGAACTGCATTCTCTTCCTCGCCGCCTACTAGTCCCTGTCGCCTGCCATCGCACGTGCCCTATTCAGGGGCTTTTCATAGGTGCAATGGATGACGACCATGAGTGCTTGTTCACTCGATTCGGTGCGCGCCAAGCCGAGGATCATCGGTTTGTCCAACCAGAGGCTCAGATTAGTGTGAATCAACACTTCCACCTCGCCGTCCGGTTCCCGACGCGCCACCTGGAAGCCATACAGTTTGACCCGCCTGTCGACCTGCACGACGCCGACTCGAAATCGGATCTGGAAATCGGCGCCGATCCAGGCTTCGAGTTGCTGGTTCTCGGGCGCCGCCAGGTCGGTTCCCGAAAGCAGCTCGAAACTCTCGTAGCGAAGCAACTCCCGCAACCGGTCGACGAGTGGGGGCGGCAAGCCCTCGGCCACCTGGTTTGCCTTGTCGGTTCGGTCCAGGCCCGCCCGAACGACGCGGACCTCGAATCTGAGAGTTGGCGCAGGAAGGTCGAACTCTGCGAGCAGCACGAGGGCTCGGTCGACCGTCTCGAATATGTCTCGAATCACCAGAGTGTTGTCTACCGGGCGCAGCTCCACGGCGCCTCGGGCTGTGAGCAGGGGGTGGATCAGATCGATGGCTTCCGATGCAGCCCGATGCTGCAGGGTGAAGGTACCCGTCACTATCGGACCCGATTCGTTGGCCACCACCGCGGGCGAGACCAGAATTGTCGCCATGAAAACCGCCAAGGCGAGAGTCCTGCATGAAGACTTCGAAGTCACTGGAAAGTTCGTCGGCGAGCTTGGGGTTGGAGGACCCACCACTCACTGTCTCTTCCTCCCTTCGACGACCATGTCAGATTTGAACACCTGAGACGCCTTTAGAGATCCAAGGTCTCGTCCACGATCATTACCACGGCAAGGTCCTCTTCGGTGAGCTGATACACCCTTGCCTCGGGGCGGTTCAACTCTTCGATGACTGGCGGCACCGACCTGTCATCGACCCACGACTGCCATTCAGACCGCGCTTCCGGTTGGCGCTCGGAGACCGCATCCACCAGCGGTTCCGCGCCATCCTCGAGCGGCCGCCCACCAGCCAGCGGCAGCAGCGCAAGGGCGAAAACCAGACTCGCCGCCACCGAGGCAGTCTTCCTGCCACCTTTGGGCCTGATTCTCTCAGCCGTTTCGATGGCTCTCGACCGGCGCAGAGTCCTGACAGCGGATTGAATCTCGGCGATCTCGGCTTCGCCGATCGAGTCGGTCTCGAGGAGTGAGAAAACGACCGTCGGATTCTCTTCGACAGCGGCTCGCCGACATGACGAACAAGCTCGTAGGTGCTCGACAACCTCTTGTCGCAGATCGAGGTCGAGGTCGGCGAGGCTGTCGGCAAAAAGCCCCAGGATCCCCCGGTCGGTCAGGTGCTGGCAGCTACTCTTCACGGGTCCTCTCTCATCGAATCGATCGGCGAGCCCGGGGAGTACTCGGGGAAACAGGCCTCGAGCTCTCGCTTCAGCTTGCGTCGGGCCACGAACAGGTGATTGCGGACAGTCGAGGCTCTGCAGCCGACCATGGCCGCAACTTCCTTGGTGTCGAAGCCCTCAATCGCTCGCAACACGAATACGACTCGTTGGCGACTGCTGAGGCAGCCGACGAGCTTGAGGAATATCTCCTCGACCTCTCGCTGCTCGAGCTCAGCCAGGCTTCTCCTCTCGCTGTCCACTGCCCGCAGTGACAAACCGGCCAGACCCAAGGCTCGCTCTCGTCGTTGCCGGGCCCGCAGATGATCGATCGTCAAGTTGGTGGCTATCCGGTAGATCCAGGTATTTGGGCTCCATCGATCCCGGAACTCGTGTCGGTGCTCCCAGACCCTGACAAAGGTGATCTGCACGATGTCCCTGGCCTCCTCCGCGTCACCCAGCATTCGGCCGGCCACGCTCATTAGGCCGGGTGATTTTCGAGCGATCAACTCATCGAGAGCCCCCTCTTCATCCTGCTGGAGGGCTTTCATGAGGTGCCGATCCGAAACCTCCAGCCAGGAGGGTCGCTTGTCGGGTGAAGTACGGACGAGAGAAGGCATGGTCAGGTCCCTATACTCTTACGAACGGAAGTCCGTCAGCATCTAGTCGCGGCCTAGACTTTGCCCACCGGAGGACGCAATGGTTCGGTGGATCACTCCCCATTTGCCGCTGCATTCCCAAATCCGCGGAGTTCTCAGCGGGCCCTAGCGGGAATGGGGCTAGAATGCCGATGCCACGACGGCCTCTGATTTCGTGACTATGGGGTTTCGCAGGCATGTCGGACACCGCCGCCGGTAGTGATGAATTATAGGACTGGATGCCGCGTCCAGGGTCGTAGCGACAAGTAGCCATGTGGATTGTCTATCAGTTGGTCGCCATGTTGGCCATGATCCTCGCCGCACCCTTCTTGCTGGTACAACGCGGTCGGCACTACCTGAGGACCATACCGGGGCGTCTGGCCTTCTACGGCGGCCCAGTCCCGCACAGTCCTCTCTGGCTACACGCCGTATCGGTGGGAGAAGTCGGGGTGGCAGCCACCCTGATCCAAGCGCTACCCCCCGAACAACCGCTGCTCGTGACCACAATAACGCCCACCGGCCAAGAGCGCGCACAAGACCTGCTCGGAGACCGGGCCGCCATTTCCTACCTGCCTTACGAGACCGATCTCGCCATTCAGCCCTTCCTGAGGCGCTTCAGACCCCAGTCTCTGATCCTGGTCGAAGGAGATCTCTGGCCACTGCTCCTGGCACGGGTAAAGAGAAGACGTCTACCGGTGGCTGTGGTGAACGGCAGAATCAGCGACCGCAGCTTCCGACGGATGAAACGCCTGCGACCGCTGCTCGGTCCTCTTCTGGGGCGGGTCGACGGCTTCGCGGTCCAGACCGATGAGGACCGGCGACGCCTGATCGAGCTAGGGGTCTCCGCCAAACGCGTACGACGCACCGGCAACTTGAAGTTCGAACCCTCCGAGGTCGCGCCGCGGCCCTCACTGGAATCCAGACTCACCGAGCTCGCCGCAGGGCGACAGATTCTCATCGCTGGCTCTACGATGCACGGCGAAGAAGGCCTTGTCCTGGACAGTTTTGGACAGCTTGGCGGTGGAAAACGCGCCCTCCTGGTTGTGGCTCCGCGCCATCCAGAAAGATGCAACGAAGTTGAAGATCTTCTGCAGCGAAGGGACCTGGTGGTGCTACGCCGTTCGCAGTGGACCTCAGGTGAGCGACCCGATGTGGTACTACTGGACAGCCTCGGTGAGCTGGCAGCTCTGTACCGGGTGGCCGATGCTGCCTTCATCGGTGGGACACTGGTTCCGACCGGGGGTCACAACCCACTGGAGGCGGCGCGCTTTGGAGTACCGACCGTCGTCGGTCCATCGATGGAGAATTTTCGAGAGATCGCGGAGATCTTCGATCGCGCTGCCGCGTGGGAAAGAGCTGCAGATGCAGCGCAGCTGGCCACAGTCTGGGAGCAATGGCTGGATGACCCCGAGGCGGCACGTCGGATCGGCCGACGAGGTGCCGAGGTCGTCGCCGAAAACAGGGGCGCATTGGAGAACACGTTGACCTTTCTTCGGCCTCTCCTGGCGCTCGACAAGGCAGAAACGGATTGAAGGCTGGTAGGCCCCATGAGTACTGTTCTGCCCCGACCCATACCCTCCCGATCGCCCTGGCAGCTGCTCTATGGCGCCGCTCACTCCGCTCGCTGGCGATGGTTCGCGAGACGTTCGAAGCGGCTCCCGAGGCCGGTGGTAAGCGTTGGCAATCTGCACTGGGGAGGCACCGGGAAGACTCCGTTGGTGGCCGCCATTGCAGGCCATCTAAGGGATCGGGGAATGCGTACTGCGATTCTCTCGCGGGGATATCGGAGCCGAGGCAGAGGGGTGCGGATCGTCAGCGCTGGCGACGGGCCGTTGCTCGGCCCCAAGGTTGCCGGAGATGAACCCGTGCTGCTGGCTGGCTCTCTGCCCGGCGTATCGGTACTGGTCGGCCCTGATCGTTTCGAAGTCGGTCGGCACGCACTGGAACGCCTGGACCCCGCTCCGCAGGTCTTCGTTCTCGACGACGGCTTCTCTCACCTACGACTCTTCAGAGATATCGATCTGCTGGCCTTTCCTTCTGACGATCCGTTTGCTGGCGGGCGACTGCTTCCTGGTGGACGGCTGCGCGAACCGTTGTCGGCAGTCCGCAGAGCCGATGCGGTTATCCTCACTGGAGATACCGAACTGGCCGGCTCTGATATCGCGACGGCTTTGCGGGACTTCGGCTTCGAGGGCCCCGGATTCAGCTCACCGACTCGTATCGAGGCACCTCGACTGGCAGCCGGAGGGGCGCTGCCGGAGGGATCGCGGGTGCTGTTGGTCGCTGCGATCGCCCGACCCCAGCGCTTTCTCGAGGCAGCCCGGCTGTTCGACCTCGAAGTCGCAGAGACTCTTACCTTTCCGGACCACCACGACTACCCCTCCTCCAGCCTGAGCAGCATCGAAGAGGCATTCGAAGACTCTCGCGCGGTGGCGGTGCTGACGACTACCAAAGACGAGGTCAAGCTCCTGGGGCGTCTGGATAGCCCTCTTGCCAGCCTGCCTGTTCGGGCTGATCCAGAGGAGGAGTTCTGGACCTGGCTCGACATGCGCCTCGATCAGCAGATAGCGGCCATGAGCTGACTTTCGACCTCCTGTACTATTCTGCGGTGCCCGGAGAGACCTCTACCACCATGGAAACCGTGGTCATCGCTCCCAACTGGGTGGGCGACACCGTTCTTGCCCAGCCCGTCTTCGAGGCCCTCGCCGCCAGTGGCAGAAAAGTGAAGGTCCTGGCCCGACCCCACCTGCGATCACTGCTGAGTCTGATGCCCAGCGTCAGCGACTCGCTGACTCGTAGCACCTCTGACGAGCAAACGGTCGAAGCGATGCGCGCGCAGAGATTCGACGAGGCCGTGATCTTGCCGAACTCCTTTCGCTCTGCTTGGCTGCCATTCCGGGCCAGAGTACCCACGCGATGGGGCTACGGCGGCCGATTCCCTTCCTGGTCTTTCCGGTCACCACTTCTGAAACCCTCGGTGAGGCGACCCAAGGTCTCTGGTCGTCATCAGTCGGCCGACTACCAGGAACTGCTGGAAGCGATGGACGCCCCGGTGCCGAACCTTTGGCAGCCTCACCTTAGCCTTTCCCAAGAGGCACAGACGGCCGGGCGGGACCTGCTCGCTCGGGCACGGCTAGCTCCAGGCCCGGCACCCGTCGTTGGACTCTTTACCGGCGCTGAGTTCGGCCCCAGCAAGCGATGGCCGTGGCGGCGTTTCGTGGCGCTGGCGCGCGATCTCCGACGCACCCGACCTGACGTGCGAATCGTTCTCATCGCCGGTCCCAAGGAGCTCTGGCTGGCGGTCAGAATCCACGAGGAGACCGGCAAGATCCACCCCGTGGTTGGACCCGACCTGGACCTGGCCGATCTGGCTGCGGTACTCGACCAACTCGACCTGCTCGTCACGAACGACTCGGGACCGATGCATTTGGCGGCAGGGCTGGGAGTTGCCTGCGTCGCGCTCTTCGGTCCCACCGACCCTACTCGCACCCGACCCGTTGGCCCCGAGCACCAGGTGCTCTACACCGACCGCTGGTGCTCACCCTGCTTCCGAAAACGTTGCCCCCTGATCCACCACCGCTGCATGCGGGATCTGAGCGTCGATCGAGTGGTTGAGACGAGCGCCCACCTTCTCGACTCCCTCGAAGGCTCGCAATAGGGGTTGAGGCGCTGGGATCCTGCTCCTCGGGCTGACCTCACAAGATCGTGGTCATCTGCCGAGGCCCCAGGTCCCATGACCCCAAGCCCTCAAAGATAGGCCGGAGGTACGACGGCCTTCTCAACCCCAGGCCCTCAAAGACCGCCCGGCGCATAGCGCTGGGCGCCTCAACCCAATTCAAACAGGGGATCTCCCCCTTCGACCGGTTGACCCGCAGAGACGAAGACCTTCTTGACGACACCAGCCCGTTCGGCCTGGATCTCGTTCTCCATCTTCATGGCTTCGAGCACGACCAGGCCCTGGCCCACCGTGACCTCGTCGCCTTCCTGAACGAGAAGCTCCACGACCCGCCCTGGCATGTAGGCGGTCACCCTTCCCAGGCCCTCCTGGCTCCGACTATCGAAGCCCTGTCTGGCCAGATGGGTCAGGGGATCGAGGACCTCCACCTCTTCGATCGATCCACGATAGCTGATCTGATAGCGGCTTTCCTCGCGACTCCGAACAGCGACCTCGAACTGCCGACCCTCGATGATCAGGCTGCGGACCGCACCGTTGGTGGCAACGGTGTCGACGAGGTATCTCCTGTCCTCGATCTTGACCTCGATCCCCGATCCCAGGTGCTCCAATTCCACTCTCGCCTCGTGACCATTGCTGAGAACGATCAACTCCATGGCTCACCCCGCAGAGACTCCCGGCGCCCAGTCTGGCGCCACTGACTTCTCAGCCCTCCCTGCTGAACAGGGGAGCCGGAGACCCGCGCCTGCTTGGCCAGGTGTTCGAGGGAGGCCGCGATCACGGCGAGATCTTCGAATTCCGAGTGTCGTTCCGGAGCCAACTCACCGGCCGCCAGTTTCCGATCGAGCATGCCGATGTCGAGATTGCCGGCGCGGAAGTCCTTGTCTTTCAACAGGGCCCTGAAGAGCGGCACGGTAGTGCAGATACCCTCGATTCGCAGCTCGGCCAGAGCCCTGGCCAGGCGATCCATCGCTTGCGACCGATCGCTACCCCAGACGATCAACTTCGCCAGCATGGGGTCATAGTGAATCGACACCTCGGCCCCCTCGTAGACCCCCGCGTCGTTGCGAATCCCGGGCCCTTCGGGCCAACGCAAGCGCTCGATCCTGCCCGGCGAGGGGACAAAGCCATGGTACGGATCCTCGGCATAGAGTCGCACCTCGATGGCATGGCCATTTGGCTGCAGCCCGTCGAACTCCTCCCCCAGACGCCGGCCCTGGGCAATGTCCAGTTGAGCGCGAACCAGGTCGAGACCGGTAACCATCTCGGTTACCGGATGCTCTACCTGCAACCGGGTGTTCATTTCCAGGAAGTAGAACTCACCGCTAGTTGCCAAAAGGAACTCCACCGTCCCGGCATTGGTGTACCCGACCGCCTGTGCCGCCTTCACCGCCGCGGTGCACATCTGTTGCCGCATTTCGGGCGTCACCACCGGTGACGGGGACTCCTCCACCACCTTCTGATGTCGGCGCTGCAGGGAGCACTCTCGCTCGCCCAGAGCTACGACTTTGCCGTGCTCGTCGCCGAGAATCTGAACCTCCACATGTCGCGGCTGCTCGATGTACTTCTCCATGTAGACCGTGTCGTCGCCGAAGCTCGCACCGGCTTCGGAACGCGCAGCGCGATAGGCGCCCTCGAGCGCGTCGGGCTCGAGCACCAGCCGCATCCCTTTGCCGCCGCCGCCGGCCGACGCCTTGAGCATGACCGGATAACCGATCTCATTGGCAAAGGCCACGGCCTCGTCCATCGTTCCGAGCACATCGGTGCCACCAGGCACGATCGGAACCCCGGCCTCCGTTATCAGGCGACGGCTCTCGATCTTGGACCCCATGGCCGCCATGGCAGCGGAAGAGGGTCCGATGAAGCACACCCCTGCCGCCTGACAGAGTCCGGCGAACTCAGCGTTCTCCGCCAGAAAACCATAGCCGGGATGAATCGCGTCGGCACCGATCCTCTGTGCCAGCTCGACAATCGCCGGACCTTGCAGGTAGCTGTCCCGCGACGCTGCCGGACCGATCCGGTAGGCCTCGTCGGCCAGCAGAACGGCAAGCCCCTGGCGGTCGGGATCGGAGTAGATCACCGCGCTGCCGATGCCCTCATCACGCAGCGCTCGGATGACTCGCACGGCTATCTCGCCGCGATTGGCCACCAGGACCTTCTTGAATTCCCTTGCTGGAGTCGATTGCGTCATACCTGGGAGTCAACGCTCGGGGATGGAGGAAACCGATCGCAGCGTTGCGGTCCAAAGTCACATGGAAGCTCGGTTGACCGACAGGCGCATCTTAGCAGGACCCCCGCAGCCTCCAGGCCAGCCCGATCAGGGCCACCAGGGCCGCCAGGGCCACCAGGCTCGACACCCACAGAGGTCGCCGATCGATCCAGATCCTGACGCGATGGGAGCCGGCCGGAACCTCGATGCCGAGCCGATGGATATTGGCGGCCACTATGGGCGCTTTCTGACCATCCACAGTCGCACGATAGAGAGGCAGAAAAGCTCGCTGCACGACCAGGGCACCAGGCGCCACCGACTCGGTTGAGATCTCGAGCTCTTCCGGCGCCGACAACTCGACGATTACGGAGCCACTCGGACCATCGAGCTCGCTGCCACCTTCGGGTAGCACCGTCATGCCGGTCGGGTCGAAATCGTCCGAGGTCATCCAGGTCAGTGCGGCGTTCAGGTGTGGGGCCCGTAGCACACGACCGACCAGCTGCACGGCGGGGGCGCTGTGGACCAGCCGGTAGACGAGAATCTCACCGCCGGTGCTCGGCACCCTTCTTACGAGAACCACCTCTCGATCGGTCTCTGGATCCAGCTCGCGATCGACAAGAAGATACTCCACGGCAGAGGCAGCAAGGATTCGCACCCGGCCCAGATCCGACTGGTGGGGGAAGGTAAAGCCCGTAGCCCTCGTCAGAAAGGAATCGAGACCTTCCGGCGAGACGCTGAACTCGTAGCGACGTCCGTACATGATTCCAGCAACAGGATAGATCTCGTGAAATGTCTGCCTCTGAAGCCAGAGGATCCGTGGGTCTGGATACTCCGAGACCGGCACGACGCTATCGCCGAAAGATCCGCCGGCCTTGCCGTGCATGACAATTGCGCCTTCCGGCACGACATCCAACAGTGGGGATGGCTTCTGATACTCCGCCACCTCATCGAAGGCGACGGCTGGCTTCAGAACCACGAACTGGAAGACCATGTGGAAGGCCAGCAGTGCGGCACCAGCCACAGTCGGCCACCTGCCTGCCAGGCGCCAAAGGAAACCCAGTATCAGCAAGGCGACGAAGGAAAGCAGGCAAAGGCCGGCCCAGCGAACCCGCTCGTGGTCGACCAGCTGGTCAGAGAAGCTGTCGGGCACCAGCCCCCTGGCCCATGCATCGACGGGCCCAGAGAACACTGTCAGAGCCAGCCACGTCAGGAAGTAGAAGAGCGTCAGCCCGGTGAGGATCCAGCCATCACGCTGCCGACGTTCTGAGGCGAAGAGCCGCTCGAATCCGGCGGCACACAGCAGGGAGCTGCCGACCGCGATGAGGAGCCAGAACTTCACCGGCAAGCGGAGAAGCGACGCCCCGGGGAGCTTCCAAAGCAGCCCGATGAGAGGATTGAACTTGCCGAGGACCAGAAACAGACCCAGGGCCACCATGGTCCATGCCCACCAGCCAGACCGGTTGCGTGGCTTGCCACTGACCGCGATCAGCGCAAGAGCCAAGACGCCCGGATAGAGAGTTACAAACAGAGGCAGATTCTCCGAGAAGAAGCTCTTTCCCCAGAACGTGAGATCGGGCTTCCCAAAGAAGAAAGGCACCAAGAGCTCGGCGACGGTCGCCGGCTCCCAACTGGCCACGGTGGCCTGCTGCAGGGTAAAGCCCCAGTGGCCGCGGAACGTCAGCGGCAAGATCCTCAAGAACTCCACCAGCTGCGGCAGCGCGATGAGAGTCCCAAGCCCGAGGGCAGCAACCGACAGGGGCCACCGGACTTGACGGACACCCCATCGAAAAACCGCCGCCGAGAGCGCCAGGAACAGAGCCGCGGCCGCCGTCATCGGATCTCCACTGAGCAGCAGGAGCGTCCACAGGCCAGCCACGGCAACCAACCTGGAGGATCGGAGAACCGGCCCCGAGAGCTCCATCATGGCCGCCGTCAGGGCCGGCGTCAGAGCCACTCCAGCCACCAGGTTGTACAGGTTCAATGTCGACAGGAAGTAGCCGCTACCCGCAAAACACACCCCTGCCGCCCACGCCGCCTCCCTTCGAAACCCCCAACTTCTGGCCAGCCAGTAAGCGCTGAACGGGGCCAGCAGCAGGTGTACCCAGAAATGAGCATTGAGCGCCCAGAATGGGGAGGCCACCAGGAAGAGCAGGTTGTCGGGATAAAGCGCCACCGAATTGGGATTGCCCAGCAGAGGCTGTCCCCCGTCGCGCAGTGGATCCACCAGCGGCAGATAGCCCTCCTCCATCGCTGCGACTTGCACCAGTTTCTTCTCGAGGTGGGCGTTGAAGACATCGCGCAGATAGAAGGTGTGGGTGCCGCGAATCAACGGCAGGACGGCCCATGCCAGGATCAGAAGCGTCGGGACTACGTAGGCCAGCAGAAAGTGCTTGTTCTTCATCGGGTGGATTTTCGGCTCTTTGCCCCTACAATACCCCGCATGATCAAAGCCCTGATCTTACTGCTGCGCCCAGCCCATTGGGTGAAGAACGTCTTCGTTCTGGCACCTCTGGTCTTTGCTCAAAAGCTGACCGACCCCGAAGCCGTTCACCTCGCCCTCCTGGCTTTCGTCGCTTTTTGTTTGGCCTCGAGTGCCGTCTACATCTTCAACGACATCCGGGATCGGGCCGAAGATCGGCTTCATCCGTTGAAGTGCCATCGGCCTCTGGCCGCAGGTACTGTCAGCGTCCAGCTGGCCGGGGTGCTGGCGGTCGCGCTCGCGGCGGGCGCCTTGGCAATCGGAGCTCGACTGGGTACCGGTTTCCTCCTCGTCCTGACAGCCTATCTCGTCTTGAACCAACTCTACTCAATGGGCCTCAAGCATGTGGTCATTCTCGACGTCATGATGGTAAGCCTCGGCTTCGTGCTGCGGGTTATCGCTGGCGGCATCGCCATCGACGTACAGGTCTCCGCCTGGTTGCTCCTTTGCACCTTTTTCGTGGCTCTCTTTCTCGCCTTCTCCAAACGCCGACACGAGCTCATGCTGTTGGCCAGTGATGCTTCAGGGCAGCGCCCGGTTCTGTCCCACTACAGCCCGGCCTTCCTCGACCAGATGATCAACGTAGTGACTGCTTCGACCGTGGTCGCCTACGCCATGTACTCGATCTCGCCCGAGACCGTAGAGAAATTCCATACCCGACACCTGATCTACACACTCCCCATGGTGCTGTTCGGGATCTTCCGCTACCTGTATCTCATCTATCAGAAGCAGACCACCCACAATCCGACCGAGGCCATCCTTCGCGACCCACCATTTCTGATCAATATCCTGATCTGGGCGGCGGCAGTGATCTGGATCGTCTACCGTGGCTGAAGACGAAACCAAGTTGCCGCCCTCATTGCAGGGCGCCGAGCCGCCCAACCCCCCAGATCAGGAGGACTCCGACAGCAGGGTTTCGGGGCCCACGAGGCGATCCGGGAAGCTCTTGTGGCGCGCAGCACTCCGCCCCTACCCGTTTGAAATTGTCGCCTGGGTGAGCTTGTTGGCGGCGGTAGTTTTCCTGCGGGCTCATGGCCTGCGCATCGATCGGGTCGCCTTCAACTACACCGTGCCTCCGCTGATCCCGGTGCTGAGCAAGTTCTTCGTGGTGGGTATCTGCTTGTACCTGCTGTACGCAATCCTCCGCCGCGAATCTGCCTGGACGTACCTGAAGACTATCCTCGACTGGCGTTGGCTCTTCTTGTCGCTTCGACTCTGGCTGGTCTTCCTCGTCTTCACCTTCAGCTATTTTTGGCTGAAGGTCTGTGTTCCCCTGGTCAATCCAAGGCTTTGGGATCAGGCTTTCTGGCGCTTGGACACGCTCCTTCATTTGGGCTTTTCTCCTTCTCTGTTCATGGTCGAGTTGGTCCAGGGAACTGTGCTGGCGCCGTCGCTCGATCGTTGGTACGGCTGGTGGCTGCTGTCTATGTCAATCAGCGTGGCCTTCTTCTGCAGCTACCCGACACAGCTGGCTCGACGCCAGTTTCTGTTCAGCTGCGTAGTCCTCTGGTCTGCAGGAGCCTGGATCTACGTGGGCCTGCCGGCGCTCGGCCCGATCTACGCCTTCAGCGAAGTCTGGCAGAAGATCCTGCCTCAGATTCCCTATGCAGATGCTGGGCACCACCTCCTCTGGGGGAACTACCAACGGGTTCTAGAGGGCAGGGAGTCGGGGCTGCTTCGCGCCTTCAAACCGGCCCTCGGAATTGCCGCCATGCCCAGCCTGCACGTCGGCGGCCACTGGTTGCTCATGCTGTGGACCCGCCGCTTGGCCAGACCACTGTTCATGCCTGCAGTCGTCGCCACGTTTCTGACCTTCCTCGGGTCGCTGGTGACCGGTTGGCACTATGCAGTGGATGGCTACATAGGGATCGCCCTGGCCCAGGGTGCATACTGGCTGGCGCTGTTCGCCGAGAGAGACTCGAAGGCTGCCGAGTCTTTGGCAGATCCCGGCGCAGTAGACAGCGGGACCCCTCGCCATAAGACGAGGTCTAATTCGGCGCCGAGCCCACCATGAAAGCACTTCGCTTCTACATCGTCGTCTCCGTTACAGGCGCTGTCATCATGGCGCTAGAGATCCTCTCCAGCCGCATTCTGGCTCCTGAATTCGGCAACAGCGTCTTCGTCTGGGGCTCGATCATCAGCGTCTTCCTGGCCGCGCTGTCCGTGGGCTACTACCTGGGAGGCCGTCTTGCTGATCGCAATCCCGACATCGCAGCCCTTGCCCGCCTCATCTCTCTGGCCGCTCTGTTCCAGGCTGGCCTGATCGTCTTCGGTGGGCAGGTCACGAGCGCCATCGGGGCTTGGACCCATGGGTCGCCGGCCGGCACCCTGATAGCGGCCACGGTCCTTTTCGGTCCGCCGAGCATCCTTCTGGCGACGGTCTCACCGTTCGTCGTGCGACTCGCTGCCCGAGACCTCAGCGAGGTCGGCAACACGGCGGGGCGCCTCTACGCGGTTTCGACCGCTGGCAGCCTGGTTGGAACTCTGATCTGTACCTTCGTCCTGATCCCCCACCTCGAGGTGCATCAGATCCTGAGCCTCCTCCTCCTGGCGACAGCTTTGGCAGCTATCCTCGGCCTCGTCGATGTCAGCGGACGGCAGCGGCTCCACATCGGCGTAGCCGGCCTCTTGGCCTTTTTCGCCGTCTGGTCCATGACCTCCACGCGGGAGCTACCTTCTGGGATGCTGCATTTCGAGGTCAGCCCCTACCAGACCCTCCGCGTCTCGGAAACCAGCGGTCATCGGTTCTTGTACGGAGACCGTACCCTATACAGTTCCATGAGGCTCGAAGATCAGATGCCTGCGCTCGCCTATCAGCGCTATGCCGCGGGGTCTCTGCTGCTCAATCCAGAGATCGAGAGCCTGCTGTCCATCGGCATGGGAAGCGGTGGAGTTGGCAGCTATCTGCGCACAGCACTGCCGGATCTCGATATCGACTTCGTGGAGATAGACCCCGCAGTCGTGCGGGTAGCAAGACAGTTCTTCTTCTTTCAAGACGACCCGCGGACGAGAGCTCATGTAGACGACGCCAGGCAGTTCCTTCGTCGTTCGCAGAAGCGCTGGGACTACATTCACACCGATGCCTATATCGGTCTCTCGATCCCCTTCCATCTGACCACTGTCGAGTTCTTCGACGAGGTCAAGCGACATCTGACACCTGACGGCATCGTCGGCATCAATGTCGCAACGACCCTCGATGCACCCTTTCCTCAAGCCATTCTGCACACCCTTGCCAACCGATTCTCTACGGTCTTCGCCTTCGCCGTTCGGAGCTCCTCCAACGTCTACATCATGGCGACAGACTCGAGCGTCACAATGCCCAGAGAAGAGATGATCCGCGTCGGAGGGGAGCTGGACCAGCGGTTCGATCTCGAGCCCTCTCTGGCAATGATCGCTGCGAGTCGGTTGGATATCGCTCTCGACCCCAGCCAGGCCGTGATTCTGAGTGACCGATTCGCTCCCGCCAATCATCTGGTTGCGATCGGCTCGAAGACTTTGGACTTGCAGTAAGTCTTGGGGTCTTGGGGTCTTGGGGGCTTGGGGTCTTGGAGTCGGTGGACAGTGGGGTTGAGCCGCTCGGCGATCTCACCGAGCGATCTTTGAGGCAGTGGAGGCCTTGGCAGATGACCCTCTTCTTGTAGAGGTCCGTCCGAGTGGTCCGCAGGCGGACGGCGACGGCATTGTAGATACGGTCTTGGGAGTCAAGCTCCTCCATAGATCGGGTTGAAGGGTGGTTGGTGGAGTAGGACTCCGCAGACAAGATGTAGGAGTTTTCTCATGGCGGCGACGAGGCGCCCCACAGTCGAGCCACCCGGACGAACCTCAGGCACCATGGGAGGCAGTGAGGCAGTGAGGCAGTGAGGGCATAGGGCGATAGGGGCGTAGGGGCGTAGGGGCGTAGGGGCGTAGGGGCGTAGGGGCGTAGGGGCGTAAGGGCCTAGGGGGCGACTCCCGAACGGGAGTCTTGATCCGAATCAGTGTCATGAGCGCTGAGGATGGTGCGAGGCCGCGTACGAGTCTTGAAGCGGCCGGACCTGTGCCGGCCGGGGTGGGTGGGGCCCCGCGTCGGACCCCTTCACAACGGCCACATGTACTCGGTTCCAGCGCCTGCGGCCGCTCGGAGGTACCTCAAGTGTCAAGGGATCAGAATGGAAGGCAGCGATCGCCCGACGCTTCAACCCCCACTGCCCTGCGGCGAGCCGAAGGCTTCAGCCGAAGAAGTCCACGATGGCCTCGCAGACGGTCTCGACCTCGGCGTCGGTGAGCTGCGGGAACATCGGCAGGCAGAGGACCTGCTCGCCTGCCGCTTCGGCCACCGGCAACTCGCTCGCTGGCTGGCCGCTGGGGGCAAAGGCGGACTGCAGGTGAAGAGCCCGCGGATAGTGAATCGCGGTACCGATGCCTCGTTCCGACAGGTGATCCCGGAGGTCGTCCCGTCTCGACGTCAAAACTGTCATCTGGTGATAGACGGGCAGCGCCTCGCGGTGATCCTCCGGGATCTTCAGGTCTCCGACTTGTGAGAGGACCAGCCGGTAGGTCGCCGCTATGGCGCGACGGCGCTCGTTGTCGGCCTCCAGACCAGGCAGACGGCAGTTGAGCACGGCTGCCTGGAGCGCATCCAGTCGGCTGTTCCGGCCTACCTCGGAGTGCTCGTAATGCGCCGTACGACCGTGATTGGCTAGGAGACGAACCCTATTCAAGAGCTCCGTATCGTTCCCGGTCACCGCACCACCGTCGCCGAAACAGCCGAGGTTCTTCGACGGATAGAAGCTCCAGGTCGCAAGCTGCCCGAAGCTCCCCACCGAGCCGCCATGCCATCGAGCACCGTGGGCCTGGGCTGCGTCCTCGATCAGCCACAACCCGTGTTGCCGGCAGATCGCGACGATCGCATCCACCAGAAATGGGCGCCCGTAGAGATGCACTCCGATCACGCCCACCGTCCGGCTGGTGATTCGATGCCGCAGATCGTTCGCATCGAGATTCAGGGTCTTGCTCTCGACGTCGGCAAAGACCGGTTGCCCCCCTGCCAGGCAGATCGCTGCCGCCGTAGCGATGAAGGTATACGAGGGCACGATGACCTCGTCTCCCGGCTGGAGGTCGAGGGCACGGATGGCCAGCTCGAGGGCATCGGTCCCATTCGCAACTCCCACACATCCCGCTGTCGAAAGGTAGTCTGCGAACGACTGCTCGAAAGCCTCTACCTCGGCACCACCGACAAAGGCGGTTCGCTCGGTCAGAGAGAGCCACTGCTGCTGGACGTCTCTGGCCACTTGGGCAACTGCTCTCTGGAGGTCGAAGACTGGAATCTCGCTCACGGGCGATCCTCTCTCAGTGGATAGCGGGTCCAGGGAGTCGAATAGACGCCCAGCTCGTCGCCGCCCATGGTGATGTTGTTCTGAATCGGGAACATCTTCACCAGGTCGAACGGAGAATCACTGGCGGTTATAGTCGGAAACCACCTCGGGAAGACAACCAAGAAGTCCGGCTCATGGAAGTCGAGAAACCGATTGTGTCCCAGCTCCCGAACCTCCGGACTGATGATACCCGCCAGATCCACGACCCGATTCGGCAAGATGTACTTGATGGCGCCGATGTCGTTGACAGCCAGGATTGCCTTCGGGTTCAACCGACCCTGGAGCCAATGCGCGGCCTTTACATCGCTGTCTTGCACGTTCATCACGCCCTGGGCATAGCGACCTGCACCCTGGACGAGGCTGGCCACGGTCGGCAGGATCAGAATCGACAGCAGCACGGCCCGAACCGACAAGACCGCATTGCCCGCTCTCACTCGACCGCTGAATCGTCCGAGTATCCTCTGCAGACCGAGCACCCCGAGAAGGTTGAGCAGAGGAAAGAGCGGAAACAGATAACGGCCGAGATTACCCACCAGAGTCAAGCCACCCGCGGGATTCATCAGCGAATAGGCCAGTGGCAGACAGACCAACCAGAGGGCTGGAAGAAGCCCGCGGTCCTTGTCCCCTCCCAATCGCCCGACCATCGTCAGCACACCGGCTCCGGCAAACAGCAGCATGAAGGGCTGCGTCTTGAAGAAGATTCCCAGCACCGTATGGAGAAAACGCATCTCGGGCAGCCAGCGAGCCATGCCGGGAGTCTTGGCACTGAACGTGGTCGGTAACACGGACCCAGATACGCTCCAATTGAACAGGGCCATCGGCACCAGGACTACGGCGATTCCGAGAAGGACCAGCCACCAAGAGCTGGCCCCAGGTCTTTGCCACACGAGGTCCCGTTCGGAGTCGCGCTCGAAGCGGACCAGGCGATCCACTAGAGCGAGAGCCATCAACAAGATCGCCTCCGGCCTGACCAGAGCTCCAATCGCCATCACGAGGAGTGAAAGGGGGGGGCGCTCTTCATCGCGCCGCTCCTCGAGGTGTAGCTCGATCGCCACGAGGCTCAGCACGACGAAGAGCGGGATTTCCAGCCCCGACAGTGCCGACCACACCAGCCAGCTCGTTGAGACCGTCAAGAAGGCCGCCAGCATGGCAAGCGATCTGGGCAGAGCCAACTCGAGCCCCAGTCTGAAGGTGACCCATCCGCCGACCAGGAAGAGCAGCACCCCCAGCAGCTTGACCCAGAAGACCGGATTCCCAGGCAGGAAGTAAGCCAGGGAGACGAGCGCTGTCCAAAGAGGTGCGGTGGACCCAGCCACGAGCTTGCCCGGGTTGAACGCAAGCCCCTCACCTGCGGCCAGATTCCGAGCGAATTGAAGGTGGATCCAGCTGTCATCGAGGGGAAAGGCCATTTGCCCATTCAAAAGATAGACCTCTACCGCGGTGTAGCCGACGCAGGCAGTCACACCAATGAGAACGAGGACCCACCTACCCCAGCTACGAGCAGTGTGAGCACCTGGTGGTCTATGTGTCGAAAGTGGTCTCACGGCTGAGTCAAACTGTTTCCGGGATCTTTAGGAGTAGGCCGTAGGATACAGGAGAACGGCCTCTTTCCAGTGCTAAGATCTCGCCGTCTATGTACCTCTCGAAGAAGTTCGCAGCCCTCCCGCCTCACCAGAAACTCCGTCGGAGGGTTCTGCTTCATGGCTCCATGGTGGTTCTGGTCCTCGCTCTCGTCGTGGCAATCACCCTGCTCAGGAGAGCTGCACCGAAGACCGTGGACGACACCTGGCAGGAGGTCGACCTCTCTACACGGCCGGAGGTGCAGCTGTTGCAGGACTACATCCGAGTCGACACCAGCGCCAGTACTGGAAGTGAGATTGACGGAGCCCTCTTCCTGGCCGACAAGCTCCGCGCAGCCGGTATCGAGCCCCACGTCGAGCGTCTGGGTGAGAAGAAAGCCAACCTGTGGGCGATTCTGGAAGGTGAGAGCCCCGAGGCTCTGGTCCTGCACAGTCACATCGACGTCTTCGATGTCGAGGACCCCGAGGAGTGGGTTCATCCACCTTATGGGGGCGTCATCGACCGGGCATGGATCTATGGGCGCGGGGTCTTCGACATGAAGAGCGTGGCCATCGCGCAGTTAGAGGCTCTCATCGCGCTCAAGAAGTCTGGCAAGCGGCCGGCCAAGTCGGTCATCTTTCTCGCCACCGGAAGCGAGGAAGTGGGCAGCGAGTTGGGTGCTCGGTGGGTGCTCGCTCAGCACCCCGAGCTCGTGGAGAGGTTCTGGGTGGTTCTCACCGAAGGCGGTGTCGTCGAAGCAGTCACCCACGAAGAGGTCAAATACTGGGGCATCGAGTTTGGCCAGAAGCAGTATGCCGAGGCCTGGGCCTGCTCCTCGAGTAGAGAGCGCCTCGAACAATTGGCGGCGGACATCGATGACCACACCGATGCGAATTTCGAGCTCCGGCAAACCGACGAAGTGCTGAAGTTCCTCTCGGCCTACGCCGTCTCGCGCGACAACAAGGACTTCGAGCGAATCCTGGCGGACACCCGTCGGAATCTCGAACATCCGATGGAGTTCTTCAGGCTACCTCCCTATCTACAGGCTCTCTTCCGAGAAGATGTCGCAACCTTCTGGGTCGAAGAGGCTCCAGGAGGCGGCTACCGTCTTCGATTGATCGTCCACCTGTTGCCGGGATCCGACTTCGACGAAGTTCGTTCCCGGCTGCTACCCGACTGGATCACACATGGCGTAGCGCTGACTCAGAGACCCCCGTTGGGAACCGATTCTGGAAGCCCGATAGACCATCCCGCCTATGAGGCTCTGGCAGGGGTGATCTCGGATCGATTTCCCGACACTGCCGTCGGACCCTATTTTCTCGTCTGGTCAGCTACCGATGCCCGCTTCTTCAGACAGGCTGGGATACCGTCTTACGGATTCTCTCCCTTCTTGATCTTCACGACGGACACGCTGCGCAAGGACACCCTGAATGAACGGCTGGGTCTAACAGGATTCGTCGGTGGGGTGGAGCTGTACAGGGAAGCCGTGCAGCGGCTCGCTGGATGACAATGCCCGGCATCGAGTCTGTCAATTTTTGTCGCTTCCGCTTCACCTCGGCCTGAGAAGCCCTTATCTTGTTGACGTTTCGAAGCTGGCACGCTTTCTGCTGACGGTGTAGGTGTACTCAGCGGAATCGTTAACTAAGGAAAAGGAGTGAACAAGCAATGATGAAACTGAACAGACGCCGGGGTCAAAAGGGTTTCACCCTGATCGAGCTCCTGATTGTCGTGGCCATCATCGGCATCATCGCGGCGATCCTGATTCCCAACCTGCTCGACGCCCTGCAGAAGGCGAAGCAGAAGCGCACCGTCGGCGACATGCGTGATGTCGGCGCTGCATGGTTCTCTTGGCTCACCGACCAGATCGGCGCTGCCGCTGCCGGTACGGTTGGCCAGTGGAATTCGGGCAGTCTGACCGCGTACGCAAGTGGTGATGCGCTCCTGAGTACGTTGTACATCAGCTCGACCATGTTCTATATCCAGGAAGTTCCGAACAGGGACGGCTGGGGTAACAACTACGAGTACCTCTACTCGGGCAACCCGCTGACGGCACAGGTCATGGCCATCTTCAGCCCGGGACGAACCGGAGGAGCCTCCATTGCGGGTACCTACACCATGGGTCCGTTCCTGGCCACCGACTACGATCAGGACATCGTGTGGGCCGACGGCTATTTCGTGCGGTATCCCGCCGGCGCCAAGATCGAGTAAGAGACCTGAAACAACTATCGGTCGAAAAAGGGGCACCGCGAGACGCGGCGCCCCTTTTCTTTGTGGATTTGATTGCACATTGCTGGCAGCACCGCCTGCTAGACTCGGCAGCGGCCGTGCGTGCTTCGGTAACGTCTCTCCTCCTACTCCTGTTTCTCGTTCCTGCTCTCCTCCGAGGCGCAGGAAGCGACTCCGGCTCGACGGTCGAATGGCTTCAGGATTACCTGCGAATCGACTCCTCGACACCGGCTGGGGCCGCAGAAGCCGCCGACTTTCTCCGCGCCCTCCTACACCGTCATGGCATAGCGACTCGCTGGCTCGTTTCGCCCGAGGGCAGACCCAGCCTTTACGCGCGTCTCGTTCCCGAAGGGGAGGTCGAAGAGACCGTCGTCTTGCTTCACCATACCGATGTCGTGCCGCCGGGCTCGAGTTGGACGAGAGAGCCTTTTGGGGGCGGCGTCGAAGATGGGACGATCTACGGACGGGGTGCGGTCGACGACAAGAGCCTCGGTATTGCCCACCTTTGGGCCTTCCTCGAAGCGAGCAAACAGACACATGACCTGACGCGGGGTCTCGCATTCCTTGCCGTCACAGACGAGGAGACCGGTGGGGCGCAGGGTTCTGGCTGGCTCGTGGAGAACCACCCAGAGCTCTTCCGAGGCGTAGTCGCCGTGCTGGGAGAAGGTGGGATGAACCGAATTCGGGGGGGGCAGGTCGTCTGGTGGGGCGTCGAAGTGGCCCAGAAGAGGCCTCTCTGGCTCCAAGCCACCGCCATCGGCAGGCCAGGTCACGGCTCGACCCTCAACCTGCACACGGCACCCCACAGGCTCATCCGTGGATTGAACCGACTCCTGGATCGGCCCTTGGATTTCCGGATCACACCCGAGGCCAGGCGTTATCTGGAGGCGGTAGCACCCATGGAACCCCGCGGCTTTCAGGAGGCCGTGGCCAACATGGACGAGATCTTCAGCCATCCCGAGCCAGCCACAAGGCTGATGCCCGGAATGCCCAGCTACTTTCTGGACAGCATCCAGATCAACGGGCTCGAAGCCGGCGAGCGCCTCAACGCGGCACCGGATCAGGCCAGTGCCCTGATCGACATTCGCCTGCTCCCCGATGCCGACGAAGAGGAGTTCCTGCGTGAAATCCGCGAGCTCGTCGGGACCGACATCGAGTTCGAGGTGCTCTTGTCTGCGCCACGCAGCCCAGCTTCGCCGACAGACACCCCGTTCTTCCAGTGCCTCGAAGAGGTTCTGGGCCAGCGTGCACCGGTGGCTCCGGCCTTTATTCCAGGTATCACTGATGCGCGCTACTTTCGACAGCGGGACATACCGGCCTACGGCTTCTCACCCTTCATGCTCGACGGCAGTAGCCTGCGCGGCATCCATGGTCCGGACGAGCGGATTCCAATCGAGGCCTTTCAGGCAGGAGTCGAGGAGCTCGAGCGTGTCATCTCGGGCTGCGTGATGGAGTAGCGCATGGTGCCTCAATCGCCTCCAGTGTGGATCTATGCTGCTCTTCTGGGCCTGGTTGTCGGCAGCTATCTGAACGTTCTGGTTCACCGCCTACCGTCAGGCAAGTCCACTATCTGGCCGAGGTCGCGTTGCCCTTTCTGCGGCGGCGCCATCAAGGCCAAGGACAACATCCCACTGCTGAGCTTCCTCCTACTCAAGGGCCGTTGTCGCTATTGTCGGGCACCGATCTCCTGGCGCTATCCCTTCCTCGAGGGCTTTACGGCGGCGGCCTTCGTGACCTGCGTCCTGCGATTCGGGCTCTCCGCCGAGACCCTGATAGCGATGCTCTTCGTCTCGCTCATGGTGCTGCTGGCGGCCATCGACATGGAGCACTTCCTGCTACCCGATAGCGTCACTCTGCCCGGCCTGCTGATCGGCCTGGCGCTTCGCGCCTGGCACCCACACACTTCGTTCCTGGACGCGCTGGTCGGTGCGGTCATCGGCGCCGGCCTTCTGATCCTGCTCATCAACTTCTGGTTCTGGCTACGCAATGAAGAGGGCATGGGGCTGGGCGATGTCAACATGCTGGCACTGATCGGTGCCTTCCTTGGCTGGCAGGGAGTCCTGACCACACTGTTCGTTGCCGCTCTGACCGGGGCCTCAACGGGTATCGCGCTGCTCGTTGCCGGCCGGGTCGGGCTCCGCTCGCGGCTCCCGTTTGGCGTCTTTCTGGCTCTGGGCGGACTTGTGTCGCTCTTCTTCGGCGATTTCCTGGCTCTCTACTTCGACGGCCTTCCATGACACCTTCACGTCGGTTCAAGTTGAGTCTGAGGCGGGAGGTCTCCGTTCTGCTGCCAGCGACGCTCTTCCTTCTGGTACTGCTCTCCGGCTTTGCCGTCTTGAGCTATCGCAGTGGAGTCCAGCTCCTGATCGAGGAACGACAAATCGAAGCATCGACCTTGGCCCGGCAGGTGGCTTCGAGCCTCGATTCGGGCCCACTGCCCAGCGAAGCGGCGCTGCATCGTCGAGCCCCAAGGGCCCAGAGCATCGCCATAACGGACCGACAGGGAAACCCGTTGGTCTCGTACGGGGATTTCGGCACCGGGCCTCTGCTGGGTTCACTGGAGGGTCCACAGCTGGTGCAGACTCTGGCCATCGGACCCGACTCTCAGGTAGGCCCCGTTGTAGCGGGCCTTACCCCATTGCAGACGGACGAGGGAACCCGGTTCGTGCGCGTCGATCTGCCAGCGACCCAATTGGACCGTCAGCGACGAACTGTTCAGAAACTGCTCTGGGTCGTTCTACCCGTAGACGTTGCGCTGATGGGACTGGTGCTGCTCTTCCTACCAAGCCTGACCCGACCCTTCGACGCGCTTTTGCAGCAGGCCCGAACCCTGGGAGACGAGCCGGGCGATGAGGATGAGGTGACGTTCCTCATCGCCACCGTCGAGAAGGCCATGGCATCTCTGCGCGAGCCCGTGGCGGCGGCGCCCGAGGATGACATTGCCGTGCTCCAGCGGACCCTTGCTCCGAGCCTGGAAAGCGGTTTTCTTCTTCTCGACATGGACGGATCTGTCCTGGCAGCCAATCAGGTGGGATCCGAGCTTCTGGAGATCGATCCCCCTTCCGAGCCGATTCCGGTAGATGTTTGCCTGGCCCACCACGCCGCCTTCTGCGAGGCGTTGAAGAAGGCCGTTGACCAGGCTGGCGGTCTGCCGCGCCAGGAGGTCCTGATCGAGACCTCGAAAGGCAGCCGCCTGCTCGGACTCACTGTCCACTCTTTGCGGCGGGACGACGGAATCGTGCGTGGCCATCTGGTGCTTTTCGTCGATCTCACCGAGACGCAGCGGCTGGCCGAGAAGGAACAGCTGGCGACGAGTCTGGCGCAACTCGGCGAGCTCGCGGCCGGAGTCGCGCACGAGCTCCGCAACAGCCTGGCGACGTTGCGAGGCTATCTGACGCTCATCGAGCGGCGTCCACAAAAGGAGTCGATCACGGACTTCCTGAGTGAGATCCGCCGGGAGAGCGACCACTTACAGAGAGTCCTGGAGGACTTTCTGGCTTTCGCCCGGCCGGAAACGACGCGAATCGAAGCGGTGAACTTGATCCAGATCGTCCGCCGAGCGGCCGCCGACCCGGCACTCGACGGTACCCAAGTCGACATCGAGATCGAGGACTCGGCTCCGCAGACTCTCCAGGGAGACTCGCAGCTCCTGGAGCGCGCCATCAGAAATCTGTTGCACAACGCCAGCGAGGCGCACTCGGGAGTCGGCGTGGAAAAGCCCATCGCTGTCAGGCTCGAGCGCGGCAACCACCAGGTTCAGCTGGTTATCGAGGATCGGGGTCCCGGGGTTCCCCCGGTCGTCCGCGAACGGCTGTTCCAGCCTTTTGCAACCGGTAGGCCGGATGGCGTGGGCCTGGGGCTCTCCTTGGCCCATCGGATCGTGACTCTGCATGGTGGAACCGTCGACCTCGAGGACCGCCCCGGGGGGGGGACCAGAGTTACCCTTTCCTTTCCACTTGACGTTTTTGAGTAATTCCGTAACAGCTCGAAGCGAGCGTGCGATGCTTCCCCACACCCTTGAAATCGATTCAAGTCGTTCCTAGAGAGGAACTTACAGGACCCTCGGCAGGCCGTCGAATTCCTGGCACTGCCCTTGCTATGACAACACAAGTCCGGAAAAGGAGCTCGCATATGAAACGTGGCAGGAGACATCGTCTACATCCTGGGTTCACCGTAATCGAGATGATCGTCGTCGTCGCGATCATCGGCATCATGGCCACCCTCGGCCTGCCCAATTTGATTCGGGTGATCCACCGCGCCAAGCTCGATGGCATCGTCCGTGAGACCTCCGTGCTGATGCAGAGGGCAAGATCAGAGGCGGTGCGTCAGAGCGTCCCCACCGTTGTGCGGGCCGATTTCGCCAGGAACGAGGTCGTCGCCTTCGCCGACGTCGACGGAGTTGCCCTGGGTGATCCGAGCGACTTGATCTTCAACCCGATAGCCGGTGAGCCCCACCGCACCACCGACTACGAGCTCGGTCGCTATCGCCTGCCGAATCTGGTCCAATTCGCACATCCGTCAGGAGATCCGGCAGAGCGTATCGATGGCTTCACGCCCGCTGGAGCAGAGTTCGTAGCCGTCTTCGATCCCAATGGCTCGATGCGGAATACGGGGGCCATCCGATTCGGCGACCTGCGCGGCAATTTCCTCGAGGTGCGCGTCGAACCGGCAGCTACGGCCCGAGTCCAGGTCCTGAAGTGGGACCTGGACCTGGCCGCCTACCAGACCCGGAACCAGGGAGACAAGCCCTGGGTCTGGCTATAGAGGGAACGGGAGGAATCGAATGTTTAGATCGCCACACAGCAACTACTCGGTCCCGGCGCCACCTCGCCGGCGACGCGATTCGCTGGCCCCAGCAAAAGGCTTCACGCTGCTGGAGGTCCTGGTGGCCGCTGCCCTACTCCTGGTGGTCCTGGTCGGGCTTCTGCCGCTGTTCATGCGCTCGATCATGGAGAACGTGGAAGGGCGAGAATCGACCCAGGTCAGCAACCATGGACGATCCGAGCTCGAGATCTTCAAGCAGCTCCGCTTCAACAACCCGGAGCTGGATATCACGGCCGGAACCGAGACCGTCGTCCAACAATTCTGGACCCTGGGTGACCTCGACTATGTCGGCGACGAGGAGTGGGTGGACACGGTGCCCGCCGGCGAGCTCGGGCTCTGGGACCGAACGACGACAGTCCGCCAGTACGGGATCAACGGAGTCATCGACAACGATCTGGACGGCATCATCGATCAGATCATCGGGCTCGAGGATGACGACTACGACGGCTATCTCGACAACCCCCTGGATGCCGGCAGTCTGCCGGGAGCCATTCATCTGAAGGAAGTGGACGTCCAGATCCTTTCCGAGTCGGAGCGCGCCATCGCGGGAGAACCCGTCGACATCCGCATCCGAGGCATCAAGGCCTTCTAGAGGGAGCGATCGAACATGAGGCAATCACTGCACGCTTGCAGAGCATCCCGTCGAGCCGAAGGCTACAGCCTGATCGAGTTGATTGTGAGCCTGTCCATCACGATTATCGTGCTCCTGGGCCTCTTTCAGATCTTCGAGAAGAACACGGAGGTGGCCCGGACCCAGACACAGGTGTCCGACATGCAGCAATCCCTGCGAGTGGCTCAGAACGAGATGACCCGCCTGATTCGCATGGCCGGTCGAGGCGGGCTGCAGGAGCTCTTGGACAATGGTGGAGCCGCACCGTTGTGGCCGGCTTTGAGCGTCCAGGACAACGTCGCGGCCGACACCTATGCCGTCCCCGGGGTGAACCAGTCCAAGGTCGTGGAAGGGACCGACGTGCTGAGCATACGAGGCGTCTTTACCGCACCCATCTACCAGATCAACAACACCGACCCGACCTTTTTCACGCTCTACGACAATTCCGGCACACCCACAACCAATCCGCCCTCCGCGGTGAGCGGCGAGATCATCATCCGCAACCCGAGCCCAACCGGGATCCCCCAGAACCTCCAGCCTCTCGAGGATGCCATCAACCCACCAGATGGAGGACCTGGGATTCCAGAAGCCCTGATCCTTGCGAGTCCAATCGACGAGAGCATCTACGCCGTGGTGGAGCTGGATCCGAACAACAGCACGGTCGACATACCAGGCAGTCAGGTCACCGTTCGTTTCAGGATCAATGGTGGCACCCACACCGACGCCTATGGGCAGCTCTACCTTTCCGGAGGCGGTAGCCCGATACTACCTACTGCTCTGACGTCGGTCGCGACGGTCGGGATGGTGGAGGAGTACCGATTCTATGTGCGGGACCCCGATCCCGACCCGATTCCGTCGCTCGCCATGGCTCGCGTCTATCCCAACACCCAGGTTGTTCACGGTGGCGCTGACACCGACGCATGGTTGGACATCGCTGACGGTATCTCGGAGCTCCAGATAGCACTTGGGTTCGACAGTGACCTCGGTCCACCGCAGACCGACATCAATGGCGACGGCGAGATCGACGTCGTCATCACCGAGACCGACGATGGCGAAGACGACGATTGGCTGTTCAACGCCCCTGGTGACGACCCGAATTCGGATCCCTGGGTTCCGACCTGGGACGACACGGTTCCAGGGAGACCCCGCAGGCCCCGACTCTTCTATGTGCGGCTCAATACCGTGGCCCGCATCCAGACCATCGAGCGGAACTACGCGGCACCCCAGGTGCAGCGAATCGAGAACTCCGATCTCGCCAACATCAACACCGACGCGGAACGCCAGTTCCGTCGAAATCTCCTCCAGACCACCATCGATTTGAGGAATCTCTGATGCGAAGAACCCCAAGAATTGTCCATCGCGAAGCGGGAAGCGTCTACGTCCTCGCGCTTCTGGTGCTGTTGATTCTGACCATCGTCGGGCTCGCCCTGTCGCTGGTCACCCAGACGGAGCTCCAGATCGGAGCCAACGAGAGGATGACTCAGCAAGCGTTCTACGCCACCAACGCAGGAATCGACGTGGCCACGGCCAAGGCGCTCGTGCTGCCCGACCTGCGCTCCTTCCAGCTCGACGTGGCGGAGCCGGACAGCCGGGCAGGCGTCCACCTGGGGCATCGTCTCGAGGTGTCGCCGTTCCTGCCGATCCTCGACGCGCCCTGCAATCTCTGCCAGATCAATGAGGACAATCCGTTCTTCAAGATCAATCATGCGGTGGCCTCGACCGCCACCCGCATCGCCTGGATGGGGCCAGCCGGCACGGCTCCGCCAGCCAATCCGACCCCCCTGGCTCAGAAGCGTCTCAGCGTTCTGGTGTCTTTCCAACCCTGGAACACCACGATCACCGAGAAGGTAAAGGCAATTACCGACCCCAACCGTGGCGGGCTCGATTTCGCATTCTGAGCGACTCGGCTGCTGTCCGAAAGGAAGGTACGTACCCATGACAAAATCCCCCATCTCCCTGAATCGCTGGCTGGCACTGGGTCTCCTGGCTATCCTGTTGTTCGCCGCAGCCGCATCCCTCAAAGCGGACGATCGCGATCTGGTTCGAGAGGCCGGACGCGAACCCTATCTCTACGTCATCTTCGACGTCTCCGGCTCCATGAACTGGACGCCGCCGATCGAAGATCTGAGTCTGGCAAGGGACTCCTTTGCCCCCGCCTACGGGGACGATCCCACCTCCAAGTTCTATCAGGCCAAGTCGGCTCTCTACCGAGTGCTGACCGACCCCGAGCTGGAGGGCGCCGTGAATTGGGGCTTCGGCACCTATAACCAGGACCGGGTGCGGGTCTATCGCAAGCACTGGCTCTATACCCCTACCGAAGCTACGGAAGTGCCACCCTGGAACGATGTGGTTCCCTACCCTGCACGGGGTCAGGCCAAGCTCTTCGGCGACCACTGTATGGACGACCGGGACACCAACACCTCCTGCGATCTGGACGACTCCCATGGCGAGATCAACGGGGACCGACTGGGCAGCTGCAGTAATCCCCAGCGTCTGATCACCAACCTCGAGGACACGGGCGAGTTGTTGAGCTTCCCGGTACTCGGTGACGGCGGTGTGACCAGAACTACCGAGTGGGTCACTTATGGAGGTCGCCGCTTCCGCATTCGCTGGATGCGGGTGGAGAGCGGGAATCTCGGAGACCCGACGATCACGGTGACGGTGCAGATGCGTGAAATCAGCACCTGTAGTCCCTGGGTCTGGGCTGGCGCCACGCAGGAGACCGTCATGGAGTTCGGTCCCGTCTACGATACCGACTTCAGCACTCCTCCTCGAACCCTGGAGGGTGCCAACGAGGCCTTCCTTTGGCAGATCGAGAATCACACCAACCAGGATGGCGATCCGGCCGGCTTCTGGAACTACGTCAACGACACCTACAACAGCAGCGGCTGGTGCAACGGCTGGGACCCGAACAACGACTCCGGCACCGACTCCGATGCTGGCATCAACCTGAAGGTTCCCACAGTCACGGATCCGGCCACGCGCGGAGCGGTCTTCAATCGTGGCGACATCATTCCCCTGGACTGGGAGGATGAGGTCGTCTGGGGCGCCGGCAATACCAACAAGGACGCCATCCTGCGACGGCTGGCTCCCGGCTGGGACCCCGATGATCCAACCTTCGTGCCCGAGCTGCGTTCGGCGCCCTATTTCCAGGATCACCCGAATGCCCTGACCGGAACCAACCACAAGCTCTCGTTGAAACCCGAGTACGTCAACACACCACCCATGATCCCCTTCGGCTCGACGCCGATCGGGGCTTCCATGGACGATTTCATCCGCTGGTACGACCAGTGGAAGCAGGTTGCCGATACTCCGG
>CAMYLC010000066.1 GCA_947259195.1 Thermoanaerobaculia bacterium | reverse complement strand
GCAGCGCGGCCGGCCGGTGGCTGTGGGTACCTCTAGCTGGTGCCGTGCCTTCGGTGGTGAGACGGTCTCTGGAGACGGCTAGAGTGCCTGGCCCCGCGCGAACACCTCGACCTCGTCGCCGGGGTCGACCGTGAGCCCCTCGTTCTCGCAGTCGATCGCCGTGTCGGTCGTCTGAACGCGCACCGTCTGGCCCGTGGTGCGATTGCGGCAGAAGAAGCCGCGTACCGACATGCCGCCCACGGTCAGCCGACGGCCGATCTGGTTGCGGTACCAGTTCGTCTCCTCGGATGTCCGACCGAGGAGGTCGATCCGTCCGTCGTCGTCGAGGTCGCCGGCTCCCGGGCCGACAGTGACACTGACGCCGGCGAATGGTAGTGGGTGCTGCCGGAACTCGAGCGGCGAGCCGCCGAGGTTCTCGAGCCAGATCGGATCGGAGAAGTTGGCGATCGCCAGGTCCGGGCGGCCGTCCCCGGTCAGATCCGCCATCGCGAAGCCGTTCGACGGATCGCCCGGGAGGACATGCTCCACCCAGTCCGCTCCGCCGTCTATGTTCTCCATCCAGAGCATCAGGTCGTCGAACGTCCTGCCCACGATGTCAGGGTCGCCATCACCGTCGAGGTCGACCGGCGTCAAGTCAAAGAAGACGATTGAGCTCACAGGAGTCGAGCGCACCGTGAAGGTCAGGTTGTCGTTCTCGATCCATTTGAACGTTGCGCCAACCGTACCGACCACATCGGGATCGCCGTCGCCGTCGAAATCGACCACGGCGAGGAAGGAGCCGCCGTCCGTCGGATCCACAGTGTGCTCCACGTAGACATTGTTGTCGACGTTCTCCATCCAGATCGTCTTGTCGACGCAGTTCTGTCCACAGTTGACCTCCATGCGGGCGACGTAGAAGTCGACGTCCGAATCGCCGTCGATATCGGCCGGAACGCCGTAGGAGAAGTCCCAACCGAACTCCGCGAGGATGTCCCGGCGTGAGAACGTCGGCGGGGATCCGCCGGCGTTGCGGAACAACGAGAACCGGTTGAAGCCGGCGCCTGCCAGACTCGAAGCTACGAAGTCGAGCTTGCCGTCCCCGTTCGCATCCACGATCACAGGATCCTGCACCACACTGCCCAGCGGGACCAAGTGGGTGAGATCGTGGGGCGCGAAGCTCGGCGGTTCTTCCCCGAGATTCTCGAACCACGTCAAGGGGCCAGAGCCGAGTACGTCGAGATCCTCGTCCGCGTCCAGATCTCCCGTGAGCAAGCCACTGGAGCTGACGTCCGCGATGAGCTCCGTCTGAAAGTCCGCGGGAAGCGCTGCGGACCGCACGTCAAGGCCCAGGTGGCTGACCGGAGGCACTACCTGCCCCCTCAGCCCAGTCTCGACCCGGTCCCCGGAGGAGACGCCCAGGCCAAGCGCGGCACAGTCCCAGTCCACCAACCCCGAGGTGTCTATCACTGCCTCACCCGTGCTCAGGTTGCGGCAGGAGACGCCCGTCACCTGAAGGCCCGTACTCTGGCCTGTGACCTGGGCCGAAAGAACTCCGTGCGAAGCTGCCAAGAGCGCGGCAAGACAGTAGATGGGGCTTCTGTTGGTCATCATTCCTCCTCGCTCACACCTTCATGTCCCAGGCATCTCTTACGGGACCACCGGGAGACCAGTGGTACAGCCGTCGTCTTCTACGATGTCCTCAAAAGGAATGGGAGGTGGATTCGGCACGCAGAAGGCCTCAATGCGCTCCAGAATGTTGGCGGGTCCGATCAGGTCGGGATCTTCGCTCTCCGAACCCCAGGGGATCCCGTGCTTCACGTTCAGAAACGCCTCGCAACTCGTCGGGGTGGCGCTCGAGCTCGCGAGCCGGTTGCGATACTTCATGCCCTGTGCTGGCGCCTCGCCAACATCCAACTGGCCAAACAAAAAATGGACGGCGAATGGGTAGTCATAGTCGTGGATCAGCGGGTCCTCCACAGGCGGCACCAAGCCATCGTCCTCAGCGAAGTCCACCCAGGCGGGGTCCGAGTCGTCGGGTTCCTCGCACATGCCGACACTGCCTTCGAGCTCGCCAGTGTTGGGATCCGGCAGGCAATTCGGGTGCGGATTGCCATAGGCCTGATCCAAGAGGCACTCCTTGTTCTCGTCGTAGCAACCGAACTGCGAGCTCTGGGGAGCTCCGCACACACCGTCCTCGCGGCAACCGAACACCTGATCCACGAACGGAGGGCCGCTCGTCAGGACGACCGAGTCAAGGAAAGTGTCGGCCGCCTGATAGGTCATCGCATAGGCCAACTGCACCGCGCCGCCCGACTGGCCTGTCGCGCAGTACGGCAACGCGCCCGCGGGAGGATCATGCCAAGCCTCTCGCAACTTCTGCAGCAGCACCGCGGGCCGGCAGGCGGCCTCCCGCAGACCCAGCCACGCAGCCTGGTTGTAGGGATCGCCGTTGTTGCCGACGTCGGACTCCATCCAGCCACCCTCCCCGATCCACTTGAACTCGATGATCTGGTAGCCGGCGAGAATCAAGGGCTGCATGATGAGATCTCGGGCGAACTTCTTGGTGCCAGCACTACTTCGTGTCCCGGTCTTGGTGCCGTAGAACGCACCGCCCGCGCCGCCGGAGATGAAAACTACGCTGCCTTCGGTGATCCCGCCATCCGGACGGGTCCTGCGCACTTCGGCGATGGCCGAGAGCGCCGTGCCGAGCCCGGTCGTCCCACACTTGACGTTGAACGTCCAGCATCGCGAGGTCGGCACCGGAACCCCGGGTGGCCAGGGCGGATTCCCGTCGAACAGCTCACCAGCGGAGCAAACGACTTCCGCCTCGATCTCTACGAGCTCTGGATCTGCCGCGTAAAGCGGACTGCTTGTTGCTGCGAGCGCGATCAGCGTCGCCCCGACGGCACCCAACCTCTCCACAGGAACGCCCATGACTTCAAGCCCCTCCTTGGCCCAGCTCAAAGACCACTAGCGTCAACTCTCTCAACCCGCCCGCTCCCTACGCCGGCTCAATGGAATCGATGCAACGAGTATAGCAGAGGCGCCAGTGCTCCGAGGGGCTCTGCAGAGGTAGGTTTTGGACCGCTGTAAGGGACTCGCAGCTAGCACCGCCGATCCAGCGACCGGAACTGGATTGCCTCGGCAACGTCCGCAGCACCGATCCGCTCCGCACCTCTCAGGTCCGCGATGGTGCGCGCGACTTTGAGGATTCGAGTCGTCGCACGAGCCGACAGAGCGAGCCGCTCGAAAGCCGAATCGAGCAACGTCTGCGCCGGCCCCTCGAGCAAGCAGTGATGCCGCAGCTCGGAGTCTACCAAGGCGGCATTGGTGGTGATCGCCACCGAATCTGCGAATCGAGGTCTCTGGAGTCTTCGCGCCGCCTGGACGGGCTCCGCGACGGCCTGGCTCGACTCGCCACCACTTCCCTTGAGTTCTTCTAGCGTCACTGCCGGTACCTCGACGTGCAGGTCAATGCGGTCTAGGAGCGGCCCCGAGAGTCGGCTGCGATAGCGCTCGATCTGGGCCAGTGAGCAGCGGCATTCGTGTCGCGGGTCCCCTAGGAAGGAGCAAGGACACCCCCGCGTTGCCTTTTTGCCATGTCCTCCTGAGAGGACAGAAACCGACGCCAAAGGGCTATCCGACCAAGCTCAGAACCGTCGGAGACCACCTTCGGGGGAGACGAATGGACCTCGGGCTGCGCCAGCGTGACGTTGCTCAGCAGATCGGCTGCAGCCCGGCAGCACTTCTGATGTGGGAGAAGGATCGCAGCAAACCAGCGATCCGCTATTGGCCCGGGATCATTCGGTTCCTAGGGCACGACCCCTCACCGAAGGCCAGAAGCACGGCCGAGCGCCTAAAGGCAGTCCGGCGCGCCACCGGGTGGTCGCAGAGGAGACTCGCGTTCGCCCTCGGCGTCGACCCCTCAGCGGTCCGGGATTGGGAGGCGGGAAAGGAGCCACACTTTCGGCGCTGCCGGAAGGCAGTGGAGAAGGCGCTGGAGGAGTTCGGTTCTCGGTGAATCGAGCCGCCGTCGCCAGCCCTGCAGAACAGAGAAGGAGTCCCGGGCGGCTGAGGTTCGTTCGATCGGCCGTGGTACCAGACTGGGGCTCACGTCAGGCAGACGACAGGTTCCCAGGTTTCGAAGCCGAGCGAACCGAGTGTGCTATCTTACGCAAAACGAATAGCCTAAGAAGTGCCAGGAGGGCTGGCGAGAGGAGGGTGTGAAATGGGTATGGGTAGCGGCTGCGTCAAGACACGAGCTGCTCTTGGAATCGGGCTACTTGTCGGGTGGATGGTCCTAGCGTCGTTCCCAGCTAGAGCGGAGACGCTCTCGGCTGGCACGATTACAGCCTCCCAGGATCCTGAGTATCACTGCGGTGAGCTCGATACCATCGGCACGGGAGACGGCGGCCCCGGGCCGGACCAAGAGTGCAAGGACTTTTCCGTCACCGGCTGTTCTGGTCCCGACATTGACGTCACTCTCCGCGTAACCGAAAACGACGGGGACGACGGGACGATCATCTTCTTCAGCGGATCGACAGGCAGA
>CAMYLC010000065.1 GCA_947259195.1 Thermoanaerobaculia bacterium | reverse complement strand
CACCGCCTTCGGCTTCGGGCGGGACCCGTCACCGATCTCGGACATCGAGGGCACCGCCTTCAGGCTCGTCGGCCGGACCTTGAAGGAGGTCATGCCCGGCGAGGACCTGCTGATCACCCCCTACCTGGTGCTCGGCGGCACCGACGCCAAGTACTACGCTGCGCGCTCGCGCAATGTCTTCCGGTTCCTACCGATCTTCATTCGCGAAGGCGACATGGCGCGCGTCCACGGCACCAACGAGCGCTTGAGCATCGAGAGCGTCGACCTGGCCATCCGCTACTTCAGGCGGTTGATCCGGAATACGGACGAGCTGTAGGGCGAGAGCTTCTCGCCTCCGGGAAGTTCGTATCCGCCGATTCCGTCCAAGTCACGCCGGGCCCGGTCGCAACTACCTGCTTCGCGGCGCCTCTCCTTGACCTG
Source organism: Thermoanaerobaculia bacterium (assembly GCA_947259195.1). Lineage (GTDB taxonomy): Bacteria > Acidobacteriota > Thermoanaerobaculia > Multivoradales > JAHEKO01 > JAUVRX01. Next base: position 44,282 of record CAMYLC010000065.1, on the reverse strand, counting down.
ACTAAGGGCTTAGTCTACTCTGCCCTCATGACTACAGTGAACATCCACGAGGCGAAGACCCATCTGTCGAGACTGCTGGCTCGGGTGGTCGAGGGTGAGGAGATCGTCATCGCCAAGTCGGGTAGGCCGGTTGCGCGGTTGGTGGCAGTCGAATGTCGACCTCAGCAGCGCATCCTCGGTCAAGACAAGGGACTCTTCGAAGTGCCCGACGACTTCGACGACCCCCTGCCGGAGGATGTCCTGACGAGCTTCGAGCGATGAGGTGCCTGCTCGACACCCACTGCTGGCTGTGGATGCAAGTGTCACCCGAGCGGATCCCGTCCAAGGTCCTGGACCAGCTGACCGATCCGGAGAACGCTCTTTTTCTTTCATCGGCTAGCTCCTGGGAGATCGCCGTCAAATGGGCCCTCGGCAGACTTCAGTTGCCGCAGCCTCCAGCAGAGTACGTGGCGCGGTGCCTGGAAAGGCAAGCGGTCGTGGGGCTACCGATCCAGCATCGCCATGCACTGCACACTGCGAGCTTGCCTCCGCACCACCGCGACCCGTTCGACCGCCTCCTCGTCGCGCAGGCTCAGCTCGAGAGCCTGGTTCTGGTGACCGCCGACAAGAAGCTCGCCGCCTACGACGGAATCGACCTGCTTCAGGTCTGAGCGTTGTCCGCCGTAAGCGGCTCAGCGCATCCGGGTCGTACGGGTCCGAGTAGTTCTGCTCGTGGTAGAGCACCAAGAGCTCGACTTTCGCGTGGGCGTCCGTCGGCCTTTTCCCGCGGCCATGGAACATTGACAACCGCTTGTCGTAATGACATGTGAGTTGTCATAATGCCTACTTCGGAGGACCGCCGCCATGCCCGCCTACCGCAGATTGCTGAAACCCGCCGTTTGGGGCTTCTACCTGATCATCGGACTCGAGTTCCTGTTCATGATCAGCCCGTTTGCGCTCTATTTCTACTCATCCTACGGCGACGTGCTGAACTTCCTGCACCGCTGGCCGGCCACCGCGTGGTTGACCGGGTTCTTCTTGCCGCACGTGTCGATGACAACGAGCCCGGCTCTGGATTCCCTCAAGCCCTGGGGCTTCCGCCTCGCCGGTCTGGGTCTACTGATCTTTCTGATTGGTGTGGTCCAGATCTATGGTGCGAAGCTCTTCCTGCGCCGCGAGGTCACCGGTGGCCTCTACCGGCTGAGCCGACACCCGCAGTACCTCGCCCTAGCCGTCCTCGGCTTTGGCGTACTCTTGATCTGGCCCCGCTTTCTGGTGCTTCTGGCCTTCGTCACAATGCTCTATCTGTACTTCCTGCTGGCGCGCTGGGAGGAACAGCAGTGCCTGGAGAAGTACGGCGACAGGTATCGCGAGTACATGAGCAAAGTCGGCTTCTTGGGCCCAGCCTGGTTGACCTCATGGATTCCGTCGTTCCCTGCCTGGGCGAGACGGCCGATCGCGATCGTGGCTACCTACGGACTCGTTCTCTTTGTCGCCGTAGCAGTGGCGGGGGCACTGCGCGCTTACTCTCTCTCTCACGTTTCTTCGTTCTATACGGGCAACGCGGCGATTCTGTCCCCTGCGGTTCTGGAAGCAGAGGAGCTCGAGCGTGCCTATGAGCTCGCGGTCAGCGACCCTGCCGTGCGGAGTCGTTTGGAGGAGACCGGCCAAGGCGCCGGCTGGCTGGTGTACGTCGTGCCGGCGAGTTGGCACCTGCCGGACCTGCCGCTCGAGAGCTGGCAGGAGATTCCCGCCGAGCACCGCAGTGGTCACACCACCCCGCTCGCCTTCGACCGTGGTCTTTACAAGGTACTGTTCACGAAAGCGAGGACCCACCGACCCGATAGCCGTGGTCGCGATATTGTCACGACGGCCTACGGCCGCGAACCACTGCTCCGAGTTCAGGTCAACCTGGACCGGAGCGAGGTGACGGCAGTCGAAAGCCCGCCAGCGAGCGTCGTCTGGGGCGATATTCCGACGCCACTCTACTGATCAAGAAGGAGAATTGCTCGCTACACTTGATCCAGGATTGGGGCGACCGCGCCATGAGCAAGAGACGATCTCTCTCGAGAAGAATAGGCCGCTGGGGTTTGTGGCTAGTGGTCGTGCTACTGGCGCTGTTTGCCCTTCAGGTCACGGTTCTGGCCTTTCCGCAGATCCTGTTTTCGAACCACCTCCGATCCGGCACGGTCGTGGTCTACTTCGATGGCCAGCCTCGGGACGAGATCGCCCGAATGGCCGAGGACGTCGAGTTGCGGCTGCGCGGCAGTGGATATTACGACGCCTCCCGCATCGATCGGGTGTTCTTCTTCGACAGCCAATCCAAATACGCCTTCTTCGCACGCCTGTCGTTGGTAACGACCAAGGCCCAGGGCTTTGCTCTATCGGTGTTCGACAACACCTACATCAGCGGTCCCAACATCGCCGCGCTGGCGCAGATGACCGGCGGGCGTCCCCGATACGGCATCTGGGAGGGCGACCCGGCCCACACCATTGCCCATGAGATCGGCCACAACTACATGATCGACCGGATCGGCCGAGACACTTGGGCCGAGCTGCCGCAATGGAAACAGGAGGGCTTCCCTGAGTACGTTGCCAATATTGCCCTGATCCACTCCGACACCACTGCAACATTGCCGCATCGCATCGACATCCTGGCTGATGGCCAGTATTGGGACTGGCAGCAGCGTTGGGACCGGACGCACTACGAATCCGCGTTGATGGTCGAGTTCCTACTTGATGTGCAGGGCTACACGCTCGATGACATTGTCGTCGACAGCGTGACGCGGGATGGCACCTATGCCGCGATGGTGGAGTGGCGGAAGGGGCAAAGGTCCACCGTCGTGTCACCCTGAGCGGGTGCCAACTAGAAGCCTTATCTCGCGAAGTCGCTCGTCCGCCGAGAGCGCGGGTATCTCGGTCTGGAATGACTGCTTCGATTCCTACATCGACCTGATTTCATAGACCCTGACGCTAGCGATGTACGGATTGGCCTTGGCGATCTTCTCTGCCGCGTCGAGATCCTCGGCTTCGATGATGTTGTAGCCGGTGATGGACTCCATGCCCCACGGCAGATCTTCGGTTCCGTCTCTCGAGATTTCACGTCCACCGCTGAAACCGCCCTGGTCGACCTGCTTGTCGGCGATCGACGCGAACCATCTTCCCCAGGCCTCCATAATCCCAGGCGTGGGCTGCTCGAAGCCGTAGTGCAGAATCATGAACTTCTTCATTGCTCTCTCCTTGTTGATGGTTTCGCTCTTTCATTCGTCGTGCGATCTCGGGGCCGCGTCAGCTGGAGCGGCTTGTTAGCCGGTTTCCCCTTGGCCGGCTGAGAGCATGAAGTGAGCCCGGTTGAATGGACACTGTTCGACTCGACACCTCTTACAGAAGCGAAAGAACTGCCCTAGGAACCACGTCCCGACTGCAACGAAGAAGGTGACCAGCAGAAATGGGCTTGCCAGCAACCAATAGACTGGGAACACCGGAACGACAATGAAATAGGTGTAGAACAAAACCTTTTCGAAAGTGCCTAGCGGAGTCGTCTTTCGTTCCCGAATGAGCCGTAGTACCAATCCGGGCGGTGCCTGAAGGCAGTCGTGGTACACATGCAGATGAGGGCAGCGCGGGCACACGAGGTGCCTCATCACAACTCCCATGATTCCGTATAGATAGATGAAGACATAGGCGAGAGCCCATCGCCAATCGACTAGCGCCACGCCAACAGCACCGATTGTGCCAATCGCTATAAAAGACAGTTGAGCGTAGATCTTCTCCCACGTCTCGAATCCATCTGCAAGTGTGCACTTGGGTCCGGCCTTCAACTCGTTTCCTCCTGCGCAATCCATGCAGCGAGTCGTGAGAACATGATACTCCCTGCCGCAAATACAACTCGGTGACAGGCACCTCATTTCGCAAGACAGAGCCAATTCGGTGACAGGCACCTCTTTTCGCAAGACAGACGATTCGCTTTCCGTCTTCCAGGTAGATGGCGCGTATTCCTCGAATCGTCGTTCCCGGCGTGCCACATCACGTAACTCAGCGCGGCACGCGGCGGATGCAAGTCTTCTTCTCGGAGGACGACTATCGTCTCTATGCTCGGATCTTGGCGATTCAAGCCCGTCGGCATGCTCTGGACATCTGGTCCTACTGCCTGATGCCCAATCATGTGCACCTCATCGTCGTGCCCTCGAACGAGCACGGGTTGGCTCGGCCGTTGGGTCAGGCACATCACCTTTACGCTCTCGAGATCAACCGCCCGCGTCGGTGGACCGGACATCTCTGGCAGGAACGCTTTGCTTCCTTTCCAATGGACGAGACCCATCTCATGGCGGCCATGCGCTATGTCCTCCTCAACCCTGTTCGGGCTGGACTCGCCGATGTGGCCGTCGACTGGCCACACTCGAGCGCCAGAGCACACGTTCTCGGCGAGGCGGACCCCTTGGTCAACTGCCGCCCGGGCGCCGAGCGGGTGGCTGACTGGAAAGCCTTCTTCAGAGAGCCGGCAGACAAGACGACTGAGGCGTTCAAGCTTCATGGGCGCATCGGCAGACCGCTTGGCTCCGAGAGCTTCATCGATCAGCTAGAGGTCATCACGGGGCGATGCCTTCGGCCGCGAAAGGTGGGACGCAAACCGTCGCGCAAATGAGGTGCCTGTCACCGCATCACCGCATTTCACTAGTATGCTGGGGCCGTCCCGCAACCTCACGGCGGGCGGAGGGAGAAACTTGTGCTAAGAAATCTCGAGTCCTGTGCTGTACTGGTTGTGATCATCGTCGCCTCGGTGTGGCTGTCGCCTTCGGCGACCGCTGAAGAGACGGTAGACGAATCGCTTATTTCCGCCATGGAGTGGCGCTTCGTGGGTCCCTTCCGCGGCGGCCGAGTGACCACCGTCGCTGGCGCACCCGACAACCCACAGCTCTACTACATGGGTGCCACCGGCGGTGGCTTGTGGAAGACAGAGAACGCCGGTTTGTCCTGGGAGAACCTCTCCGACGACTACTTCAACGTCGGCACGATCGGCGCCATTGCCGTGGCGGGGTCCGACCCCAACGTCATCTACGTCGGTACCGGGGAGAAGTCGATCCGTGGGGTGACAACCAGCCAGGGCGACGGCATGTACAAATCGACCGATGCCGGAAAGTCCTGGACGCATATCGGGTTGCCGGAGGCCGGGCAGATCGCCCGTATCAAAATCCATCCGAGCAACGCCAACATCGCCTACGCGGCCGTCCAGGGACAAATCTGGGGACCGAATGAGGAGCGCGGCGTCTATCGGACGACCGATGGCGGTCAGACCTGGGATCAGGTTCTCGCGGTAGACGCCCAGACCGGCGCCACCGACCTGCGGATGGATCCCAGCAACCCACGGATCCTCTACGCCGCCATGTGGGAGCACGGCAGGAAGCCCTGGTATGTGCTGTCCGGTGGCCAAGCAGGCGGCATCTTCAAGTCGGCAGACGGCGGCGATACCTGGAAGAACCTCACCGAAGGTCTGCCTGAGCTCATCGGCAAGATCGGTATCGATGTGAGCGCCAGCAATCCCAGCCGGCTGTACGCCATCGTCGAGGCTATGCCGGGAGAAGGCGGTCTGTACCGCAGCGACAACGGGGGCGAGAGTTGGAAGCTGGTAAACGGCGACCGCATCCTGTGGACCCGCTCTTGGTACTACATGCACATCACCGCCGACCCGGTCAACGACAACATCGTCTACGTGATGAACGCGCCGTTCATGCGCTCGATCGATGGCGGGTCTACGTGATGAACGCGCCGTTCATGCGCTCGATCGATGGCGGCGCGACGTTCGAAAAGCGTCGCACACCGCATGGCGACCATCACGATCTCTGGATCAACCCGCACGACAACCAGAACATGATCAACGCCAATGACGGGGGCGCCACGATCACCTTTGACGGTGGCGAATCGTGGTCGAGCATCTACAACCAGCCGACCGCGCAGTTCTACCGAGTCAACACGGACAACCAGTTCCCGTACCGCATCTACGGCGGGCAGCAGGACAACTCGACCGTGGCGATTCTCAGTGAGTCCTACCGCGGCGGCATCACCGCCAAGGACTTCTCTCCCGTCGGTGGTGGCGAGAGCGCCCACATCGCCTTCGACCCCGACAACCCCCGGCTCATCTACGCCACAACGATCAACGGCACGCTGACCGAGTACGACGCCGAGAGCCAGAGATTGCGGGAGATCAAGCCGTATCCGGAGTTCGTCTTCGGCATGGAATCGAAGGATCTCCGCTACCGGACGAACTGGAACGCGCCGGTGACCGCGTCGGTGCAGGATCCAAGCGTCGTCTACTACGGCACCCAGAAACTCCTCCGCACCAAGGACCGAGGCGTCACCTTCGAAGAGATTAGCGACGATCTGACGAAGAACGAGAAGGACAAGCAGGGGCTCAACGGCGGACCGATCACGGCGGAGAACGTCGGCGCCGAGTTCTACGGCACCATCCTGACGATCACCGCCTCCCCCCACGAATACGGCACGCTCTGGGTGGGTAGCGACGATGGACTCGTCCACGTGACCCGAGACGATGGCGAGACATGGAATGACGTGACCCCGGGCGATCTTGGCGGTGCCTTGGTCAACGCCATCGACGTCAGTCCACACGACCCCGGCACGGCCTACATCGTGGTGGCCGGCTACAAGATGAACGACTTCCAGCCCTACATCTACAAGCTGACCGACTACGGGGCCAACGCGACACGTCTGGATGCCGACCTGCCCCGCGACAACTTCATCCGCGTCGTCCGGGAGGACCCGGAGCGGCAGGGCCTGCTCTTCGCTGGTGGTGAGGGCGGCATGTACGTGTCGTTCGACGGTGGATCGCACTGGCAATCGCTCGCCCTTGAACTGCCACCGGTGCCGATCACCGACCTGGCGATCCGCCAAGACGACCTCGTCGCCGCGACCCAGGGCCGTGGCTTCTGGGTGCTCGACGATCTCACCGGCCTGAGGAGCGTGACCCCGGAGATGGCGGAGAAGCCGCTGCACGTACTCACCCCGGGACCAGTCGAGATGATCCGGCGTGGCTGGGGCGGCAGCGGAGACACCGTAGGCACGAACCCGCCGAAGGGAGTGGTACTCGGCTATCACATCCGCGACGAGCACGAGGGCGCACTGAGCATCCAGATCAGCGATGTGGACGGCAATGTCGTGCGCCGCTACTCGAGTGAGGAGAGAGACTTCGAACGTTGCATTCTCGGCAACATGGATCAGCGCTTGCCCTTCGAAGTCAGCTATCCACCCAAGAAGCAAGGCGCCAACCGCTGGGTCTGGGACATGCGGCGGGACGGTCTCCACTGCATCGACGACATCCGACTGTTCGAGGGCTTCGCGGGCCCCTATGTCATGCCGGGCACTTACCGAGCGCGCGTCATGATCGGCGATGTCGAGGACACGGTGGAGCTCACTCTGGTGCCCGATCGGCGTGTCGGGGCGAGCGCCGCCGAGTTCGCGGAGGTGGACCGTTACGTCTCGGAAATGACCACGCTGATGAACGAGCTGCTGGGTGGCTTGACTGCCATTCGCAGCTCGCGTGACCAGATCGAGGAGCTGCTCACTGCATACCCCGATGCGGAGGCGTTACACGAGGCTGGCGAGAGCGCCATCGAGCGCCTGACCACCTGGGAGAGGAAGGTCGTTCAAGTCGAGTACGAGACCTACGAGGACGAGGACAACCTCCCACCGAGACTGCTCAAGAACGTGCGGCATCTGCTCGACGTCATCGACGATGGCGGCCCGCCAGTGGCAGCGGGAGCGCTCACCCGCCTGGGGGACCTAAAGACTGAGTGGGCAGCACTGGAGTCCGAGCTCGCAGAGATCGAAGCAACGGATATCACGGCGGTCAACACCTGGGCCCGGGAGAGCTCTGTTCCCCATGTCTCGATACCGGATTAAGGGACCCTACTGCTGGGCTCTCTCCAGCATGACCTTGCCACGTGTGGCGTTGGCGTTGTCTGGGTCGAGCTCCAGTGCCTTATCGAAACTCCCGGCGGCTCCCTCTGGGTCCCCACTTTGCAGCAACGCCATCCCTAAGAAAGCGTGGAGGTCGGCGGACTCCGGATAGAGGTCCAGCGACGACTTGAGGATCTGCGTGGCGGTGTCCACTTTGCCCGCCTCGAAAGCCCTCTGGGCGAGCTCGCCGAAAACCCCTTCCCGAAAGTCATAGAGACCGGCTCCGTAGTACTCATCCTTGAGCTCCTTGTACTGCGCGATGGCGGCATCGGCGCCATCCATCATCACGGTCTCGCTCAAAATTGAACTCAGCTTCTGTGGAGGTTTGGGCTGACCCCGATGGCACGTGTAGCAGGAAACGAGTTGACGCTTCTCTTCACCCTCGTCCGAGTCCTCTTCCCAGCTACCGATGTACTGGCGATTGATGGCGATGGCCATCTCGAGCATCGCTCGCGCCGCACGCTTGTGCTCCTTCTCGTCGGTGGCGAAATCCACCCTTGCAAGTTGTCCGGGCCCACATGACAGTGGTTGCAGCGGACCCCAAGACCCACGGCCGAGGCCTTCATGATGTCGAGAAGCTCCTTCTTGCCGATGTCCTTGTCCAGGACTTTGAGATTGGTGAACTCGTCCGGTACCTGTGCGCCGAGGGGCATCGCCAGCGCCAGCAACAGTGCCAAAGCACACCCCGCAAGAGTCAATCGTTGGATCACCTGCCTCATCTCGGACCTCGCTTTCCTTGTTCGTCAGAGTTACGTTTGACAATTCATGGATTCCACTCGCCCAGCCCAGGACCAGACAAGAGCAGAATCTCCTCGTCGATCCCAATCAGCACCTTTCCTCGCTCGGCGTCGCTCAGGCGTGCATTCCGGTGCAGGAAGAGATAGCTCTTGAGAGGCATCGCCCCGCCCTCGATCTGCTTCTTCATCTCGCCCAGAAAGAACTGCTGCGCTGCAGTGTCCAGTAGTGGCCATTCTGTCAGGTTGAGGTCTTCGCGCGCGTCCCGCACGTGTCCGATCACGAACCAGGAGATCGGAGCCACATACGAGTACCACGGCCACAGTGTGGTGTTGGAGTGGCAGTCGTAGCAGGAGCGCTGCAGTACATTCCGGACCTCGCTTGGTGCCGGGATCCCCACCCTCACTGGCGGATTGTCCCGCTCGACCGGAATCACCTGAATGGCCAACAGCAAGACAAGAGCCGCGAGCCCGGTTCGTTGCAGTGTCTTGGTCATCTTCTTGTTGGGGCTCGGAAGCTTCGTGGTCCGTTCGGTCGGCGTCCTTCAGCCAAGCGCACAGTGGTTCGCTAGTCCGAATGAAAAGATCGACCCAATAGGAGTTACTGCGTTTTCGATTCAGAGCTACCCTGGTTCGCAAACCTGAATCGGGCCAATGTCCCGGGCCCCCACAGCAATGTAACGACGACAGCGGCTACCAAGACGAGACTGGACGTCATGACCGCGCCCCAAGGGACGATGGCCTGGACCTCCGGCAGGGTCACGAGAGCTGCATTGTCCGAGGCGTGGAACAAGATGGCTGCAAAGACGCTCTTGCCCGTGTTGTTGAAAATCCAGGCCGCCAGGACACGGGTCCCCACCAAAGTGAGAACCTGTGCGAGGAGGATCACCGGTTCCGGCATCATGAAGACGAAGAACGGTACGTGCCAGACTGCCCAGATCATGCCCAGCACCAGAGAGGCCCTGAGGGCACCACCCTGCGCCTGCATCGGCTCGAAGGCATATCCCATCCAGCCGACCTCTTCCCCGGCCGCCAGGATGAAAAAGAACAGGAACACCGCCGGCAGGGCCACGGCCGGGATCAAGGCAGCAGGAATCGGTGCCCCCGACAAGACCATCACTCCGAGAGACAACAGGTAGATCAGAGGCTCCAGGAGGAGGAGGGGTACGTACCATCTACTCCTCGCGATCTTCCTGAAGTCAAAGATCCTCCCGAGGAGCCTTTTCACACCAGCCCGTCCGCTCTTTCGAAACGTCAGGATCGAAGCCGACGTGATCGGCGTTAGCGTGAAAAGGGAAACATAGAGAGCCCCCATCTTGGGCTCGAAGACAACATTCAGGTACGCGAGTGCATTGAGGATGTAAAACGGCACGGAGAGGAGGAAGGTCAGCACGAAGAAGGCGACCGGAGACTCTTTCGTGGGGGTGTGATTGTGAGCACTCCTGTCGTAGTACTTGTCCTCTCTGTAGCTAGGCATAGTGATCTTCTTCATGGTCGAACGAGCGTCTAACTATGGAGCTGAGCCGCGCCGATGAGCCATTTCGCTAGGGCAAGCAGATCTTCAAGGCCCTGGCGCTGAGCTGGGGGAAGAAGTCCGGATACGACTTGTTAGGCCGCATGGACTGAGCTTCGCCCCATGATTGTCGAGATGCGGAGGCACTAATGCTCCTCCACGAAGCGGCGCATGGCGTTCCGTGCAAGCCGGCTCTCGTCGAGCCACGGCAAGGTAAGAGGCCAGTCGTGCCGCATTCCCTTGCCGATGAGGACACTAACGTCGGTTCCTACAGACGTCGCGGTGTCCCGGACACGCAGCGTGTCATCGAGCAAGAGCTCATTCTCCCCGACGAGAAGCAGGAGCAGGGGCAGTTCCGAGAGCTCCGCGAAAACGGGAAAAATATACGGCGAGCGGCTGTCCGCATGACCGACGTAGTAACTCGCCCATGTCTCCAGGTGCTTGCGGGTGAACCACAGGTCCTTGCGGCTGTTGCCATCAACGGACGAGCCCGACACGGTCAGATCCGTCCACGGCGAGAGCAGGAACGATACGTTCGGCATGGCGAGGCCAGGATTTCGAAGCCTCGCGAGCAGACTGAGACTCAGACCCCCTCCCGCCGAGTCACCCGCGACGAAAATCGGCGCGTCCTGCCGGAGCGCCTTCACAAACCTCCATGCGACGAGCGCGTCGTCGAAAGCTGTAGGATACGGGTGCTCCGGCGCCAAGCGATAAGCGGGAACGAAGACTTCCGCGTAGCAGCGATAGCTCAGTCGCATCGCGCGGTTGCGCGTGCCTCACTCCCGAGGTCGACGAACGCCTCCTCCTCTTCGCCCTTGATGACTCTCGTATCGTCGCCCGCGAAACTGATCGTCGAGCCGTCGACCGTAATGACCCCGAAGCTGCGGGCGTACGGCGGTTGAAGCGCCTTCATCTCCGCCTCGAGGGCGTCCATCCTCGCCATCTGCTCGTCCATCTTGGCCATGATCTGGTCCGGCGGAACAGCCTCTAGCTTCTCCTGCGTGTAATCCGCCATGATCTCGCCGGTACGCTGGGAGTGCAGGGCCGTACGGTCCATCAGGATCTTGTTCTGCGCCTCCATTGGCGGCATCGTCCGCAGCTCGGGTGAAAGATCGATCAGGTACAGGTCGAACTTACCGGACACCGCGCCGGACACCGCGGTCAGAAACAGCGCTGCCGGTTCACCTCGGAAGCTGCCCACCGCGGTGACCTCGGCCTCGATGACCAATTGCCCCGATGGATAGGAATCCGTCCGGCAGTGGGCAATGTCGAGCTCGGTGACGGCACCACCGATGGACAGGCTCAGCGTGCCGGCGTGGGAGGCTATCGCGCCGGTTGTCACTATGAGTGCAACGATAACGATTCGTAGGTGTGACATTCCACCCTCCGTTTCATGACGTCTCTCGGCCGATCAACATCCGCGCCGCCGGCCTCTCTCGAGAGATCGGGCACTGATTCTCGGTTGGGCAGGATCGTAGCAGGTAACAGGGGTGCCGAGTCCGAGCATGAGCAGGACATGGAGCCCCGTTGGAGTCAGCGTCCCGGACCCCTACAGCAACGTAACGACGACAGCGTCACGCGGGTTGACACCTATGCCGCGATCATTAGCTGGCGGGAGGCGCCTTCGCGCTGCGCACGGTTATGGAACCACCGTGGTCGCTGCGGATCCTCGCAGAATCGCCGCTCACGCTGATGGCCATCGTGAAGGGCGAAGCGTGGGTCGTGCACGACCGGGGCGAGACCGTGCGACTGGGCCCCGGCGACGTCGCCGTCACCCGCGCCCCCGACCACTACACCGTCGCTGACGACCCGGCGACCTCGCCTGAAGTCGTCATCCACCCCGGTCAGCGCTGCTGTTCTCCGGACGGTGACTCCATGGAGCAAGCGATGTCGCTAGGCGTGCGGACATGGGGCAATGACCCTGACGGCTCCATGGTGATGCTCGTCGGTGCCTACGAGTCGATGGGCGACATCAGCCATCGGCTGGTGCGCGCGCTGCCTTCGCTGCTGTCGCTGGCCAACGATCAGTGGGACTCGCCGCTCGTCTCGCTGCTCTGCGACGAGGTGGTCAAGGACGAGCCCGGTCAGGCGGCTGTGCTCGACCGCTTGCTCGATCTGCTGCTCATCGCGGTGCTGCGGGCCTGGTTCGCTCGACCCGAGGCCGAGCAGCCAGCCTGGTACCTATCCCAGAGCGATCCGATCGTCGGGCATGCGCTACGCATCATGCACGCTAGCCCCGTTCATGGTTGGACGGTGGCCAGCCTCGCCGCGGAGACCGGCGTGTCGCGATCGGCGCTCGCTCGCCGGTTTCACGACATCGTGGGCGAACCGCCGATGACGTTTCTCACCGGCTGGCGGCTTGCCTTGGCCGCCGATCTGCTGTGCGAACCGGACGCAACCGTCGGCTCGGTGGCTCGGAAGGTGGGCTACAGCAGCCCCTTCGCGCTCAGCACGGCGTTCAAACGAGTGCGAGGCGTCAGCCCGCAACAGCACCGCGCAAGCGCTATGTCTTCGGTCTGAGAACGTACGGGATTCGCACCCGAAGTGGCACGTCAGCGGCAGCGCCTGGTTAGGTTGCACTTGGCTTGCCGACGGCAAAGATGACGATGCCATAGACGTATTCAATCAATGCGCCGGTATGGGCGCCAGCAAATGCGGGTGCCTCAAAGGCCGCCAACGGAAAGGCAGAAATGGCAAGCGTTGCTCCGAAAACCCAATAAACCCTCATTCCATAGAGTGTTGCAAACGTGAAGTATCGACCAGCAATTACAAGCATCATTGCTGGAAAGAACCACTCAACCCTGTACAGGGCGGCCCCAATGGCCACTGGTATGGAGAGCAGCATCCATATGGTGCCTTCTATTGCAAGTGGCGCCAATGGGTTTCCATTGCTGTGCTTGCCTGATCTTCCAATGACTTTGCATAGGACCACCGAAGCTGGGAAGATCAGCATGCCACCGATAATAAGCGTCAGTATCCCAGCCGTTGGATTGGCGAAAGTCGCGACTAGCGCGGCAATTAGCCAAGCAGTGGCCGAAGTGACTGCTCCGGTGGCGCCACAGTAGTACGCCTCCCTCATGTCGCGTTGAGCATCGGCGATTGACATCATCTCTCTGCAACCTAACGACTTGAATTCAGCTGCAATGCCGGCCGCGAAGCGGGCGGTATTGTCCGCTGCAGTGATTTGCTAGGCGTACGTCCCATCATGGCTTCAAAATGCGTCTGGGCGAGTCCGGAACTATCTGCGAAACCACAGACGAACAACTTGTGTCCACTGAGCATTTCCGAGTTCGACGTGCATCGAGGTTTCTTCGAAACTCTCCTTCGGTTTATTGGACACCACAGGAAACACAAGTGTCTCGCTATTGATGATCTCTACTGAATTGTCATGGACCCAGTTGTTGGCAGCCTCAACAACGAACCCGAGGTTCTCAAGTTTCTACTGCCGGAATCTACGGTTCTCGACTGCTTGCGGAGCAAAGTCCATGTGCTCAAACATTGTCACGGCCCTTCGAAGTTGTTGAATTTCCCCGCGGAACAGTACCTCGCAATCGCCGACGACTCATGAGATCCTACTCTCGACTGCTCTCAGATGTTCGCCAACTCGGACCGCAAGTCGAGATCCAAGCAGGCCTAACAGATTGGGTGCTCAGCTGCGCCTGGTTAGGCGGCCACCCGCCACGCCAGTAGGGCCAGCGAAAACGACGCTCACGGTCCGCTCTCACCCATGCGCCGCTGAGGTGTTCATATCGTGCCGAAAGAGCGCAAGAAGCTGAGGAACCTCGATCCATACTCAGCGTTGCCGTTCAAGCGCTGCGAGAACGAGCTTTGCCACCGCCTCTGATGAGGCCGGATTTTGGCCGGTGATGAGATTGCCGTCCTGGCACGTGTGGGACTGCCAGTCGTCAACTTTCGAGTACTTGGCACCTCGAGCGGTCATCGTGTCCTCTACGAGGAGAGGAACAACCTTGGTGAGGCCTACAGCTTCCTCTTCAGAGTTCGTGAAACCTGTCACTTCTCGGTTCTTGACGATGTTTTCACCGTTTTCGTCCTTGGCATTGACGAGAGCAATCGGAGCATGGCACACGGCGGATACGGGCTTGTTGCTTGCCCAGAAATCTTCGATCAGCCGGATGGACGCTTCGTTGTCGACGAGGTCCCAGAGAGGGCCGTGTCCTCCGGGGTAGAAGACCGCATCAAAGTCGCGGGCCGAAAGCGAATCCAGCCTAGCGGTGGCGGCAAGTTCTACATTCGCGTCGCTGTCAGCCTTGAACCGACGAGTAGCCTCGGTCTGTGCGTCGGGGTCGTCGCTCTTGGGGTCGAGCGGCGGCTGCCCGCCTTCTGGGGAAGCCAGCGTGAGCTCTGCTCCTGCGTCCTTGAACACATAGTAGGGAGCAGCAAGCTCTTCCAGCCAGAACCCCGTTTGGTGCCCCGTGTCTCCGAGCTGGTTGTGTGATGTGAGTACGACGAGGATGTTGGCCATGCCTTTTCTCCAGTTTGTCTAGGTGTGAGTGTGGTTGCCGGCCTACAGGCCGCCCAACCAGAAAGAAACATTATGCGCAATGTTGATGAACTGCACCAGCCCAAGAGTGTCGGCAGCGTTTCGATTGAACTCGCCACCCAACCATACCGCATCGCATTGCGGTGCAATGACCGGAGCCCGAGAGCGCTACTGCGCAGCGGTGGATTGGGCTTGACGGTGAGCTGGTAGCGACCTCGATTCACAGAGTCACTAGAACTCGCCCTGACACCGTTCGCTGCTCGACCGCCTCATGGGCCTCTGCGATGGATGTCAGCGAATATCGCGCTTCCACCTCGAGACCAGTCCACTTCCCTTCCAGTGCGGCGTTCAAACCGAGGGCCGCGGCCAGTTTTGCCTCTTCGGGAAAGTCGTCGCTCCCCAGAAAGAAGAGACGCGTATTCTTGAAGACTAGCGGCCAGAACGGGATCACCGGTTCTGGGTTCCCCGTCGCGTAGGTCGCGATCGAGCCGTTCGGAGCCAAGAGCATCTCGTCCACGTCGATGTTGGCGTGAAAAGCGACCTCGACAATGTGGTCGATGCTATTCGGAGCGTGATTCTGTATGCGATCGACAATCTCTTCAGCAGAGAGGTTGTTTGAGCGAACCACCAGGTGAGCTCCCGCGCCTGCAGCGACTCTCTCATCGCGTTCGGAGCGGACCGTGGCGATCACTCGTGCTCCTGCCTGCCGGGCCAGCGCGATTGCGCATTGCCCAACCGCCCCACCGCCGCCCTGCACAAGAACGGTCCGCCCACTCACCGAACCGGCTACGTGTACAGCGCGATGAGCCGTAATGCCGGGTATGCCGAGACATGAGCCCTGATCAAACGACACGCCGTCCGGAAGGTGGACCGCCTGGTTCGAAGGCACCACGACATACTCCGCAGCGGTGCCAAACGGACGATAACTCTGCGCCCCGAAGCACCACACACGCTCGCCTACTCGAGAAGCTGATACCCCATCGCCGACTTGGTCGATCACCCCCGCCCCGTCGCTATGGGGAATCACTCGGGGGTAGGCCATCCCCAGGCCAAAGGTGTCTTGACGCTTCTTCACATCGCCAGGATTGACACCTGAAGAGGAGACTCGGATTCGGACCTCTCCAGGTCCGGGCTCGGGTGTGGAGGTCTCTCCAATCACCAAGACATCCGAGGGAGGACCCTGTCGTTCGTACCACGCCGCCTTCATCATCGCTTTCGGATACTTCTCCTGCAGTCGGAATGAATTCTCAGGTCGATCCAGGTGCAAATTTTACTCGTGGATTTCCAGCCGCACCTTCGCGGTTCCGGTCTCGCTGATCCCCAACTTGCGAGCCGCTGCACCGGAGAGATCGATGATCCGGCCCTCCACATGCGGTCCGCGATCATTGATTCGCACCCACACCGACTTGTCGTTGTCGAGATTGGTTACCTTGACTCGATTATCGAAGGCCAGGGTCCTATGTGCAGCGGTGTAGGCCCGCTTGCTGTAGGTGTCGCCGCTAGCGGTCTTGCGGCCGTGAAACGAATCCGCGTAGTACGAAGCCAACCCCTCTTCGACGTTGGCCGGCTCCCGACACCCCAACAGGGTCAGGAGAACAACAGCCCACACGAAGATGTCAGATCTTCGCCACATGAATAGACAGAGAACCTCTGACGCAGCGTAGTGCCCGGTCAGTTGCAGTGTCTTGTAGGGTGCGAATTCAATACATTGCATTGCCGTTCTTTGTCTCATCTGGCACTTCTTGCATGGCGTCCCAATGCTCGATGATCTTTCCGTCCGCATCGAATCGGAAGAAGTCCATCGTTACGTATTCTGCATTGCCTGGCCAAGTTTGATGAGTGTGCAAGGCAACCAGGTCTCCCTCGGCAACCGCACGCACGAACTCGATCTCCTTGCTGGGGTATTGCGCCGCCATTTCAGTGAAGTAATCAATGAACGCCTGCTTCCCGTCCCCTACTAGTGGATTGTGTTGAATATACTCTGCACCCACGTACATTTCGACAGCCTTGGCGGGATCACCCAAATACGCTGCACGGTAGAAGGCAATGGCATTCTGCTTGTTTGCTTCCAGGTTGTTCTGCATGTCGACACTCCCATAGGGTGATTCGACTCCACCAAGCACCCGATCAGAAACCTTCAAGCACGATCTTGCCGCGCGCAGAGCCGCTTTCGATCCGGGCGTGCACCGCGCGCAGAGTCGCGGCGTCGATCTTACCGGCGACTTCGGTAGCGGTTGAACGGATACGCCCCGCATCGACCAGCGCGGCCACTTCTTTCAACAGCTTGCCCTGCTCCGCCATATCCGGTGTGCCGAAGAGCGAACGAGTGAACATCATTTCCCAATGAAGGGAAACGGCTTTGAGCTTCAACGGCATGACGTCGAGCTCTTCCGGGTCGTCGATCAGGCCAAAACGACCCTGCGGCCCAATCAGCTCGACGATGTCAGCCCAATGCTGGTCGGTCTGAGTGGTTGAGAACACGAAACCGGGAGCGCCGAGACCCAGAGCCTCGACCTGGGGTGCCAAAGCCTGGCGGTGGTCGATCACGTGATGGGCCCCGCATTCGCGCACCCAATTCTGCGTTTCAGGACGCGAGGCGGTGGCGATCACCGTCAGATCGGTCAAGGCCCGTAGAAGCTGGATGGTGATCGAGCCAACGCCACCTGCGCCACCAATGACCAGAATGGTATTCCCTCCCTGCGGGGTCGGGCGCTGGACATCGAGACGGTCGAACAGCATTTCCCAAGCGGTGATCGCCGTGAGTGGAAGTGCTGCGGCCTCCGCATCGCTTGAGGAGGCGGGTTTACGGCCCACGATGCGTTCATCGACAAGGTGAAATTCACTGTTGGTGCCGGATCGGGCGATGGAACCGGCATAGAAAACCGCATCGCCCGGTTTGAAATCTTGCACCTCGGGCCCGACCGCCTCGACAACGCCGGCGGCGTCAAATCCAAGCACCCGCCATTCATCCCCTTCGGGCGCAGCGCCGAGGCGCAACTTGGTATCCACGGGGTTTACCGACACGGCGATGACCTTGACGAGCAGATCGCGGCCTTCGGCTTCGGGGGTCTCGAGGGTGATGTCCAGCAGGGCATCCTCGCGGTCAATGGGACCAGGGGTTCTATAGGCAACGGCTTTCATTGTCAGTCTCCAACTGTGCTGAGTTTGCAGATAGCTAATGGGCGGTTCGTGTAACCACGCATCGCTGAATCTATGCTCTCCGTATCACGAGCACCTAACGCTTGAGTTGAGCGGCGCGCGCTTTTCGCGCGTCCGCTTGGACGACTGGTTGGGCGCCTGTGTCAGAGGCTCGCACACCCTTGAGAAGAAGCCAAAGGCCCAGGACAAGCTCGAAGAGGACCAACGGAACATCGAACAGATTTGCGTTGACCGTCTTGTCGAAGTGTGGAAGAGCTATGAATGCAAGGGCACAGAAAACGCACCACACAGAAGCAATCACGCCATAGGCAGCAAGTGCCTTTGGGATGTACTTAGACTTAAGCCAGAGGACACTACATACCGTTGATGCCAAGCCCCAGAATGGCAAGCCAATGTAGTACGCATTGTTGGCATCGGAAAGACGGAGCATTGCCAGAGTGCGCAGCTGCTCCGTCCCGAACACTGACAAGTATCCGGTGTCGCCCAACAGCCGCAGGACGCCCAGCATCTTGCATGCGATAACGGCCCATGCCAACGCAAGCACCAGCCTGAAGACCGCCGCTACCAGTGCGGCACCTTGGTTGACTGGCTTGAGCACCACGTAAAGCGCTACCAGTAGGACCAACAGATCTACGAGGTACAAGACATCACATACGATGTTGGCACGGAACAGGAGTTCGTGTGTAGAGATGTTCAGAGCAGTGTCAACCGCGTTGTTCGGCACGATAAGCCGGAAGGTAACGCTGTAGTTTGCGATGACCACGATTGCAATGCCGAGAAGTAGAGCTACTCCGGCGACTCTCGCGGCAGCGGATTGCGACGCGTTCAAGGTGCGATTCTGACCCATGTGTTCCCCCAGGAAGCAAACTCTGTTTAGACGCCCAACCTATATTGGACTGCTGGAATAGTTCGGGTACCCTGAAGATAAGAACAGCATAGGCAACGGGTCCCAGCGATACCCCAGGAACCGCGTGCTCCCGGCCGGAGCTCTCACCTGAGCGGTTTCGCTTAGCCAAACAACAGGAAGGCTGGACTGCGCTCCTGGGCGGCCTAGGCGACCGGCAGCCTCAGTTCGTGCGCAGCCTAGCGTGAGTTGACCCACCCTTCGGCCGAGTTTGAAATGGGGACAGGCACCTATTCTCCATGACCCGCAAGCCAGAATCTCTGCTCTGCGACCCGCGGACCTTGTGAGGGGACCGTCTTCACACCTGCCAGAGGCCGTGCTGGATACCGCCCTGGATGTAGATGGCAAAGGTACCGTGGCCGGGGATTTCCAAAGGTGGGTGGGCGATCTCAGCACCGACCGCCTGGACCGCCTGGACCGCCGCGGCAACGTCGGGCACGAGCCAGTAGGGTCGCACGACCGGTTCCTCGGCCTCGTGCATCGGTGCGCGCACGCCGATCTTGCCTCCGTTCGCCATCGCCGCGGTGCGAGCATTGCCTAGACCGGACTCCGGCCCGCTGAAAGTCATGCCGTGTAGCTGCGCCAAAGCGGCGCAAACTGCTTCGACGTCGGGCGTCACGATCTCCAGATAGTACACTTGCATAGAGTCCTCCAATCGAAAAGCAATGGCCGCGAATGCGCTTGGTCGCCGAACCCTAGTACGGTGCAGTAGCCTACCAGGGCAGGTCAGGGGTACGGCGGCCTCCGTATACGAACTGGGCTGACAGCAATTGCGAGGAGATGGTGTTGTACTGCATCATGCAGTGAGAGGAGGACAAAGACATGGGGATCTTTCAGCTCACATTGATCGTCGCGACCTTCCTTTGTTCCCTGGTGGCGGGCTTCCTGTTTGCGTTTGCCGTGGTGGTCATGCCAGGCATTGGGAACCTGGGTGACGGGGAGTTTCTCCGAGCCTTCCATGTGATGGATCGCGTGATCCAGAACAACCAGCCGGTCTTTCTGTTGGTCTGGATGGGTTCAGTGATCGCACTACTGGCATCGGCTGCGCTTGGCTTCGGCCAATTGGACGGAACCGGGCGTCTGCTCATGATCGTAGCGGTTCTCGTGTTCCTTGTTGGCGTTCAGCTACCGACCGCTACCATCAACATTCCGTTGAACAACACCGTGCAGTCTCTCGAGATCGACCGCATGGACGAGAAGGCCCTGGAATTTGCTCGCCAAGACTTCGAATCGCGGTGGAACACCTGGAACTCGATCAGGGCGGTCCTGGCGAGCCTGGTCTCCGCCTTGCTCATCATCCTGCTACTCAGACTCTGAGGGAAACGCAATCTGGGTCCTACCCACCCAGATACACTACGGTGTGGCGATCTTCAACGCTCTTTTCAGCGGAACCTGCCGCTCGGGATCCGTCCAGTCGGGATCATTCGACCCTGGCGTAGTGTGTTGAAGTCAGACTGTCTTCACCACGAACGATCACCGAGGAGGTTGCTGTGACTGCGCCAAACGAGAACGAACCGACAACACAACCGATCCCACAGGAAGCGTTCGACTGGTACGACGAGTATGCGCATGGTCTGATTTCCAGGCGCGAGTTCTTCGACCGACTGTCCACCCTCACCGTCTTGGGATTCACGGTGAGCGGGTTGGCCGCCGCGCTGATCCCGAACTACGCTCTGGCCGAGCAGGTCTCGTTCAACGATCCCGACATCCGGGCCGAGTACGAGACATTTCCTTCACCCGACGGGCACGGAGAGGGCCGAGGGTATCTCGTCGTTCCGACATCGGTGACGGAGTCGACGGGGGCGGTATTGGTCGTGCATGAGAATCGAGGCCTCAATCCCTATATCGAAGATGTTGCGCGCCGGGTCGCCAAAGCGGGCTTTATCGCGTTTGCGCCCGATGCGTTGCACCCGGTGGGCGGCTATCCCGGAAACGATGATGAAGGACGGGAGCTACAGCGCTCGCTGGATCGAGCGAAGATCGAGCAGGACATGATCGCCGCCGCCAGGTTTCTCAGAGCCCAGCCCCTCTGCAACGGCCGTCTCGGCGTGGTCGGCTTCTGTTTCGGCGGCTATATCACCAACATGTTGGCGGCCACTCTGCCCGACCTGGTCAATGCCGGTGTGCCCTTCTATGGCACACCCCCCGCTGAGGAGATCCGATCGAACATCAAGGCGCCCCTGCTGATTCATCTCGCGGAGCTGGACGAACGGGTCAACGCCACCTGGCCCGAGTATGAGCTCGATCTGAAGGCCAACAAGAGCCCCTACACCATGCACATGTATCCCGGCGTCAACCACGGTTTCCACAACGACTCAACCGGCCGCTACAACGAGGCCGCAGCGGAGCTCGCATGGAGTCGGACCATCGAGTTCTTCGCGACCCACCTTGCCGTTTGAAGGCGCAGGACATCGGTGCCACCCACCTATGTAGGTATTTTGGATTGAGGGGCTTGCCTCGGCGGCATAGCCTTGCAGGCGGTCGCGATGCGAGGGGGTTCGGTACCGGCCTTGCGAAACGGCTGGCACCCCTTTCCCGGCGCTAGACCGAAAGACCTGGCTCGCAACCTGGGGCTGTCGCGGAGATCATCTGGAGTGGAGCCACACCCCAACCCCAAGGAGACCGAGGCATCAGACAGGTGGATGCCTCCCGCTCCATTCTGTTGCCTCTTCGTATGCACAACCAATCCGGCAGAGCAGGGCTTCGCTCAAACGACTACCGGACAACTGCATGGTATAGGGGAGGCCTTCCTCGGAGAAGCCGCAGGGAAGCGCCAAGCCGGGCGTTCCCGCAAAATCATGTGGAAAGGTAAATGACGTGGGTGCCTTCTCGATACCGAGCGACTGGTGTCTCTGGGCACGAGCTTGATTCCATTCAGTCATGGATCCGTACTGCAGCCCTGGCGCAACCTCGAAAGGCGTTCCCGCAGCCGGGCTTACGACAGCGTCGACACTGGACAATACGGCTCGGAATCGATCACTAAACTCCACTCGGGCTTGACGGGCATTTGCGAGTTCGGCATCACCTATCCCGACACCCATTGCAAGGAACTCACGAAAATACTCGCCGTACTCATCCGCACGAGAAGGGTAGTTTTCCCGGTGAGCTTCGACCGCTTCAGCGGCGCAAATGACAGGCCAGGCAGCCAGCGCTTCGGTTAGGTCCGGGACCTGAACTGAGACCACCTCCGCTCCCAGACGCTCGAATTCCTCAACGGCAGTTTCGACCGCCCGAGCCAGGCCGGGGTCCACGCCGTCCAACGCATAGGCACGATCGAAACCGATGCGGATGCCCTCGACGCCCCGACGGAGTTCGCCGAGCATGTTTGGCACCGGGGTTTTCAGAGACGTCGGATCCTTGGGATCAAAACCCGCGATCGCCCCGAGGACTATCGCCGCGTCGGCTACACTTCGCGTCATCGGACCCACATGATCGAGCGATTCCGCAAGCGGCAGGACGCCGTAACGGCTCACAAGACCGTATGTGGGCTTTAGACCAACGATGCCGTTGGCCATTGCCGGGAAGCGAATCGACCCACCGGTGTCGGTTCCGAGCGACGCGAAGCACAGGCCGGCTGCCGTTGCGACACCCGACCCGCTGGATGACACTCCAGCCCAGAGTTCTTCACCCCAGGGATTGACCGGTATATCGAAGTTGCGATGGTAACCCACCATCGCACCCTCGGTGAGGTTGAGTTTTCCGAGCAGAACAGCTCCGGCCATTTCAAGCTTCGACACAACAGTTGCGTCGAAATCGGGAACAAGACCACTCAGCACCTGCAATCCGCCCCTCGTCGGCACCCCCTGCATGTAGCAGAGGTCCTTAACCGCGATGGGAACACCGTGCAAAGTTCCCCGGTAGCTTCCGGACTGAATCTCGCGCTCAGCGGCACGTGCGGCAGCGAGGGCATGGTCCGCCATCACCGTTGCATAGCTGTGCAGACGCACGTCTAGCGACTCGATCCGGTCCAGCATCATCTGCGTGAGTTCGATCGGCGAGATTTCCTTCGTTTCAATCAGACGTGCGACTTCTGCCAGGCTGCGGTAGTACAGTGGCCCGGGATCTACATTGTCTTCAGGTGATGGCATGGGTGAGGGTGAGCAAGCAGTAGGAAGCGATGCCACGATGCCAGTACCAAACAGGGCCAGCAACTCGCGTCGGGATAGCCGCGCATGACCGTCACTTTCGACTTCTTCTCGAAGCTTGCCTGCTTGAGGTCTACTCATTCTCTGGTGCATGTCCTATGGACTGTCTTCGTTGTCGAAATGAGAGCATCTCAGCTCGATAATCGCGATACCCCGGCGTGACGCCCAACAGTGCGGCCAGGCTGCGTTTCGGGCTCCAATAGTGCTCGCGAATCGAACCGCTGGTTTCTGTGAACCAGGCCGTCAGCCTCAGTCGCATGCTGGGCGGCAGGCTAACTCGTTAGTCCGAACTCGTTGATGTCGAGGTAAAAGCCCGTTTTGTCCATGACGACGAGGCGCTTTTCGACGAACCGATACTCCAGGGAGCTGATTTCAACTTGGCTTGGCAGCTTGTTCACAATGTGAATCGCATCAGCGAAGGAGAAGATGCGAGTGCGGAGTTCGGGGCGCCTGCGAAATTCGTTCGTACTTGAATTATGGACGAACGTGTAGCCTTGGAGCTGGCAGAAGCTACCATCTGCCGCCGTCACTTCACCCGCAAAGTGTCGCCGAAAATCGTCGGCAAAAAGCCGTCTCGTGATGACGTGCAGCTTGTCTCCGCATTTTACAACCTGATCGGACATTCTCACCCCCTTCGATTCCTGACGCATGACGCCCTTGAACCAACCGGCGCCGCCAGCGGTAGCACTTGGAAGCTCGCCCGATTGCACTGCTCACTTGCAGAGTCTACAACTGGTCCGCAGCATTAGAGTCGGCGTCCGGTTTAGCGAGGTTTCAGGCGGCGGCACGGACGCGACTGCGCTTGCTCTCCAACGGCCTCTATGGTGAAGCGATCCAGCACACGAGGAGAAGGAGCATTGCGACGATGTACAACGCACCAAAGACCGTCTTGTCGCCGACGATTGCTGCGAAGAAGGCAGCCACGCGAAAACGAGATAGGACAGTGAAGAGTGGGATCGCCAAGATGCAAGCGACGAAGAAGGCCCATATGATCGTGTGAGTCAATTTGACCGTGCGAAGGGGATCCATGATGGCTGTCGCCCTCGTCACGGCCGGCCCGAGTGACGCCCAACGTCCTGCGTTTCTGCTGCGCGGCCAATCTGCATTCCGAGCGGCGCAGGTGCGAGCGACAAGGCTCTTCCGCGTCAGCAGCAAACGCTTGTTAGGTGCTTCCCGGCGACAACCTTCCCGAGGCCCACGCCGCACTCAATCCACTCGTCGCAGCCGGTATTGATTCCGTTGCAATGCCTCTGTGGATCCGGAATATGTGACGAGTGTGGTTATGGTCAGATCGTCTCCTTCCACCAACACAGTGTTGCGTATCGATGCCGCCCGCCCGCTGTCTTCCCCCTGCCGCTCGAGAACCAGGCGATAAGTACCCGCCGACACGCGATGAGCTGCCTCTTCGATCCTCCAGAGTTCGCCCAGGTACAGCCCCTCGGGACTCTCCGCGAGTCGCTCGGTGGACGTCTCAACGCGGCCGTCGGGCTCCTCGTACGAGAAGCGGAGCTCGAGAGACGTTCCGTCCCCGCTGCGGTTACACATCAGGCTGGTGGGAAGACGGACGCGTGTACGGTCGTCGCCATAGTCGAGATATTCCAGCTCGCCCTCCCATGCCCCGACCAGGAAGGCGTAGGCCTCCAGCCTATCCTGACCCGCAGCCGGCCGAATCCCTCCAAGTATCGCCAACAGAGTCACCGCGGCTGTCGCTAGCCAGTCTTTGTACACACCGCCTCCTTGAGTTGAACACCGGCCGACGCCGAGATCATTAGTAGCCACCTAACGCGCTTGAGCTAACCGGCGACGCCAGCGAACCCGCCCGAGAAGATGATTGATTGAACTGGTCACTTGCAGAGTTTACTACCGCTCCCGCAACGCGACGGGTGGCGTCCGGTTCAGCGAGTAGTTAGAGGGCACCTCAGAACACGTAGTCGACAAAACCAACAACGGCCGCGCCAACGATGGACAGCATGAGCGCCAGCCAGAGGGAGGAACGAGCCTCATGGATTCTGGCGCCCAGCCGGAGGGCGGCCGCCTGAACGCTCTGAATGCCCAGAGTGGCAAAGCTGTGGCGGAGCGTATGGCTGGGCTGGGGGTGAGCTGGTAGCCCACTCCATTGCGAGTTGGGTCCAGATCGGAAACTGGTTTCGGGAGCTGAAAATGCGACGCTGTGACCCACTCGGCATCGCTCAGCCACCCTCCGCAAGATCGCCAGACGTCGGCCGGTACCTGCATGGGCGTTGGCCAGCGGTGGACCTCCGATCGGCCCAGCTCGAACCTCAGAATTTGTACTCCAGCCACATTCTCAGGGAGCGGCTCTCCATCGGGTGGAAGTGGACATCCTCGACTCCGTCGATCGGCTCGATCTGACCGGTCGGGCTGAACTCGGCCGGCAGCCGCGAAGCATAGTAGTACTGAATGTCCGGATCTTCGCGGTCGAGCAGGTTGAATCCCTCCACGATGAGGCGCAGTCCGTTGCGAAAGCCGTATCCCAATCGACCGTTGACCAACGACGAAGAGTAGCCTCGTACCGTTCCGTCTTCGGTGAGGGGAATGTCGCCGAAGTAGCGCCAGCGCAGGGTCCCGAACCACCCGATCGGCCTTCCCAAGGCTAGGCCCAGCTGCAGCGTGCGCCCGACCGAGCCCGGGATCTCTGTCGAGTCGGGCGGCACGTCGGTGAAGTCCGCATCAGTGAAGGTGATATCGAAGTCGAACGCGACCCACGGTCGGAAGCGGTAGAAGTTGGCGAGTTCGACCCCGGTCCGCCGGCTCGGAGGCCCCGGCTCTGTCGCCGCGGCATCGCCCAGATAGATCAGCTCGGAATCGAGATCGAGGCGGAAGATGGTCAACGTCGACTGGAGTCCCTCGAAGAAGGTGGTGCGAACCCCGACATCGGCACCTTCGGCCCGCACGAGGGGGTTGGCGGACTCGATCGGCTCGAGGGTGATCGGATCGACCGAGGCCACCCAGCCCCGGGCATCGTTGCTGTGAAAGCCCCAGCCCCAGTTGAGATAGAGCTCGGTTCGGCTCCAGGGGCCGAAGACGAAGCTCAGCTTTGGGCTGAGAATCGAATCATCGCCCTGACCGCTGTTCTCAAGCAGCTCGGTTTCGACATCGGCATCGTAGTAGTCGCCACGGATCCCGGCGATCATCCGGACCTTTTCGGTCCAATCGATCTCGAGGTCGCTGAAGGCACCGAGCATCAGCTCGCGGATCTTGTAGGAAGCGATGAGGCCTCCGGGCCGCGCCGCGCCCTCGAAAGCACGCCCGAGACTATTGTCGATGTCGTGATACTGACCTTCGAGTCCATAGCGCCAGGTCATAATCCGATCGCCCCAGTCGACCACGCGCGACTGATCGGCGGACAGGCCATAGATCAGCCGATCATCCGTCTGCATGAAGGCATCGTCGTCGCTGTTGCACTGGGTCGCGGTGCCATACTCCAGGCAGTAGGTGAAGTTCGACACCAGATTGAGGTCGTAGCCGATCGCATAGGCGGCGACTCTCGTCAAGGTCGTATCCCGGTGCCAGTGGAGCTCGCCGGCGAGGCTGTAGCGGCTCGAATCGCCGTTCGGAGAAGGGTCGACGAAGCCGAACAGCGGCACCGTCCTGCCCACCGTTCGCTGAGGAATCTGATCGGAAGCCTGCCAGTCACCCTCGTAGCCCATGGCCGTGACCGACCAGTGACTTCGAGCCCGACTTCGCGAGTAGCGCAACATGCCGTTCAGTTTGGTGAAATCATCCGGCTTCACCCAGGGGCCGTCGTAGTGGTTGTATTCGAGAGCGCCCGTCAGGTCGCCGTCGCCCATGGGCGTCGATCCCATGACCAGGCCGCGCTGGAAGTCGTTGCCGCCGAGACCGAGGCGAACTTCGGCCTCGGACAGGCGCGAGCGCAGGACCACGTCGGTGGAGCCGGCGGCCGAGAAGTCCCCGACGTTGGCGAAGTAGGTGCCCTTGCGAAACTGCACCGATTCGATCAGCTCCGGGATCAGAAAGTTCAAATCGGCGTACCCCTGGCCGTGACCATGTGAGGGCATGTTGACCGGCAAGCCGTCGACGCTGAGGCTCAGATCCGTACCGTGATCGAGATTGAAGCCACGCAGGAAGTACTGATTGGCCTTGCCGCCACCGCTGTGCTGGGTGGCGATGACGCCGGGGATGGTCTCGATGACCTCCCCGGTTCGTAGAAGCGGGCGCTTCTCGAGATCTTCGGCGCCTGTCGCTCCCTCGGAAGCCGAGGCCGCCACACCCGTCATGTCGTCGGCTCGAGCCGTGACCGTCATCCGCTCCTCGAACTTGGCCTCTTCATGATCGGCCTCCACTGGGGGATCGTGAGCGCCCATCGAGCCCACATCCGGAGAGGCGGATCTCGGCACATCCGCGGCTCGGGCAGGCCAACCGAGACCCAGCAGAACCGCCAGGAGCGCCCAGGCGACCCCCTGCCCCTTCAACCTTGTTCGCCTCATCTTTGGAACCCTCCCTTTTGATCGCAACCAGCAGCGGCGATCGCCCCAGACCGACTCGGTCTGGACATGCAGTCATGAATGGCACTTCGACTCAGCTGAAGACCACGAAGGATGAGGCGGGAGGCCCGCGACCAGGGGGGCGCTTCGGGTCGGGTGAGCGCCACGCATCCTGCGCATTGAGGCCGGCAGCGCGGCAGAAGACATCGGGCACCGCGAACGTGAGGTCGCCACCCGAATCGTCCACAATCGGCGTGGTGGCCGGGCCCTGGTAGACCTGGTTGTCGGTCGGCGAGCGCTGCGGATCTTCCCCTTCACGGGGTGTCGCCGGGGTCTCCGAGGGATGCTTGTGGGGCCTGGTATCGAGATGATCGTGGGCGACGATCTCGCCATCGATCACGTGCCGATGGGTAGGATGAGCCGATTCATGGATCGCGTGGCCGAGAACACCGACGATGCCCAGCAGCACCCCGATCAAGCAGATCCACGGCCAGCGGACCACAACTGGATTTCCCGCGCGGCGCATCAAGCTCAGCTTAGCAGGCTTCGCCGCGAGCCGAAATCACGGTTACCCGGAGCGAACGTATTGACAGCGACCTCGATGCGCTGGATGCGGAGACTGTACCGGAGCTCGCTGAGCACTTCGTGCTCAACACCCGCCGTCTGTAGAGTGAATTCCCGCTCGAGCACCGCCGGCGAATGCAGAAAGTTCCTTTCCCCGACGGCCGCGTCTTCGACGGCGAGGCGTTTCGAACCCCGGTAGTCAGCCTGTTCCTCAGGGACCTGGAGCGCTCAGGGCGCGATGAAGACAATTTGGTGGCGCGTACGGGATTCGAACACGGAGGGGCAGGCGAGGGGGTGCAGTGTACGGATCCCGGAGGTACTAGCAGCGAAACGGGAGGATGGGCTGAGGGTGAGCTGGCAGCCCGTTTGGTGCCAACTTCGAACCCTCTTCTCGCCCAACTGAACAGCTTCGAGGTCTTGAGAGCTGGCGTCCTCTGATCTTCGGAGGCTACGATCTCCAGAACTCGGTGACAGGTACTGATCGCGCCTGTAAATAGGTGCCTGTTACTTCATTTCCGCGATACTGTGTGGAGCCCAAGCGATTGCAGTGCCGGTAAAGGGGATCACTGCATTTTGTGAGACTGATCGAGGAGGGGGTTCGATGAAGATCGCGGTATTGGGAGCAGGAGCCGGTGGCACAGCAGTGGCGTTCGACTGTGCCTCATACGGACACGAAGTCCGACTTTTCGACTTCCCGCAGTTTCCAGACAACATTGCAACCATTGATCGGCAGGGAGGTATTCACGCTGAGGGCGGTCTCTCCGGTTTCGCCACCGTTGCCAGTGCTGGTCACGATGTCGAAGAAGCGTTGTCGGACGCGGAGCTCATCTACGTAGTTGGCCCCGCCTTCAGCACCACCCCCTTCGGCGAGGCCGTGGCAGGCCAACTGAGCGCGGGACAGACCGTCATCGTCACTCCCGGCTCGTGTGGTGGTGCACTGGCTTTCAAGAAGGCTGCTGGACTGGCGCTCGAGGACGACTCGGTTCGAGTCGCGGAAACCCACACCCTCCACTACGCAGTGCGCCTGACACAGCCAGGCCGGATTCGTGTCTTCCTCAAACTCAAGGCTGGCAATCTGCTCGCGGCGCTACCGAGTCGACATACTCAAGAGGTTATGGCGCTCATTGCGGACGTCTATCCCACCATGGAACCCGCCAAGAACGTCATCCAGACCAGTCTGCAGAATGCCAATCCGGTCATCCATCCGGCCGTGACCCTGGCCAACGCCGCCCGGATCGAGCGCACGGGCGGTGATTTCCTGTTCTATGAAGAGGGCGTGGGCGATGCCACCGGTCGCCTGATCGAGGCGGTGGATCAGGAGCGGATCGCCATCGGCGCCAAGCTGGGCCTCGAGGTCGTCAGCGACCCAGCGATGGGTATACGCCAGGGATACATGCTCGCCGACAACTACGGTGCTGCCTACCGCGAGGCGCCGGGCTTTCTCGGCATCGGAGCTCAGCCGCAGCTCGACCATCGCTACCTGCATGAGGACGTCGGTTACGGACTGGTCTTCATGTCGCGCCTCGCACGGCAGGTTGGGGTGGAGACGCCGACCATCGACGCCATCATTCAGGTCACCTCGGTTCTCATGGCCCGTGACTACGCAAGCGACGCCCCACGCACTCCCGATGCGCTGGGCATCGGGGACCTGTCCGCCGAGGAACTCGGTGATCTGTGACGAATTGGCTTCGAGTGCCTCCAGGGGACCACTCGAACAGATACGCCCGCGATGAGCGGTTTCCTAGCATAGTGGGTGGCACAAACACTGGGGCAGGCCATAGCGTCTCCCTCCCTAGGCCGACAGCGGCTCCCTGGCCATGACAGCCCACGGTATGGAGTACTCGGGCACGAATTCGAGAATGGCGACGAGAAGCTCTGCGTGAACCAGAAAGACCGACTCGGGATCGTCGGGCCAGGAACCCTCGAGCTTCAGGATCAGGACCGCGGTCTCGAGCAGATAGGGAGCCTTCTCCAGCTCGTGCACAGCTTCTAGGACCTCGGTGGGCTCGCTCGCAGCAACTGGCACCTCAGCGGCTCTTCAGCACCACTCTTCAGGCTCAATACCCTCGCTGCCCAATTGCCAATTTCATACTCCTGTACCGACTCTCTCAACTGAAGGTCTTTACTCACCAGCACCACCAGACTCGCACGGCTCGGTTCATTCCTGACTCCTGCTATGGGATAATCGAGATCGACCCGGCCGAGGTCGCCGGAACCCAAAGGTCTAGCGATGGATCTGGTCTTCGTATCGCGATTGCAGTTTGCCCTTACGATCGCGTTCCACTACATCTTTCCGCCCCTCACCATCGGCATCAGCGTGGTCATGGTGTACCTCGAGGTGCAGCATCTACGCACCGGCGACATGTTGTTCAAGACGGCGGCCAAGTTCTGGACCCGTATCTTCGCCCTCAACTTCGCCCTCGGCGTAGCAACCGGAATCGTGATGGAGTTTCAGTTCGGCACCAACTGGGCCGGCTATTCGCGTTTTGTGGGTGATGTCTTCGGATCGGCGTTGGCGGCGGAGGGGATCTTCGCCTTCTTTCTCGAGTCAGGCTTCCTGGCGCTGCTGGTCTTCGGGTGGGACCGTGTATCGGCACGGATGCACGTATTTGCCACCTCGATGGTGTGTCTGGGCTCGATCTTTTCCTCGATCTGGATCGTGGTCGCCAACAGCTGGCAACAGACCCCGGCGGGTCACCACATCGTGCAGATGGTGCGCGACGGTCAGCCGCTCTCGATCGACGGCGAGCCGGTCCTGCGCGCCGAAATTGTGGACTTCTGGGCCCTGGTCTTCAATCCCTCTGCGGTCCATCGGCTGATTCACGTCTGGATCGGTGCGTTCCTTTGCGGCAGCTTCTTCGTGATGTCGATCTCCGCGTGGTATCTGCTCAAACGCCAGCATGAGCAGTTCGCCAAGAAGTCGTTCTCGGGTGCCCTCATCTTCGCTACCCTCGCATCGCTGGCGGCGGTTGTCTCCGGCCACTTCCAGGCCAACAACGTCTACCAGTACCAGCCAGCCAAGCTGGCCGCCTTCGAGGGCCACTACGAAACCGGCCCTGGAGACATGAGCCTCTTCGGCATACCGGACAACGATGCGGGCAGAATTCGATTCAACATCGCGATTCCCGGCGGGCTGAGCTTCCTGGTCCACGAGAGCTTCGATGAGCCCGTGGCGGGTCTCGACCGCTTCCGTCGAGAGGACCGGCCGCCGGTCGTCATCACCTTTGCCAGCTACCACATCATGATCGGCCTGGGCATGGCCTTCGTCGGTCTTACCCTGCTGGCCAGTTTCCTGCACTGGCGCGGCAACCTCTATCAGCAGCGCTGGCTGATGTGGCTCTTCGTCTTTGCGGTTTTCGGTCCGCTGGTCGCCAACCAAGTCGGCTGGGTATCGGCCGAGGTGGGACGGCAGCCGTGGATCGTCCATCCACCAGTGGAGTGGACAGACAACGGCGACCTGGTGGTCGGACCCGAGGGGGTGGTGGTCTACGACGAGAACCTCGGACTTCGAACCTCCAATGCGGTGAGTCCCTCGGTGTCGGCGTCTCAGGTACTGGCCTCGCTGATCGGTTTCAGTGCCATCTATCTGTTCCTGCTGGTGGCCTGGCTCTTCGTTCTCGACCGCAAGATCCGCCACGGTCCGGAACCGTTAGACAGGGCGCCCGAGGTTGAGGTTATCGACAAGGGACTGCTGCGAGCGGTGACTGGGCGGGTAGATCACGACATCACCTCGAGCTACCCGCCAGCAGAGGAGTGATGATGGACTGGGCAACCCTGGCGGTCGTTTGGTTCCTCCTCGAGGGCGCGCTGCTCATGGGCTATGCCATCCTCGACGGCTTCGATCTCGGTGTCGGAATTCTGCACCCCTTCGTGCCGCGGACTGACCAAGAGAGGCGTATCGCCATCAACGCCATCGGTCCCGTTTGGGACGGCAACGAGGTGTGGCTGGTGACGTTCGGAGGCGCCCTCTTCGCGGCCTTCCCAGAGGCCTATGCCACTGTCTTCTCGGGCTTTTACACCGCTTTCATGCTGCTGCTGGCGGCGCTTATCGCCCGAGCCGTGTCGATGGAGTTCCGTTCCAAGGTCGAAGGCCGCGGCTGGCGAAGGTTCTGGGACTGGCTCTTTTTCGGCGGTTCGGCCGTCGCCACCCTGCTCTTCGGCGTCGCGGTGGGCAACGCCATGATCGGCATACCGCTGGACGTCGCCGGAAATTTCACCGGTACCCTGTTCGACCAGCTCAAGCCGTATCCCGTCCTGGTGGGCCTGATGACCGTGGCGCTCTTCGCCATGCACGGCGGGCTCTACCTCTACCTGAAGACCGAGGGCGACTTCCAGGAGAGACTGCGCGATTGGCTGTGGCGGAGCTGGGGAATCTTCCTCGTTTTCTACATGCTCACCACCATGTACACCCTGGCTCTAGTTCCGCGAGCCACCTCCAACTTCGAGCGCTGGCCCTGGGCGGCACTATTTGTGGTTGCAGGTGTCTTGGCGGTGGCCAACATCCCGCGCTGCCTGCACTGGGGACAGCCGTTCCAGGCCTTCGCCTCGAGCGGCACCGTGATCGCCACGCTGGTCATGCTGTTTGGCCTGGCGTTGTATCCGAATTTGGTGACCGCGAGTAACGATCCGGCCAACTCGGTCACCATTTTCTCGGCGGCCTCGAGCCCGAAGACCCTCACCATCATGCTGATCATCGCCCTAATCGGCATGCCCTTCGTGCTCGCCTATACGAGCATCATCTACTGGGTTTTCCGCGGCAAGGTGCAGCTCGACGAGCACAGCTACTGACGAAAATGCAGCCCGACAGACCATCGATCAAACTCTGTGGAGGTCAATAATAATGAACCGTTCTCTGGTGCTTCTGCTAGTCTCCCTCCTCCTGCCTCCCGCCCCCGCCGCAGCCGAAGCCCCGCCAATCAGCGAGGCTACCGAGTCGTGCTTGATGTGTCACGAGTACCTCCATCCCGGCATCGTCAGCGGCTGGAGGTCGAGTCAGCACGCGCAGGTGACGCCCGCCAAGGCCATGGCCGTCGAGGGTCTCGGCCGCAAGGTGTCGAGTGAGGAGGTCCCAGAAGAGCTGACCCAAGTCGTGGTGGGTTGTGCGGAGTGCCACACGCTGCGACCCAGCGAACACGCCGACACATTCGATCACAATGGCGAGCAGGTTCACATCGTCGTCAGCCCCAAAGACTGCTCCGTGTGCCACGCGGTCGAGGCGGCGCAGTACTCGCAGAACATCATGGCTCACGCCCATGGCAATCTCGAAAACAACGCCGTGTACCAGGATCTCCAGCACCATGTCCTGGGCACACCGACGCGGGTCGACGGGGAGCTCTCGTTCGCGCCGCCGAGCGCAGACACCAAAGCCCTGGGGTGCCTCTACTGCCACGGGACCCGACTGCACGTTGCGGGCGTCGAAACAAGGGATACGGACCTGGGCGAGATGGAGTTTCCGGTGATCGACGGCTGGCCGAACCACGGGGTCGGCAGAATCAACCTCGACGGTAGCCTCGGCTCCTGCTCGCCCTGCCATGCGCGGCATGCGTTCTCGATCGAGACAGCCAGAAAGCCCTACACCTGCAAGCAGTGTCACATCGGGCCCGACGTGCCGGTCTACAAGGTCTATTCAGCCAGCAAGCACGGCAACGTCTTCCACAGCAAGCAGCACGAGTGGGACTTCAATGCCGTGCCCTGGGAGATCGGAGGCGACTTCACGGCACCGACCTGCGCCGTCTGTCATGTCAGCCTCCTGGTCGACCCGGACGGCGAGCTCGTGGCCCAGCGCACGCACCAAATGAACAACCGGATCACCCGGAGGATCTTCGGCCTCGTCTACTCGCACGCCCATCCCAAGGACCCGGACACCACCAAGATCCGCAACAAGGACGGGTTGCCCCTGCCAACGGCCTTCGACGGTACCCCGGCAGCCGACTTTCTGATCGGCCCCGAGGAGCAGGCGAAGCGGCGAACCGAGATGGAGACCATCTGCCTGAACTGTCATGGGACATCTTGGGTCCGCGGTCACTTCGCACGCTACGACAAGTCTCACGAGACGACCAATGCCGCCACCCTGGAGGGGACCAGGCTGTTGCAGGAGATCTGGAGCCGAGGCTACGCCCAGGGGCCAGAAGCGGGCGGCAGCCCCTTCGACGAGGCCATCGAGCGGAGATGGGCAGATATCTGGCTGCTCTACGCCAACTCGATCCGCTTCGCCTCGGCGATGGCGGGAGGCGGTGACTACGCCGTGTTCGCAGACGGCTACTACAGCCATTCAAAGCGGCTTGCCGAGCTTCAGGAATGGCTTGCCGAACGGGAGGCCACGGGCGAAGCTCCGGAGAAGTAGCGGCTGGCGCAAATCGTCGCGCCTCAGTCCTCGTGAGACCCATTTTGCCGGCTTCCTCGGGTAGCTTGACTGGCACCCTGCGCAACCGACCAGTCGAGCTCAGAGACCAAGGGAGGAAACTCGCCGGCCTCCTATAAGGCCGCAACAGCTTGCTCGCGCATCTAGGCCGGTTAGGTTTCGTCACCTACCTGTCCGACCACGTCGATCGCCGGGATTGGCTGACTCTTCGACCTACTGCCGGCGCAGCTCCTGCTGCCGCATGGGCATGGCATCGATCTGGTCGTAGATGTCCCTCATGGCAACGACGGTACCGCTGGCGCGCTTCACGCCCCCGTCCTTGCCCACGAGGCGCAAGGCGAACTCGTCCTTCCCGATCTCGAATGACGCGCGGAGGTGCTCGGCGTCCTCGAGACTCAGGGGGCGTCCCTCGATCCGCGAGGGTCCCTCGCCGAGGACGACGATCAGCACCATGTCGCGCTCGTCGAAGCCTTCGCGGGCCGACTCCACGGCGTCGAGCTGCTTCCGCAGGATCGGGTCACGCTCGCCCGGCCCGAAGAGCACGAGGGGTCGCCTATCCCACCGCAGGGCGCCCAGGGAGAACGGCTCGACCTCGCGATAGGCCGCGATCCAGTCCACCTCCAGGCGGAACGGCCCGTCCTGCCCATCGTTGATCATCAGCCCCAGGCTGTCGATGGCCGCCGGCTCGAGGGCCGGCCCCGGGAGCGTGGCCCCGCGCCACCGAGGGCGGAACCGCGTGAAGGGGACGTCGATCTCTTCCCAGGTGCCGTCGCCGGTCTCGAATTCGGCCCAATAGGCCGGCCGCCTCCGCCGATCCCGGGTGTCCCATGTGGTGAGCCGGAAGGTATAGGTTCGTCCGTCTCCTCGCGCGCGCAGACGGACGCCGTCGTACGCCGACAGGTCGAAGGAATGGGGTCTCGAGCGAATCGACGAGAAGCCGCCTCCTCTCGTGTTCGTGCTGCCGGTGAAGATCACGACGTCGCCCTCGAGGCGAAAGCCCCCCTCGGATCGCCCCCCCCTCACGTCGTCGTTCACGACGAACCAGGGCAGGACTTCGGTGGATCGGGGGAAGTCGACGAGGAGGAGCGGGCCGCCGGGGCCCGCGGAGGCGCCGGAAGCGAGGAGGGCTCCGGTCACGAGAAGACCTCGGGGTAGGTTCCACATAAGCTCAGCCACTCCTCCTCCGGGGTCGGCGCCGTGGTGTACCTGGCGTGCCCGGTCAATATGCGGCACGTGATCACGCGGGTGGCGCCCCAGATGTATGTGTCAGTTCCTATATTAGTCCAGCGGGGGCTGGTGGGCGGTAGTCCAGCGAGATATGCGGCCGGATCTGGTCGCACGCGCTCGCCATGATGTAGATGTCTCCGGTCATCAAGACGACGGTTGCATCGTTTGCCAGGAGACCACTCTCCTCGAGTGCGCGAACGAGCGCGTGATGTCCGAGGGCGTTCGTGGCGAACGCCGCCTCGTGGCCCTGCTTCGAGAGCGCATGCCGTTGGGGCAAGAGCCCTGCGTTGGCGACGACGAGATCGACGCTACCTCCTGAAAGCTCCTCGATGGCAGGCACGATCGTCTCGAGATCGGCCAGGTCGAGCGCCAGGTACTATAGACAGATCGCTCCACACCCAAACCTACGCAGCGCAGAAGAGCGATCTCCTGGTTCGAGAATGCAACGAACAGCGCTAGATCTTCTTGGCTCAATCGGCGAAGCCCTGTCTAATGAGCGTTGTCCGCGGTCAATGTTCTTGGAGCCATCTCCCAAGGAGCACAAGATGCCACGAAACAAGCGACTGGTCTTACTCACAGGTTTGCTGCAAGTGCTTATCGGCGTCGGCGCCGTTCCAGCTGGATTGGCGTTTATCCTCGATCCCAGCGGATCATTGATTGGAATGTCGCCGGAGATGTTGGAGGGTTCACCTCTTCCTGACTTTCTTGTTCCAGGCATCTTTCTCTTATTGGTCAATGGCGTCGGCAGCCTGACCGGTGCAGTGCTCACTTTTCGTCGTCATGCTCTTGCCGGAAGAGCTGCTATGGGGTTGGGTGCTTTCTTGATGGCCTGGATCGTTGTGCAGGTGTGGGTGCTTGGCCCGCCCATCCATTGGCTGCAAGTTCTGTACTTTGTGTTCGGCGTTGTCGAATTCGGCCTGGGGTGGATGATCGGGCGCGAGTAGTCAGGCTTGTCGGCGAACACAAAACTCCAAAACTGGAAGATCACGAGAGAAAGGCCAGCACTCCTGCCGGTCTGATCGCCTCGTCTTGGTAGCGCGGTCGGTGCCAACTTCGACCCCTCCTCTCGCTCGGCTGACCGTTTTCGAGGCTCTGAGAACAGCCGTTGGCTGAGTCTCGGAGGCCGCGATCGCACCGGATCCGATGGAGGATCTCACCTTTCCCAGGGCTGCGAATGACACGCTATATCTATTTAGATATAATATGGGACGTGAATGAAGTGCTACTTCTCCGCCGGCGCGCCGGAGTAACACAGAGCCGTCTTGCCGAGCTCGCCGGAACCTCGCAGCCGACGATAGCGGCGTACGAATCCGGCAGCAAGGTCCCGAATCTCCGGACGCTGCGCAGACTCGCCCGGGCTCTGGGCCTCGAAGCACGACTGCAGTTCGTGCCGGCTACAACCCGCGAGGACCGACGAAGCCTGGCGCTCCACAAGGCCATCGCGCAGCGACTGATCAGAGATCCGGTCGCGGTAGTGAAGCGTGCACGGAGCATGCTCGACCTGATGATGGAGAGACACCCCGGTGCCGCTCCTCTCCTCACTCAATGGAAGGCGATCCTGCGCTGTCCGGTGTCGGAGATTGCGGAGGTTCTTCTTGATCCCCGTCCGAGAGCGCGGGAACTTCGTCAGGTGACACCGTTCGCAGGCATCCTCTCGCCGGCGGAACGAGCCGAGGTCTACAGGCGCTTCGCGGCATCCGAAAGGGCAAATCCATGAAGCGTGCCGAGTTCGAGCACGCGATCCGGGCCGCCGCCAGCATCCTCGGCACAGATAAGCTGATGGTCATCGGTAGCCAGGCGCTTCACGCTACCGTCAGTGACGGGTTGCCCGTGGCCGCACAGCGGTCGATAGAAGTCGATGTAGTGGCATTTGACGACGTCGAAGGGCAATTGGCCGATCTGATCGATGCATCGATCGGTGAAGCCTCGATGTTTCATGCGACATTCGGGTACTACGCGCAGGGTGTCAGTGAATCGACCGCCGTATTGCCGGAGGGTTGGCGGGATCGCTTGGTCCAATTCGAGACGCCCGCGACCAATGGTGTCGTAGCCTGGTGCCTCGAAGTGCACGATCTTTGGATTTCGAAGTCGATTGCCAATCGCGAGAAGGACATCGAGTTTTGTCAGGCACTGTTGATAAACGAAACAGTCGACAAAACTGTCCTCCAGTCGAGACTCGAAACGGTGACTGACCTGGCAGCCGAGCTACGGCAGGTGGTCCGGCAACGCATCGATGGACGATCTTGACCAAGCTTCAACGATAGCGGTCGGCGCAGAGCCCACCAGCTTCAGAAACCCGGAAGGCTGGGAAGAGATATTGGCAGCCCAAACCATTCCCATTTGGAACCAGCTCGAAGGGTGGTTCCAGGAGGTCGGTATGCTCAAGGAAGAGCTGACGACCTAGCTTGCCCGCGGGCACCGATACGGCTTCAGCTCGCCACCCTGGGGTCTCAACCCGGCCGAGTACCCGCCGAGTGCCAACCTCCGGCCACTCCACAACACAGGACAATCCAGCGCAAGAAGTGCGATCTCCCACTCCGATCGCACGAGCTCGGAAACCTGACGAAGAACCGCTTTCCTGGCGCAATACCCTTGCGGCCTCGAAAGCAAATTCCTACTCCGTGATCCCCTGGCGCGGCTAGGAGTCGCCGGTCCCGATCTCTACGGGATCAGTGCACGATGTCCCAAATGTAATCCTGGTGGGTGTAACAGATATCCCCGAACTCGTTCATCTCGTCCGCGTGCTTCTGATTCAGCGCATTGATGGCCGCACCCCAGGTGTTCAGCAGACTCGAGTGATCCTTGCCTCTCAGGGTGAGCAAGCGCCGGTACTTGCCGCCGACCGAATGTTCGAGCCAGCCCCAACTGACGAGGTCGCCTGCCTCGACTTGAGCGTCGTAGACCGGGCCGAAGACCGTCTCGACGAGCTCGTCCGCTCGCTCCTGCTTCGACATCTTGCAGACCATGTACTGGGAGATCCCGGCATCGCCCGGGTTGGCGGTCTCGACACTGCCTGGTCCGCCGCTGCCGACCACCGAGCGCCAGATGTAGTCGTCGTGGGCACCGCAGATCCGGGTGAAGCGCGCGTCGGCCTTCGAGCTCGACTCGTCGACCCGCTCGGCCAGGGTCTTCTGTGCCGCCAACAGCGCGTCGGTGGTGGGAGCGATGTAGTAGAGCGCCCGACGCCACTTTCCACCAGTGTTATGCGACAACCAGCCCCAGGCCTGGATCGTACCGTCCTCCACCGCGGCGTCGTAGATCGGCGCATGGACCGTCTCGACCAGCATGTCGGCCAATTCCTGGTCGGCAACGTCGCAGTAGTAGTAGGTTGAGTAGACGAACGGTCGTTCCGCTTCCTCTTCCTGCGCCCAGGCTGATACCGGCACCACCAGTGCGCCCAACAGTGCCACAATCCCAACGGTTCTTCTCGACATTCTCTTTCTCCTCCTCCAGACGAGCGGCGACTGATGTCGAGACCGCGATTCGGCCTCGATCCAGCCCCCGCTACTACTATCCAGATAGCTTGCGCGTATTGTAGTCGCAGCCGATCGGTAACGACAAGCGCACCAGCGAACGGAGGCTGGCGGTGACCTGATCGAGGAAGAGATTCTCGATTACTGGTCCGTGCTCTCGCCGATTCGGTCCCTGAACAGTCTCAAGCGCTTGAGGTCGGGAAGGTCTTTTTCCGGCCGGCCGGTGGCTTCCTTCATCGCAATCAGGTCTTCGAGCGAAACGAAGTGGGTCGCAAAGCCACCCAGCTCTCCCGCTACCTTGCGCTCCCAAACCTTCTCCCACCGGGCACCCAGGACCTGTGTGTGGACCTCGACCCGTAGCAGGCCTCCGAAGGGAAAGATGTCACCGGACAGAAAATCGTCGACACCGAATTCGGGCTCGAACCCTCCCCAACGCTGTACGGCTCGCCGAGCAGCGGCTGCGTTTTCGGCTGTGGCGTCAATCAGTACGTCGATGTCACGAGTCGTTCGGTACGGGAGATAGGAAAGCACTGCCATCCCGTCCGGCTCCACCAAGTTCAATCCGAGTTCTCGGTTGGATAGGGAAGTGACACCGGCTGGAGCCGATTCGGGTCACACCCCGCAGGGTCCGTGTGTCAGTGGCCGCTGGTCGCGTAGTGTCGTCGAGCGGCTTCGATCGCTTGGAGCAGAGTTGAACGATTCGCCCGTGCCGTTCGCAGGTCGATGCCGTCACCACGTCCGGGAAAGCGTGCCCATCTGACCATCTGATCTTCGTCGAGACGGTTTTCGAGCTCGTCCAGCCGTGCCAACCAGATCTCGGCGACCTCGCGCCCGCGTGGCTGCTCGGCCAGCCAAGGGGTTCCCTCGACAGTCACCAGAACCGCTCCAGTGTGTGCAGCGGAAGGTCGGGGTACGGAACCCTCCGGCAGACTACGCAACAGCTCCTCATTCGAGCGCCGGTCTAAGACCAGCATGGCCGAGAACAAGCTCCGCAGATCGATCTCCGTCTCGCCAAGTTTGGCACCGGTCGCACGGAGCGCTAGCCAGGTGGTCTGATCGATGTCCAAGATCGTCTCGAAGCCTATTTCTCCAGGCGACGTGGGCGTGTCGACGCGCAGGACCACCGCTCCGCCATGGACCAGCTCGAGCGCATCGACGGCGTCGCGGTCCGTGTCGAACCTGACACGACCGCGTATGGTCACCTTGCCTGGTTCTGCCAACCACAGGTCTTCGCCCGGCTGGACGTCATCCACCGCTAAATCGAGGGCCGGACCGTTGGTGACGAAAGTTCTGCCTCGGCGCACGGATTCGAGCCACGTCTGCGCCTCGAGCGGTCCATCGAGTTTCGCGTAGAAACGGTCCCGGCCCGGCAAACCCGGTAGGCAAGGGTAATCCGTGCCTGCGGTGGGTCCGATTCGGAGTCCCAGATCCAGCGCTTCGTACCACCGGTCGTAGAAGGGAAAACCGAGGTTCAGGACTTCGATGAAATCGAGTAGCGCCTCGTGTCCCCAGAGCGCGAGTCCTTCCTCCGCTCCGCCGAGTCCCCAATGGCCGTAGCCGTTGACTGCCTCCTGCTGATGTGCCAGTTCCCAGATGCGGTCGTAGAGCAGGTATTCCGATGGCAGATCGAGAAACTGTCCGGCTCCGAGCACGATGGCGTGGCCGAGGATGTGGGTTCGCGGGCTCTCCTGGCCCGAGAGGATCAGCGTGCTGCCTCTCTTGAAGACCGAAGACATTCCGAACCCATGCTGTGGTGTGATGTGGACGTCGCGCGCCAGGCCCATTTGCAGCAGGTTGGCGACGTGCAGGCCCTCGGCTTCCATCCAGGTAGCCAGCCGCGGGTCGAAGCGAGGATGGGGCCGCGGGATGTGGAGGTGATCATCAGCGCCGTACCAGCCTTCCTGCACCAGGTCGATCCAACGCTCGAGAGCGAGGTCGATGCGCTTCAGCTGACCGGGCTCGACCAGGATCGTTCCATGTGCTTGCCTGTACTCGAGACCCTTTGTTGCCCGGATCGAATAGCGGCCGGGGGCGAGTTGGACCCGGATCAAGCCGTCCGCATAGAACTGAGTGGTTCCCGTATAAGGGTTTGGAACCGCGCGGTCCCCGTTCCACATGGCTTGGAGCGATGCGAATCCCGGTAGCCACATATGAACCGGCACATTGCCGCAGTCTGAGAACACGGTCAGTGCGTCGTCTGGAATCACAGCACCGCCGCCCTCATCGAGCAGTTCAACTCGAGCCGCAGTGACCTCTCCAGTGGTCTTGTCGCGGATCGTCAACTCGAGAGTGCCGACCTGGTCCTGAGAGGGACTGCTGGGCGTGCATCCCAACGCTGGAATGAGCAGCAACAGACTGATCGA
This sequence comes from Thermoanaerobaculia bacterium, assembly GCA_947259195.1. GTDB lineage: Bacteria > Acidobacteriota > Thermoanaerobaculia > Multivoradales > JAHEKO01 > JAUVRX01. The sequence continues at coordinate 2,925 of CAMYLC010000065.1, read as the reverse complement.
GATCGGGCTCCGTTTCGACCACCAGCCAAGGCAGGCTGCCGATGCCACAGCGATGGACCCTGCGGTCAAGACGAGAACTGCGTTGCTCGGACTCCATCCTCCTCTTGGACCCCGGAGGTTGAACGTCAGCCAGAGCAAGACGCAAGTCAAAGCAATGGTCGAGGCGAGCAGTGCCCGCAGAATCGATCGTCGGCCCCGCGATCGCAATGCCAGAGTCGCGCCGAGCGGGCTGGCCACGAGGGCCAAGGAGCCGGCTTCCCGCCAGAATTCCGACGCTTCGAGTGGCTGGGCAGCTGCGAAGAGCATGGCCGAAGCCGTGAGAAATAGCGAGGCTCCGCCCACAGCGACGCCACCGTCCGCGAGGGCGACCGGCAGCTTGGTACCTCTGATCCAAGCGACCAGGATGGCCACAATCAGCAGCGTTGCAGCAAGGATGCAGAGGCTCAGCGGTGAGACCATCGGATTCTGCGATTCTACCTCCCGGCTCTTGAGCCCGTTGGTTGATCCACGCCGACTCTCGTATTCGGGATAGCGTTTCGGTCCGACTTGGACTCTGGGTGGCCTGAGGGGAGAATGGATCGAATGCGGAAAAGCAAGTTCACGGAGGGGCAGGCGCGGGGGCGCAGTGTACAGACACCGGACCAGCTGCCAGCGAAGAGGGAGGATGGGATGGGGGTGAGCTGGTAGCCCGTTTGGTGCCAACTTCGAACCCTCTGCTCGCCCAGCTGACCGCCTTCGAGTCTCTGAGAACAGCCGCTGGCTGAGTCTCGGAGGCCGCGATCCCACCGACAAGCTTCTCCACGAAGCGCACGCGTTCGAGGCCGTTGGCAGGCGAGCGCCAGCGATTCAACTCGACCCCACAGCAGCAACGCGAGAGACAGTGGCTCGGGCGACTGATTGAGAAAGGTCGCGGACTGGATTACCGGCGTCAGCCTTCCGGCGGCGGCGTGACTGATCGATGTCCCTGACCCTCAACTCCTCAAGCGCGTCGGAGCATCCAGCTCGGCCCTGGATCCGGTTGGTCGCGGCGTATCATGAAGTATGCTCGACGCGAAGAAGCCGACAGACAGCCCTCCCGAGCCGGCATCGCGATGAGGCCGACCGACCGCGACTTCGCGAGAGCCTCGGCGAGGGTCGGGATGCGTAGCTACGGAATGGTCAGCGACCACCAGGAAGTGTCACCGGTCTCGAAGTCGTCGCAGAAGATGAACCTGGGGTCTACGCACGGAGGAATGACCGAACCGATGCCGACGATGAACTGGTACGGAGTCACGAAGTGGTCGGGGATCGCTTCTCCTTCGCTCGTGGCCACGTTGCTCAGCCCCCGATCAACCGGCAGGATCTCGAGGTAGTAGGTGCCGACTTCGAGCAATTCGGGACCAATGGCGACGGTCTGGCCCGCGGCTGGGGTCGAGCCGGTGATGGCGACCAGGCCGTCGTCGTCGAAGATGCGCAGGCGGATGCCCTGATCGTTCGGCACCTGCGCGGTGGCCGCCCAGACGGAGGTCGGTACCGCGAGCGTGAACTTGTACCAGTCGTAGTTGTGAGCATCCGCCCACGAGATCGAGAAGTCCAGATGACCCGCTAGACCGAACGCCTCGTGGATCTGGTTCAAGGGAATGTTGCGCGCGTCCGGTACCGGCTCGGGCCAGTTGTTCGGGTCGCCGTCGTTGGGCTCATAGCAGTCGACCTTGGAGACGAAGTTCCAACTCCAGGTGTAGGGAATGGGATGCGCTGCCTGCGGCGCCACCGTGGACTCGAAGATCTCCACCATGAAGGTGGTGCTGGCATCGACCTCGAAGGCGACCTCGATTGTCTGCGGGCTGGCACTGATCGGCTGAGTAGGGGCCGTTTGAGCGACGACTCCCAACCCCGAGGGAGGAATAATGCGCATCCCGGGCTGTGACGGCTCCGGGCTGGAAAGACTCGCGACCACGTAGCCGCCACCGGCATCGGCAGGGACGTCGATCTGGTACTGGTCGATCTCGAAGGGCTCGTCCCAGTCGTCGTTGACGACTGCTCCGGCCATGCTGGGCGGGTAGGGGAAGCAGTCGTGTTGGGCGCTCAGTGTGGCGGCGACGAAGGCCAGGCAGAAGGCGGCGTAGACGGGGAATCTATGGCTAATCATGAGCTCCTCCTCAAACGATTGGTTCGGTCGATGCGGCGTCCGGATTTGCGGTCGGTGAGAAAAACACCACCACCCCACAGACCATCTCCGTCTGCAGACTGTTCGGAAAACCCACAACGATGAGTGCCGAAGCGAGACACCACCAGTGGCGGGCGACCGCAACGCGGCGACATCCTGCGCAGAAGAGACGAGGCAATGTTCGTGACCTTCTTGGTGCATCGACCGTTCATGCGACCTCCCTGAAGATGTTCTACCTGTCCAAGCGCAGCTCCAGTAGAAAAGCCGCCATCGGCGAGCATCCGGCCGTGGATGGGATAGGCTTGGGCCAGTGTCCGAGCGAGATGACCTGCCGGCGCTCGTCGATCGTTGGGCGGCTGGTGACCAGGAGGCTTTCGACCACGTCGTCGAATTGCTCTACGACGACCTGCGGCTGATTGCCCACCGTCACCTGACGCGCGAGCGGGACGATCACACTCTCTCAACGACAGCTCTCGTGCACGAGGCGTACATCGAGCTGTCGAAACGGACGGGACCCGCATGGCGGGGTCGCTCCCAGTTCTTCGCTCTGGTTTCCAAGGTAATGCGTCATCTGCTCATCGACTACGCTCGTCGTCGGAACGCGGAGCGCCGCGGCGGCCAGGAGCTGCACGTCCCGCTCGACGAGGGCACGCTGGGAGGCACCTCCCGAGCGGTCGAGCTGCTCTCCCTCGACGACGCGCTCAACCAGCTCGAGGAGCACGACGAGAGGATGGCGCGAATCGTGGAGTGCCGCTTCTTCGGCGGCATGCAACACAAGG
>CAMYLC010000064.1:11844-37226 GCA_947259195.1 Thermoanaerobaculia bacterium | reverse complement strand
GATGGACGAACCTCTGGTGCACCAGTTGTCGTGCCAACGGCACAGCTGGGTAGCTACGTTCGGAAAGGATAACCGCTGAAAGCATCTAAGCGGGAAGCCCCGCTCGAGATTAGATCTCCCTGAAGGCCTCTGGTAGACCACCAGTTTGATAGGCGGGATGTGTAAGCGTTGCGAGACGTTGAGCTAACCCGTACTAATCGGCCGTTTGGCTTGACCATTTATTACTTGTCTCTGGAGTGCTCGTTTGGCGGCGGATCTTATCGCTGCTTACCCGATTCGGTTGCAATGAACCTCTCAAAGGTTCTTTAACAGCTCTGAGTTTTTCCGGTGGCCCTAGCGAGGGGGAAACACCCGTACCCATTCCGAACACGGCAGTTAAGCCCCTCAGCGCCGATGGTACTGCGTGGGCGACTGCGTGGGAGAGTAGGTCGCCGCCGGGAAGTTATCTATAGAAACCCTCGTCATTCGACGGGGGTTTCGCCTTTTCAGGCCTTTACAAGACCATCCGACTGACTCCCCGGGAGGCTAGAGGCTGTATACTCAGTTAGCTTCATATTATGAAGTTTATGACCCCAAGACAACCTTTGTCCCCTTGACATTTGTCAAGAAAGGTAAAATACTTCACAAATAGAAGTAAAACAGGTGACACGCTTTGGCTAGGCGCTTTGACGACATGATCAGCTCATCTGCTCGGCTCGCCATTCTGGCCACTCTGGTGCCGGGAGAGGCGGTTACCTTTTCAGATCTGAAACGCGAGACCGGTCTGGCGGACGGTAACCTCCATGTACAGACACGCAAACTCGCGGATGTGGGCTACGTGGGCATTCGAAAGGGCCGCCGGGGCCGGCGCCAGGTGACCGAGTACCGAATCACCGAGCTCGGTTTCGAGCGTTTCCGTCTCTTCGTCCGCCAGCTCGAAGCCGTTCTGGACAGCGAAGCCGGTGTGATCCAACCCGTCCTCGCCTCCGACCGAAAGGATGACTCCGAGGTGTGGCTGTGAGGTCCTTAGCGAAGCGCATTGCTATCGGCGCTGATCACGGCGGTTTCGGGCTCAAGGGTCGGCTCATCGAAGATTTGCGGCAGGCGGGTCACCAGGTGGAGGACGTCGGCACCTTCTCGCGAGAGCCGGTCGACTATCCGGTCTTCGCTCGGGCGGTGGCAGAGGCCGTCGCTTCGGACCGAGTGGATGCAGGGATCGTCATCGACGGAGCCGGAATCGGTTCGGCGATGGTGGCGAACAAGGTGGCGGGCGTACGGGCCGCTCTGGCCTACGACCTGTCGAGCGCCCGAAACAGCCGCGAGCACAACGACGCGAACGTGCTGACCTTGGGGGCCAGTCTCATTGGAGAAGGCCTCGCCAGGCAGATCGTCGACCTGTGGTTGGCAACCGACTGCACCGAGCCGCGGCACCAGCGCCGTGTCGCGATGTTTGCCGACTCGAAGGCGCAACGGCAAGTCGGATCGTCGCGAGCGCATTCGAGCACCGATCCTTCGGCTGCTCGGGTCGATTTGACCGCCCTTTCGGATGCCGATCTCGAGCGGGTGGTCGAGCGCCTTCACCAGATGATCGGCCCGATCGAATCCTTCGGCAGCGGCGCACCCCATGGACCCCGTATAGGAAGCTCTCCTGACACCGCACGTCACTTCATTCAACTGGGAGCCACCGGGCTGACCAGCGTCGGCGAAGTCGACCCACCCGGGCGAATCCCGGAAGATCTGGCTCGGTATATCGATCACACCCTGCTCAGGCCGGACGCCACTGAGGAGCAGATCCGTCGGCTGTGTGGCGAAGCGCTGGAGTACAACTTTCGCTCCGTTTGCGTCAATCCGACGTGGGTGTCGCTCGCCAGCCAGCTCTTGCGCGGCAGTGATGTGCTCACCTGCACGGTTGCCGGCTTTCCCCTGGGAGCGAATGAGCCAGAGATCAAGGCCCACGAAGCGCGACGGGCGATTCGCTGCGGTGCAAGTGAAGTCGACATGGTGCTGAACATCGGTGCCCTCAAGAGCGGAGATGATGCGCTCGTGCTGCGGGACATTCGAGCGGTGGTCGAGGCGTGTCGCGACGGTAGCGCGGTGTGCAAAGTCATCATCGAGACCGCCCTGCTGACCGATGAAGAGAAACGTCGCGCCTGTGAGTTGGCTCGCACCGCCCGCGCCAACTTCGTCAAGACCTCGACGGGTTTCTCGACGGGTGGCGCCACGGTCGAAGACGTGGCTCTGATGGCCGAAGTGGTACGACCTGCCGGCATGGAAGTCAAGGCCTCCGGCGGCATCAAGTCCTACACCGATGCCAAAGCGCTGATTGCAGCTGGAGCGACACGTCTCGGGGCGAGCGCCAGCATGGCGATCGTCCAGGAGGCTGTAGCTGGAACCGTCAGCGCCTGAGGAACACCGATCATGGTCGACTTGAGAGCCTTCGTCTTCCTCGATTCCCTACAGCCTCAATACGCCTCCTTTCTGGCCACGGTGTCGCGGGGGTACCTGCCTCGCGTCGGCCAAGCCAGTCTGTTCGTCGAGATCGCCCCTGGAATGGAGATCAACCGCATTACCGATGTGGCGCTGAAAGCAACCGACGTGACACCGGGAGAACAGATCGTCGAGCGGCACTTCGGCATGCTCGAGGTCCACTCGGACAGCCAGGCGGACGTGCGTCAGGCGGGAGCGGCCATTCTCGACGCTCTCGGCTTGCAGGAAGATGACAGACACAAGCCAAGAGTGCTCTCGGACCAGGTGGTTCGCCATCTTGCCGATACACAGACGATGCTGATCAACCGCATGCGCCACGGCAACATGATCCTGTCGGGTGAAACGCTCTTCATCCTGGAGTGCGAGCCGGCAGCCTATGCCGCCTTGGCCGCCAATGAAGCGGAGAAGGCGGCAGAGATCAACATCCTCGAGGTTCGGGCGATCGGTAACTTTGGCCGCGTGTACATCGGTGGTGAAGAGCGGGATGTTGTGGTAGCGCACGATGCGGCGGTGAAGGCGATTACCTCGCTGTCCGGAAGAGTCGTCAAGAAGTGAGTCGAAACAGGGGCCGATGGGCCCGAATTCTCAGGAGGAAGTCATGGCAGAAGCCCTAGGAATGATCGAATGCCGGTGTTTTCCGGCCATGGTGGAAGCGGCGGACGCGATGGTCAAGGCAGCCCGCGTCGAGCTCGTCAGCTACGAGAAGACAGGTGGGGGTTACACCACGGCGGTGATTCGTGGTGACGTGGCCGCCATCAAGGCGGCCTGCGACGCCGGTCAGACTGCGGCCGCGAGGGTCGGCGAGGTGGTTGCCGTCCACATCATCGCGCGCCCGCACACCAACGTCGATCTCGTGATCCCGCTGGGTCGCGGTTCGGAACCCGCGAAGAAGTAACCGGTCCCCCCAGATCGGAGTCGTCATGAAGCTCGCCAAGGTAATCGGCACCCTTGTCGCCACCCAGAAGGACCCCAAGCTCGAGGGCCTACGCTATCTGGTGTTGGGGAACTACGGGCCCGACAACTCTCCAGAGGGAGGCTCGGTCGTAGCGGTCGACGGAGTCGGAGCCGGAGTCGGGGAGATGGTCCTCTACGCCAGCGGCTCTTCTGCCCGACAGACTGTGGCCACCGACAACAAACCGGTGGACGCCGTCGTCATGGCCATCGTCGACAGCTGGGAAGTCGAGGGCGACGAGAAGTACCACAAGGGCAATGAAGAGCGTTGAGCATGCCCGACGTTGAATCTCGCCTGAGTGACCGTGAAGTCGATCTGATCGCCGCCAGGCTGGCCGAGCGGCTCGGTGCGGCGCCTCGGGCTCATTCGGCTGTGACGGCCGAGGATTCGCCTTCGGCACTGCTGGGCGAGGGAGTTTTCGCCACGGTCGACGAGGCAGTAGAGGCGGCAGCTCTGGCGTTTCGTAGCCTCGAGGGCTCGAGCTTGGAGAAGCGGGGCGCCATCGTCGCTTCGATTCGTCAATCGATGGTCGAGAGCGCCGGGGAGCTCGCTCGCCACGCTCATCAGGAGACAGGTCTCGGCCGCGCCGAAGACAAGCTGGTCAAGAACCTGCTCGTGGCGCACAAGACGTCGGGTCCCGAAGTGCTTTCCCCTCAAGCAGTTACAGGGGACAACGGTCTGACTTTGACGGAGTACGCTCCTTACGGCGTCATCGGCGCCATAACTCCGACGACCAACCCGAATGCGACGATCATCTGCAACACGATCGCCATGGTCTCGGCGGGCAACAGCGTCGTTTTCAATGTGCATCCGAGTGCTCGTGAGTGCTCTATGGCCAACATCCGTCTTCTCAACCGCGCCATCGTACAGGCTGGTGGTCCTGCCAATCTTGTCTGCTGCGTCTCCAATCCGACCATCGAGTCGGCGCAGGAGTTGATGCGCCAAAGGGGCGTCCGCCTCCTGGCCGTGACCGGGGGCGCAGGCGTCGTACGGGAGGCAATGACGAGCGGCAAGCGGGCGATCTGCGCCGGTCCCGGGAATCCCCCTGTCGTCGTCGACTCGACCGCCGATCTCGAGCTCGCCGGCCGTCAAATCGTCGCCGGCGGTTCCTTTGACAACAACATCGTCTGTACCGATGAGAAAGAGGTCATCGCCGTCGAAGGCGTCGTCGACGACTTGCTACGTCAAATGGAAAAGAACGGTGCCTACCTGCTGGATGCCGCCGAGCTGCGGCGCCTCGAGAAAGTGATTTTCACCGAGCAGCGGGGTCCAGGTCGATCGGCGATCGTCAACAAAGATGTACTCGGCAAGAACGCGGCCGTGATTCTCGCTGCGGCGGGTATCGAGGTGCGTGGCGATCCGCGTCTCGCGGTGGCTCGGGTCGCCAACGACCATCCCCTCGTCTGGACAGAGCAGATGATGCCTGTCATGCCGGTCACGAGCGTGCCGAGTGTGGAGCAGGCCATCGCGCTAGCCAAGGAGGCGGAGCACGGATACGGACACTCGGCCGGCATGTACTCGCGCGATATCGAGGCCTTGAGTCAGATGGCCCGCGTCATCAACACCAGCATCTTCACGAAGAACGGTCCCTTCTTCGCCGGCCTCGGTGAAGGTGGTGAGGGACATACCAGCTTTACGATCGCCAGCCCGACCGGTGAGGGGCTCACCGGACCGATCAGCTTCAGTCGTCTGCGACGATGCGTGCTCGTAGACCACTTCCGAATCGTCTGAACGCAGGCTTCGAGATTATGCCGCATAAGAAACGACACGCTGCCCTGGCCCTGCTGGAGTTCGACAGCATTGCCAGCGGAGTCCTGGCGAGCGATTTGATGGTCAAGCGGGCGCCGATCGCGCTGTTGCGCTGCGGCACCATCCATCCAGGGAGGTTCCTGGTGCTCGTCGGAGGAAGCGTGGCCAGCACCGAGGAGGCCTACGATGCCGGAGTCGAGCGCGGCCAGGCCGACGGTACGCTGCAAGACACCATTCTGCTGAGCGACATCCATCCGACCCTCCACGATGCTGTTCTAGGATCCCGGCAGGAGCTGACCGCTGAGGCTCTCGCCGTGGTCGAGACGTCTACCTCACCTGCCCTCTTGCGGGCTGTCGACGCCGCGGTCAAGAGCACGCCGGTCGAGATCGGCGAAGTGCGACTTGCAGACGACTTGGGAGGTCGAGCCATAGCTCTGCTCAGCGGCGACGTCGCCGACGCCACCACGGCACTCGAGATCTGTGCCGAGCGAGCCGGAAGCCAACTCGTCGGCAGCTCGTTGTTGCCGCGCCTGGACACCGATCTGCGTCTGCTGCTGGAGCAGGGAACGCGCTTCGAAAACTGCGCCCCGCACGAGCCCGCAGGGGCCGAGCACCTCGAGGAGGTCACGTGCTCCTGGGACGAGTGATCGGTACGGTCGTACCGGCTGTCGTGGTAGAGGGCCTCGCCGGCACGCCGATGCTCTGGGTGCAGCCTCTCGATCGTGAGTGCGAGCCCGAGGGAAGGCCGATCGTCTGCGCTGACCCTACCCGCATGGCTGGTCCCGGCGAGACCGTCTATTGGGTGGAGAGCAGGGAGGCCGCCCTCGCTCTCGATCCGTGGTTCGTTCCAGTCGACCACGCGATCGTCGGCCTGGTCGACGAGATCAAGAACGATCCGCCAGAAGAGGATTTCTCGATCCCATGATCCTGGGACGTATCGCTGGCAGCGTCGTTTCCACGATCCATCACCCGATCGTCAACGGGCGAAAGCTGCTTCTGGCGGACCGACTGGACGCCGAAGGCAAACCTACCGGCGGCTACGTGATCGCCATGGATGTCGTTGGGGCGGGCCACGGCGAGGCCGTGATCATCATCGACGAGGGCAACGGTGCGCGCCAGGTCCTGGAAGATCCGACCGCACCGATCCGTGCTGTGGTCGTCGGGATCGTCGACGGCCTCGAGATCGTCTCCGACTAAACGAAGACACCTAGCTTGCCGCTGTTACTCAGCGATTACTCTGGCGCTTACCACGACGACTGCCGAGCAATCCGCCATCTTCTCGTAGTAGCCTACGAAGGGGACGATCTCCTCGGCCTGCAAGTCGCTCAAGTTATGGGCCCAGCGGAAGCCGACGCGTCGGTATTAGAGCTCGGCCGTCAGCGCTCCCTGGAAAGCGGGCGTGAACTCCGAGAAACCCCTCGACGGGCCGCCTTCTTACGCCAAGCCGACCCAATCGCTGCCTGGTCGGGTAGTTGAGGCGAAACCGCTGACTACCCAACGATGGGGGGGCGAGAGTCCGAGCTTTGAGCTGTCTTCCGAATGACCTGTTTCGTCCTTGCGAGCCTGCTGATCATGGCTCGACATCCCGGATCGCAACCGCGCGAACCCGCTCGAGGAGCACGTGGCTTCTTGGTGAGATCACCGATTCATTCTCCCACCATCGTCGCATTCCTACTGCAACAAATGTCGGTTTCGCACCGGCCTGTCAGAGGATAGGCTAGGAGCTGCAGTGTGGCTGGAGTGGGCCAAGGAGAGGAAAGCGTCAGGATTGCCCTGCACGGCCAGTCGACAGAAGAGAGGGATCTCATGCCAAGATGGTTTGTTCTGGGGATTGGGGTGTTGTTCATGTCTGGTGCGGCCTGGTCGGCGCAGCCCCCAACAGGACCAGTCGCTGATCGGTTGCCGGGAATCGCCATCGAGCGCCTGTTGGCGAGCATGCAGGAGGCAGTCGACGTCGCCCCCCAGTCGAGAGCTCGCCTCGCCGGCTTGGAAGCCGAGGCTGAGGAGACCAAGGCGGAAGCCGCTTCGAGCGCACCTGTGATCGCTTGGCAACGCGAGGGAATCGGCTCTTCGTTCAGTCGTCAGCCCAACTCGATCGACTATCTCAAGCTCGCCAAGACCTACAACTTTCCGTGGCAGAAGTCGGCCGGCAATCGCGTCGTCGAAGACGCTGATCGTTGGGAGAGCGTCGAGGCTATCTCGATTGTCTATAGCGAGGCTCTGGCAGCGGGCTCCGACTGGCTCTCCCTGGCTGCCGCCACCGAGGACTTGGCTATTGCGAAGCGTCGCCTCGAGCAGCTGACCCGGGCTCTCGCCATTCAGAACCAGAGGTTCGAGTTGGGCGAAGTTTCGGGCTCGGAGGTGACCCAGCTGCGCCTGGCTCGGCTCGGAGAATCGGCGCGACTGCGGGAGCAGGAAGTGCAGGTTCGATTGACTCAGGCGAGGCTCCGGGCCCGAGTGGTGAATGACGAGCTCGACCCTGTTCTTGGCGACCTGGAGTCTCTTGTGCGGTTGGATGTGACGAGACTGCCCATGGAAGACGGCTTGGGCAGCCTGGTGGAAAGCAGTCCAGCAGTGCAGGCGGCCAGGCTCCGAGCGAATCTAGAGAAGGCGAACAGCCGGCTGATTCGCCGGATCTCCTGGGGGCGACCGGCGGCCGAAATCGAATGGGAGCGGGTCCCTGACATGGGTGAGATCGAAGGATTCAGTGCCTTCGGTTTCCATCTCGCCTTTCCTCTGCCGTTTGGTAAGGCAGCTCAGCGAACGGCCGCGGCTGCCGATGCCCGAGCCGCGAGCGCCACGCAGGAGCTCGAACTGATACACCGTGAGGTGACAAGTTGGTTGCACAACGAGCTGGCCACTGGGCTAGGGGCGGAGGAGACGCTCGAAGAGCTGGTGCCAGAACTCGCGGGTCTGCCCAGGGCCAGAGAGTCGCTGTCCCAGCAGTTTGCGCTCGGTGCCGTCTCCTACCTCGTATATCTCGACGGCCTGGCACGACTGGACGAGGTGGAGCTTCAGGGCGTCCAGGCCCGCCATGTCCTCCTCACCGCCCGCCTCAGCATGGCGCTTCTGTTAGCAAATGACTCGCTGTTTCCAATTCCGACCTTCGATGCCGAGGTGCAACCATGAGATTTGTCGACGCGCTCATTCTGATGGCAGTGGGCCTGGCCACAACCCAGACCGCGACCGCGGAGACTCTTCAGTTGGACAGGGCCAAGCAGGCCCGAGCCGGTGTGGTCTTGGGGACGGTCGAGGAGAGGACCTTCGGCGATCAGGTAGCGGTGGTGGGTCGTGCGGTCCGTACACCCGAGGCCACAACCAACGTGAAGACCGTCCTGGATGGCCGCGTCGTGGAGATTCTCGTGGCGCCCGGAGACGTGGTGCGGGTAGGTCAGCCTCTCCTGCGCCTTCACTCCCACGATCTGCACCGCTTGCGCGGTGAGCTGTTGGAGAGGCGGGAGGAGCTCAGACTGGCAGAGAGTCGGCAAGGGGCGGGCGAAAAGCTCCTGGAGCTCGAGGGAATCAGCCGGGTAGAGCTCGAGCGCCGACAGCAGGCCGTTCTGGCGGCCCGCGTCGCATTCGACAATTCCATGGAGGAGCTGCATGAGATCGGCTATTCGGAGGCAGAGATCGAGGAGGTGTTGGAATCGGCGGAATTTCGACCGATTCTGACCGTGCGATCACCGACTCGGGGAGTCGTGTTGAGACTCGAGGTGCAACGACATGCGTGGGTTATGGCCTATGAGCCTCTGATGCTGATCGGCGATCCGGAGCAGCTGGAGTTGGAGCTGCAGTTACCCCCCTATGAGGCCGGCTCGGTGGCCGAAGGCGATGTGGTCGAGTTCGTCCCCATGGGTCGACGGGAGCTTTGGGGCCTGGCGCATGTCGCCACCAAGGTGCCGGAGGTCGACCCCTCGACCCGGACGGTCACAGTGAGGGCTCGAATCAGTTTCGGTGCCGAGCTGCTTCTTCCCGGGGTCTTTGTGGAGGGCAATCTGTTCCACGGAGAGGTGAGCCAGTCACCCTCGGTGCGGGAATCGGCAGTGACTCGAATCGACGCCTCCGACTATGTATTCGTGAGCCAGGGTCCGGAGACCTTCGAGGCCCGATCCGTGCAGATTGGGCGCTTCAATGGCTCACACTACGAGATCGTGGACGGCGTGGAACTCGGCGAACAGGTTGCCGAGCGGGGTGTTTTCCTGCTCAAGTCGGCATTGCTCAGAGGTGAGGCTGAGGAGGAATGAAGTGATCCGACTCGTGGATCTCGCTCTATCGCACCGAGTGGTGATCTTGGTGCTGGCGGTAGTTCTCGTGTTTGCCGGTCTGAGTGCGTTTCGGCAGCTGCCGATCGATGCATTCCCCGACGTAACCAATATCCAGGTGACCGTCATCTCCCAGGCGCCGACACTGTCCCCAATCGAGATCGAGCAGCTGGTCACCTACCCCATCGAACAGGCCTGTTCGGGCCTGCCTCATTCGACCCAAGTCCGATCGCTCTCGAAGTTCGGACTCTCCATGGTCACGGTCGTCTTCGAGGACGGAACCGACATCTACTTCGCCCGTCAGCTGGTCATGGAGCGGATGCTGTCGGCACGAGATCAGCTGCCGGAGGGTGCGGAATCGAATCTGGGCCCTATCTCGACCGGTCTCGGGGAGGTCTTCCAGTACACCTTGGAAAGCCCGAGTCACCCCCTGATGGAGCTGCGAACGCTGCAAGACTGGGTGATCCGCCCGATTCTGCGGACGGCTTCGGGCATCGCTGGAGTGGACTCTTTCGGCGGCTTCGTCAGGCAGTTCCAGGTGGTCGCGGATCCAGCTGCCTTGAGGCGCTACGAAATCGACATCAGCGAGCTGTCGGAGGCGGTGGCGGCAAACAACGGCGTTGCGGGCGGGGCATACATCGAGCGATCCGGCGAGCAGTACGTGGTACGAGGTGACGGCTGGGTTCGCAACATCGGTGATCTCGAGAGCACCGTGGTGGCCTACCGCGATCGCGTTCCGGTGCTCCTTCGACAGGTTGCCGAGGTCCAGATCGGCCCCGAGCTCCGCCAGGGAGCGATCACGAAGGATGGTCAGGGGGAAGCAGTCGCTGGAATCGTCCTGATGCTGCGCGGAGCCTCGGGTCGCGATGTGGTGGCTTCGATCAAGGAGAAGCTGGACGTTGCGAAGCGGAGCCTGCCCGAAGGGGTCGAGGTCGTACCCTTCTACGACCGCAGCGAGCTTGTCAGCACGGCTCTGGGGACCGTGCGCAAGGCACTCCTCCAGGGAGCTCTTCTGGTGCTCCTTGTTCTTGTGTTCTTCATGGGGAGTCCTCGGTCGGCGGCGCTGGTTGCCATCCAGCTGCCGATGGCAGCCCTGGCTACATTTCTCGTCATGGAGGTGGTGGGTCTATCCTCGAATCTCATGACTCTCTCGGGCTTGGCCATCGCTATCGGCATGTTGGGGGACGGTGCGATTGTCCTGGTCGAGAATACCGCGCGCCTGATGAGTGGCTCGACTCGGGATGTCAGCGGAATCGAGCAGGTTCGTCGGTCGGCGGCCGAAGTATTGCGGCCGATCATCTTCGGGGTGGCGGTGATCATCGTCGTCTTTCTGCCGATCGCGACCTTGCAGGGAATCGAGGGCAAGATGTTCGCGCCTCTGGCCTACACGATCGCCATCGCTCTCGGCTGCTCTCTGGTGCTGACGGCCACCCTGATACCGGCGCTGGCCTCTATCCTGCTGAAATCCACATCCCGGCCAGGCCAGACCCATCGGTTCCATCCAGCCGAAATCGTGAGGCGACTCTACCGGCCACAGCTGCGGTGGGCTCTGGATCATCCATGGGTGGTGATCGGCGTGGCCATAGGCTTGGTAGCCGTCGCGGCGGTCTTGGCTCCCACCCTCGGCACCGAATTCCTGCCCTCGATGGATGAGGGGTCGATCGTCGTGCAGCCCTTCCAGTTGCCGGCGGTCTCATTGACTCAGGCTATTGAAACGGTGACGACAATCGAGAAGGCGATTCTCGAAGTACCCGAAGTGATCCATGTGGTTAGCCGCACCGGTCGGTCCGACATCTCCTCAGATCCCATGGGGGTAGGCGAGAGCGACACCTATGTGCTCCTCAGACCGCGCAGCCAGTGGACGACGGCGCCGACCAAGGATGGTCTAGTGGCGGCCCTACGCGACAAGATGGCCTCGGTTCCGGGAGTGGAGTTTGGCTACACGCAGCCTATTCAGATGCGGGTCGACGAGCTGATCTCCGGCGTCAAGTCCCAGATCGCGGTCAAGATCTTCGGTGAGGATCTCGACACACTGGCTGATCTGGGTGGAGACGCTTCGCGCATTCTCAAACAGGTAGAAGGGGCCGTCGACGTCAAGGTGGAAGCGGTCGAGGGTCTCGGCTATCTCGAGATCCAGATGCATCGCCGACAGCTTTCCAGCCTCGGGATCAGCGTAGCCCGCGTGCGAACCCTCATCGAGACGGCTATGGGTGGGCAGGTGGTGACCACGGTGCCGGAAGGCGATCGCCGAACCGATGTCACGGTGCGTCTGCCTCGGGAATACACCGCCAGGGTCGAGAATTTGCGTCGACTGCCTCTCTCGACTCCGACTGGCGAGACCGTTCTCCTGAGCGAGGTCTCGACCATCGAGATGACCGAAGGACCGGCCCAGATCTCGCGTGAGGAAGGGAAGCGCCGAGTCGTGGTGGAGCTCAACGTCGTCGGCCGGGACATCGGTGGCTTCGTGGCTGAGGCTCGCGAAAGGCTCGCCCAGGAGTTGGATCTGCCGACGGGGTACTTCACCACTTGGGGAGGTCAGTTCGAGCAGCAACAACGAGCCATGGCGAGACTGCGGGTCATGGTGCCCCTGGCTCTGGTTCTCATCTTCGTTCTCCTGTACATCAACTTCCGATCCGTGCGCCCCGTCCTCCTCATTCTCGTCAACATTCCCCTGGCGATGGTCGGCGGGGTCATTGCTCTGAAGGTTTCGGGCCTCTATCTCTCGGTCTCCGCCTCGGTAGGATTTATCGCTCTTTTTGGCATTGCCATTCTCAACGGGCTGGTGATGATCGAGTTCTTCCGCAAGCTCGAGAGCGAAGGCGAGACCCGTCGCGAGGCCATCCTGATTGGCGGCGATCTGCGCCTTCGCCCGGTCCTCATGACAGCTGCCACGACCGCACTGGGATTGATTCCCCTCGTCTGGGCCACCGGAGTTGGCTCCGAGGTGCAGCGCCCCCTTGCCGTGGTCGTCGTCGCCGGAGTCGTTACCTCGACGCTGCTTACGCTGCTGGTGCTACCGGTTCTTTATCAGTGGCTGGGAGGGATTGTCGAGAGCGATCAAGCCTGACCTGCTTTCACTGCACGCGGGTGCCACCTCGTGTCCATGTGCTCACGCTGCTCGGTGTCGCCGGGTGGTCAAGAAGGCAAGGACGTAGAGCCCCAGAGCCAGCACGTAAAGCGAGCGGAAGCCGAAGTACATGGAGTTGTATTCAAGGAACCCCCCGAACATGGCTCCCAGCAGATTCGACGCCATTGCCACCCCGACCGATGGCGTCTTCTCGAGCTCGCTAGAGAACGCGAAACCCGAGAAGAATAGCGGCAGGGTCAGCACCGCGGTCATAAGCAGCCCGTCGACCAGTGGACTCACAGTTCCGAGGATTCTCGGCGACAGCACAAGTCCCAGGACTACTGATCCTCCCAGGGCGGTGTAGGTCCAGACCGCGGCGGGGGCACCGAAGCGCATCACCAACAGATTGGCCAGAAAGGCCAGGGCCAGAATCGCCCCGATGGTGATCCCCACGACTTGCCAGGTGGAGCCAAAGGCCAATGCGAGCTCGGTGATCGCCTTGGTCTCGACCAACATGAAGCCAGCTCCGAGAAAGAAACAAGGCGCCGAGAAAGCGGTTCCGGTCTTGGCGTCGGCCGCCTCGGCAGTCATCAGGGAGCGCACCAGGAGTCCGGAAATCGCCAACAGCAATAGCACCATCGCCAGGTAGGTCTGGGGATAGCGCCGCACCGGCATGTAGAGAAACGGCCAGTCGTCGGTCGAGGGGTCCGCCTTGAGGTCGTGCCAGTATTCGGCAGTGAGGAGCTTGAATCTGGGAGGAACCCTCACCCCCTCCAGATCGATGTCTTCGCCGCTGACAAAGGTCATCTGGGTATCGCGCCCCGCCAGTACCACCGGTGGTTCGCCGTCGAAAGCCTCCTCCATCATGCGGTAGATCTTGAATGCCAGCTCGGGGCGAAGCACCAGAAAGCTGACGCTCAACACGCCGTGCGGGGCGAGGTGCTCCCGGGCCTCACGAAAAGCCTCGACTGTGTAGACGTAACTGTCGAGCCTTACCCCTGACAGCCCCGCCAACAGAGTGTGGGAGTCGAGCAGGCCGTAGATCACGAGATCGTAGCGATCCTCCGAGTACCGGATGAACGAGCGGGCGTCGTCAACTACAGCGTGAACCCGTGAGTCGCTATAGGGCGCTTCCGGGTGCAGGGCTCGGCCAAGGTCGAGGATCGTCGGATCGATCTCGACGGCGTCCACTCTGGTCGCTCCGTGACGCAGGGCGGCGGCAACATCGTTGCCCGTTCCAGCGCCCACGACCAGCACTCTCCCCGGAGCTCGCTTGAATCGGTACGGCAACCCGTAGTGCAGGCCGCTCCCCTCCCCGTCGTCGGCACTCAGATCGAGCATTCGCTGGAAGAAGACGTTGTTGACCTGGATTACCGACTGTGATCCGCGTTCCTGGGAGAGAGTGAGTATCTGGTAGGGTGAGTAGACGTCGATCCGCAGCGGGTCGGGGGACCACGTGAGTACCACCAGTAGCCCGACAATCGCCGCCCCGCTTCCCAGCAGAGCTCGTCGCTGACGGAGAAACGGCAGGACCCCGAGGGCGGCCAAACCGAGCCACACCGTGGGTGGAGTCCAGAGGGCGGCGAGGGCGTGAAATACGAGGATCCCAGCCAGGCTTCCCACCAGATTTGCCCCATAGGCAGGCAGCTTTTCCTTTCGCGCCATCAACCGCGAGGCCACCTGTCCGAGAGGTACGAAAGTGAGGGCCGTAGCCGAGAAGGCGAACACCAGGAACCCGTAAACCACCACTACGTCCACCCACTCCCCGAGCTGCCGGTAACCCATGGTGAGCTGTTCCATCACCGGGTTCTGAAGGATGGGTGCAAGGGTGAAGGAGCGCAGGAGGTAGAGGAACGAGACCTGGATCGCTAGCAGGGGCAGGAAGAGCGGTGTTCCGACACCCCGCCTGGCCCCGAGGGCATACCCCAGACCGAGGCCCAGGAAACAAGCCAGCAGAGTGACGTTCTTGAAGTAGGCGAAGAACTGGAAGTACGACGCGTGCACGCGGATCACCGCCAGCTCGGCGAAGAGCCCCACGCCCGCCGCCAGCGCTATCCACCGTCCCAGATGCTTGGCCGGCAGACCATCGAGATGATTGGCGTGCCGCTCGAGCATCGCTTCGATCCACGGCCACCAGCGCCCGCGAAGCGCCAGCGCCGACCCGCCGGCCGCGACCACTACCAGGCATATGAGTCCCAACGTGAACGACCGCGCGCCCCCATCTGAGAGCCAAGCCCTTGCCAGCAGACCGAGGGCGAAGACGCTCAAGCCGACGAGTGGAATCGTCAGCACGAAGGCCCAGCGAGTCGATGCTGTTCGAGGTATTGGAGAATCGGTCATCGGCAGGTTGAGGAGTTCTCGAACCAGTCCCGTATTCTCGTCGGGCGCTCATCGACGTCCCACCGGTATCCGAGTCGGTACCGATTTCACTTTGAAATTGGGGCGTGCTCGAAACGCACCCTAGCACGCCACCTGCGGTGAATCGCAGCGGCGGGTAGAGTGGGTCTGGTACTGATCGCTCAAGGCCCGTCAGCCAGCAGGAGTTTCGCCACGCTCTTGGCGAGATCGCCCGATCCGACTTCGGGGTTACCGTGGTTCATGAGCAGGGCGACGTAGATGCGAGACTCCGGCAGTCGCAGACTATAGGCATCGAAGCCGTTGATGTTGCCCCTGTGGGCGACCATGTGATGTCCATCGAGCTCGCCGATCCCCATCCCGAAGCCGTAGCTCGTCGACTCCCGATTCGACAATGTGTTCGGTGTCCACAGCATCTCCCGGGTGGCGGCTGGTAAGAGGCGATCGGTGTAGAGAGCGGCATCCCATCTGGCAAGGTCGTCGACCGTCGATCGCAGATTTCCGGGCCCCTGGATGTGATCCATGTTCAGGAAGCCGCACCGGATGAACTCGCCTTCGACGAAGTTGTAGCCCGAGACGCGCCAGGGGATGATGCGGTACACCGGCTCCGTCTGGGTGGCAACCATGCCGAGAGGATCGAGGATCTCTTCCTTGAGAAACTGCTCGTAGCTCTTGCCCGATACGGCTTCGATGATTTGGCCCAGAAGAAAGTAGCCGGAATTCACGTATTTGAACTGTTCACCCGGTGCGAAGTCGAGCGTCTTGTCCTTGAAGAGGTCGATTACCGCTTCCGGTGGAAGGTCGTCCCGTTTGACGTCTTGCCACCTCGGATTTGCGTAGGTGTCCGGGATTCCCGAAGTGTGGGTCAGGAGATGCTGGATCGTGATGACCTGCCCATGGGTCGGGTAGTCGGGAAGGTACTTTCGAATGTCGTCATCCAGAGAGATCTTGCCTCTCTCGACCAGGATCAGAATGCCGGTGGCCGTGAACTGCTTGGCAAGGGAGGCGATTCGGAAGACCATGTGGGGTTCCATCGCAACCTGCAACTCCATGTTGGCGAGGCCGTAGGCACCGCGGAAGACAATCTCGCCGTCGCGTACCGCAATGACGGCGGCTCCGGGTTGCTCGGGCTGAAAGTGGTCGGAGAGGAGCTGGTCGATAGCGTGGGCAGCAGGGCTATCGAACGAGTTCGGGTCTCCGGCGTGGACCGTCAGGGTGGTCGTGAGGCAGACAAGGCATAGCACGATTAACCGACGAACAGGTTGCATGGCATGGTTCCCTCTGAAAAGGCTCGGTCGAGCGGCGCGGGCCTTCGGATTCTATCCTCGAGTTCCGAGTCCAGTTGCCCCGAAAAGGGTGCCTGTCCCCCTTTTCGGGGCTGGTGCTGTGAAAGGGCCATTCCAGGCTAGAATTTCGTGGTTGACAGGCAGTCTGTTGGACTGGGCCCGTGTATCGGTGCAGATGGTGGTCGACGAGGGGAGCCGCAGGGACTCGAGTCGTGCGGTGTGGGAGGAGCCACCAGAGATGGCGTTGAACATCTGGAACAGAAGATGGTGGTGGTCGCATCGGGTCCTCCGGTGTGCTTCAGCTTGCCTTTTCGTGATGGTGCTTCTCGCTCGAGCCGCCTCCCCCTTGAAGAAGGAGATCTTGGGCTGGATCGAACATGTGCACGTGGGCAGGAGCCGCCTCGAGCTGACAGCCAAACTGGACACCGGCGCTGACACCTCCTCTCTGGATGCCAACAAGATCCGGCGATTCCGCGGCAAGGACGGACGCCGATGGGTGGAGTTCCTGGTGGTGGAGGATCACACCGGTCGGCGTGTCCGTTTCAAGAAACCGCTGGTCCGAACGGCCTATATCAAAGAGCACAAGGGGCCCAGTCAGAAACGCTCGGTCGTGCTGATGGAAATCTGTCTGGGAGAGTATCTTCAGGAGGTGGAGGTCACCGTCGTCGATCGCAGTGGCTTTGCCTATCCGGTGCTTCTGGGGCGCAATGCCCTTGAGGGCTTGGCGGTGATCGATCCAGCATTGACCCTGACCAGCAAGCCCCGCTGCCCGATCGAGGAGAAGCAGTGAAGAAGCTCCCTCTCTACCTGACGGTCGGTGTGCTGGTGGTTGTCGGCTTGGCATTCATCCTGTACAAGGTGATGGTTCTCGGATTCCCGCTGCGACCGGAGGGTGAAAGCAGCGTCTGGACGGTCCAGGCTCGATTCACGGTCGACGGCCATACCCGACCGGTCAAGGCGATTTTGCAGATCCTCTCTTCGCCGCCGGGTTTTACGGTGTTGGACGAGAATTTCGTGTCGCGAGGCTTCGGTCTCACGATCGTCGAGGAGGCTGGAGCCCGCGAGGCTCAATGGGCCATCCGCAGGGCCGCTGGACGGCAGACTTTCTACTACCAGGCCGTTGTGACGCCTGAGCTCATTGGCGCACGGGGACCTTCAGCCCCGACAGGTCTCGATAACGAGAGACTCGAAGAGCCGTATGCCACGGCGGCGGAGGCGGTGGTAGCTCAGGTTCGCGCCCAGTCGGCCGATGTGTCGACGTTCACGGCCGAGCTGCTTCGTCACCTCAACGATCCGGAACCTGATGAGAATACAGCGCTGTTTCTGGCCGCGGGTCGCTCTCTCGGCCAGCGAGTGGAGATCGCGGTCTCGCTCCTCGAGACGGGCGGTATTTCGGCTCGGGCAGCCTACGGCCTGTATCTGGAAGAGGGCGAGAGACACGCCCAGTTCAGCCCGGTCTTGGAAGTCTGGGATGGCGATTCGTGGCTGTGGTTCAGTCCGGAAACAGGTGAAGAGGGGCTGCCCGAGAATGTGTTGATTTGGTGGGATGGCGACAAGCCGCTGATCGATGTCGTCGGAGGTAGCAATCCGGAAGTCGAGATCTCGACCTGGCGCAATACCGTAGACGCATTGCAGTTGGCCGAAAGACGGGCGGACGCGAGGCAATCCAGAATCATGGATTTATCGCTGCTTCGCCTACCGCTGCAAATCCAGGCGGTTTACCAGATTCTCCTGCTGGTTCCAATAGGCGCCTTCATCATGGTGCTTCTCCGCAACGTTATCGGGGTCAAGACCTTTGGGACCTTCATGCCGGTCCTGGTCGCCCTGGCTTTTCGGGAAACCAGACTGGTGGCAGGCCTGGTCCTCTTCGTCTTGGTAGTGGCGCTTGGGGTGGGTTTGCGCTTTCTTCTGGATCGCCTGCGACTCCTGCTGGTACCACGTCTGGCGGCAGTGCTGATCTTGGTGGTGCTCTGCCTGTTGACCGTGAGTATCTTGAGCCATCAGCTGGGTCTTGAAACAGGGCTGTCCGTGGCGCTGTTTCCACTCGTGATCCTCACCATCGCCATCGAGCGGATGTCGATCGTCTGGGAGGAAGTCGGGCCGGCCGAGGCGATCCAGCAAGGCCTGGGAACTCTGGCCGTTGCGGCCTTGGCTTATCTGATCATGAGCCTCAGTCACGTAGAGTACCTGGTCTTCGTATTTCCCGAGATTCTGTTGCTGCTTCTTGCCGCAGTTCTCCTGTTGGGTCGATACTCCGGCTACCGCCTGTTGGAGTTTGTTCGATTCCGAGCTCTGGGGGCCGACGATGCTTGAGGTGCGACGACGATTGCGGGAGCGAGGAGTTCTGGGGATCAATCGGCGCAATTCCGCGTACGTGCGGTTGTGGAACCCTCGTCGTCTCTACCCGTTGGTGGACGACAAGCTGCGCACCAAGGAGCTGGCGATCGCTTCTGGGATGCCGGTCCCGGAGCTCTACGCCGTAGTCACTGCACAGCACGACGTACGTGGTCTTCGCAAGGCGCTGGCGGACCGCGAGCAGTTCGTGGTCAAGCCGGCCCACGGTAGCGGCGGCAATGGAATCCTGATCATCATCGGCAGAAGGGGTGAGCTGTACCTCAAGTCGAGCGGTGCCGTGATGGATTGGGCCGAGCTCGATCACCACATCTCCAATGCGCTCAGTGGGCTGTACAGTCTGGGCGGTCAGCGGGACAGGGTGCTTGTCGAGTACTTCGTCCAGAGCGAACCCGAGCTGGAGAAGATCAGCTATCGCGGGGTGCCTGACATTCGACTGATCGTCTATCGCGGCTTTCCCGCCATGGCCATGATCCGTTTGCCGACTCATCTCTCGGATGGCAAGGCGAATCTTCACCTGGGCGCGGTTGGGGTCGGAATCGATTTGTCTCAGGGCGTCACGCTCCAGGGAGTTCAGGGTACCGAGGTCGTGGTGTTGCACCCCGACACTGGGAATTGCCTCGAAGGCTTGGAGATTCCCCACTGGGATCAGATCCTGAAGTTGGCGGCTGAGTGTTTCGACATGACCGGTCTGGGATACCTGGGGGTCGACCTCGTGATCGACCAAAAGCACGGCCCATTGATTCTGGAGCTCAATGCCCGCCCAGGCCTGGCTATCCAGATCGCCAACGGAACGGGCCTCCATTCCCGCCTCGAGCTTATAGACGAGCACGCCGATACCAGTGACAGCCTCGAGGAACGCATAGCCTTCGCACGACAACATTTCGCCGCGTAGGTCCTCGCGCGCCCACCGGCCCGCAGTGGGGCTTGGGTCCCGGGCTCTGGGCAGGCGAACCTCTAGCACCAATGAAGGCAATAGGGGCATAGGGGCGTAAGGGCCCAGGGGGCGACTCCCGAACGGGAGTCTTGATCCGAATCACTGTCATGAGCGCTGAGGCTGGTGCAAGGCCGTGTTCGAGTCTTGGAAATGTGAGGGACACAATACTCATTTCGATGGGCCGGTGAGACGGTGTTCGCGAGCCCATGTCTCCTACCCATCAACGATTGAAATCAGTATTGTGTCCCCCGTTTTCCAAACGGGCCTCCACGAGACTTCCGTTGATGTCAGGGACAGAGCAGGGGCAGTCGCGATCCTTCGGCGGTCTGGAGGGCGACGCCGGGAGCCAGGGGTTGGTCGCCGGCCAGCAGAGCCCCGGAGCTGTCTACGAGTTGGAGGCCCCCACCCCGGGCCATGCGGCTCGCCTGGATGAAGAGGATCATGCTTCGTCTGCCGGATTTGCGCTTACTGACGAGCTCGAAGCGGATGCGGTCATCGAGCGTGATGTCGCCAGTGAAGCCGTCGGCCAGCTTGTAGAACCTGAGATTCACATCGATTTCCCGAAATCCCAGGTCGTAGGGGGATTCGAGGTCGCCCATGTTGGTGCTCCTGCCTCCCATGTCGGCTCGTAGGCGCAGATAGCGCCAATTGCGGTCACTGGCAGAGATGACTCCATCACCATTGGTGTCGAGCGGTCCGAGGCTGTCACACTCCTTCGCAGGTTCAGGTTCAGGTTCAGGTTCAGGTAGCACCTCAGCGGCTTCACTTTCGAGCGCTGGCTCGAGCTCGGCGTCAGGTCTTGGATCGGGTGTCGGCTGCTGTGAGGGAGCAATCTCAGCAGGCACCGGAGAGGGATCCTCAGGCCCCGGGTCTGGCTCTGGCGGGTCTCAGCTCGGGCGGCAGCGTCTCGAGCAGGGCCTGCGCCTCGCCCCGAAGTTGGAGGATCTCCTCGATGATTCGCTCGACGTCCTCCGGAGGAGGCGATTCCTGCCCCTGCGTCCAGAGATCCGCCCCCAGGGTCAGAGGGATAGAGATGAGTGTGATTGTCAGAGCTGCTCGCAACATGAACCGTGTCCAGTCTTCCCCTGGAGCTCGCTGTAACCGCCCAGGAACCGTGCGCATGATCTCCATCGTGCGGACCCGAGTCTACCGTCTGCAAGGCGTATGCCTGAGTGGTCGGGGCCGGAGAAGGGGCCAGCCGGAGTCACTGGACTTCAAGGGTGACCTCTCCTGGTGCGGGGTGTAGGAGATGATGTTGCCAGGTCTGACTAACGACACGAGTCGAGGGCGCGTCTAATGAGAGGAATGGAGGGAAATGACCTTGAACTCGTTGAGCAAGCGCGCGCCGGAGACTCCGACGCCTTCAGAGGACTTGTCGAAGGACACAGTCAGAGGATCTTCCGCACGGCCTTCCGTCTCACGGGCAGCGAGCAGAACGCTGAAGACGTGGTTCAGGAGGCCTTTCTCCGGGCCTACCGCAAGCTCCACCTTTTCGATGGCAGATCGCAGTTCGGCACCTGGCTGCACCGCATCGCCGTCAACTGCGCCATGGACCTGATGAGAAAAGAGGGGCGCCGCATCCAACGCGAGACCATCGAAGAGCGAACCGAGCTCGAAGCGATGGTGAATAGAGAGCCGCGCCCCGATCGTATGGCCGAAAGCAGCGAGGTCGGCCAGGCCGTGCAGCAGGTGCTCTTGTCGTTGAGTCCCACAGAGCGAACGGCATTCTTGCTGCGGCACTTCGAAGGACATACCAGCGCCGAGATCGGGCGCATTCTGGGAATTCGGCCCGGCGCATCCAGGAACGCGGTCTTTCGGGCGGTCAAGAAGCTGAGAGCCGCTCTCGGTCCAATGGTGGAGGAAAGCCATGAAGTCAGTCACGGATGAGCATCTGATCCTCTACTACTACGGCGAGGCTTCAGACGCCGAGGAGCTGGGACGGCGGATCGAGGCTTCCGCAGAGCTCCAACGACGCTTCGAAGCGTTGCGCGGAATCCTCGACTCGGTCGAAGAGCCCGAGATACCCGAGCGGCATCCGTCCTATGGATCGGCGGTCTGGCATCGGTTGGCTCCGCAGCTGGAGCAACGTCGCTCCCGGCGTTGGGACTGGGAGCTTCTCAGGCCGCGCCGCGAGTGGGCTCTGGTGGCGGCGACTCTATTGCTGGTCGTGGGCGCTTTTCTCGCTGGCCGCTTGTGGCCTCGGCAGCAGGTCGAGCTCGCCGCAGTCGGCTACGACGGCCAGGAGCGGATTCTGCTCCTGACCGTGGCCAAACATCTCGAGAAATCCGAAATGCTGCTCGTGGAGTTGGCCAACACTCGGGACAACGGAGAGTTCGACATCTCGGCCGAGCGCCAGCTGGCTGGTCAGCTGCGGTCCGACAGCCGCCTCTATCGTCAAGCGGCCAAACAGTCGGGCCAGGCCGACGTGGCAGCTCTCCTGGAGCAGCTGGAGAGATTGTTGGTCGAGTTGGCGAACGGCCCGGAGATTATCCCCTCCTCCGATCTCGGAGATCTACGAGTTCTCCTCGACGAGGGAGACTTGCTGTTCAAAGTTCGCGTTGTCGGATCTCGCCTGCGAGAAGAAGGGCGAGGCCTCAAAAACCCCACTTCTGAAGAGCGTTTCGCTCTCGATGTATAGGAGGAGTCCATCATGAAGAGACTACAAACGACTCTCACTCATCTTTTGATCGCCTTGCTGCTTGTGGCTTCGCCACTCACGGCTTGGGTGGACATCAACGTCACGTGGAACGCTGCCGATCCGGCTGAAGGAGGGCGGAGCGACTCCTACCGCGAGGCCCAGCGGGCGGTGACCAATGAAGACTGGGAAGAAGCGGAGATTCTCTTCACGCAAGTGGCCGATGGCGGCGGTAACGATGCCGATGCGGCTCTGTACTGGAAGGCCTACGTACAGCTCAAGCGAGGCCGCGCCAGCCTCGCCCGCCAGACCGTGCAAGAGCTGGAGCGTGACTATGCCGAGAGCACATGGATCGACGATGCCCGGGCCCTCGAAGTCGAGGCCAGGCAGGCGAGTGGTCGGAGCGTGAATCCGGCCGATGAGGAGGACGAAGAGCTCAAGCTCTATGCCCTGAACTCCCTGATGCACATGGACTCTGAACGAGCCATTCCTGTCCTGGAGGAGTTTCTGCAGGGCGATCACTCGGTGGAGCTCAAAGAAAAGGCGCTCTTCGTTCTCAGCCAGAGCGGCTCTTCCCGTGCACGGGAGATCCTGGAGGCGGTCGCCAAGGGGCAGCAGCATCCGGAGCTGTCGATGAGGGCCATCGAGTTCCTGGGCCTCGAAGGAGGCCCCGAGACCGGCGAGGCCCTGCAGGAGATCTACTCGTCGGCAACGGATCCACAAGTCAAGTCGAAGGCTCTCGAAGGACTCATGCTGGGTGACCACGAGCAAGCGGTCCTGGCGGCTGCCCGGGGAGAGTCGGATCCCGACCTGCGCGGCAAGGCGGTGGAGATGCTGGGCCTCATGGATGCTCGGGCCGAGCTCCAGGAGCTCTACCGAACCGAGACCTCGACCGAGGTCAAGGCGAAGATCCTCGAGGGTCTGTTCATTGCCGGGGATGCGACCACTCTCTCGGAGCTTGCGCGCTCGGAGCAGGATCCAGCTCTCCGCCGCAAGGCTATCGAGGGGCTCGGATTGGTGGACTCTGAAGAATCGGGGCAGGCACTCGCCGCTCTCTACGCGAGTGAGACCGACATCGAGACCAAAAAGAAGATCCTGGAGTCCTTCTTTCTGATGGATGATGCGGAGACGCTGGGAAGACTGGCTCGGACGGAAGAGGATTTGGAGCTCAAAGCCAAGGCGATCGAAGGTCTCGGCCTCGTTGACAGCGACAGCTCTCGCGAGGCGCTCAGAACGCTTTACGCGAGCGAGAGTGACCGGGAGATCAAGAAGAGCATTCTCCAGGCCTTCATGCTGCAGGAGAATCACGAGGCCCTCATCGAGGTAGTGCGCAGCGAGGAAGACCGGGAGCTGCGAAAGATGGCTCTGGAGTACCTGTCGTTTATCGACTCTGACGAAGCGATGGACTTCCTGCTCACCGCCCTCGAGGACTAGTCGAGAGTCGACCGAATAGCAACGAGAAACGAGTGGAGACGATCATGAGGAATTCATTGCTGATACTGGTCGGCCTGGTGTTGCTGTCCTCCTGGGCAACGGCTGAGCCACCCGACATCGTGAATTCGGAGAACACCTTCGAGCAGGTGGGGACGAACCTGGGCAGCTCTGTCGACAGTTTGCTGCAGCGGGGCTCCGACACTCGCTGGATCGCTTGGAGCGTTCCCGCAGTGGAAGGGCATCGATACCTCTGCTGCTGGGGCCGGGGCGACAGGCTCTCGCAGAGAGGGGCCTGCTCTCTGGAAAGCAGGGATCGCCATTTCGTGATGTCGGACGGTCACGATACGAATCGTCCACCCGTGATTCTGGAGATATCGGTCCTGGTGCGAGCGGAGGCCAGGCGAGTGGAGGAGGTGCGTGTCTACTCCGAGACCTGTCGCCTGGATGCGGGCGGTCGGGCGGTTACCTGGTTGGAATCGGTGAGCGCGGAGCAGAGCGTCGCTTGGCTGACTACCTTGATTGGTGAAGAGACGGGTCAAGGAAGATCCGATGACCTGTCGGAAGAAGTGCTGATGGCTCTCGCCCTTCACAAGGGTCCGGCCGCTGACCGGGAGTTGGCCACGTTTGCGGACTCGGGTCGGTCGAGCTCACTGCGGGAAGAGGCCATCTTCTGGCTCGGGGAGGCACGGGGACAGGCCGGCCTGGAAGTCCTGGATCGCCTCCTCGACACCGAGAGAGATGCGGATATCAAGACTCACATCGCTTTCGCTCTCACCTTGAGCTCGGCTCCCGGAGCCATCGAGCGGCTGACGGTTCTGGGTCGTCGGGATCCCGATCCCGAGGTGAGAGGAGAAGCCCTCTTCTGGCTGGCGCAAGAAGGCGGTGCAGGGGCAGCTGATGCCGTCAAGCGGGCCGTCGACTCGGATCCGGATCGAGAAGTCAGGGAGCAGGCGATCTTCGCCCTCAGTCAGCTACCCGACGGCCAGGGAACCGACCTGTTGCTGGAGATCGTCAGGGATCCTTCTCAGGATGCATCGGTTCGCCAAGAGGCCCTGTTCTGGTTGGCTCAGTCGGAGGACGACCGAGCTCTGGACCTGGTTTCTGACATCCTGCAGAAGTGAGGGCTTGGAAATCTCACGGACCCGTGATCACCAGGTAACGGTCGCGACCCGTTCTGAGCTCGCGTACGACCCTCTCCTGCCACTTCGGCTCGTCACCGGCGAAGATCTCGTCGGTCGAGCTTTCGTGGACCAGGACCACAGACGCCGGGTGGTCCCGCAGGTAGCTCTCGACCTCCTCCTGGTGCTCCATTCGATCGACCAAAGCTCCGGTGTAGAAACCGAAGGCCCCCATCTTGCGCATGGCGTACTCCGGATAGACCAGGCCGAAGTGTGTCTCCGGGCCGATCTGCTGGCGGATCCATTGGCCCGCAGGCTTGTAGGTCTTGGCGGGATTCAGGGCGGGGAGAATGCCGATCATGACTGCCAGCCAGAGGGGTATCTGCAGCACACCGAGTCGCACCAGCATGCTGCGGACGTCGCCGCGTCGCCACGCTTGAATGAGCCAGTACCCACCAGCCAGGAGGATCAGCGCGGTGACGAGCATGGGCAGCCGCTCGGCCCTCGCTGCTTCCATTCGCATCGGATTCAGCTTCATCTGAGCGACAATCGGTTCGAAGACCGCAGCCACGACGACAAAGGCCACGGCGATGATGGCCAGAACGGCGACCAGAATGGGAATGTAGATCTGAACCGGACGCGAGGAGGGGGCATCGGGTGCGAGGCTGCCTCGTCGGGTGAGCTTGGCGATCCAAGGTGCTAGAAGCAACGCGGCGGCCGGGTAGGCCGGCAGCATGTAGAGCTGGCGCTTGGTGACCGCCATCGAGAG
>CAMYLC010000064.1:0-11785 GCA_947259195.1 Thermoanaerobaculia bacterium | reverse complement strand
CTTGGTGACCGCCATCGAGAGAAAGACCAGGAACGTGCCGAACCACCAGAGCATGAGCTGTGTGTTGGGTTGCTTGTAGCGACCTGTGCGGACGGTCCACCAGATCGCGAACGGCAGCAACGGTCCCCAGGGCAGCAGATCGATCCATATCTGGACCAGGTAGTAGTAGACCGGTTGGCCGTGACCTCGGGACCCGGAGAAGAACCGGGCGAAATTCTGGGCGTAGAGCTCGGAGAGAATGTTGTCGGAGCCCATGGCGTGGGCGCAGGCGACGAACCATGGAAGGTAGACCGCAATGGAGATCAGCGCCAGCGGAGCCAGCTCGAAGAGTCGTCGCCACTCGCGGCGACTGCCGTGCCAGAGCGTCAGAACGAGGCCCGGCAGCAGGAGTCCTAGGGGTCCCTTGGCGAGCATCGCCAGCCCGAAAAAGACGAAAGCGCCCACTCGCAGCAGCCCTCTCTGACTCTCCCCGACGCCGCGCGCGTAGAGGAACATCCCGGCGGCGATCATCAAGCTGAAAAACGTGTCGGGGCGATAGTTGATGGCTTCGTAGACGAACTGCTGGAACGTCAGCAGCAGGAACCCAGCCCACAGTCCAGTGCGCGAGTCGAACCAACGCGAAGCTACCCAACAGGTCAGGAGTACCAGGCAAATGGCGGTCAGGGCGTTCGGCAGCCTGAGCGCGAACTCCGACATCCCGCCCAGCAAGTGCGCCGATGCCGTGCCCGCCCAATAGATCATCGGTGGGTAGTCGACCCAGATCACGCCCATGCGTCGTGGTGCAATCCAATCACCACTGACGTACATCGACTGGCTGACCTCGGCGATGTCGGGCTCGTCCGGATACCAGAGATCCCGCATCCCGAGCCAGGGCACCAGCAGAAGCACGCCGAGCAGGAAGAGGAATAGCGACCGGTGACGGACCAGGATCGAGCCTTGATTCGATTCGCTCATGGCAGCTCTGTCATGCGATGCCCCGAAGGCGTCTACTTGCCGGTGCCGATCTCGTCGACCGCCTGCTGGACTCTCTCGGCGATCCAATCGATCTTGGCGTCGCTGATCTCCGGGTAGGCCGGCAAGTGCAAGATCTCACGCTCAGCCTGCGCAGCACCGGGGAAAGAGAGGCAGTCCTCGAGGAGCGCGCTGCAGTCCCTCATGTAGTGATGCTTCGTGTCGACGCCCAATTCGAGAAGTCGTCGAGCCATGGCTTGCATCTGCGGAAACAGCGCCGTGACCAGCATGTAGTTGGAGCGTACGTCGGCGACATCGTGGGATTGGAACTTGACGGAGTCCTTCAGCTGACCGATCAGGCGCTCGGCATTGGCGACGCGACGCTCGAGCTGCGGCAGGATGATCTGCATCTGATTCAGCCCGACTGAGGCCTGGTAGTTGGTGTATCGCCCCATGCGACCCTGCATGGTGATCTCGTCCGGCTGATAGCCGGAGGCGAACCTCTCATCGGAATCCTCTCGGCTCTGCAGAAAGCGAAGTGCCGGGTAGACCCCGAGATTGAAGACCAACGGGTTGGTGACGATGGTTTCGAAGGTGGTCTTCAACAGGCGCTTTCGCAGCCACGCCAGGTTCTTGGCAGGCTCCTTGCGAGCCACTTCACGAATCCGCTCGGCGAGCTCCGGATCCTGGGTCGTGACCATGCCACCGCCCATGGTGTTGATCGGCTTGGAGGTCTCGAAGCTGAAGTAGCCGAAACGGCCGAAAGCCCCTGCCTTGCGACCTCCCACCGAGGCGCCGTAGCAATGGGCACAGTCCTCGATCAGCGCGGCACCGTGGGCCTCGGCGATCTCGGCGATCTCGCGGATTCGACAGGGTATGCCGTAGAGGTGAGTCGCGATGACGACCTGCGTGCGATCGGTGATGGTGGCCGCGAGCGCCTCGGGGTCCATCCCCAGGGTCTCCATTTCGCAGTCGGCGAAGCGAACGGAAAAGCCCAAGGAACGGGCAAGGTGCGGCACGACCGGATAGGCGAAGGCCGAGCAGATGACGTCGGAATCCGGCTGGAGGCCGAGGGCTTCGAAGATGAATTGAAGGCCGGCCCGGCCCGATGGGATGGCCACCGCATCGGGCACACCGATGAAGTCGGCAAAAGCCTCCTCGAACTGACGGGTTTCGTCGCCGTTCCAGAGGGTTCCCTGGACCAAGCTGGTCATGGCTCGGCGCCAGCCTTTGGGCGGTAGGTGAATGCGTTGCCTGGCTACTGCCACAGGAGTCCCTTTCAGAGGGTTATCGGGAGGTACTTCGAGGCCAGGAGTATATACAAATCCTGCCCCGGCTCCCGTTCCTGTGGACTGGGCCACTGCGACTCTTAGTATGGCCTGTCAGGCTTGAAATTCACCTTTCTACGCTGTTTCAGCCATGACGATGACGACTCGTTGCAAGCTTCTTCTGGTCTTGCTTGGAGCGGTTCTCTGCCTGCCGGTCCTCGCCCGGGCACACATGCCATCAGAATCGGCGGCTGCACCAGGTGCCGCTCCTGGGCCCGACTCGGAGCCCCGCTTCCATCGTCGCTATGTCGATCTCGACTATGGCGGCAACGGCAAGCCAGGCTGGGTTCGTGCCGGGGACATCGATCTCGACGGTGATCGGGACCTCGTGGCGGGCGGAGGCTATGCACTCTTCGTCTATGAGAACGGCGGTGAGGCTGATGGCTGGCAACGCTACGGGAATCTGGACGCTACGAACCAAATGGGTGCCAATGGGGCCGAGCTCTACGATGTGGACGGCGACGGTGACCTGGATGTCGTCTCGGCCCTTTATTATGGCAACCTCGGCTGGTGGGAAAACCCTGTTCCGCCATTGACCGGCGCTCCTTGGGTGTTCCATGTCCTGAGCAACGAGACCCGCTACATGCACGACCTGATCCGGGTCGACCTCGACGGCGACCAGGTGGCTGAGGAGTTCATCGCCAACCTCAACAGCGGCTACTGGAACGCGAACATCACGATCAAGTGGTACAAGCCTGGCCCGAACCCCAAGTCACTTTGGGAGCAGCACACTATCGAGGTCAACCGCTCAGAGGGAACCCCACACGGTCATGCGGGATTGGATGTGGCCGACATCGATGGCAATGGGGACCTGGATCTGGCCTATGCCAATGGCTGGTACGAGGGTCCGACCGATCCAACCCACAGCTGGACCTGGCATGAGGTGACGACCGAGTACGGTATCTCCAATGTCCTGGCGAGGGACATGGACGAAGACGACGATCTCGACCTGATCATGGGAGCGGGTCACCATGGTGAAGGCGTCTATTGGTACGAGCAACCCGAAGGATCTCCGTTCGGGGTTTGGACTGAGCACGCAATCGACGCGCAGTTGCATCACCCGGAGTGCCTTCAGAGCGTCGACCTCGCGACCGACGGCGACGTGGACATTGTGACGTGCGATCTCTTCTTCGGCGAGGCTTCTGGGGAGCCGAATTGGGATGAGGAGGTGCACAGCATCTACCTCTTCGAGAATCTGCCAGGCGCTGACGGCTGGCAGGAGAGTGTTCTTTCTCCGAATTCCTATCCGAGTCACCAACTGCAAATTGATGATGTCAACCAGGACGGTGAGTGGGACGTGATCAGCGAATCTGCCGGCACCTCGGTTATCAGTTACTACGAGAATGCGATGGCCACCTCCTACTTCACTCTCGACGTGGTCGATTCGGCCTACCCCGGCAATGGGCGGCCAGGGTGGTCGGCAGCTGGAGATCTGGACGGAGACGGTCTGGTGGATCTCGTGGCCGGCGGTGGCGGAGCGATCCAATGGTACCGGGCTCCCGACTGGACACGCTTTCCCCTGGAGGCGAGCTCGAGTACTGGAGGCAACGGCGGCCTCGTCCTCGACGTCGACAGGGATGGCGCCTTGGATGTCGTCGCTGCGCTCTACAACTCGTCTCTCGTCTGGTGGCGCAATCCGGGCCCGGCAAGCGTGACCGGAACCTGGGTGAGGTACACCATCGACGGTGGCATAGGCCACTTCAACCACGACCTTGCCATCGGTGACATCGACGGCGACCAGCGAGGCGAGTTGGTGGCTCTTTACGTCGAAGGTGGCGTGTACTGGTACGACGTACCCGACAATCCTCGGACGGATCCATGGCCCCGCACGAGAATCCTCGCCTCTGTCTCGGATCCCTATGTCGGCCTGGCGGTCGGGGATCTCGATGCCGATCTCGATCTGGATGTCGTGGTCTCGAACAGGTGGTTCGAGCAGCCCGCGTCACCGACCACCGCCGACTGGACTGGCCGCCAACTGTTTACGGATGCGGTGCAGAATGTGGCCTGTTTCGATGTCAATGGAGACGGCCGACTGGATGTAGTGGGGGCCGAGGGCTTTGTCTACCCCGACGGCCGGGTCCTCTGGGTCGAGGCGCCCATCAACCCGAAGACCCAGAGCTGGTCGGAGCATGTCGTTGCCGAGCACCTGGATGGGCCCGAGAACCTCTGGGCCGGAGACCTTGATGGCGATGGACTGACCGATATCGTGAGCGGCGAGATGGGCACTTCAACGGGCTTCGATGACGGGGACAGCATGCTGTTCGTGCTGTTCGGCCGGAATGCCGATGGCACTCTCTGGGAACGGCGAGACCTGTCCTGGAGCGTCGGGGTCAGTGCCCGAATCCGGCCTACCGATGTGGACGCCGATGGTGACCTCGACTTCGTCGCCGACGGCAACGCCGAGGACCACATCTACCTGTGGCGCCAAGAGGGCCCGGCCGTGCTCTTCTCCGACGGTTTCGAGGTGGGCGATGCCTCGGCATGGACGTCCTCCACTCCTTAGTCTGAGCTTCTCACTGGAGTTCGGCTGCTGAATGGCCAAACGGCACCAGGTGACACGGTGTCCAGGGATTCGACAGGGGGATTCCAGGGGTTCAGGCAGCGGAAGGGAGGAAAGCCCACTGGGCCCCCTGTCGAATCCCTGGAGATTAGGTCCAACCCTCAGACAATCCCGATTGGCAGCCTTCTCGGTTGGCCGGAGGTTATGCCTCTTGTGAGAGCCTGTCTGGCCCAACGGTCAGGGGTCGGGCCGATTGGAGATCAGGTATTTGTTGCCGTCCTGATCGAGGATGAAGAACAGGTCTTTCAGGGCGTCGACCTCTTTCAGACGGCGCTCATCCAAGATGCAGTACTCGCGTTCTTGGGACTGCAGGAGCTCCGAGAGCTCCGACGGATTCTCTAGAACCACCGCTTCCCGGTCTGTATAGAACATGGCCGAGTCGCGGATCCGATTGTAGAAGACATAGCGCTCGCCGGGCGGCAGCCTCTGGTCGAGCCTCAGACCGAGCTCCTTGGTCGCGCGATAGGGGCCCACGGGTGGAGCCAGGACGAGATTGAACAGGACCATCGAGGTTACCGTGAGCGTGACGATGGCCGTCATGGCAGCAGCGGTCTTTCTGATCCAAAGCAAGACAAACACCAGGATGACGAGTGCGGCGACGGCCCAAATGAATCCATAGACCCTCGGTGGGTCGAGACCGGCCTTGATCTGCAACGAGATGGGCGGGACGAGCCACAGGTAGATGACCGCCGCGATCATGAGCCCGACGAGCGGCGACCAGGACCAGAGGAGCCCCCGTCTGCGGGAGGGGCTCGGGTCCGTCAGAGCGCTGTTCCAGTACAGGGCGAACAGTAGGGCGACGGCCGGAAAGATCGGCAGGATGTAGCTCTCGAGCTTGGCTGTCGCCAAGGAGAAGAAGGCAAAGATGGCACCTGTCCAGACCAGAAGGAAGAGGACGGCATCTCCAGGTCCTCGATCCCGATTGCGGATCGCCCCGATGGTCGCCAGAGGAAAGAAGGTAACCCAAGGCAGCAAGCCGAAAGACAGGGCGCGGATATAGAAGTAGATCGGCCCTGCGTGGTGGGCGTCGGAGGAGGCGAAGCTACCTAGGTTCTTCTCGAGGATGAAGTACCGAAGATATTCGGGGTTGCGCAGGCTGATGGCGATATACCAGGGGCCGGCTACCAGGAGCAGGATCAAGAGACCCCACCCGATCTGCATCTCCCTGACCAGCGCCAGCCTTCGCGTAGCGAGCAGGAAGACGCCGATGACCAGGCCGGGAAGCGCCAGCCCGAGTGGCCCCTTGGCCAGAATCGCAAAGCCGGTGGCGACCCAGAATAGAAGGAAATAGCGCTTCCTCCGCTTCCCATTGATAAGGCCGAAATAGAAGAAGCAGAGCGCCAGGGTGGTGAACAGCGTCAGAGCGATGTCGTGAACGACGACTCTCGAGAGCAGCAGGTACTCTGCCGAGCTGGCGAGAATCACCCCTGCCAGGAAACCCACAGTCGGTCCAAACATCTTGCGGCCCAGGCAGTAGGTCACCAGGACGCCGGCCGTGCCGAAGATCGAGGCCGGAAGTCTGGCCGCGAACTCATTGAAGCCAAAGATGAGAAAGCAGATCGCACCCAGCCAGTTGAACAGGATGGGCTTGTCGTAGAAGTTCTCACCGTTGAACGTCGGAGTGACCCAGTCTCCGTTCAGCAGGATGTTCTTGGTCATCACCGCGTGCATGCCCTCGTCCACATCCCAGAGCACCCTCGAGTGCAGCCCGAAGCAGAAGAGAAGCAGGCAAAGCCCGATCAGAGTGAGGACGCGGAGGGTTTCGCCCCGTTTGCTGTCTTCGAGTAGAGGCACGATGAGAGGTCTTCCGATTCCTCGAGGTTGCGCAGCTTTACTGCTGCTCTAGCCGAGGGTCAACCGCACCACGCCAGCATATGCCATCTGGATCAGAGGTCGGAAGCGCCAAAAGAGAGCTCATGCCTGGTAGTCTTCGGCAGTCTCCGGAGTCCCTGGATTCAATGCTCGATATGTCACTGATGAAGTACGCGCGGGTATTTGCCTTCGTGCTGTTGGCCGTGGTGACGGTGTATGGGGCCTACGGCTTCTTCACGGGCGACTGGACCTCGGCGACTGAATTCTGGCGCAGCAAGCTGCCGGTGATCCCTCTTGTCGCGTTGTTGGCGCTGGTGGACGTGGCCCTGGAAGCCATCGGATGGATGTGGGTCTACCATCGTTTCCGCATCCAGGCTTTCGATCGGGGCGGTGTGGCTGCCTACCTGTCGTCGCGTGCGGGTCTGCTTTTGCCAGCTCAGATGGGGCGTCTGATTCGACCGGACGCCATGGTTCGGCTGGGCCGGGGAAGCCTGAGCGACTGCCTGAAGGCCGAAGCGGTGGCATTTGTGCTGGATTCGACCTCCGTGTTCGGCCTCTTGGCGGCTCTCTTGGCCTTCAAGTACCGCCCGATCCTTGCACCGTTCGCCGCGCTGGGTGTGATTGCGAGCGTTCTGTTTCTGGGCAACCGAGCGGCGAAGTTCGTCGCGGGTACCCGGCTCGAGCTGCCCATGGCCTTCTGGTGGCAGTGGCCGACTCTGGCGATCGTTGTGATCGAGATGATCGGATGGGTTGCCCATGGCGTGGCTCTCTATGTGGTGATCCAGGATCTGCCGGGGGATTTCACGCTTTTTGATTCTCTGCTCTTCGCACCTGGATCAGCGGTGCTCGGTGTGGCGACTGGGTTGCCGGGAGGTATCGGGGCGACCGAAGGTCTACTGGGTGCTTCCATGCGCCTCATGCACATTCCCAGCGAGCACCTCGTCCTGGCTGTCGGCGCCTTTCGGCTGATCACTTTCTGGATATGGATCCCGATTGGCTGGTTGGCCCTGGGTGCGGTGCGACGCATGGCCCGCGAACGGCGCCGAGCTCTGCAAACTGAAGCCGAGGTCGCTGGAGCTTGAGGTCTGGTCTACTGCGGCATCCGAGGGCCTTGTCCCCATGAGTGATCAAGTCAAACAGCGCTACTCGTTCTCCGTGCTTCGCGAACGACTGAGCCAGCACGGACGCCCGATCGTCAACTTCGCGCTCGGCGATTTCGATCGGAGCCTGCCCGCGGCGCTCGCGGAGACGATTCAAGAGAATTCACCTCTGATGATGAAGCGGCATGTGCCGGCCGACCTCGCAGAGTTCTCCGCTGCCGCAGTGGACTATCTGGCCTGGCAATACGGTGTCGAAGTCTCCCCGGCGGAGATCCTGCCCGTTCCCAGTGGGCGCGCCGCGATGACCGCACTGGCTTCCTGCATTCTCGAGCCGGGAAATGGTGTCGTCGTCACAGAGCCCGGCTACCCGGTATTCGCCCGTCTTGCAACACATCACCACGCGAGGATCCTGGTCGCACGACTCGACCCGGATAGGGGGTTCGCGCCACGGCTGGACGAGATCTCCCAGGAGGACGTCGATTCAGTTCGTCTGGTCGCCCTGAACTACCCGAACAATCCCACCGGAGCCGTCATCTCCGAAGAAGTGGCGGTGGCACTCGAAGAGCGATTCGGATCGGGGACGGTGCTCTTCAACGACGCCATCTACGGGCCGTTGACGCACGAAGGAACAGCCCACTCGATACTCGGGAAGGACCTTTCTGAGATTCAGGGGTACAGGGTGCTGGAGCTCCACTCGCTTTCCAAGCTCTTTCCGCTGGGGCCTCTGGGTATCGCGTTTCTTGCAGGATCCGAGCCACTGATCGAGGAGATTCGGCACTACACGGATTTTGCCTGGTCGCCGGCCAGCTCACTTCAGATGCAGGCCACGATGCGATGCTTCCAGAGCACGGACCACATCGCTGAGATTCGTCGGTATTTCGAGGAGAGGCTGGAGCGCCTTAGGGAGACGCTGCTGGCCGTCGGTTTCGAGCCGTATCCGACTCCGGGCGGAATGTACCTTCTCTGCAAGGCTCCGGCGGCCGTCGGCGGAGTGAAGACTCCGACAGCACAGGCGGCGGCAGAAGTCCTGCTGGACGAATTCGATCTTGCGGTTGTTGCTTGGGACAGACCACCCCACGGCTATCTGCGTTTTTCCTCTCTCTACAGCACTGAGGATCTTCAATCACTGGGCGAGCTGAGAGACCGACTAGCCCTGTCCGGTCGCTGAGGTCCGTCTCATCTCGTAGACCTCGCAGACTCTCTCGAAGACCTGATCGACGGTGATTCGCTGCATACAGACGTTGTCGGTACAGGGTGACCAACGGTCGTTGAAGGCGTTGACGCACGGACTGCAGTCGATGCCGGCCCAGAAGATGTGGCTGCGGGGGGAGCGAGAGCCGAAAGCGGCAGGTGTTTCGGGCCCGAAAAGGGCGATCACGTCGATTGGCGTCAGATTCGAGTAGTGGGCCGGACCGCTGTCGTTGGTGACCATGACCTCCGAGAGGCAGTACAGGACCAACAGTTGGCGAAGGGTCGTCTGTCCGCCGAAGTTCACGCAGCGCTCCGAGCCGATGGTGTCGGCAACCCTCTGCGCCCCAGCGGCCTCATCCGGTGATCCCGTCAGACCGATGGCCACTTCCGGGTAGCGCTCCAGGATGCGATGGGCCAACTCGACGTACCTCTCGGTCGGCCAACGTCTGAGGGGTAGCAGATCGCCGGTGTTGACGTTCAGTAGGATCAGGGGTGGTTGCTGCGATCGGTCCAGAAGGCGATTGGCGATCTCCGAGACCTCGAGAAGCTCCTCGGCAGTCGGTTCGAAGGGAGGCGCTGGCTCCTCATCGAGCCGGCCGAGGTCCAGGACCGGAAGACGCTCGGGCGGCAGAAACAGGGCCTCGACGAGGACCCTGAAGACCTCTACCGCGTGGAGCCGCGCGTTATAGACCAGACGGTGGGTGAAGAGATCTCCTCGGTAAGCCCCCTCGCCGGCGAACGAGTGGTAGCCGACACGGCGAGATGCACCGCTGAGATAGGCTAGGATCGCGGAGGCGTGGGCGAAAAACTCGAAGTCGACCGCTGAGTCGATGCCCTCGCGATGACAACGCCGAATGGCGCCGAAGGCGTCGAGCATGACTCGAGCGAGGCCGGTAGTGCGTAATGTGATGACGTTCTCAGGTGGTATGACGTGAAGCAGATCGAGGATGAACCGGTTCTCAGCGAAGACAGCGACAAAAACGTTCTCGCGACCCACTGCCTCGACAACTCGGCGCAGGGAGGAGTAGGCCAGCACCGTCGCTCCCTGCTCGGCGAGCTTGACGATGAGAATGCGGCGTGGTTTGTCGGCAGGAGGGCGACGAAAAGGGTCGGTCAGCCGGCGAACGAGGGTCAGGATGGCGCAAGCTGGAGTACCCAGCCACCGATCCACCACGCGCATGGTTGTGACTTCCATCGGAATTGCCTCTCCCGTAGGAGGCCTATTCGATCACACCTCGACTGGCAGTGCGACCGGGCTGGCGGAGCCAATGGCCGACAGCGAGGAGCGGTTCGAGGTCATGCTCTGGGCAATGCGACCGGTATTGGGTTGATGAGTTCCTGGCGAGAGGAGAGCTAGCGTGATTGTCGTCACTGGTGGCGCGGGTTTTATTGGCAGCAACCTGGTCCATGAGCTCAACAAGAGCGGGGCGAGCGACATTCTGGTAGTTGACAACCTGACCCAGGCCGAGAAGTTTCGCAATCTGGTGGCGGCACGGATCACCGACTATCAGGACAAGGAGGACTTCGCCAAGGCGCTGAGAGGCTCGGCCACTTGGCTGGACCAGATCGAGGTGGTCTTCCATCAGGGCGCTTGCTCATCGACGACGGAGCCCGATGGCCGGTACATGCTGCGCAACAATTACCAGTACTCCAGGGAGCTCCTGGAGTTCTGCCTCGAAAGGAAGATT
This sequence comes from Thermoanaerobaculia bacterium, assembly GCA_947259195.1. Lineage (GTDB taxonomy): Bacteria > Acidobacteriota > Thermoanaerobaculia > Multivoradales > JAHEKO01 > JAUVRX01. Next base: position 1,155 of record CAMYLC010000064.1, on the reverse strand, counting down.
GCCTTCATCTACGCTTCGTCCGCCGCCGTCTACGGTGCGGGGAGCCCCTTCAGGGAGGAGCCGGGTACGGAAAGACCGCTCAACGTCTACGGCTACTCGAAGGCCCTGTTCGATTCCCTCGTCCTGCGTTTGCTTCCCGTTGTTGAAAGCCAGGTCGTGGGGCTCAGGTACTTCAATGTCTTTGGCCCAAGAGAGGCCCACAAGGGTCCCATGGCCAGCATCGTCCTGCAGCTCGACGATCAATTGAGCCGGGGTGACAAGGTTCGCCTGTTCGGTCCGACTCGTGGGTACGAGGCCGGCGAGCAGCGACGGGACTTCATCTATGTCAAGGACGTCGTGCATGTCGCGCTCTGGTTCTCTTCGAACCCGGAGAAGTCGGGCATCTTCAACTGTGGCACGGGTCGGAGCCGGACCTTCAACGAAGTCGCCAGCCAGGTCATCCGCACTCGGGGTCACGGGGAGATCGAGTACATACCCTTTCCCGACTCGTTGCGTGGCCACTACCAGAGCTACACAGAAGCGGACCTCTCGCTGTTGCGAGGTTGCGGCTATTCCCAGGAGTTCGTAACGTTGGAGGAAGGGGTCCGGGAGTACCTCACGTGGCGCACGGATGAAGGCGAGGTATGAACGGAGTCTCGCCGATCGAGGCCTCGCGGGCTCCTATCCGGCATGTCATCCTGGATAGAGATGGAGTCTTGAATCGGGAGCTGGAAAGCGGCTGGCTGGCGAATCCAGGGCAGTGGAAATGGGAACTGGGCGCCATCGACGGCCTGGCTATCTGGTCCACTCACGGGACTAGAGTCTCGGTGGCTACGAATCAGTCCGGAATTGGGCGTGGAGACGTTTCGGGCCAGGCTGTCGATGCAATCCATGAATGGCTGAGTCGCGAGCTGTCAGCGCTTGGTGTCGATCTGGTGGGGATCTTCGTTTGTCCCCACGCGCCAGACGCAGGGTGCGACTGTCGGAAGCCAGGCCCGGGTCTCATTCGGCAGGCTGTCGAGAAGAGCGGCATCCCAGCGGAGGAAACGATCGTCATCGGCGACGACCTTCGCGATCTCGCGGCGGGCCGGGCAGCTGGACTTCGTGTCGGCCTGGTTTGCACGGGCAAGGGGCCTCAGGTCAGAGACAGCCTCGATGAGGATGCGCTAGTCTTCA
>CAMYLC010000063.1 GCA_947259195.1 Thermoanaerobaculia bacterium | reverse complement strand
GCTTGACGTAGCCCGTCTTGGTAACCGTGATCACCATGTCTTCGTCGGCGATCATGTCCTCGATGGTGATGTCTCCGGTCTCTGGAATGATCTCGGTGCGCCGTGGGTCGCCGTAGGACTTCCGAATCGCCTCGAGCTCCCCGCGAATCTCCTGAAGTATCAGGTGATCCGAAGCTAGGAGTGCTCGCAGCCGCTCGATCAACGCCATGAGCTCCTTGTATTCCTCCACCACCTTCTCGCGCTCCAGGCCAGTGAGCTTCTGAAGGCGCATTTCCAGAATCGCCTGGGCTTGAACCTCACTGAGCGCGAACGACTCCATCAGGCGGGTCCGTGCTTCCTTGGGCGTTTGGCTGGCCCGAATCGTCGTAATCACCTCGTCGAGGTGATCGAGCGCCTTGAGGATTCCCTCCAGGATGTGGGCCCGCTCCTCGGCTTTCCTCAAATCGAAGCGGGTGCGTCGCACCACCACGGTCTTCCGATGGTCGATGAAGTGGGCGAGCATCTCCTTCAAGTTGAGGACCTTCGGCTGGTTGTCAACGATCGCCAGCATGTTGATGCCGAAGGTGGTCTGCATCTGAGTCATCTTGTAAAGCTGATTGAGAATGACCTCCGGTATTTCGCCCCGCTTGACCTCGAGGACGATTCGGATGCCGTGTCGGCTCGATTCGTCTCTCAAGTCGCGGATCCCTTCGAGACGCTTGTCCCGTACCAAGCCGGCGATGTTCTCCAGCAGCTTCGACTTGTTGACCTGGTAAGGAATCTCATTGACGATGATCGCCTGCCTGTCGGTCCTGGCGTGGGTCTCGATCGATGCACGAGCCCGCATTTGAATGCCGCCTCGTCCCGTGTGGTAGGCGTTGTGGATTCCGTCCACACCATGGATGAACCCGCGGGTCGGAAAGTCAGGCCCGGGAATGACCTGCATCAATTCCCTGATCGTCGTCTCTGGACGGTCGATCAACAAGATGAGGCCGTCGATGATCTCTCCGAGATTGTGTGGCGGTATATTGGTTGCCATCCCGACCGCGATTCCGGTCGCTCCGTTGACCAGAAGATTCGGGAATCTGGCAGGCAGCACCACCGGCTCTTTCAGTGAGCCGTCATAGTTCTCCACCCAGTCGACGGTCTCCTTCTCGATATCCTCCTTCAGCAACTCCTCGGCGAGCTTGGTCATGCGCACCTCGGTGTAGCGCATGGCCGCGGCGCTGTCACCGTCGACCGAGCCGAAGTTGCCCTGCCCATCCACCAGCGGGTGACGCATCGAGAAATCCTGGGCCATCCGTACCACGGTGTCGTAGATCGCCGCGTCGCCATGAGGGTGGTACTTACCCATGACCTCACCGACGATGCGGGCTGATTTCTTGTACGGCTTGGTGGCGGTGTTGCCGCTCTCGAACATGCCGTACAAGACCCGTCGATGGACCGGCTTCATACCATCTCGCACATCGGGCAAGGCGCGGCCGACGATGACGCTCATCGCGTAGTCGATGTAGCTTCGCTTCAGCTCGTCCTCGATATCCACCGGAGAGGAGTTGTCGAAGGGTAAGACGCGGTCGTTTTCAGTCATCTAAATGTCCAGATTCTTCACGTTGAGAGCGTTCTGCTCGATGAATTCCCGTCGCGGTGCCACCTGATCTCCCATCAACACGCTGAACAGGTCGTCGGCTCCTACGTGATCTTCGATCCTCACCTGCAGCAGGCGGCGCTTCTCGGGGTCCATGGTTGTTTCCCAGAGTTGCTCCGCGTTCATCTCTCCGAGGCCTTTGTAGCGCTGAATGGACAGTCCCTTCCTAGCTCCCTCGTAAAGAGTCTCGAGAGCTTCGTTCAGGGTCGCAACCTCGATCGTCTCGTCGTCTTTGTGCAACACGAACCTCGTCGTCATGAGTGCTTCCATACCCTGGCGGTTCCGCGCCATGGCCCGGTACTCGGCCGTGGTAACGAGATCCCAATCGAGCTTGACCGCTCTCTCCACCCCGTCCCGGCGACTGACGAATCGGATGAAACCTGTGCCGTGCTCCTCATCCTCGCCAACCTCGACGCTATGAAAACCCGAGGCTTCGATGATGTGAGCGATCTCGGCCAGCCTGGTCTTGTCGGACAGCGCTTTCTTGTCTTTCAAGCCGTTCAGCAGCGCTACGCGCAGTGCATCTTCGGGATAGCCACGGGATACCAGCCTTTCCATCTCATTCCGAAAGCTCTCGACCTGTTCCAGAAATGTCGCCAGGCGGCTGCCGCTCAGACTCTTCTCTTCCCCGTCGACCTCGATACCCAGCTTCCAAGAGCCTTGGATGCGTTCGACCATGAACTTCTGGTATTCGCTCTCGTCTTTGAGATAGGTCTCCGTCTTTCTGCCTTCCGCGACCTTGAAAAGCGGTGGCTGAGCGACATAGAGATAGCCCCGTTCGATGATCTCCTGCATCTGGCGGAAGAAGAACGTCAAGATCAGCGTTCGGATGTGACTGCCATCGACATCGGCGTCGCACATGATGATTAGCTTGTGGTACCTGAGCTTGCTGATGTCGAAATCCTCTCGGCCGATTCCTGTGCCCAGTGCCGAGATCAACGTCTTGATCTCTTCAGAGGTGAGCATCTTGTCGAAGCGCGCCTTCTCGACGTTGAGGATCTTGCCCTTGAGTGGCAGCACTGCCTGGAACCGCCGCTCCCGACCCTGTTTTGCAGTACCGCCGGCCGATTCGCCCTCGACCAGGAACAACTCCGCGAACTCGGGGCTGCGCTCGCTGCAGTCGGCCAACTTACCGGGCAGGTTGGAGGCGTCCAACGCACCTTTGCGGCGGGTGAGCTCGCGAGCTTTGCGGGCCGCTTCTCGAGCCCTGGCGGCGTCGACTGATTTGAGGATGATCTTCTTCGCGATTTTGGGGTTCTCTTCCAGAAAGGACCCTAGACGCTCATTGACGACCTGTTCGATCCACCCCTTGACCTCGGAGGAGACCAATTTATCCTTGGTTTGACTGGAGAACTTCGGATCCTGGATCTTCACCGAGACAACGGCGGTCAAGCCCTCTCGGATGTCGTCGCCGGTCAGGTTCTCTTTCAAATTCTTCAGCAGGCCGGCTGAGTTTGCGTAAGCATTGACGGTTCTCGTCAGCGCCGACCTGAAGCCCACCAGGTGAGCTCCACCATCGCGATTGTTGATGGTATTGGCGAAACAGAAGACCTGTTCCTGGTAGCCGTCGTTCCACTGCATTGCGATCTCGGCCACTTCTTCGCCAGTGCCGGTGTCGCGAACATCTTCGAGATGAATGGGCTTTTTGTGGAGAGGGGCTTTGTTCCTGGCGAGATGCTCGACGAAGCTGCGGATCCCTCCGGCGTAAGAGAAATCGTCCTTCTTTCCACTTCTCTCATCCTCGAGCAAGATCCGCACGCCCTTATTGAGAAAAGCCAACTCCCTGAGCCGCTGGGCGAGCGTCTCGTAGTGGAAATCCTTCTCCGAGAAGATCTTCGAATCAGGGATGAACCGAACCTTCGTGCCGTTCCTCTTGGTGTTTCCGATCGTCTTGATCGGCTCGTCGGGAATGCCTCGACGGTAAGTCTGGTACCAGACGTCGCCGTCCCGTTTGATCTCGAGCTCCAGGCTTTCGGAAAGGGCGTTGACGACGGACACTCCTACACCGTGCAGCCCACCGGAGACCTTGTAGGAGTTGTGGTCGAACTTGCCGCCCGAGTGAAGCTCCGTCATGATGACCTCTGCGGCAGAACGACCTTCACCCTTGTGCATATCGACCGGTATGCCGCGCCCGTCGTCTTCGACGGTGACCGAGTTGTCGTTGTGGATGGTTACATTCACCCTGGTGCTGTATCCGGCCTGCGCTTCGTCGATGGAGTTGTCCACCAACTCGAACACCATATGGTGCAGGCCCGAGCCGTCGTCGGTGTCCCCGATGTACATGCCGGGACGTTTTCGTACCGCGTCCAGTCCTTTGAGGACCTTGATGTTCTCAGCGGTGTATTTCGGTTCCGCGGTGCTCAAGTCTCTCGTCTCCTGTCTTGTCTTCGTGACGCCGATTCGTCTCTGAAGGGCCTTCAAGGCCTCCGTTCCGGCACCTCACCGGACATGTCCGAGCGTCACGTCGAGTCCCTGTTCAGGATCGATTCCGGCCGGTAGATCACGGCCCTCGAAATCACCGTTGACTCTATCACGGAAATCACCTAAAAGGCAAACTTTAAGTGCCTTATTTTTCAATAACTTACAGGCGAAAGATAGATATTCATCCAGGGCCCATACCACCCTCCTCCAGTCGCCATCGGATCGCCTTATCGGCCATCCCCCAGACCTCGGCTCGATTGGAGCTGACCAGCAGCTGTTTGGCCGTCATGAACACCCCAAACACCGCCTCCAAACGGCCTGTGTCGAGCTCGGTGTCCGCATCGTCCAGCAGATAGATCGGATCTCTCTCGGCAGCACCGAGAAGCTGCCCTCGAGCCGCGGCGAGAAGCAGTCCCAGGACCTTTCTCTCGCCGGCGGAGCCGACACGCCGAATACCCCGACCATCGAACAGCACCTCGACGTCGTCGAGGTGGGGACCCACCAATGGTCTGCCCTTGTGTCGCTCACGACGCTCGAAGCTCTCGATCGTGTCGAGTACGACCTCCTGCGAGAGGTCCTCGCTTTCAATCGAGGGTCTATACCGAAGCTCCACCGGCGGCAAAGAGAGTCCGCTCAACGAGACGGCCGCCGCGAACTCTGTCGAAACCCTCTCTATGTAGTCGCGACGGAGCTTCATGATCTCGCTTGCCGCGCCTGCTAGAACCTCGTTCCAGGGACCGATCTCCTTTCGCCGCTCCACCAGGAGGATCCTCTTGCCGGCGAGCGCCTGTCGGTATCGGGCCAGGGTCTCGAGGGTGGATGGCTTCTCGGCAACGATCCCCTGATCGACAAAACGCCGCCTGAGAGCCGGTGGGCCGGTCAGGAGCTCTCGATCGGCATCGGTCCAGGCCACTACCGGCAAGACTCGAAGATGATCGACCAGGGGAGCCGTCCTGTCGTTCAGGCGGCGGTGCCTTCCTCCGGACACCCAGCCCACCTCCAGTCGACTTCTCACACCGCTATCCACCTCCCCCGATAGGCGGAACTCACTTTCTCCATGTCGTACACAATCGCTTGGCTGGGATGTGCGGAAACTACGGGTCGTGGCCAGTAGATACACCGCTTCCAGGAGACTGGACTTACCAGACCCATTGGGACCGAGAATCAGGTGGCAACCAGGACCGGGTCGCCACTCGATGTCCTTGAGATTGCGAAATGAGTAGCTGGAAAGGAGTGTGATCAAACGGCGTCGATCTCTGACTCTGTCGATTTCGGTCAGGGACGGAGGACGGGGCGCTCCTCTAACGGGGAGATTCGGAGACGACTAGATCCTCATGGGCATGATGACACACAGGTAGCGTCGATCCTGTCCGTCAACCGGTACACCGATGCACTGGGTGTTCTCGTCTTTCATCTCGAGCATGACCTTGTCCGTTTCCAGTGCCGAAAGGAATTGTCCCATGTAGTCAGGATTGACTCCCAGGCGCAGCTCGTCTCCACCGTGCTCGCAAGTCACCTCTTCCGCCGCCTCGCCGAGATCGGGATTGGCCGCCGATATCACCAGCCTCTCGGCGTCGAACTGGAGGCTCACGGCTCGCGCTCGATCGCCGGTCAGCAGCGCCACCCGCTGAATCGCAGCGGAGAGGTTCTTGCGCTCGAAGATCGCCTTCTTATCGTTGTCCTTGGCTATGACCCTGTCGTAGTCGGGAAAGGTACCTTCCAGAATGCGGCAGATCAACTCCCTTCGACCCAACCGAAACGACAGATGGTGCTCGCCCTTGCGAAACGAGACCTTGTCTTCACCTTCAAAGCGCAGGAGCTCTTGGAGAGCCTTCCGTGGCACGAGTACTCCGTCCTCGGCCTTGGCGCCCTTCAGCTCGTTTTCCACCAGAGCCAGACGGTGCCCATCGGTTGCCACCATCTCGAGAGAGTCGTCTTTGAGCTTGAATAGCGCTCCATTGAGTTGAAACCGCGACTCTTCAATGGAAACCGCGAAGATGACCTTACCGATCATAGCCTTGAGTTGGGCGAACGGAATCTCGGTTCCTTCATGGTCGCCGACATCGGGAAGTGTCGGAAAATCCGCCGGTGAAAGCCCGTTGATCTTAAAGCGCGACTTGCCGGCAACGATGATGAGTCGCTGCTCGTCCTCTAGAACCAACCGCACTTCCTCCCCCACTACGGCCCGGATGATCTCGAGGAACTTCCTCGCCTGTACCGCGATTCCGCCAGCACCTTCCACGTCGGCCGGACAACTCGTGGTCAGGGAGACATCCAGGTCCGTAGCAGCGAGGTGCAGTTGGTCAGCCTCACCGCGTAGCAGGATGTGAGAGAGCACCGGTATCGTCGTTCGCCGCTCGACGATTCCCTGCATGGGTGCAAGCTCATTCAAGAACTCAGAACGCTTTACGCGGATTTCCATGGGCTCTTCTCCGATTAAGAAAGGAAGGTGAATATATCATAGAGGTAGTAGTAGTAGAGGCGGTGGAAAGCTAGGAAAACTCTCGCAAATACTTCATATTCAAGTGCTTTACAAGCCTCATCAGGTAGCGGATCATGGCTGTGAACCGACTGTGGAAGATGCGGAAAAGGTACCCGCCCCGAGAGCTTTCCACAGAGCGTCCGCAGATCAGGCCACAGTTTGTCAACAGACCAGCAAAGGGTCAGGAGAAGTGCTGGGCGATGCTATGCAGCGTGCGATCAAGGTCCGAGTCCTCGGCGCGGAGCTTCTCGATCTTGTCCACGGAGTACATCACCGTGGAATGGTGTTTGTTGTTGAAGTGCTTGCCGATATCCGGGAAGGACAGATCGGTGAGCTGTTTGCAAAGGTACATGGCCACCTGCCTGGGAAAGGCAATCTGCTTGGTGTTGTTGCGACTCTTGATCTCGCTCACCTTGAGACCATAGTGACGGGCTACGAATTTGATGATCTCGGGTGCGAGGACTCGCTGATAGTCGGCTGGAAGGATGTCTTTGAGGGTTTCCTTTACAAGATCCAGGGAAAGGGGCTTGCCGGTCAGCGAGGAGAAGGCGACGACCCTGTTGAGCATCCCCTCGAGCTCCCGGATGTTGGATTTCACCTGGCGGGCGATGAACAGTGCGACGTCATCGGAAAGGGCGATCCCCTCTTGGTCGGCCTTGCGTCTGAGAATGGCCACCTTGGTCTCCAGATCCGGTGGCTGGATATCGGCAATCAGGCCCCATTCGAACCGACTCCTGAGGCGCTCCTCCAAAGCGGGGATATTGCGTGGTGAAGAATCGGAGGACAGAACGATCTGGCTCTGGCTCGAATAGAGGGTGTTGAAGGTGTGGAAGAACTCTTCTTGCGTACGCTCTTTATTGGCCAGGAACTGGATATCGTCCACCATGAAGACGTCGATATTCCGGTAGCGCTCCCGGAAATCGGGCATCCGGTTGAAACGCAGGGAGCTGATGAGCTCGTTGACGAATTGCTCGGCCGGCAGGTACATCACCTGCAGTTTGGGGTGCTTTCGTTGAATCGTGTGCCCGATGGCATGTAGCAGGTGGGTCTTGCCCAGCCCGACACCACCGTAGAGGAACAGGGGGTTGTAGCTCCGAGCCGGGTTCTCGGCAATGGCGCGAGCCGCCGCGTGGGCGAATTGATTGGAGTTGCCCACCACAAACGACTGAAACTCGTACCTGGGGTTGAACTGCGAGCTCGCGATATCAGTCGTGGCCGAATCGCCTTCACGAACGGTGAATAGAACCCGATAGGCCGGCCCCTCGAGGCTCGAGACAGCCTGCTCGATGATCGCTCTGTAGCTCTCCTCCAGCGCTAGGAGAAAGCGTCTATTCGGCGCGACCAACTCGAGAGAGCTCTCCTTCTCGGAGTGCACCTGCAAGGGCGCAAACCAAGTGGAAAACTCCTCTGGGTCGAGCTCTTCTTGTAGTTTTGATTGAAGACGCTGCCAGACAGAAGGCGCCATGATTGAAAACCTCGGAGATCTCACGATCCACTTTTCCACAACCTGTGGAAAAACTGCGGATCGCACTTACTGGAAACGCCCGAGAATACTTGTCGAAGCGCGCCGCATGATAGCACAGCAGGAATCTCGGGCAAGTGGGCCGGGCGAGGCTTTTCAGTCGAAATCAACCAGGGATTCCAGGAGCTCTGGCGGCAGCTCCAGGGGCATCGGAGCCGAGGGCAGGGATTGCAGAAGGAGGCTTTCGGCAGTAGGCCGACCAAGGAAAGGCTCGAGGTTCTGGCTCAGAAAGTCCATCAAGGAGGGAGGCCGAGGATAGAAGTCGATCGCGATCGACTCTCCCGTTTCGAGACCGGCTTGCTGGCGTGCCAGATCCAGCGCCACCTCGAGCCCGCCCAACTGATCGACAAGGCCGTTTTCGAGAGCCTGTCTCCCCGTCCAGATCCGACCTTGCGCCACGGCCTCTACGGCTGCGCTAGTCATTTCTCGACCCTCGGCTACATGTCCCACAAAGGCGTCGTAGATACGCCCCATGAGCCGCTCGTAGTGTTGCGCCTGCTCGGGTGAGAAATGATCCAAGGAGGAGAAAAAGTCGGCGTTGGTGCCCCGTGCGAGCGTGTCGTGGGTGATGCCCAGGAGATCCTCCTGAAAGCGCCGCAAGACGAACTTTCCACCGACGACCCCGATCGAGCCGGTGATCGTCGTGGGCTCGGCCACGATCCCGGTTGCCATACTGGCGATGTAGTAGCCACCGGACGCGGCGACGTCGGACATGGATACGATGAGTGGCTTACGCTCGGCGAGGCGGATGACCTCACGAAGCATCAGGTCCGAAGCCAGGGCGGAACCGCCCGGACTGTCGACCCGAAGGATCACGGCGGGTACACCAGGATCGTCGGCCAACTCGCGGAGGATCGCCCCGAGGGTTTCGGACCCAGCAAAGCGCTGCTGTGACCATGGATCAGTACCATTCGAGCCACGCACGATGGTGCCCTGTGTGAAGACCACAGCGACTCTGCTTGCGGCCAGGGTTCTGCCTGGCGGTGCATAGTCGGAGAGCGCTACCAGTCGGGGCTCTTCGGAGGAAAGCTCCGAGAGGCTCTCCTCGTATTCATCTGGGTAGCCAAGGCTGTCTACGAGGCCTTCTTGCAGGGCCTCGTCCGCAGTCAACGGTGCCCTGTCGATGAGGTTGCGAACGGCCTCCACCGTCAGATCACGGTCTTCGGCGATAGCGGTGACGATCTGATCAAACAGATCATCCAGCACACTTGAAAGAGCTTCCTCAGCGGCGGGTGAGTGTGCAGTGTTGGTGAATTGCTCGGCAGCGCTCTTGTATTGACCGGCATGGGAGAGGTCGGTCTCGATCTTCAACTTGTCGAGAGTACCCTTGAGAAAGTAAGCATCGGAGAACAGCCCTACCAGGTTTATTTCGCCGAGGGGTGCCAGGGTGATGTGGTCGCATGCGCTGACCAGAAAGTAGGCCAGAGTACCGTTCGTGCCCTCACCGGCAGTCTCCAAGAAGCAATTCACGAACCGTTCGGATCCCTGAAAACTCTCCAGCAAGTAACGTAGTTCTTGGGCTTTTCCGAACCCGAAGCGGGCGTTCCTCAGGTAGACAGAGAGGCCCACTATCTGTGGGTCGTTGCGTGCGCGGGCCAGTCCGGCCCAGATATCCGCCATGCTCTGGGGTGAGCCACGACGAATCCAGAAGAGGGAGGGAGTTTCCTGATAGTCGTGAACCGGCCGGTCCAACGTCAGGGTGAGGATCTTCTCCCCGGGTAATGCGGCGCCGCCCCGCGACACGAGAATTCCCACCACTGCGACCAGAATGGCCAAGGTGAGCAGCAGAAGAAAGATGATCAGGAGCTTCTTCATGATACCTGCGGCCCAAACTGTCCCAGAAACAGTGCAAGAAGTCCAGATTCACTTCTCTGTGGCGCGCCTTGGGAAAGTGGGCACGACACTTGCTTGTGAATATCGTCACAAGGCTTACGGGGAGGTTTCCCTTCATGAACATTCCCACCCCTTATTGTCGAATTCGCAAGAGTGCGACACATACCAAACAAGCCTGCCAAATTCCCCTAAACTGACAGGGGTAACACCACAAACACCCACCAACTTCGAGACCTCCCCCGCAAGCCCTTTTCCCAGAGGGCACGCTCGGGGCAGACCAGTAGAATCGGTCCTCCTGGCCGCTTTGCGACCGCCAGAATGGCGCAGTGCGGCAATTTTGGCAGACGGGCCTTGGAGATTGGTGTCGAAGATGGCGGATCGGAAAGGCAGAGAGCAACTCGAGCAGCGGCGAAGGCTGCTTGCGTGGTTCGATGGGCAGCAAAGAGCTCTGCCGTGGCGTCGGTCACGGGACCCATATCCAGTTTGGGTTTCCGAGATCATGCTGCAACAGACCAGGGTGGAAACAGCACGACCCTACTTCGAGAGATTCATCAGGACATTTCCGTCGGTAGAGGCCCTTGCCACGGCCGAGGTAGAAGCTGTTCTGAGCAATTGGTCCGGGTTGGGGTACTACCAACGGGCGCGGCGCCTACACGCCGCGGCGAGGCAAGTCATCGAGGAAGGAGGGGAGTTTCCGACCACGGTCGAGGGCTGGCTTCGGTTGCCAGGGGTTGGGCGCTATACCGCCGCGGCCATTGCCAGCATTGTGCTGGCGGTGCGAGAGCCCGCCATCGATGGCAACGTGATGCGTGTCGCGAGCAGGCTCCTCGCCCTGAAGGAGGATCCGAAGAAGAGGGTCGGATTGCTAGCGATCGAAGCCAAGGCTCGGCAGCTCCTGGATCCCGATCGGCCCGGTGATAGCAATCAGGCGATGATGGAGCTTGGCGCTACGATCTGCCGTCCTCGCCGGCCAAGATGCTCGAGTTGTCCACTCGAATGCGACTGTCTTGCAGCGGCTTCGGGTGAGCCGAATCAATTTCCAGTCGCGCGCCGCAGGGCGCCGGTGCTACCTCATCGTCGGCAAGTAGCGGTGGTCGAGAACGCGGGTCGATTACTTTTGTTCCGGCGCCCCGGGGACAGCGCACGCCTGGCAGGCCTCTGGGAGCTTCCCTGGATAGACGCGGGGTCTGAAGAAGCTCCGGAAGAGTCTCTGAGGCGGAGGTACGGAGGGCGCTGGGAAGTCGGGTCTCCGAGAGGCCGAGTCCGCCACAGCGTCACCAATCGATCGTTTCAGATCGAGGTGGTCGAAGCGAAGTTGAGCTCTGACAACGAGGTGGCAGAGGGGCCGGAGGCGGGCTGGTTCTCCCGCGCGGAACTGGTCGGGGTGCCGGTAACCGGTCTGGTTGGCAAGATCGTGAAGCTACTCGACAGCTAGGCGTTGTGACCGGCCGACAATAGAAACCACCCAACCAGTTTGTCGTCGCTCTCCAGAAGCCGCTGAGAAGCCATGGAGCAGAGCAGTCTCAGCAGTCGGGTGGAGGAGGTTTTCTGGATACCGAGAAGGCCTTCCGCGACATTGCGAGCGATGGCGAGGACCACGGCGCCGGAACTGTGAGCACTGGCAGTGGCGGAACGGGGCAGGTGATCCAAGACCGCCATCTCACCGAAATACTCACCTCTCCCCAGGAACGCCAACCCCTCTTCTCCCCCTCCCGGAATGAATTTGCTGATGAGGACCGTGCCGTCGAGCACGACATACATGACCTCACCGGGCTCACCTTCACGAAAGATCGTTTCGGTCGCCCCGTAGCTCTCCTCGCGCGACAGGGAGGCCAGGAAGTTGATCTCCATCGGAGTCAACCGCTGTTCGTCGAAGAGGTCGCGCTTGGCCGCCATGTCGACCCGGAAGCCTCCCTGTTGAGGAGCACTGGCGGTGGCGGGGCCGTCTTCGTCGCCCAGAGCATTGTTCGAGGCAAAGAACTCGGTCAGCTTCTGGTTCGAGGCGCGTAGCTTCAGGGAGAGCGCCTTCCATAGTGTCCATGAAAGGGCCATCTCGAACGACGGTTGTAGTGCGGCAGCCTCTCGAAGCCGCGCCAGGTCGAGAGCCACCAATTCGACGCGCGTCTCGGCGACCGCACTCAGGTTGCGCTCCGCCGGCTCGAGCAGGAACCGCTCACCGAAGAGATCGCCGCGGTCTAGCGTCGCCAGCATGAACGGCCCAAGCTGGGTTTTGCGCTGTAGGCGAACAGCTCCCTTGACGATGGCGTAGAGAGCCTCGGCCGGGCTGCCCTGGCTGAAGATCTCGTCGTTGGCCTGGTATCGCTGAAGGATCCCACAGGAGGCCAAGCGCGCAAGGAGAGCGTCGTCGAACGGCGCAAGAATCTCGCAATGTCGGAGTTTTCTGGCAAGGCTCAAGACGGCCCCCATCTTAACCCGCGCGCGCCATGTGCCCCCCGGTATTCAACCCTTGACCCAGCAACCGGTAGCAACCACGAGGCCACACGAACCGCCCTCCGCTCAGAGCAGTTGGAGTTGGGGCGGGCGGAGGGTGTCGTTGACTAGTTGCTCTGCCGAGTCCAGCCAACTGTCGCGCTCTGTAGAACAGAGTTCGTGGACACTTAGACCGCGGCGCTCGATCTCCACTCTCAGGCGGTCTTCCACGGCGGTCTGGAAGGTCGGGTCGGTGGCCCGCAGACCGTCGGCGCTGGGAGCCTCCACGATCGGCACATGGAGAAGCAGGTCGTACGAGGTCATCCACCTGTCCACCAATCCTGCGAGGGAAAGCTGTGGCCCGGCCGCCAAGAGTAGGTAGACGTAGTTGTCGAGCGCGCTGCGGTCGCAGAGTACGGCGTCATACTCGGACTGAGCAGCCAACTCTTCCGCGATCTGCGTATGGAGGATCCAGGATTGAGCAGCCAGGTTCGTCTCCTGGTTGATGGGTAGCGGGCATCGACGCGCCACCTCCCGGACCATTTCGAGGTGGATGTCGCGCGCCTTCAGGCGGGCGGCGAGGCCGTAGCACAGGGTGGTCTTGCCGACTCCGTGGCTGCCGATGAAGGCCAGTTTGAAACTTCGTTCTTGAGACATCGACTCGTCGATTCTAGCTCGCCTGGTTCGCATCGGGGATCAATTAATCGCTCCCCTCTGGAAGGCGGAGGGTGCTGTTGCCGTCGGGGTCGTAGAAACTGAGACTTCCCGAGTCATCGTAGTAGAGAACCGCGGCACCCTTCGAGTCCGGTCCGTGGAGGGCGAAGCCGCCGCCGCCATGCGCGAAGTGCGCAGCCCCGAGCCGAATGACGCCTGCCTCATCACGGATGAAGAGGGCGGTTCCCCCGGCATCGTGATTGAGCGACAAGCGGTCCTGCCCTGCTTCATCCAGCAAGGAGAAGGCCGGAGCGCCTTCACGAAAGGAGAGCTCGCCCCGGACGCGACCCTCGGCATCCATCAGTTCGAAGCGGGCGGCTCGGACAGTCCCGTCCTCGGGATCCGCGGAGGGGGCTGCGCCGAGCAGCGCGAGGCTGAGCGTGACAAGCAGTGCACCGAGAAGAAGACGGGTTCGCTTTTCAAGCGACTCAATTCGAGATTCGAGATCGTTGCGCATCGGTCCCCCAAGAGAGAATCAAGGCGAGGTCTTCTTATGAGCATGCCGCCGGGACCCCCTCCAGCCAAGGAGGCCAGCCCCCACTAGAGCCGAGCCCACTACGAGATACAGAAGGACAAGCAGGTAGATCTCGTTGCCTCGCCATTGGTGATTCAGAATCATGCTGCTGCTACGAACCGACCAATCCCAGGTCTTCGACCGTGACCACACAACCGTCGAGAAAACCCAGCAAGCCGCGTAGAAGAGGTACAGCCCCCCGGCGATCGCGACCGTCCCCAGGACTCTTTGTATGACCAGCTTCATGAAAGCGACGACCGGCCCTAGTTCTGCCGCAAGCGAGCCTCGATGGCATCCAGCGCGAAAGCAATCTGGCGATCCGTGATCACGAGGGGAGGGCAGATCTGGACCACACGCCCTTCGGGCCCTCCGGCCAGGGCGACAATTCCATCGTGCAGCATCTGGTCGAGAAGGGCGTTAGCGGCGTCGGGAGAAGCCAAATCGATTCCCCAGGCCAGGCCCAACCCCCGGACCTCGACGACAGACCCGAAGCGCTCCGACCAGCTATCGGTTCTCGCGGCGATGACCCGACCCAGGTTTGCGGCCCTCTCGGGCAGGTTCTGTCGTTCGAGAGTCTCCAGCACTGCCAACGCGGCGGCACAGGACAGGGGATTGGCGATGAAGGTGGCGGTGTGAAGGGCCTCGTGGCTCCCCCTCCAGGCATCCATCAACCCGCGGCGTCCCAGGACCGCGCCAATGGGAAGCCCGCCGGCTAAAGCCTTGCCGCAACAGAGCAGGTCGGGCTGCACCCCATCTGCCTCCACCGCGAACCAGGTACCGGTGCGCCCGAAGCCGGTGAAGATCTCATCGGCGATCAGTGCGACAGCATGGCGCCGACAGAGGTCGGAGATCTCTCGAAGCCAGCCGACCGGAGCCGGGATGAGGCCTTCGCGCCCGACCATGGGCTCGACTAGCACGCCACCGATGTCGGGATCACTCGCCAAGACCTCTGCGATCCTCTCGCTCGAGCAGCCGAAGGGCAGGCGCCTGACCCAGGAGTGGAACAGAGGCAGGAAAGGTTCTCGGAACTCCGGGCGCGACGTGACCTGGAGAGAGCCCAGAGTCAGTCCGTGGTATGCCGGATCGAAGGCCAGAATCCCCGGCCTGCCCGTCGCGAGGTACGCAGTCTTGAGGGCGATCTCTACAGCGTCGGACCCGGAGGCCGCGAAATAGACACGCGGGTCGTCTACCGGAACTCGCCGGCAGAGCGCGCGCGCCAACTCCACGCGAGAGGGATGTGCGTGTACGTCGCCGAGTCCGTGAACGAGCCTCGAGGCCTGCCGGCGAATCGCGGATACGACAAGGGGGTGTCGATGGCCCACCGCTGCGACTCCGAACCCGGCTGTCAGGTCGAGGTATCGGTTGCCATCCACGTCGAGCACATTGGAGCCCAGAGCCTCCTCCCAGACCAGGGTGTTTTCACCCAGGCCAAGGGTATTGATGCCCGGCGCCTCGTAGTCGCTCAAGTCTCGACATAGTTGCCGCGCCCTGGGTCCCGGAGGAGACGTTTCGATCTTGGGAAGCAGGTCGCCGGAGGGCAGGCGGGACATGGGGGAGGTAGTGCCGATCAGATCGCTCGCCTGCCAGTGAGCGAGCGAGCGAGCGTGACCTCGTCGGTGTACTCGATGTCGCCACCTACCGGCATCCCGAAGGCGAGTCGCGTCACCTCGACGTTGCGAGGCTTGAGGAGGCGGGCGAGGTAGAGGGCCGTGGCTTCTCCCTCGACATCCGGGTTGGTGGCCAGAATGACTTCGTCGATGCCGTCCAGGCGCTCGAGGAGCCCGGAGATGCGAAGTTGGTCCGGGCCGATCCCACGCTGCGGCGAGAGGGCACCCATGAGGACGTGATAGCGGCCGTGGAACTCACGAGTGCGCTCGATAGGCTGGATGTTGAACGGCTCTTCCACCACGCAGATTCGCTTCGCGTCCCGATTCTCATCCGTGCAGATGGTGCAGGGGTCGATGTCGGTAATGGCGTTGCATTGGGAGCAGTGAAAGAGCTTCTCTTTGACTTCGAGGATCGATTCCGCCAGGACCTTGGCGTCGGCGCCGGAGACCTTCAGGAGGTGATGCGCCAGACGAGTGGCGGTCTTTGGCCCGATCCCGGGCAGGCGAGAGAGCTCTCCTATGAGCCGCGACAGAGGACCTGGCATCGACTGGGCCTTCCTCCTAGAAGAGGCCGCCCATGCCGCCCGCCATGCCGCCGAGTTTCTGCTGGAGCTCTTCGTCCACCTTGCGACCGGCCTCGTTGACTGCAGCCACCAGGAGGTCCTGCAGCATGCCGGGGTCCTCCGGGTCGAGCACTTCCGGATCGATCTGGGCGCCGACGAGTTGTTTGTGACCGTTCATCGTCACCGTCACCATCCCTCCTCCGACGCTGGCCTCGACCGTCAACGCTCCCTGCTCTTCCTGGAGCTTCTCCTGCATCTGCTGGGCCTGCTTCATGAGCTTCTGTATGTTCATGGGATCTTCCTCAACTGGTTTTGCCATCCTCGCTTCCCAAGGCACGGGCCGTGCCCCCGAAGATATCCAGGGCCGTCTGTACAGTGGGATGTGCCAGCACGGGGTCGGGTTCGGTATCGTTGGTCATCGCCGGTTCGTCGGCGGGCCCACTCTCCCGCAATCGCCAACGGGCCGGCTCGCCCCAGACGGATTTCGAGCATTCATCCAGAATCGAGCAGTTGCTCTTGCGAGCGAGGGCGTTGGAGAGCCAGGTGTCATCGGGCCGATGGTAGATCGCCAACTCGCCGTCGGCAAAGGCGAGCCGCTCCGCCGCCTCGAGGTGCGCTGCCAGGGGCTGTTTTCTCTGGCTCACCAGGGAGAGGAACTCGCCAACTTCCTTGTCGGTGTAGGCGGTTCTCTCTGCGGACGTCTCGTCAGATTCAGGCGCGACCGCTGGTGTCCGTTCGTCACTTGCAGGAGGCGCTTGCGCCTCCCGCGGGCTGTCTCTTGGAGCACTTTCGGCTGGGACGGAGACGACTGGCATCGGAGAAGGTGTATCCCCAACCGGCCGAGTGGGTGACGAGACGGGGAGCTCCGGGAGAGTGCCGCCTCCGAGCAGGGTTTCGATGCGGGTCAACTTGGGCAACTCGGCCGCCCTCAGCCAGGCGATCTCGAGCGCCAGCAGCCCCGCATCGCTGTGCCGGACGGCTATCTCGCTGTTGAGCAATTGGTGAAGCAGCCGAAGGAGATTCTCGTACCCGACTTCCTTGGCCAGCGCCTTGAGCCGCGCGGTTTCCTCCTGAGGAAGGTCCAGCTCGTCTTCGGGAACGTCGAGAGCCAGGTGAAGAGCGTCCCGACAGAAGGCGAGGAACTCGCTGTAGACATGTCGCGGATCCCAACCCTCCTGCTCGATCTCACTGACGAGCGCCGAGACTTTGGAGCTCTGGCCCCGGAGAATCGCCTCGAGGAGTTGATGGCGGACCGCTGAGTCCACGCCTCCCAGGATGCGAGCAGCCTCCTCGTCGGCGATCTTTCCCGAGCCGAAGGTCGCCATTTGATCGAGCAACGCCACGGCGTCCCGAACACTACCTTCTCCCGCCCGGGAGAGCATTCGCAGCGCGGCATCTCCCACTTCGATCCCCTCGTCATCCGCCATCTTTCGGAGGTGTTCCGTCAGGGTCGTCGGTCGAACGCGGCGAAAATGGAACTCCTGGCAGCGGGAGAGAATCGTCGCTGGAACGGCGTCGATCTCGGTGGTAGCAAAGATGAAGACAAGGTGGGGAGGCGGCTCCTCGACGATCTTGAGGAGCGCGTCGAAGGCCTGGCGCGAGAGGCGGTGGATCTCGTCGATAACCACGACCTTGTAGCGGTCGCGGGCCGGGCCGTACTTCAGGCTCTCGGTCAGCTCGCGAACCTGCTCGACTTTCGAGTAGGTTGCGGCGTCGACTTCGATCACATCCAGGTCCGACCCCGAGGTGATCTGGCTACAGGTCTTGCAGTCGTTGCATGGGTCGGCGGCTGGCCCATTCTCACAATTGAGCGCCTTGGCGAGGACGCGCGCCACGCTGGTCTTACCAACGCCGCGAATCCCGGAGAAGAGGTACGCCTGGGCGATCCGACCGTCCTGCAACGCGTTGCGTAGCGCCGTGACGATGGGCTCCTGGCCCACCACAGTGGAGAAATCTTGCGGGCGCCACTTGCGGGCGAGAACCTGGTAGGCCATATCGAATGAAAAGGCCAGCGCTTGGTGAAGGGTTCCGGTTGGACTGCGGCACCCGACCTGAAGTGCCTTATCGCTGCTCCCTTCCGGGCCTGACGAGGTTCGGTACCGATCGGTGCACAGGACCCGAACCCTTCGCCAAGCGCTGGCCACTATCATGCTACGTGCTGCTCGACGCGATGTAAAGATGAAACCTCGAGTGGTTGGCCATGCGAGGTTGAGGTCGATCGAGAGATCGATGCTGGTAACATGGAGCAGGGTCGGTGACAGCGCGAAGACTCCTTTTCTGTGATGGACCAGGTGAAATGGATGCGCGAGGCGCTGACCGAGGCCCGACAGGCGGCATCTTTGGGAGAGGTGCCCGTCGGGGCAGTGGTGGTCTGCGCCGGCGAGATCATTGGCCGAGGTTACAACCGTCGCGAGATCGATGGCGACCCGCTGGCCCATGCAGAGATTCTCGCAATTCGCCAAGCGGCCGAGGTGGTCGGCAACTGGCGATTGACGGGTTGCGGCCTATACGTGACGTTGGAGCCCTGCGCGATGTGTGCTGGGGCGCTGGTCAACAGCAGGGTCGAGCGTTTGATCTTCGGGACCAG
This sequence comes from Thermoanaerobaculia bacterium, assembly GCA_947259195.1. Lineage (GTDB taxonomy): Bacteria > Acidobacteriota > Thermoanaerobaculia > Multivoradales > JAHEKO01 > JAUVRX01. The sequence goes on along the minus strand of CAMYLC010000063.1, from coordinate 50,175 downwards.
GGACCCAAAGGCGGGCTATTGCGGTAGTCTCGGCAACCTGGTGGCCGACCCCCGGCTGAACCACCGACTGGAAGTCACCGAGGGGGTGCTCTCGGACGAGTGCGCGGAGGAGATTCGTCGGTTCTTCAGCAAGCTGCGCCAGGGTTGACGTTCTTTGAAGTCGAAGCAGTTCGGGTTTCTATTCAGGAGAGGTGACCGAGTGGCCGAAGGTGCACGACTGGAAATCGTGTGTAGGGGCAACTCTACCGTGGGTTCGAATCCCACCCTCTCCGCCAGTACCCCCCTGCCACCCCGAGGGTCGAGGCGCCCGGCTATCCGCCAGGCGTTCTATGAGGGCTTGGGGATTGAGGTGTTCGGACTCTGTCCGATCGGCCTTTGGGCAGACAGGCAATGAGAGGTCTTGGAGAGGCTCGAACGCTCGAGAATTGCAGAAGTCCACATACGGAGAGGTGCCAGAGTGGTCGAATGGGGCGGTCTCGAAAACCGTTGACCGTTCACGCGGTCCGTGGGTTCGAATCCCACCCTCTCCGCCATTACCCCCTTGCCACCCCGAGGATTGAGACGTTCGGACTCCGTCCGATCGGCCTTTGGGCAGATAGGCAAAGAGAGGCCTTGGAGAGGTTGACGATGAGAAGAAGAAACACACATACATCCTGGTACCTCGTCGCGGCGTTTCTGAGCGCGACGATCTTGGCGAGTTGTGGTGGCTCGACGGGTGAGCGCTCCGCGACCAAGAGGGTTGTGCAAGACGGAACCGAGGCAACGACGGTTGTCGGGGCCGATCCGCTACCTTCATGGGGCGACAGTGCTGCCAAGGACGCTATTGTCGATTTCGTGTCCCGGGTCACCGACCCGGCGAGCCCTGACTTCGTGCCCGCGGCGGAGCGGCTCGCTACCTTCGACAACGATGGCACGTTGTGGTCGGAAAAGCCCCTCTACTTCCAGTTGCTGTTCGCCATGGACAGGGTGAAGGCCATGGGGCCCGAGCATCCGGAGTGGAAGGAGAAGCAACCCTTCAAGTCGGCCCTCGAAGGCGACATGGAGACCCTCGCCTCCACGGGAAAGCGAGGCCTGATGGAGCTTCTGATGGCGAGCCATGCAGGGATGACGACCGTCGAGTTCGAACAGGTCGTGCGCGACTGGATCTCCACCGCCCGCCACCCTGAGCTCGAGCGTCCGTACACCGAGCTGGTCTTTCAACCGATGCTCGAGGTGCTCGAATATCTCCGGTTCAACGGGTTCAGGACCTTTATCGTTTCCGGCGGCGGCATCGAGTTCATGCGCCCCTGGGTCGAGAAGATCTACGGCATTCCTCCGGAACAGGTCGTTGGCTCCAGCATCCAGGTGGAGTACGAAGTTCGTGACCGTGAGCCGGCCCTGGTTCGTTTGCCGGAAATCGATTTCATCGATGACAAGGAGGGCAAGCCGGTGGGCATCCACAAGTTCATCGGCCGCAGGCCGATCGCCGCGTTCGGCAACTCGGATGGAGACTTTCAGATGTTGGAGTGGACAACGGCGGGAGACGGGGCCCGCCTGGGCATCCTGATCCATCACACCGACGCTGAACGAGAGTGGGCATACGACCGCGACTCCCATGTCGGCAGTCTCTCTAGGGGTCTGGACGAAGCAGAAGATCGCGGATGGATCGTGGTGGACATGAAGGACGACTGGAAGACGATCTACTAGGACCGCGACGGGGACCCCTCAACCTCGGGGTGACAAGACGATCCGCGAGTAGTATGATGAAAAGTTCAGTAGTGAACCAACAAAAAAGAAGACAGATTCGAAAGGGGAAGAGGAAGATGCGAAGCAGAAACACAGCATTGTTGTGCCTCTTGCTGGTGGCCGTATTTGGTTTCGTCAGCACGGGGTTTGCGTACAATCCGCAAGCGATCAACGAGAAAGTGGAGCGGGGCCTCAAGGAGTTCGGCAAGGTCGTCAAGAACTCTGAGGAAGTGATCGCCGCCTCCGTCGGCATCCTGGTCTGCCCGAGGATCGGCAAGGTGGGCCTGGGAATCGGCGTCGAGAAGGGAGTCTGCTCCCTGATGATCGACGGCAAGACCGTCGAGTACTGGCGCGCCTCAGGGGTATCGCTCGGCCTGACGGCCGGAGTCCAGTCAGCCGGCCTGGTCGTGGCGTTCGCTGAGCAGTCTGCCTTGGACGATTTTCGGGCCTCCCCCCGAGGGTGGAATTTCGGTGCCGACGGATCGATTGAAGAAGCCGGTCTATGCCTTTGCCTTCAGCCCGAAGGGGCTGATGGCGGATCTGTCTCTGACGACGTCGACCCTCAAGAGGATCGGCAGCGAGGAAGACCTCGCCAGGTTCGAGGATCCGTTCCATCGCTTCACGGCAACGGCCGAACTCAGGGACCCGGCGTCTGCATCCACGGGAGGTGCCCAGACGATGCAAATGAGGATCGACATCGACGGCTGGGTCACCATCGCGCAGATCGAAGCCATGCAGGCGATGATCCGTGACAAGGGAACGGCCGAGGCCAGCAAAGCCATCGCCGATATGGAGCCGCTTGGAATGATCATGCGGGGCAGCAAGAGGATACCCATCCAGTACGCGAGGGCGCTCCAGATGGGCGACAACTACCGGGTGATGCTGGCCACCAGCGAACCGATGGGTTTCTCATGGGCCAAGCAGGCCGACAACTCCCTGACGATCTTCCAACTGGACCTGGATACCAAGCGCCTGGGTACTGGCGTGATGGTGATGAATCCAGAGCTCGGTTGGGATGACCAACGGAACGGTATCACCGTCCAGCAGACGGACCTCAGACCCGTCAAGCTGACCTCGGTGAGCTACAAGAAGATCGAGTAGTCTTCGAGGCGAGCAGGTTGGAGATTCTTGCAGGGCGGGTGGTCCTCGGGCCCCCGCCCTGTTTTTTGTCCGGAAGGAGCGGCCGCCTCACCCTTGACCAGCCCAGTGGAATCCAGTAAGGTATTGTGTTCTTGAGGGTTAGGGGAGTCGAGGCGGCTACCCACTTGCGCTGAAGGCCGCTTCCCTGCACAACGAAAACAGTCGATTCTGAGAAAGCGGCATCACCGTGAAGAGAACCTACCAGCCGAACAATCGCCGTCGGAAACGCACCCACGGCTTTCGTCTTCGGATGCGGACCCGACAGGGTCGAGCCATCATCAATCGGCGGCGCAGAAAAGGGCGTAAGCGCCTCGCTGTCTGAGCCATGTCCTCCCAGCAGGCCTCTCCTTCGAGAGGAGAGTCTCTGCGCCGCGAGGAGGGGCTCAGGAGACGGGCGGACTTCCTGCAATGCTACAGAACCGGACGCCGGCGTCATGGCTCGCTGGTGATTCTCTATTTTCGGCAGCGCCCGCCAGAGCCACCACACGCGAGGATCGGTATTACGGCAAGCCGGAAAGTGGGCAACTCGGTCGTGCGTCATCGAGTCAAGCGCCGGATTCGGGAGATTTATCGACGCTGGGACGAGCGGCGACAGTTGCCACCGTACGACATCGTGATTCATGTGCTTCCAGCAGCTCGACAGGCGGAGTTTCTGGACCTGAAACAGGATCTGCTGGATCTCCTGAAGCCGCTGACGCAACCCCGGTAGGCACCCTGGTCACCCGACCAGTTGCCGCACTACTCGTCCACTACAAACGCTGGGTATCCCCACTGTTACCGCGGTCTTGTCGCTTTACGCCGACCTGTTCGGAGTACGCGAGGTTGGCGATTCTCGAGTACGGGCTGATACGAGGTGGCGCGCGAGCTCTGTGGAGGATCCTGCGCTGCAATCCATTTCACCCCGGGGGAGTGGATCTTCCCTGAGCGCGAGAGGATGACGGGAGAACAAGAGCATTGGACACCAAGAGACTTCTGATCGCAGCCGCCCTCTCGATGGCGGTGATGTTGGCGTGGAGCTACTTCTTCCCTCCGCCAGAGCCACCCCAGCGGCAGACACCAACCCAGGAGCCTGCCGCTTTGGAAGAGATCGCCACTCCCGCCCCTGAAGAACCAGCGGAGGTGGTTGTCGAGGAAGTTGGTGAGCCCGCCTCAATCACTACAGAAGAGCCGGTTGCGGAGTCGGTCTCGGCGGAGCGCGAACAGTTGGTGGTCGTGGAGACCGCGGAGTTTCGAGCCGAGATGACGAACCGAGGTGCGCAGCTCGTCTCTTATCAACTTCTGAAGCACAAGAGCGCCGACGGCGGGCCCGTGGATCTGGTTCGCCGCCGGGCAGCAGCGCCCTATCCGTTCGGCCTTGCGACGCCCCAGGGGGCCCCCTCTCCACTGAACGAGGTGCTGTACCGGGTCGAACAGTCGAGCACGGCCGCTGGTGGACAACAGATCTTCTACCGCTATCGAGGACCCGAGGGTAACGTAGAAAAGCGTTTCGTGTTTCGCGGCGACGGGATGATCGAAGTGGATTTGGCGCTGTCGAGTCCCAATGCGTGGACCGTGGCTATCGGTCCGGGAGTTCGCAACCCTTCAGAAGAAGAGCAGGAGAATCGCTTCGCCCGGCGTTCGGCGGTCTTCAAGACGGCCGAGGATGTCGAACGAGAGGATCCCAATCGGACTTGGAGCCCGCTGCCAATCTCGCCCATCGGCTTGAGCTGGGCGGGCCTGGAAGACAGTTACTTTTTGACAGCGGTGGTGCCGCAGGAAGGCGTCGGCGGGGTGATTGTCCAACCGGTGCTGGTGGTTCCGGGAGTCGAGAGCGCCGATGTCCGGTTCAAGCCAATCCGCGGTAAAGAGGAGCTCAGCGACGCCGAGAAGGACCTTCCGCGCGAGTTGTTTCTGCTGGTTCAGCCCGCGGCCGAGGTTTCGAAGGTTCTGGCCTATTTTGGGCCGAAAGAGTACGACCGGCTCAAGAGCCTGCCCTATGGGCTCGAAGACACCGTCAATCTCGGGTTCTTCAAGCCGCTCTCCCTGCCCCTGATGTGGGGACTCGCCTGGATCTACGACAATGTGGTCTCGAACTATGGATGGGCCATCATCTTGATGACCATTTTGATTCGAATTCTGCTCTTCCCGTTGACCCACAAGAGCACGGTGTCGATGCAGAAGATGCAGAAGCTGAATCCGAAGATCCAGGCCATTCGCCAGAAGTACAAGGGTAAGTTGAAGGACAAGCAGGGGCGGCCGAACGCCGAGATGCAGCGCAAGATGAACGAAGAGACCATGGCGCTCTACAAGACCGAAGGGGTGAGCCCCGCCGGTGGTTGCCTGCCCATGTTCCTGCAGATTCCCGTCCTCTTCGCCTTCTATAGTCTGCTCACGGCCTCCATCGAATTGCGCGGCGCCCCGTGGATTCTGTGGATTCAGGATCTTTCTGCCAAAGACCCCCTTTACGTGCTACCGATCATTATGGGCGCCTCTCAGTTTCTTCAGCAGAAGATGACACCCGCCGCGGGCGATCCGATGCAGCGGCGAATGTTTGCCATGATGCCGATCTTTTTCACGGTGTTGTTTCTGGGATTCCCTAGTGGCCTGGTTCTCTACTGGTTGACCAACAATGTGCTGGGGATCGCGCAGTCGTACGCTTACAAGCGGCACCGGGAGAAGAAGGAGGCGGAATCCGGGGAGACTTCGGGCGGCAAGAGACTCAACAACGGCAAGAAGAAGGAGGCTGGCAAATGACCAATAGCGGAAGGCGCTTTTTCTCGGGCAACACTCTCGAGCAAGCCGTCATGCAGGCGGCGAGCCACTACCAGATCGATCCTGATGAAGTGGCCTACCGCAAGATCGAAAAACGACATGGCTTCCTGAAGACCCGCCGCAGCGTGGTAATCGACGTCGATCCAGACAACCCTCGTCGGGTCATCGGGCAGGAAGTTGTTGCGCCCGCCCCGGTGGAAACCGAGAGGATGGACCCTCCCGAAGAGACCGAAACAGACGAAGAGACCGAAACGGACGAAGAGTTGTTCGTACTGAAAGCTGAGGACTTGGAAGAGGAGGCAACCGGGGGCGCCGGGTTCGTCACTTCAGCCGACTCGACTCCCGACCCAGAAAGGGGCGCAGTCGCGGCCCCATCTGAGCCATTACCCGAAGCGACAGGTGAAATGGCGGAGGCGGCGCGCGAAGCCGTCGAGGCTCTTCTCGAGGTGGCGGGCATGGAACTGGAGGCAGACATCTTTCAGGGGGATGGTCAATTGGAGATCGAGCTGAGTGGCCCGGGTCAGCAGGAGTTGGTCGCAGATCGCGGGAGTCTCCTGTTGGCGATTCAGCACCTGCTACCGCGAACGATTCGTGGCTTGACCGGTCGATCGGTACCTTGCCGCGTCGACTCCGGCAACTTTCACAAGATGCAGGAGGAGAGCCTCGAGAGGTTGGCTTACAAGGTGGCTGAGCAGGTCAAACAGGAGGAAAAGCCCAAGTCGCTCGACCCGATGAATCCGGCCGAAAGGCGGATCATCCATCTCGCGCTGGCGGACGACGGTGAGGTCGTCACGGAAAGCCACGGGCGAGGTTTCTTCAAGCGGGTCTCGATCCGCCCGGCGAGGCAGCGGCCGCGGGGCTTCGATAGCTACAACCGGTAGCGGTCTTTCATCTTTATGAAGCGCCAATAGGCCTTCTTGTCCAGGTTCGGAGATAGGTGTTCTTCGAGAATGGGCAAGAGGACTTCTCGTAGGTACTGCCCCCGGGCCATCCACTGGAAGTAGCTGCGGCCGCCGTGGTGGTAGGGGCCATAGAGCTTCCCGCCGGGGAAGGTCTCTTGAATCCAGAGAAACAGAGCTTCGTGGTCGGTATGCATGCGGAGAGTGATGTGTGGTTGGCGCCCGTCTCCGCCGAAATGTCCTTCACCCACCAACAGACCCAAGAGGTAGCCGATGTCGAAGTCGGTCCATTCAGGGCGTTGTTTCACCGTCATGTTTCCCGTGAAACATCCGGCGTTGTTTCACCGTCATGTTTCCCGTGAAACATTCTAGCGAAAATGAACCCCCTCTCGCCCACCCTGAGGGTTGAGGCGGCCGGGCGTTCCTTCGGCCGTTCTTTGAGGGCTTGGGGGTTGAAGTGGCCTCACCCGACCATACCGCCGTGACGAGCGAGAACCGTTGACCGATCTGGGCACCGATGAGGGCAGTAGGGGCGTAGGGGGTGATTCTCAGCGGCGCATAGGTGCAAGGCTGAGTGCGAGGTCTCTCCAACGGTTGAGGGTTCGGCGCGGGGACCTCCAGGGGGGTTGTTGCTGTGGAAGGGAGGATAGCCCCCTGGGGGCCCCGCGTCGGACCCCTCGACAACCGCCAGATGTCCTTTGGCACAGCGCGCGCCTGCGGACCACCCGGACGGACCTCAGGTGTTGACAGACCAGAATGGAAACCAGCGATTGCCGGAGGGGTCTTCTCGTCGTTGCGATAATCGCAGACAATACCGTGCATGGGAGCGAAGCTACCTCTTCTCGAGAAGCCCGAGTTCGAGTCACGGCTTTTTGGCTGCTCGCCGGTCGAGTTGTCCGACGATGCCGTACGGAAGCTCTGGTTGCACTATCAGGAACTGGTGCGGTGGAACCCGACGGTTTCTCTCGTCGGGCCCGGAACCGCCGACGAGATCGTGGAACGGCACTATGGAGAGTCCCTGGCGGCGGTTCCTTGTCTCGATCCACAGTGGAGGGTGGTTGTAGATGTGGGCTCGGGAGGTGGATTTCCGGGGGTGGTGCTGTCGGCTGTGGTGCCCAAGCTCGAGGTGGTCCTTGTGGAAAGCCGGCAGCGAAAGTGCGTGTTCCTCGACACCGTCATCCGCAAGGCGGCGTTGCCGTGTCGTTGCCTCGGTGCTAGAGTCGGCGTCACCCCGCCCGAGGGGTTGCCGCCGAAGATCGATCTCGTCACATCGCGCGCGGTGAACCTCTCGCCGAGCGCCTTCGATGGCCTGTCGAGCCGAATGAGCGCCCAGGGAGGGGCCTTCTTCTGGGTCGGGGCAGAGGCCCCAAATCTCCCAGAGACGTGGGCTGAGACGGGGCGCATCGAACTGCCTGGGAGTCGTTCGCGATCGATTATGCAGGTGCGGGTGAGGGCCGAATAGAACCAATGGCATTGAGGAAAGTCCTGGCAATAGCCAACCAGAAAGGCGGCGTCGGCAAGACCACCACAGCGATCAATCTCGGCGCTGCGCTGGCGGCGCTCGAGAAGAGGATCCTGCTGGTCGACTGCGATCCTCAGGCCAATGCAAGTCAAGGGCTCGGGGTGATCGCAGAGGAGCCGAACCTCTACGATGTTCTTGCGGGCGACGCCCTGCTGGAGGAAGCCGTGCGGCCAACAGGCTTCCCGTTCCTGGATATGGTGCCGGCGGCCAGAGATCTCGTAGGGGTAGAGGTGGAGTTTGTCGGACTCGAGGGTTGGGAGTTTCGGCTGTCGAGAGCCCTGGAGGGGCTCAGGCCGGCCTACGACTCGATACTTCTGGATTGCCCGCCCTCACTGGGTCATCTGACCGTCAATGCGCTGGTCGCGGCCGATGGAGTAGTGGTACCGCTGCAGTGCGAGTACTTCGCCTTGGAGGGTATCAGCGCTCTAGTATCGACGGTTCAGAGAATTCAAGTCAGCAGCAACCCCAGACTGTCGATCGCGGGGATCCTATTGACCATGTACGACGAGCGCACGAACCTCTCGAAGGACGTGGCCAACGAGGTGCGAAGGCACTTCGCCAACCGCGTCTACGAGACGATCGTGCCACGAAATGTGCGTCTGGCGGAGGCGCCGAGCCACGGCACGCCGATCTTCGCCTACGACATCAAGAGCCGAGGTGCCCAGGCATACCTGGCGCTGGCTCGGGAGGTCTTGCAGCGAGCGGCATGACGAAAACAAAACGAGGACTCGGAAGGGGCCTGGATGCGCTGCTCGAGCCGTCCACACCCCCGGTTCGCACGCTCTCGTTGGGCGAGCTGGTGCCGAACCGGTATCAACCACGCAGCGATTTCGACGATGCTGGCCTCGAAGAGCTGGCAGAGTCGATACGGTCCCAGGGGCTCGTGCAGCCGATTGTAGTAACCCCGGGGAGTGAGGGTAAATTCACGATAGTCGCCGGTGAGCGTCGGTGGAGAGCCGCTCGGCGTGCAGGTCTGCTGGAGGTTCCGGTTGTCATCCGCGAGTTGGAGAGCGACCGCCAGTTGTTGGAGTTGGCGCTGGTCGAGAATCTGCAGCGCTCGGACTTGAATCCCGTCGAAGAAGGCGAGGCATACCGCTCCTTGAAGGACTCGTTTGGCTTGTCCCAGGAAGAGATCGCGCGGCAGGTTGGAAAGGCCCGGAGCACGATCAGCAATGCCGTTCGTCTCCTCACCTTGCCCGAGGAGATCCAGGACATGCTGCGAGGTGGGCGCTTGACCGCAGGCCAGGCGCGTCCTCTGCTCTCTCTCGATGACGGAGATCGGCAGCTGGAATTGGCCCGAAAGGCAGTACAGAAGGGACTCACCGCCAGGCAGATCGAGGAGCTGGTTGGGGGTCGACAGAAACCCCGAGCGAAGAGGCCGGCGAGGGTCCAGGACGCTGACACCAGGGCCGCGGCCGAGAGGTTGACGCGAAAGCTCCAAACCAAGGTAGAAATTCACCGCCAGGGCGAGGGCGGAACAGTTCGGCTCCACTTTTACACCGAGGAGGAGTTGATGCGCCTCTACGAATTTCTGCTGCAAGCCGGAGGTGACGTCCGATGAAGTTGGGCCGGGCCGGCGGCGCGGGAGAATTGAATGGCTTTCTCGACGCGGGCAGCTCGATTCGAGGCGATCTTCATTTCGAAGACAACTTCAGGGTCGATGGTCGGGTCGTCGGCCGCATCGTCTCGAAAGGAGATCTAGTTGTCGGCAAAGATGGCGAAGTGGATGGCGAAGTCGAGGTCATGAATCTCTATGTTTTTGGCACTTTGCGGGGCAGGGTGAAGGCCAGGAAACGGGTCGAGATCTCAGCCGGCTCGAAGATCTTCGCCGACATCGAAACAGAGACGTTCGAGATCGAGGACGGCGCTCAGTTCGAGGGGCACTGCAAGATGAGGGGTCCGGGTAGCCCTGAGGGCAGCGTTGGCAGGATATCGGAGAGCCGCCAGGCCGTGAGTGCGCAGCCACACCGGGAGAGTCGCGAGTAGTGCGCGAGATTTCACTCGGATAAGGGAAGAACCCGGACCGGAATCCCGGGCTGAGTGAGAATCGTCTCGTAAGAAGGTACGAACGTCAGTGGATTTCTGGCCAGATAGGCTGTTTCGAAGGCCCCCGTCAGCACTCTGCCGTCCAGATCTCGAGCAATCGGAAACCGCAGGGCATAAAGCAGGGTGGGCATGATGTCTACTAGACGGGCCCCCTCCAGAAATGCACCAGCTCGCAGACCGCTGCCCAGGGCCAGGAACAGCCCATCCGGCGAACGCTGGTACTGTCCGCGCAGTTGGCGGCCGGTCGTTCGAGCCCACGACTTGCGCAGCCCCACCGGCGCCTCGAATCCGTAGGAGGAGACCACGGCGAGCATCTTCGGTCCGCTCTGTCGTTCCCAGAGGTCGGCTAGGAGATGATCGAGGTAGGTGTAGTAGAAGGAGATCAACTGAGCGGCGTTCTGTTGTGGCCGCCCGGTCTCGCCATCGAACTCGACCGCGGAAAACCCGCCGAAGTACTGGCTGGATACCTCCGCCAGGCCAGGCAGGACCACAAAGATGGCCCGCACCTCTTGTCGTTGTTCGACGAGAAAGCGAGTCAGGGACTGGCGCCAGAGATCTCCGGCAAGAGCCTGGAGCAAAGAGTAGGGGAGCTGTCCTTCGAGCTCCGCCACGAGCGCCGGATCGACGTCCTCGGGATCGACCTGAAACAGGACGCCGCGCTCGGCCAACTCGGCAGGCTGGGCAGTCGCCGGTCGGAAATCTCCTCCGAAGTAGTGCTCTGAGAACGCGAAGGCGCTCGATGCCGAGACTGGGCTGGTAGCCGGCCAGCCGACCTGGCCGGTGCGAACGTCCAGCCGCTCTAGGATCTCCCAGAGGGTCAGGGAGCGCCGCGCGGTGGAGTCTGTGGGTCGGGATGGATTGAGGGTACTCAGAGCCACCGCCGACAACGGTGTCGGAAGAATCTGGAGCACGGCCCGGGGTGCGATCCATCCTGCCTTGAAGGTCCTGTCGGCAACGACACCGTGGCGAAAAGGAAGCTTGCCGGTGGCGAGGGTCGTCCAAAGCGGTAAACGTTGAACAGGAGCGAGGCTCTCGGGACGAGAATAGACACCCTCCGCCAGAAGGCGAGACAGAAAAGGCAGCCGTCCGCGGCGGGCCAGAGGAAGCACCGCGTCCAGTGAAGCGCCATCCAGCCCGACGACGAGCAGGGTTGGTCGCCTCTCGAGCTCGACGACAGAAGGCAGGGGCGCAGGTCGGGAGTAGGGCTTGAACGCCTCGCGCCTCTCGGCCATGACATAAACGGACAAGAGGGCGAGGAGCGTCAAGCCGATCCTACTCTTCCAGCCGTAGGGCCGTCGGTTCAGCGTGTGGAGAAGCGCGGTGTAGAAGTAGATGAGAGCCGCTAGCGTCAACCAGATGGCGGCTTTGATGAGTCGGACATTGATACCCGGGGGAAGGAAGTAGGAAGAGCGCGAAGCGTGGAGCCATTCGATCGTGGCAATGACGCCGAGGATGACGGTAATGGCCCACGGCAAGAGGCGCTGGGCGCGGTCTCCGCGCCTGAAAGTCACCGGCAGAAGGATGACAGTGGAGGCCAGGACGGCGAAGGTGCAGTAGATCGCGGTGCTTCGAAGCCAGGGGAGAAACTCGAAGGGTAGCTCAGGATTCAAGAAAAACAGCAGGCTCGAGAGGTGGGCTCCGGCGAGAAGGCCGGGCAGGGCAGTCAGGGCGACGAGTCCCCACCCGTGGTCGATCCCCTCGGAGAACCCAAGATCCTGATACTTGTCCAGATTGGTGCGGGGGGATGTCACGGCTGCGTTGTTCGTGGACGGACTCTCAAAACCTCTGTTACAGTCTCGACGGTCGAGGGATCTGTGGCCTGAGGGCGCCGCCGGAATCCGAGTCGCCAGCATAGCAGCAAAGCTGGCCGCACCCGTTCTTCCTCAGCGACCCGCTGTAACAGACGGGAAGGAAACGAGGAGTTGCTCGAGTCAGCCATTCACTCTCTGCTGTTGAGAATGGGGCCTGAAGCCGCCCATGGCCTGGCCATGGGCGGGCTGCAGAAGCTTCAGCAGGTTGGCCCGGCGCTTCAACGCTTCGAGCGTCAGCACCGGCTAGTCGATTCGAGGCTGGTTCAGGAGATCTGGGGCAGGCAGTTCCTCAACCCGATCGGCCTGGCGGCCGGTTTCGACAAAGACGCTGTCGCGGTGCCGGCACTTGCCGCGATGGGCTTCGGCTTCTTAGAGGTGGGGACGGTAACACCCAAGCCGCAAGCGGGCAATCCACGCCCCAGGCTCTTTCGTCATCGGGAGTTGCGGTCGCTTCAGAACGCGATGGGCTTCAACAATGCCGGCATGGAAAGCCTGAAGCGAAGCCTGGCCGAGAACTGGCCGCCGCCGGTCCCAGTTGGCGTCAATATAGGAAAGAACCGACAGACCGAACTGCCCGCGGCGGCGGAGGACTATCGGGTGTTAGTGCGGCATCTGAAAGGGACAGCTGACTACTTTGTTGTCAATATCTCCTCCCCCAATACCCCTGGATTGCGAGACCTTCAGCGGGGCGAGGCCGTGACAGAGCTCCTCGAGGTGTGCCAGCAGGAGACCAGTATTCCGGTGCTGGTCAAGCTGTCACCAGATATGGAGGATCAGACGATTGCCGACCTCGCCCGTGCGGCCGTTGATGGCGGTGCCGCTGGATTGATCCTCACCAATACCACGGTCGACTATTCGCTTGTTCCAGAACCTCAACGGATTGGTGGCCTGAGTGGCAGAGTTTTGCGGCGACGCAGCCTCGAGGTGCTGAAAGTCGTGGCTTCGGAGGTCTTTGGCCGCTGTGTGCTGATCAGTGTCGGTGGTATCGAATCGGCGACGGATGTCTATGCCCGGCTTCGGGCGGGAGCGCAATTGGTTCAAATCTACACCGCTCTGATCTATGGTGGATCGCGCCTTGTGTGCGAGATCAACAAGGAGCTTTTAGACCTACTCGACAAGGACGAGGTGGCCGACGTTGCCAGCGCAGTTGGACTGGATGTGTAAATGTGTAACAATCGACCTCTGTGGTCCATTGGTATGTCGCATATTGGCACAATCTGTCCCTACTGAGCCACTTTATGGTTCTAAAGACAACCCTGATCGGATCGTAGCTCCACATAGAGAGATTTCGAGTAAGGCCAACAGCGGTCCGGAGAGGCTAGAACCTTATGGGTAGCGAGCAAGACCCACTCGATCGATTGGCGATCGCACTGGACACATCGGATTGGGAAACATTCGAAACGTGGTGTGAGCAGTTCGGACCGCGGGTCGGAGTCCTGAAGGTGGGCCTCGAGGCCTTCGTGAGATGGGGCAACGAAGGGGTCGCAGTGGCCCGGCGCCATGCCCGGCGCCTCTTCCTGGATCTTAAGCTACACGACATTCCGAACACGGTGAGGGGGGCGGTGACGGCAGCGGGAGCCTCTGGCGTCGATCTCCTCACGGTTCACGCATCCGGGGGAACCGCCATGCTCGAGGCGGCACAAGAGGCCGCAGGGGGTCGCGTGGCGATTCTCGCGGTGACTGTTCTCACGCACTTGGATCGGATGGCTCTCGAGGTCTTGGACCTGCCAGGTAGTAGTCTCGCCCGGGCGGAGAAATGGGCGGGCTTGGCTCAGGTGACGGGCTGTTCCGGGGCTGTGTGCTCACCCCTGGAGGTGGCTGCGCTTCGTGAGCGTTGCCCATCTCCGTTTCTGTTGGTCACCCCCGGGATTCGGCTTGCGGCCGCCACGGGCGAGGAGGACGACCAACAGCGGGTTGCAACCCCGGGAGACGCGTTGAGGGCAGGTGCAGATCTGTTGGTCGTGGGCAGACCGATCACCCGCGCACCCGACCCGGAAGCGGTGCTCCGGCGAATAGCTCGAGAGATTGAAGACGCCCTGACCCCAGCGGAGATCGCCCGCCATCTCAGGCCGTCCTCGCTCATCACTCCTCAACAACCTGCAAGGTTGCCTCCGGTGCTCCTCCCTGCGGGTGGCCAGATCTGGCAGACGCATTCCACAATCTGCTCGCGGGGTCAGAAGCAATGCGGGCCAGGGAGTCAGGGCTCGAATCAGACTGCAAAGACCGGTCGGTCGACGACGTGGTCGACCTCGATCACGTAGGTATAGCCGGGAAACTCGACAGGAATGGAGTATCGGGCCGTGATGACTACACGACCACCTCGTCTTTGCACGGTCACATCCTTGGGACCAACCGGCAGGCCCAGATCCTTGGCTCTTGCGAGAACATTCTTCTTCACCGATTCAGACGAGGTTCTGGTGGCGCGCTGAGCTTGCTCCTCCATGAAGTCGTAGAGCTCGGCGGTCTTGATCTTCACGGGGATGATTTTCCAACAGGCGGTGAAGAACACGGCGAGAACCAACACCCAGATGACACATCCGATCTTGCCCTGCCCGAAGCGAGTCTGCAGTGATCGCATTCTTGTCCCCTTGCTCGTCTTTGAGTTCCTCTAGTCCTCGATTCTAGCGCACAATTTGAAAAGAGCGATCCCAACGGGTGTCGGTGAAGAACTTCGAAAAGACATTCGACAGCTGTCGAAGCTTGCCTCCGTACCCCGGCCAATCTACCGGCTCCTCCTCGCTGGCGAAAGACCAATAGACGAGAAATGCTCGGCCCTTGATGTAGTCTGCTGGCACCGCTCCCCAGAAGCGGGAATCATTGGAATTGTCCCGATTATCACCCATGAAGAAGTAGTGGCCTCCTGGTACCTCGAAGGGCCCGAAGTTGTCTCGATCTCGGTAGCTCTCGTGAAGAAAGACGGAGTGAGGGTAGACGCGGGAGTCGGCGAGATAGGTGTAGTGACCATCCTCGACCACTTCACCATTGACACGGATCACCTTGTCGACAATCTCGATCGTGTCTCCAGGCAGACCGATGCAGCGCTTGATGAAATCTCGAGACGGATCTTCGGGAAATCGAAAGACGACCACATCACCCCGCCGCACTGCCTGAGTCGGCAGCAGCCAGCGCTCGAGAACGCTCTCGGTCGGTCCAAAGATGAACTTGTTGACCAGGATGTGATCACCGATCAGGAGGTTCTGCTCCATCGAACCAGTGGGGATCTTAAAGGCCTGCACAGCGTACGTCCGCGCGAAGGTGGCGAAAATCACCGCGATGAGGAGGGCCTCGAAGTACTCCCGGAAGATCGATCTGGAAGTGGACATCAGAGTGGCACCCACTAACGCACCAGGTGGAAGGTCCGCCCCCAACGCGACTTGCTGAAGAAGCCGATGGCGGTGCCAGCGAGCTGCCGCAACTTGCTCCCCAACCCCCGCCAGACGCCATCGGAGGTTTCGCCGCCAAAGGACCAGTAGATGAGGAAGGCTCGACCCTTGATGAAGTGCTCCGGCACAGAACCCCAGAATCTCGAGTCGTAGGATTGATCGCGATTGTCCCCCATGCAAAAGAAGTGCTCCTCCGGCACGGTTGACGGCCCGAAGTTGTCCCTCAGGCGAGCCGATTGAGAGACCGAAGGCAAGTCGTTGTAGACGATGGCATCTCGGTGCCAGGTATAGGTTCCATCGTCGACCCACTTCTCATTGATGTAGAGATCTTTGTCCACCAGGCGGATCTCGTCTTGGGGTAAGCCGATACAACGCTTGACCATGTCGACCCTGGGTCGCTCCGGCGATCGAAAGATGACGACGTCGCCGCGATTCACCGGTCTCAAAGGGAGGAGCTTTCTCTCGAGCTTGGTCGGAGCCGGGCCGTAGATGAACCGGTTGACGAAGAGATGGTCGCCGACGAGCAGGGTTTCTTCCATCGACGCGCTCGGAATGTAGAAGGTTTTCACCACAAAGGTGTTCGTAAAGCCGAGAAAGATCCCGGCAATGATCAGGGCCTCGAGGTACTCGCGGACAGTGCTTCGGTTCGTCATCGGCGCTCTAATTTAATGCAAAAGACCTTTTGGGGCCACCCAAGGGCAAACAGTCTCTCTCGGTGTCCAGCGGGTTTGACTCCGCAGAGCCTTTAGGAGGGGGAGCGGGTTCCTCGACTGTGCTCTGCCAACCGGCGCAAAATCCCTTGACGTTCCGGGCCGTTGGAAGCTGCCTCGAGGGGGAGGAGAACCCTTTGTTTCATGGCGACATTGATGTTTCTTGAGCCTGGCACGCCAATTGATGTTCACGCAGCTTCCCACATTCACCGGAGAAAGGAGGTGTAAACGACCAGCGAGTAGGAAGGAGAAAACAGACGGTGGGGACCGGCGTAGTGGCTTGACCCGGCACATTTGCGAAACAGCGGGTGCCAAATCTGATTCCTGACTATGGAGGTGTTGCATGAAACGAGCATTCAAGTTGACTACAGTGGTTGGGTTGTTGTGCGTCCTGGTGACGGGCTTTCCGACGAAGAGCCAGGCGCAGAAGGAAGCCGTGAACATCAATACGGCGAGCGTCGAGCAACTTACGTTGCTGCCACGAGTGGGTTCTGTTGTGGCGCAGCGCATCGTCGACTTCCGAGACAAGAACGGCCGCTTCAAGAGCCTGGAGGATCTAATGCTGGTTCAGGGAGTCGGCGAGAAGACCTTCGAGTTGATCCGGCCACACATCACCATCACTGGAGAGACGACCCTCACCGAGAAGGTCAAACCTCCGAAGAACTCGACCGGAGGCGACGGATCATGATGCTGGGTGGGCGGCAGGGTAGTCCCACGTCATCCCTGCCGCTCGCCGCAACCCGTCGCACGATGGCGGGACGTCGAGGGATACGGAAGGCGAAATCCGTTACCCGGCAGGGCGATCGAGTCGGAGGATTCACTGTTGTCGAGTGGATCGTTATCGTCGCGATCCTGGGTCTCACTGCATCGCTCACTCTCCCCGATCTCTTTCGGCTGACTCGCAGCCTGAGGGTGGACCTGGCCAGTCGGGAGCTCCATGGAGTGCTGAGACTCGCCAGATCGAGGGCCATCCGAGAAGGCGCGAAGGTGGGAGTAAAGTTCCGTACCAGCGGCGAGGGCAGGTACAGCTTTACCTTGTATCGGGATGGAGACGGGGACGGCGTTTTGACACGGGATATCGATGCCGGCGTGGATCCGCCTCTGGCTCCGCCGCGAGAGTTGATTCACCTGGGGCAGCGGATCCGTCTCGGCTTTCCAGCCGGTCCGGCACCGCGCGACCCTGGGGACCCAACGCGGAGATTGACCCGCTTGGATGACCCCATTCGATTCAATCGCTCCGACATCGCGTCTTTCAATCATCTGGGGGCTTCGACGCCGGGCTCGCTCTACATCACCGACGGGATGCACTTCCTTTCAGTGGTAAGAGTCTTCGGTCGCACCGGCAAGGTCAAGATCCTGCGCTACGACGTTGCCTCGGAAACCTGGAGGTAGCTAGGCGGTGGCAGTTGATTCTCGTTGACGCAGCGCCGTTTCGTGGAGTAACGTGATCAACCGTGAGTGCCTTGGTTGTCGTAACCACAGCGGGTACAGAGGAGGAGGCAAACCTCATCGCAGAGGAGTTGGTGGAGAGGCGCCACTCCTGCTGCGTCAACATCCTGCCGATTCATCGATCGGTCTATCGATGGCAGGGAAAGGTCTGTGATGACAGCGAGTACATGCTCATCATCAAGACCCTGGAGAGCGAGTACCCTGCGGTCGAGGCAGCTATTCAGGAGCTCCACAGCTATGACTTGCCGGAGATCCTGGCGTTCGGCATTCGACGCGGAGAGGCCGGCTTCTTGACCTGGATCACCACCTGCTTGAGCAAGGATGTCGACGAGGTTGAAGACGAGGCTTGAGAAAGGCCGGGGACTAGATCTTGGCGAGCGCCGACTCGAGATCGGCGAGCAAATCTTCCAGGTCCTCCAATCCGACTGAAACCCGCACGACGCCTTCCGTTATCCCCAACTCCTCCAGCTGTTCCGGCGGCACCGAGGCATGGGTCATGGAAGCAGGGTGGGAGATGAGTGTCTCCACGCCACCCAGGCTTTCCGCCAGGCTCATGACTTCGAGGTTGTCCAGCAGGGTCTTGGCAGCGTCGTAGCTGCCCAGGTCGAAAGTAATGAGCGCGCCGTAACCGGTGGCCTGTCGAGACTGCACCTCGTGGCTAGGGTGCTCGGGCAGACCTGGATAGAGAAGGCGCTCCACCTTGGAATGTTCATTCAGATATTTGGCGACGGCTCGACCGCTGGATTCGTGACGATCCATCCGCACGGCCAGGGTCTTGAGGCCACGCAGCACGAGAAAGCTGTCGAACGGCGAGAGAATCGCTCCAACCGACTTCTGAACAAAGGCGAACCACTCGGCATCCTTGGCCCTCGAAGAGACGAGGATGCCACCGATGGAGTCGCTGTGTCCGTTGAGAAACTTGGTGGTGGAGTGGATCACGACATCGGCACCGAGCTCCAGTGGGCGCTGGAAGCGAGGCGAAAGAAAGGTGTTGTCAACCGCCAAGCTGGCTCCGTGATGATGAGCGATGTCTGCCACCGCGGCGATGTCGGTGATCTCCATCATGGGGTTGGTCGGGGTTTCGACGTAGACCAGGCGGGTCTCTTCGTTCATGGCATTCTCGACGACCTCGAGATTCGTCGAATCGATCCACGAGAAGCGCAGGCCATAGCGCTCGAGAATCTGGCTGAAGAACCGATAGGTGCCCCCATAGACATTCTGTGAACAGACGACGTGGTCCCCGGCACGGGTCAATGTGAGCAGTGTCGAGATGGCCGCCATGCCCGAGGCGAACGCGTGCCCGGCCAATCCGTTCTCGAGAGCAGCGACGTTTTCCTCGAG
Organism: Thermoanaerobaculia bacterium; assembly: GCA_947259195.1. Lineage (GTDB taxonomy): Bacteria > Acidobacteriota > Thermoanaerobaculia > Multivoradales > JAHEKO01 > JAUVRX01. The sequence continues at coordinate 31,398 of CAMYLC010000063.1, read as the reverse complement.
AGCTTCTCGCGTTGGGTTCTGGACGCGCGCGTACTCGTAGCCCTTGTGTTGACCCAGCTCTTCCTGGACGTAGGTCGATGTCTGGTAGATGGGTACCGTCACCGAGCCGGTGGTGGGATCGGGTGCTTGGCCAGCATGGATGGCCCGAGTCGAGAAACCCAGTTTCGTGGTATCGCCCTTCACAGTAAACCTCCTCGCAACGGAAAAGTCTCGAGAACGCGACTCGCCTCCAGCATGAAGGTGTCGAGCGCGCCGGGCCGAAATTCTAGCAGCGGTGCAGACCATTGCGGGGGTAATAACATAGGAGTCATGAACGACGCCTCACAAGCTACCCCGGTGCCAGAAGACGAGGCCTTCTCCCCGATCCGGTGGCAACGGGACCACCTGCGGCTTCTCGATCAGACCCGCCTGCCCCACGAAGAGGTGTGGCTGGAATGCAGATCTCCCCAGGACGTGGCACGGGCCATCCGCCGCCTCTCGGTCAGAGGTGCGCCGGCTATCGGAGTTGCCGCGGCGTACGGCCTTGTCCTGGGAATTCTCTGCCTGCCGTCAGGCAAGGATCTCGGCAAGCACTTCAATGGGGTGATCGAGCATCTCGGCGCGACTCGCCCAACAGCGGTGAATCTCCGGTGGGCACTGGAACAGGGCCGGCAGGTGTTCGCGGGCAACAGTGACAAGGATGCGCAGAGTGTAGCGGCGGCCCTCCTGCTCTGGGCCGGGCAGCTGCACTCCCAAGATGTTGCCGCGAACCGACGAATCGGGACCTACGGAGAGCCCTTGTTCTCGGCGGGTGATCGGGTGATAACCCATTGCAATACGGGGGCGCTGGCGACGGCGGGCTACGGCACGGCATTGGGGGTGATTCGAGCGGCCTGGGAGGCCAAGAAGATCAAGATGGTCTGGGTCGATGAGACCCGGCCCCTCCTCCAGGGAGCTCGCCTGACGGCCTGGGAGCTTCAGCGACACGGAATTCCCTTCCGGCTGGTTACGGACTCCAGCGCTGGTTCGATTTTGGCTCGAGGTCTGGCTGACCGCGTAGTTGTTGGCGCCGACCGGATCGCGGCGAACGGCGACACGGCCAACAAGATCGGTACCTACCCCCTGGCGGTGTTGGCCCATCGTCACGAGGTCCCGTTCTACGTGGCGGCGCCGATCTCGACGATCGACCCGACGACGGCCACCGGAAGCGACATTCCGATCGAAGAGCGCGAAGCGGCCGAAGTCACGGAGGTCATTGGCACCCGCATTGCCCCGCAAGGGACTGGCGCAGCGAATTTCGCCTTCGATGTGACCCCGGCCGAGCTGATCACCGCCATCATCACGGATGTCGGAGTGCTGTCGCCCCCCTACCTTGAAACGATCCAGAAGGCTCTCCTACAGCCGAAGACCTCGAAGGGCGGGTAGTCTGTGCCGGCGCCTGTCTCAGGGGGTGAAACTGAACGAAGGCTCTGCGACAAGGTGGAACTTGTCTTCCTATTCGGGCCACGTTTCCAGCATCCAGTGGAGAAGGAGATATCTATACTTGTCAATTCTATACATCTGATGGACCATTCACGACCCTTTCCTGAGTCGAGATGGTCGTCCGAATTCCCGTTCAGGGCCGAACTCCTGCTCTGAGGGTGCGGCGGCTCTTCGCCTGCCGGAAAACTCAATCGTTTTCAACTTGAAGTGGAGTGAAATGGGTAGAGATCCGACGTCTTGAAACTCTCTGTGGAGAGAACAACCACAAAGAAGACCTGATTATGGATTAAAGTGGAAGTCCGCTTGAGTCTGGCGGATCTCGGCAAGAGCCGCGCAGGCACCCTCCGCGCCGATGATTCCGAAGATCCCCGGGGTAGCGCAGAAAAGCGATTTTCAACCCGACCGATGGCGTCGATGAAGACCCGATCGCTCAGTCCATCGAGTCGAGCAGCGCGAGATAGCGCGAGTGCTCCCGGAGAGGCTCGAAGTCCCCGTCATTGATAATCCAGTCCTTGGATGCGAAGCCTGCGGCCACGGCCCGCTCGAGGTAATCGATCGCTTCGTCCAAGCGCTGCGCATTCGAATACGTGCAGGCAACATTGTAGAGAACGGCCGAATCGGTTGGATCGATCTCAACCGCTCTTGCCGCCCATTCGAGACCCTGTTCGGTTTTTCCGATGCCGATCAATGCGCCAGAACCAAGGTAGAGAGCTCGCGCATCGTCCGGATTCAGGTCCAGGTGTTTCTCGATGACCTCGAGACTTCTATGATGACAGTCCATCGCCTTCTCTGAGTCTCCCAACCCGTGGTAGACGGAACCTAGAAGACAGATTGACTGGAAGTCTTCTGGCCGAACCTCGCTGGCGCGATCGAAGTGCTGGGCAGCTTCCGGAAGCTTGCTTTGCTGCCAGCATGAGCGGGCATAGAAGTAGTGCGCCTCGAAAAGCTTTGGGTCGAGGCGAATCGCGGTCTCGAAAGCTTCCTCCGCTTCCTGGAATCTCTCCAGTAGCGACAGGGCCAGGCCACGGGAGGCGTGGGCCTCCGCGCTATCGGCAGCCAGCTCCAGCGCCTTACGACTCGCCTCATCAGCACGCTTCAGATTCGACTCACTGTTGTCGAAATAGAGATAGAGATGGGACGAAGAGTCCGCGATAGCTGCGTAGGGCGCAGCGAACTTCGGATCGATCTCGATGGCCCGGTCGAACATCTGCAAACCGCGCTCGAAGGTCTTTCTGGTCCCACCATAGAAGAGCCTCCGGCCACGCAAGTAGTATTCGTAGGCCCGGATATCGAGCGGTGCCTGATGCTGAATGGCCCTCTTCTCTTTTGGACTGAGCGTGACCTGGAGGGCCTTGACGATGTTCTCCGAGATCTCGTCCTGGACTTCGAAGACGTCCTCCAGGTCGCGGTCGTAGCGCTCCGACCAGAGCAGTGCACTGTCGCGAACATCTACCAACTCGGCACTGATCCGGACTCGGTTGCCGGCCTTCCGGACACTTCCCGCCAGCACGGTCTCGACATTGAGCCGCTCGCCGATCTGTCCGAGATCGGTGGTCTTATCGACGATCTGAAAAGCAGCCATGCGCGAGGCTACGCGCAGTTCGTCCACCTTCGACAGGGCATTGATGATGTCCTCGGAGACACCTTCACAGAAGTAGTCCTGATCTTTCTGTGGACTCATGTCCTTGAGGGGCAACACCGCCACAGAGCGCGGCTGATCCGCCTTCACCGAGTTCAAATCGGCTGGCAGATCCTCCAGATCGTTGCGCAGATCCTTGGCCGTCTGATAGCGGCGCTCAGGGTCCTTCTGCAGGCAACGCTGGATCACCCTGTCCAACTGACGCGGCACATCGGAGCGGGAATCGGTGATGGAGTGCGGCTGATCGCGCAGGATCGCCGAGATCAAAGACGCCGAGCTCTCACCCTTGAAAGGTCGCTCACCGGTCACCATTTCATGCAGGATGATGCCCATGGAGAAGATGTCGCAGCGGTGATCGACCGACCGACCCTCGAGCTGCTCTGGAGCCATGTAGGGAATCGTCCCCATCACCAGGCCTGCCTGGGTGAGGGCCTCGGTAGGCATCAGGGTTTGATCGCTGGCGCCATCGGCAACAAGGAGTTTCGCCAGGCCGAAATCCAGCACTTTGACCTGTCCTTCGGGGGTGACCATCACATTGGCGGGCTTGAGATCCCGATGGGTGACACCCCTGTCGTGGGCGGCGGCCAGGGCCTGGGCCAGCGGCAATGCGATCGCGAGGAATCGATCGAGACGCATTCCGCCGGAAGGGAGCTGATCAGCCAGAGTCTGTCCCTGCACCAGCTCCATGGTCAGGAAATGGAGACCGTTGGCCTCTTCGACCGAGTAGATGGTGACGATGCCGGGGTCGTTGAGCGAGGCGACGAGCTCGGCCTCTCTTTGGAACCGACGAAGCCAATCCGGATTCTCGGCCATGTCGACGGGCAAAACCTTTAGCGCCACCTGGCGTTTGAGCCGGGTGTCTTCGGCTCGATAGACAGCTCCCATGCCACCCGCACCCAACTTGTCCAGAACGCGGTAGTGCGACAGGGTCTTGCCGATCATCGAATCACTCATCTTCCCGGAGAGTCGGGGGTGAGTCTATATCACCCCAAACAAGCACCTGCCGGCGGTGTCCGATTGAGGTAAACGGGCCAGTCATCACCACCCGAGTTGGTACTGGGGAGGAATGAACGTCATCTCGTTCGTAGTCTTGGGAGTTGTGCTCGAGGGCGTGATGAAGAAACTGGAACGCGAATGCCGGCCATGCTTCATTGCGAGAGCGTTACTGGATTCCCTGGTTCTCACAACAAAGACCACCCTTGGCCTGATGCCGCGGGGTGGTCGGTTGTTTGAAAGTTGGTGGAGGCGGTGGGAATCGAACCCACGTCCGAAGAACGCGTCTGGGAAACTTCTACGTGTGTAGCCTTCGTTCGAGGTTCTCGCCGACCGTGTTGTGGACGAAGACAACCGGCACGGTCAGCCAGCCCCGCTTTGAATCCGGACTCGGTACGGGGCACCACGAGCCCTTCGATCCACTACTGCGACGCCCGAGACAGACGCGGTGAATCAACGCTTCTGTCGGGACGTGACTGCTTAAGCAGCCAATGCCAGATTATCGTTGGCAGTTGTGTTATTTCGCTTTTACGAGGCGAAACTCGACACGCAGCCTCCCAGCCGCTCTGTTCCCCGTCGAAGCCAAGGCGCCCCCGGGGTTTGGCAAAGAACCGTCCCTCAGTCTCTCACAACGTCCCCGCCGAAGCGAAGATTCCCGGAGGTGCTCAGTTCATCAAGCCGCCGAGGCCGGCAGACATGGTGCCGACGAGGAAGGCCACCAAGACGTAGACCAAGAACCCGATCAGACAGACCCCGATAGCCCGGCCGGTACTTCTGTAGTCGAGTGCCTGCCTAACAGCGACGACAACTGCTGCCAGCAGCCAGAAGAAGACGACCAGGTTGACGAGGAGGCCAATGAACGGAATAAGGCCGAGAATCCTCAAGATCCCGGGGCTCATGGCGAAACCGATGGTACGCAGCAGCTCCCCCATGTCGGACTGGGTCTGCGGCTCGGGAAGCATCTTGGTGCCGACGAGGTACGTGATTCCTGCCCAGATGATCCAGCCAGCAATCGCGGCAAGGGTGCCGAAGATGACGCCCCGAACACCGTTCATCGTGACGAAGCTCAAGCCAGAGGCAACACTGGAGAGCACGACGACCAGTAGGGCCTGGCCGGTAGCAGTGGTGTCGGCCTCGACCTCCTCGTAGATGGCGACATCCAGTTTCGCGGCACCGATCATGCGTCCGGTAAAGCTGCTCATTCACTCCTCCTTACTCGTTGTCCTCGTTCTCGTTCGAGGGTGGCTCTCGATTTCAGCAATCAACATCAGGAAGTCCTCCGGGCGCGAGTTGCGTAGGCGGGCGACCACCAGAAGCCAGGCTGCCAGTGCCAACACCACCGCCACCGGCAGCAGGGGCATCAAACCAGGGAAGAACGGCCACAAGGCCACAATCAGTCCCCCCGCGCCACCAAAGAGCAGCACCACCACGGCAGACCGATTGACCCGCAGCCAACTCTCCTCCACTGTCAGCTCGAGTGTCGCGCCGGAGCTCGAGGTTTCGACGGCCACTTGACATTGCTCGACTCCCCGCCAGAGCCCCCGGACCACCGGAAGCCGTAAAGTGCCACCGGAAAATCCGGGTTGCCAGGTACCTCCCCAGAGATCGGCCGCGGCGGCCACCGATTCGAGAACCGCTTCGGGGCTCGCGTCAAGCTCGACTCGATGCTGGTTTGTCTTCTCCATCGCGATTGCTCAGGAACTCTCCGCGTTTCCCGTCTCGAGCGCTTCAGCGAGCCGCTGTGTCCAGGGTCCGACAACGCGGTCGGCGATCGGTTCGCCATCCAGTTCCACCAGGGGCTGAACCCCCGTCAGAGTGCCGCAGAGAAACGCCTCTTGCCAGTCGTCTCGCTCCTCGAGCAAAGGCGGCGTCTCACTGCAGGGTAACCCGCTTTGTTCGGCCAGCGTCATAAGGATACCGCGGGTGACCCCTTCGAGGATTCGACCATCGGCCGGGTGGGTCTTTAGAACATCGCCCTGTCTGACGAAGAGGTTGCTGCTTCCACCCTCCCTGACCTGGCCTCCGGCTCCTACGAAGAGCACCTCGTCGACCCCTGCGTCGCGCATGTCGATCTTACCCATGACGGTGGCGAGAAGGCTGGTTGTCTTGAGGTCGCAGTGCTCCCAGCGGTAGTCCTGTCTGGAGATGGCGCGCATGGCACGAGATGCCGGCGCGGCGAAAGCGTGGGCCACAGCCAGGATGAGAACGGTTGGAGTGATATTGGCAGGGGGTTCATGCGCCCGGGGTGCCACTCCCCTAGAGACCTGTAAGTAGAGGTAGCCTGTCTCGAGCTGGCTGGCGGTGACGAGTTGTCGACAGTCGTCATCGAGGCTGGTGGGTGCATCGATATCGACGCGTTCGAGTCCACCGCGCAACCTGGCCAGGTGAGAGTCGAGCCGCAGAATCCTTCTTTCGACAACCCGCACGACGTCATAAAGGGCGTCACCGAATAGGAAGCCACGGTCCAGAGGATCGATTCGAGCCTCTTCGAGGGACAGGACTCGGCCGTTGAGGCAACACAGGGGTCTCGTTGTCAAGCGGCTCGGTCCTCCAGAATCTCGTTGAAGAATCCCTCCACCGCCACAAGGAAGCTCTCTACGTCCGGCAGGCTGTTGATCTGCTGGCGTAGCTTTCGACCATGGGGCAGGCCGTGGGTATACCAACCTGTGAACTTCCGGAGCTTGTGGAGGGCGACTCTCGATGGATCTCTCTCCGCCACCATTCTGAAATGCCCGAGGATCAGATCTCGACGTTCGGCAATGGTGGCCTGCGGAGTCTTGCCACCCGACATCCGCGCTGCTGCCTGATGGAAGATCCAGGGATTCGTGGTCGCTGCCCGGCCGATCATCACGCCGTCGCAGCCCGTCTCCTCGAACATGCGAATGGCGTCCTCCGGCTCCTTGACGTCGCCGTTGCCGATGACCGGTATCGACAGGCTCTCCTTGAGACGGGCGATCGCCGACCAGTCGGCCTGTTCGCGGAACATCTGTTTGGCAGTTCGTCCGTGCATGGCCACCGCCGCCACTCCGTTGGCCTCGCAGATCCTGCCCAACTCGAGATAGTTCTTGCTCTTGTCGTTGAGCCCCAGCCGGAACTTCACGGTAAGGGGAACGGTGAGTCTCTTCCTGACCTCGACGATCATCCGCTCGGCGAGCCGCAGGTCTCCCATCAGGGCTGCACCCGCGCAGCCCTTGAGGACTTTGTTCGCCGGACAACCCATGTTGATGTCACAGACATCGGCTCCTAGTTGCTCCACGAAATCGGCCGCCCGAGCCATGGTCTCTGTATCGGAGCCATAGATCTGAACAGCCAGTGGCCTCTCTTCCTCGGAGAAGACCATCAGTTCGCCGACCTTCGGGTGCCCACCGACGATGGCTCGCGAGGAGACGAATTCCATCGAGACCATCCCGATGCCTCCGATGCGACGGACGATAAGCCGAAAGTCCCGATCGGTCACGCCAGCCATCGGCGCCAAGATGAGGGGCGGGTCGATCGATACTGATCGGCTCCCAGTGCCGTAGGTCAACACGATGGGGTCATTGTACTTTCTCGTTTCGTGCGACAGATACGCAGGCAATTCGAAAGGGGCTGTCAACCAGCATTCAACCAGAAGGTGAACATCGACAGGCGCGAGCCCGGGCAAGTCGATATCATTCGCTCGTGGCCTGGTATAAGGAGTGGTTCGGGGCGGAGTATCTGGAGCTGTACGCTCACCGCAATCGGGGTGAGGCTGAGACCCATGTCGACTTTGTCGAGAGAGTCATGGGAGCGGATCGGGTGGGGGCCGTGCTGGATCTCGCCTGCGGGGCCGGCCGCCACACCGAGGTCCTGAGGCGAAGGGGCTTTCGCGCCCTGGGCTTCGACCTCTCCCTGACCCTGCTCACCGAGGCTCCCCATCTGCCCAGAGTGGCGGGCGACATGTGCTGCCTCCCATTCTCGGACAGCATCTTCTCCAGAGTGCTCAACTTCTTCACCTCGTTCGGATATTTCGAGAGCGAGGAAGAGAACTTCAGGGTACTCGAGGAGATCGCCCGGATCCTCGAACCGGGGGGCGGTTTTCTGGTCGATCTCTTCAACCGCGAACAGGTTGTGGCCAATCTCGTGGAACGGGAACATCGGCGGCTGGAAGGCTACTCGGCTGAGATTCAGCGCTGGTTCGATGCTTCGACACAAAGGGTGAACAAGCGCATTCGTGTCCACTCGCCGAATCGTCCGGTTCAGACTTTCGTCGAGAGCGTACGAGCCTACGAGAAAGAAGAAGTGCTGCAGGGCCTCGAGCGGGCAGGCTTGCAGGTCACGGCCCTCTACGGCGGCTTCCAGGGAGAGGAATTCAACAGCGACAGCGAGCGACTCATCCTCGTCGGCGCAAAATCCGGTTGATGCCATGACTGTGAACCTTGTCGACGCCGGCCTGCTACCACCCCTCGTCAAGGCCTTTCTCGAGGGCTCTGGAGCCGAGCTGCTTTCGCCGCTGCAATTTCAATCACCCGGTGGTCCGCTACCCACGGCTCCTACCCCGGCCGGCGATCGCCGAGAGCTTGGCGCCGCCTTGGCAACAGCCAATGACGGCTACGGGCATCCGGAGGCCGAAGCCCTGGGCAGAAAGCTGGCCGACCCGGCAACGCTGGTGGTGATCACCGGGCAGCAGCCGGGTCTCTTCGGTGGGCCGCTCTATGGTCTTTCGAAAGCGGTGGCGGCCGTGCGCTGGGCCGAGCGCTTGGAGCAGGCCGGCCAGCCGGCGGTGGCTCTGTTCTGGGTTGCTACCGAGGACCACGACTTCAGGGAATCCTCCCGTGCCACCTTCTTCACCCAGAACGGACCGGAGACCTTTGATCTCGGCGAGGATCGCTCGCCCCTGCGGCCAATGGGACTGCGCGAGTTGGGGCCGGAGGTCGACAGGGTTCTGGCGGACCTGCGCGAAGCCATCCCGGGCGATCGCTTCGGAAGCTGGGTCGATCAACTGGGTCAATGGTACCGACCCGAGAACGGCTTTGGAGAAGCGTTCGCAGGTCTCATGGTGTATTTGCTTGGCCGCCGCGCGCCACTGATGGTGGACTCCCTGCTGCCGGCGCTCAAACGGGCCCAGGCACCGTGGATGAGACGCCTGGTGGTTGAGCGACACCAGGTCGCGGCGGCCTCAGCCGAGCGGGATGGAGCAATCGAGGCAGCTGGTTTCTCTCTCCAGGTTCGACCCCAGCCGGGTACCAGCCCCCTGTTTGTGCTCCACGAGGGCCAGCGTCGGCGGATCGAGTGGCAGGGAGAGGATCGACTGAGGCTTCGAGGAACGCCAGAGGTCGAAAGGGATGTAGAGTGGCTCTTGGCAGTCGTCGACCGAGAGCCGGAGATCGTCAGTGCCGGAGTCCTGGCCCGTTCAGCGATTCAGGATGCGGTGTTCGGTACCGGTCTACAGGTCCTGGGCCCTGGGGAACTGGCCTACCTGCCGCAGGTCGCCCCCTTGTACACCCTGCTGGAGATTGAGGCTCCATCGGTTGCACTTCGCCCCCAGGTATTGGTGCTCGAGGAGCACCTGTTGAAGAAACTGGAAGGTGGTGGCTTCCTCTTGCCGGCATTGGTGAATCCGGATCTGGAATTGGACGAACTTTTGGCAGGCAGCGTTGGGGAGGAGTTTCTCGGTCCTGCACGACAACAGCTAGAGACGTTGTTGGCTGGCATGGAGACTCCGGCCTTGGAGTTGGACGCCGGCCTCGCAGGTCCGTGGCGCAAGACCGGTGAGCAGATGGAGCGGGCCCTGGAGTCCTTTAGCGGCAGGGTCAAAGCCGCCTCGGCGAGACGAGATCAGATGGCGAGGCAGCGCCTCGAGAGCCTGCGCGACACCGTTCGACCCATGAACCAATTACAGGAGCGTGTCGTCGCTACCGGGCACTACCCTGGTAAGTACGGCAGAAGCTTCTCAGAAGCCATGTTGGAGCAACTCGACGAGCAGGACCCCATAACCCTGCAAGTGGTTCGTCCGTAGCTGGTGTGGACCATGACGTGAATAGTCTTTGGAGCAGAACATGAAGCTGGAGATCTTGGCGATCGGCTCTCATCCGGATGATGTCGAACTGGGTTGCGGCGGCACGGTAGCACTCCTGGCAGAGCGCGGATTGAGGGTGGGAATCGTCCATCTGACCCGCGGCGAGGCCGCAACCCGGGGCACGGTGGAAGAACGCCGCGCTGAAGCCGAAGCAGCGGCCGCTCTGTTGGGAGCCGCAGAGTTGGAGTTTCTGGATTGTGGAGACGGTGCTTTGCGGACCGGCCCTGAAGAAGAAGACGCCCTGATCGCTGTGCTGCGGCGCTATCGCCCCGATCTGATTCTCGGCCCGAGCCCCTCCGATCGCCACCCCGATCATGGGCGGGCCCATCGACTCGTGGCTGCAGCGAGCTACTATGCAGGCCTCGCCGGCCGAGGGAAGTCCGAACCCCACCGGCCGGCCGCGGTGTTCTCCTACATGCAGCACGATCCGTTCGAGCCGAGCTTCATCGTCGATGTCAGCTCTACCTGGCAGATAAAGCTGGAAGCACTGGCGGCCTACACGAGTCAGCTGCATCAACCCGGAGGCTGCCGCGACGAACCGCTCACCAAAGTCGCATCGCCCGAGTTTCGAGCGGCTGTCGTGGGTCGGGCGCAGCACTTCGGCCTGGTTGTGGGCGCCGCCTATGGAGAACCTTTCTGGAGTCGGCTGCCCCTGGCCGTAGCCGACCCCTGGGCTCTGCTGCCGGGAGGTCTGCGTTGAGGATCGGCATTAGCTGCTATCCGACTTTCGGCGGCTCCGGCATCGTGGCCACCGAACTGGCGATGGCTCTGGCGGCGGACGGTGATGAGGTTCACGTCATCAGCTATGCGCTGCCGTCCCGCTTGTCGTTCATCAACGCCAATCTCTTCTACCACGAGGTCGTGGTCCCTCACTACCCGTTGTTCGAGTTTCCACCCTACTCCCTGGCGCTCGCCACACAGATCGTCGAAGTGGCTCGGCATCAACGCCTCGATCTGATTCACGTCCACTATGCGGTGCCCAACGCGGTCTCGGCTGTGCTGGCGCGAGAGATTCTGGCGCCACAGCCACTCAAGGTGGTCACCACGCTGCACGGCACGGACATCACCCTGGTGGGCAACGACCCCAACTATCTGGAGACGACCCGCTTTGGAATCGTCAAGAGCGACGCCGTGACAGCGGTCTCCTATGCATTGCGCGAGGCGACCCAGAAGCAACTGGGCATCAGCAATCACATCGAAGTGATTCCCAACTTCATCGATCCGACGCGCTACGACAAGGCGCGAGCCCATCCCGGAGCCCGAAGATGTCGGCGCGACTGCTTCTTGTCGGTGATGGCCCGGATCGACCCAAGGTCGAACAACACTGTCGCGAGTGCGGAATCTGCGACTCCATCACCTTCATGGGCAACCTGCCGTTGGTGGAAGAGGTCCTGGTGGGGGCGGATCTGTTCCTGTTGCCGTCGGAGACCGAGTCCTTCGGCTTGGCTGCATTGGAGGCCCTGGCCTGCGAAGTGCCGGTGATTGCCACGGATGTGGGAGGGCTGCCGGAGGTCGTACGAGAGGCAGAGAACGGATTTCTGCTGCCGGTTGGAGATGTCGAGGGCATGGCGGCGGCGGCCATGAAGCTGCTGGAAGACGACTCGATGCGTCGGCAGTTCGGTAAGGCTGGGCGGCGATGGGCCGTGGAGCGCTTCGACGAGGCTTCCGTCGTGCGGCAGTATCGGAGGATCTACCGACAGGTTCTCGAGGATTAGACCGAATGACCTCCTCCGGCGAGCCCTACTTGGTACCGGCCGGGACCGCTCGTTCCGAGGTTCGGGAGAAGGGTTCCCGGTTTCTGGCGATCGTGGAACCGGTTGACGACGAGCGGCAGGCTCGTCGGCGCCTCGAGAGTCTGGCCGAAGAGAACTCCGATGCGACCCACGTCTGCTGGGCATGGCGAATCGGCCAACCACCGCGCGAAGGGCGTTCGGATGCCGGCGAGCCCACCGGAACCGCTGGAGCTCCAATGTTGCAGGTCTTGCGCGGCTCCGAGCTGTCAGATGTCCTGGTGGCCGTGATCCGCTGGTATGGCGGAGTGAAGCTGGGCAAGGGGGGCTTGGCGAGAGCCTACGCTCAAGCCGTGCGCCAAGCTCTCGAGCAACTACCAAGGGTGGAGTGCATACCCACCGTTTCGCTGGAGGTACTGATCCCCTACGGCCGATTCGGCGAGATCAAGCGGGTGGTCCACCCTCCCGAGGTCGTGATCGCGGAGGAGCGATACACGGACGAGACTGTTCAGCTGAAGCTCGAGGTGGCTGTCGGCCGACTGGCTTGGCTCAGGGAGACCCTTGCCAGTCTGGGTGCCGAAGCGACTTCCCCTGGCGAGTAGAGCGCTGGGCCTGTAGACTTCGGCTACGATCTGTAAAGCGCCCGGAAGGGACCACCAGCCCAACGGGCAAACGGTTAAACTCGACGCGACAACGCGTTACCGGTTCTGCAAGAAGGAGGAAGTGCGATGAACGATCAGGATACCCCGCAGAGCGATGCACCTCAGGAAGAGACCCCGACGCCAACGCCGCCGCCCACGGGTTCTTCGGAGTCGTCCAATCGGGGAGTGATGATTGTCCTCTCCTATCTTTGGATTCTCGCGTTGATACCTCTGCTGGTCGACAAGGACGACAAGGAGGTGCAGTGGCATGCCAAGAACGGCCTGGTTCTCACCGCGGCCGAGTTCGCCCTGTGGCTTGTCTTCAACCTCCTGGCCGCCACTGGCATTGGCTGCGTCTTCCTCATCTTCCTGCCGATCATCTTCGTCGTCTTCGCGGTCATCCGCGTCGTTGCAATCGTCAAGGGCCTCAAAGGCGAACGGTTCGTGATTCCCGGGCTCAGCCAGTACGTAGACAAGTTCTGAGTAGAGACGTGTCGAAGAACCTGCGCGAGGGTCTTGTCTATGAGTGAACCGATCGGGACTACCGGCTCGCTGCCTCCGGAACCACCAGCAGTGCGCGACGAGCACCAGGGCAACCCCTGGGAGCGTCGTGGCGAGTTGGGAGCTAGCCAAGGTTTCCTGGAGGCGTTGAAGCTGTTTGTCGTTTCACCAAGCGAAGCCTTTGCCCAGACTCGGTTTCAGGGGGACTACGGGAGTCCCCTGCTATTCGCCATTGTCTTGGGGTGTGTTGGCGTCCTGGTCGCCAAGGTCTGGGAGACCCTCTTCGGCATATCGGTCCTGTCAGCGTTTCCTCCGGAGGTGCGGGAGCAACTTCCATTCGTGGTCGGTGGATCGACGTTCGGTCTGGTTCTCACCCTGGTTCTGGCGCCGATCTACATTCTCGTGGGACTGTTCATCTGGAGTGCGCTGCTTCATCTGTGCCTGGTCCTCGTGGGGGGATTGAAACAGTCGACGGCAGGCTTCGAAGGAACCTTCCGGGTGGTCTCGTATGCGTCGGTTGCACAACTGGGCAGCCTAGTGCCGGTATTCGGCAGTCTCATCACCTTTGTCTGGACAATCGTGCTGGGGGTCATCGGCATCACCAGTTTGCACAAGAGCTCCCAGGGACAGGCCATCGCCGCGCTGCTCATCCCATTAGCCCTCTGTTGTCTATGTGTCGTCTTCTTCATGATGGCGATCGGCGCCGGGCTCTTGGCGGCATTCGGAGCGCAGGGCTGAGACCGTTGGGCGAAGGCGACCTTGGCGAAGACGAAGACCGGTTTCACAGGTGGTGGCCCGAGGTTCTTTTTAGGATCTCGGGTCGCTGCTGATTCGGCGACCAGTCAGCGACAGCTGGGTCTCCTCTGGGGAACGGTTGCCGTCGTACTCTTGATGTTGGCGACGCGCGCAGAACGCCTCGCTCAGACCCTTCCGGCCTGCACCTTCAAGTCGCTAGTCGGGATCCCCTGCCCGACCTGTGGAGTCACCCGAGCGACGTTGGCGCTCGCCGACCTGGACTTCGGGGTGGCCCTGCTGATCAACCCCCTCGCAACGCTCCTGGTGATGGCTTTGGTTGGCGGTGGGCTGGTGGCCGGGATGTCGGCCCTCAGGGGCCGGCCGTTGAGGGAGCCGCGCTGGAATCTTCGTCCTGCTGAAAGGCTCGGCCTGGTGATCGTGATCGTCGCAAATTGGGCCTACCTCGTCTCGAGGGGTATCTGAGGTCTGCCGGCTGAGGGTCTTCCTTGGATCGCTCTTCTTCGGCTCGGCCCACCGCCAGCGACCGACCGACCCGTCCTGGAAGACGGCGGATCAAAGCCGTTGTTCTGATAGCTCTGCTCCTGGCGTTGGGCTGGGATTTCACCCGGCAGCCCACGAAGCAATGGTCTGCCTGGTTGATGCTGCAAAGCATAGGCTTCTACCAACAGCGAGTCTCCTCGGGGCTCTCGAAGGCCGGTGTTCGATGCCGCTTCGAGCCTACGTGTTCTCGCTTTGCGGTTGCGTCGATCGAGAAATATGGTGCCCTCGAGGGCGGATGGCGCAGCGCCCTCCGCCTGATGCGCTGCGGGCCATGGACAGCGGCCGGCACGAGCGATCCACCCTGAGGGTGCTTCGACCGATTCTCTGGCAGTGAAGCGATGGGCCAGTGAGGCAGTGGTGGGTGTAGGCCTTGAAGCGGCCGGACCTGTGCCGGCCGGGGGTGTGGGTGTGATGTCGAAACTGCCCTACCCTGTGAGTGGAGGTGGTGCTAGCATACGCCGCGCCTGAAGCAACCCGGCACAAAACGCCATGGAAAGCGTCCTTCCCACCCAGATCCGGCGGCAGCCCGAAACGCGCACGTTGCTGATCCTCTGGAGCGACGGTCACGAGGCCGAGTACGAGTACGACTATCTGCGCGGCTTCTGTCCTTGCGCTGGGTGCCAGGGCCACGGAGCTCACAACGTCGAGTTCCAGGCGCCCGAGAGCCCGGTGGAGCCTCTGACGATCCGCCCGGTCGGCAACTATGCCATCTCGTTCCACTGGACGGACACTCACTCCACCGGCATTTATCGATTCGATTTCCTACGCAGCATCTGTCCCTGTGACAGCTGTCGAGCCGAGAGGGGAGACGGTGTCTGAGCAGCCGCTGGGCAGGAAGAGAAAGGAGCAGGAATGCGAGCCATGGTTCTTTGTTTGTTGGGAGTTGTCGGTTTGACTCAGATCGCCCGCGGCGAGAACGCCGGAGAGGCACCCCGTGTGGTGCTGGAGACGAATCATGGCAATATCATCCTGGAGCTCTATCCCGACAAGGCGCCACAGTCGGTCGGAAATTTCCTCGCTTATGTGGATGAGGGGTACTACAGCGGCACCATCTTTCACCGGGTGATCGACGGATTCATGATCCAGGGTGGCGGATTCGCGGACGACATGACGCAGAAGTCGGCGAAGAACGGTGTGCCCAATGAGGCGGATAATGGTCTCAAGAATTCGCGCGGCACAGTCGCCATGGCTCGCACCACGGACCCCCACAGCGCGACCTCGCAGTTCTTCATCAACTTGGTGGATAACGCGCCTCTCGACCACACAGACAAGACGCCTCGCGGATGGGGCTACACGGTCTTCGGCAAAGTGGTCGAGGGCATGGACGTGGTCGACGCCATCGCCAAGGCTCCTACTGGCACGGTGGGCCCCTTTCGCGATGTTCCAAGCGAGACGGTAGTCATCGTCTCCGCTCAGCGGTCGGAGTAGATACCGGACCTGGGGTTCGGGGCAGGCAAGCCGCCGCGGCTTACCGTTTGGTCTTCTGGCGGATGAGGTCCAGGCAGGCCCAGAGGGTATCCAGCTGGTCCTTGCCATGAGGCAGGGACAGGCCCCTCCAGACGTCGCGAGTCGCCGACAGCAGCTCGTTGAAGTCTACGGGCAGGTTGCGTTGGATGATTCGTCGCACGACCACGAACAGATCGCTGGTCGTCCACAGAGCCGGCTGTTTGCCTGCCAGCTCCTGCCAACCGATGTGCAGCGCGTCCATCTGTCCTTGAGCCGCTTCGGAGTGGGCTGAGACCGCCAGCAAACCACGGATCTCCGGGTAAGACTGGAAGATCTGTCGGTCCGGCACTGTGCGATCGCCGATGACCTGCCAGTGCTGGGGCAAGAGCTCTTCTTTGCGAACCTGCATCATGAGGGTGTCGAAGCGCGCCACGGACAGCTCCGAGAAAAGAGCGCCGAGGGTCGACAGGTCCTCGCCCTTTGCCCACCGGGCGATCTCTGCTCGAGAGGGAAGCGCTCGAGCCTTCTCCGCCGGCGACTCCGCGGGTGGCGGCTTGCCGACGTTGGCTGTTGTCTCGGTCATGATGGCAGGAGATGGTGCCGAAGGCCGGACTCGAACCGGCACGGGTTGCCCCACACGCCCCTCAAGCGTGCGCGTCTACCAATTCCGCCACTTCGGCGCAGTCACCAATTCTAGCAAGATCTTGTTACCACCGCGGTGAGCTCTTGCAGCGCAGAAAGCTACGAAACCGCTACTGCTCTTCGGGTGGTGGCGGGGTCTCCTCTGAGAGCTCCTCTTCTTCCACGATGATGGCGGCTCCCTCTTCGGCGGCTGCTTCCGCAACTGCTTCTTCGACGACTTCCTCAGCCGCCATGCCACTGTCCGTTGCCGGTACTGCAACCGGTTCTGCGGCCTCCTCCACCGTGCTCATGACGGAGCTCTGGCTACTACCGGTCTGCAGGAAACCGATGGCCATGGTGGTGAGAATGAAGCCGACGAAGCCGGCCACGGTCATCTTGTGCAGGATGGTGGCAGCACCGCGTGCCCCGAAGGCGGCCTGCGTGCTACCGCCCCCGAATACCGAAAGATCCGCACCCTTGCCCTGTTGCAGTAGGACAACGAGGATCAGAAACAGACAGATGACGACGTGAATCGTGTAGAGAACATAGATCACAAACATTACCTCCCGGGCTCAAGAGTCTGAGCCGCAGCTGCGAATGATAGCGAGGAATTTCTCCGGGTCAAGGCTGGCGCCTCCCACCAGGAAACCGTCCAGGTCCGGTTTCGAGATCAGGTCGGCGGCATTCTGCGGGTTGACCGAACCGCCATAGAGGATTCGTTTGGCGTCGGCGGCGATGTCGCCCAGCATCTCAGCAAGCAGGCCGCGCAGGAACGCGTGAGCCTCCTGAGCGATCTCCGGAGTCGCTGTTTCGCCCGTCCCGATTGCCCAGATCGGTTCATACGCCAGCGTGAAAGTCGCCGGGCCCTCGGTCAGTGCGGCGCGGAGCTGGCGCTCGAGGGTCTCGAAGGTGCGGCCGGCCTGCCGCTCGCTGTGTGTCTCACCGACGCAGATCAGGGGGGTGAGCCCGTAGCGAAGAGCGCTGAGCGCCTTCTGACGTATCAGATCGTCGCTTTCGCCGTGATCCTGGCGCCGTTCGCTGTGGCCGCAGAGAACCCAACTACACCCGGCGTCCACCAATTGGGATCCCGAGACATCGCCCGTATGGGCGCCCCTCTCCTCCGGGTGGATATCCTGTCCGCCGCAGCCCACCTCGCTGTCCGACAAAGCGTCGGCCACTGTCTGGAGCAGGGTACACGAGGGAAAGATGACGACATCGGCCGGCAGTACGCCCCCGGCGAGAAGAGTCCCGCAAAACCGCTGCGCGTCGTCGCGAAGTAAATGCATCTTCCAATTGCCACCCACGAGAGGCCGGCGTTGATTGGGGCTCATGATTTCTTCTCCAAAGCTACGAGGCCAGGCAACGGCTTGCCGGCCAGGAATTCGAGAGAGGCTCCTCCGCCCGTGGAGATGTGGCTCACTCGATCGGCCACACCGGCTCGCTGAACCGCCGCCACGGTCTCGCCGCCGCCGACAACGGTGAAGCCGTCACACTCGGCAAGGGCCTGAGCCACCGCGACGGTCCCGGCGTCGAACGGGGGCTTCTCGAACACACCCATCGGCCCATTCCAAAGAACGGTCTTTGAGCTTTCGAGAGCCTCACGGATGCCAATACGCGCCTGTTCACCGATGTCGACAGCCTTGAAGCCCACGGGAACCTCTCCCGCGGGCACCGTGTCGATTGTTTGCGGGTTGTCCAGGTCGTCTGTCACCACCAGGTCAGAGGGAAGAATGACGCGGATGTCAGCCGTCTCGGCGCGCTGCAGGATATCTCTGGCCAAGTCGAGCTTGTCGTTCTCGACGAGCGAGTCGGCGAGGTCGTAGCCAAGAGAAGCGAGAAACGTGTTGGCCATGCCTCCTCCCAGAGCGAGGATGTCGAGTCGATCCAACAAGTTGCTGACGGTGGCCACCTTGTCACTGATCTTGGCGCCGCCGACAATGGCGGTGAACGGGCGCTCTGGCTCGCCCAACAAGCTGCCGAGCGCCACGACCTCGTTGACCATGAGACGGCCGGCCGCTTTGCGCTCGATACGCTCGGCGACGCCAACGACCGAAGCGTGGGCCCGGTGGGCGGTGCCGAAAGCGTCGTTGACGTAGACCTCTCCGAGTTCGGCCAGCCGACTCGCAAACCCCGGATCGTTCGTTGTCTCGCCAGGGTGGAAGCGCAGATTCTCCAGTAGGCAGACTCGGCCCGGCTCGAGCAGTTGTAATTGGTCGCGGGCCGATTGCCCGACGCAGTCTTCGGCGAAGGCTACGTCTTCTTCGAGTAACTCTCCCAGAGCGACGGCCACCGGGCGTAGTGAGAAATCGAGGTTCACCTGACCCTTGGGTCGCCCACGGTGGGACATGAGCAGGAGTCGGGCACCGGCGGCCTTGAGCTCGCGGAGGGTAGGCAGAGCCGCCCGGAGCCGGGTGTCGTCCATGACCTTGCCCCCCTCGAGAGGTACGTTGAAATCCACCCGTACGAGAGTTGGGACGCCTTCGAGGTTGTCGAGATCCAGATCGTCGAGGGTGAGGATGTCCATCATCGTCGCTTCTCCATTTCCGGTCGGGCGCGAACCGCAGGCAGGCTAAAGAGTCCCTCCCAGGAACTCGAGGCTGTCGGCCAGGCGAGTTGCGTGTCCGAATTCGTTGTCATACCAGGCCACGACCCGGGTCATCCCACCATCGACGCCGGAGGTCAAGGACAAGTCGATGATGGCCGAGTGGGGGTCACCGAGAAAGTCACTGGAAACCAATTCTTCCTCGGTTACAGCCAGGATTCCAGCCAACTCACCCTTTGCGGCCTTCGAGAAAGCGCTGTTGACGTCGGCCGCCCCGGGCTGAGCCTCGAGGTCCGCCACGAGATCGATCAGAGAGACGTTCGGAGTCGGCACCCGAACGGCCATGCCGTCGAGTCGTCCCTCGAAGCCCGGCAAGATCCGATGGATGGCCTGGCTGGCACTCGTCGTGGTCGGGATCATGTTGAGAGTTGCTGTGCGTGCCCGCCGGGGGTCGGGGTGTGGATAGCTGAGGAGTCGCTGGTCGTTGTTGTAGCTGTGGACTGTATTGAAGAGACCCCGGCTGAGGCCGAATCCGTCATCGAGTACCTTGACCATGGGGGCCAGGCAATTGGTCGTGCAGGAGGCTCCACTGATGAGATGGTGATGCCGGGGCTCATAGGCGGTTTGATTAATCCCCATGCACAGCGTCAGGTCCATGCCCTTGGCGTTGGCGGAGACTAGGACCTTCCCCACCGATCCACGCAGATGTGTCGCCGCGGACTCTCGGTCGATGCAGGTGCCGGTGGCGTCGACAACGATGCGGGGCATGAGATCGAGCCAGGGGATCCGGTTCGGTTCGGACTCGTTGAAAACCGGGATGGGCCGACCGTCGACCACCAGCGAGTCCTCTCTCGCCTCCACTGTGCCGACGAAAGGCCCGTGAACTGTGTCGTGAGCCAGTAGGTTCGCCAGTTGGGGAGCCGGTGCGAGGTCGTTGACCGCCACGAGCTCCAGCCCGGGTCTGTGGACCACGATGCGCAGCAGCGCGCGGCCTATGCGACCTACTCCGTTGAGGACAAAAGGGATGGACATGGTGTTTGGCGGACCCTTCGGCGAGAGGCAAATTCTATCAGCATCCCTGACGTTTAGTGGCACCTGAGGACGGCGATGCTAGGCTATTCTCGGTAGTGATGAGCCTGACGAGACCAATAGCCCTGGGGATCGAAACCTCTTGCGACGATACGGCGTGCGCAGTGGTGGATGGAGATGGCCGTGTGCTGTCCTCGGTGATCTCGAGCCAATTGGAGGCGCATCGACCCTTCGGTGGCGTGGTTCCCGAAATCGCCTCGCGGGAACATCTTCGAAACTGGCCGGCGGTCTGCGAAACCGCACTGCAGGAGGCTGGCCTCGAACTGGGCGGTATCGACGTCGTGGCAGCCACCAAGGGCCCCGGTCTGATCGGCTCCCTTCTCGTGGGGCTCTCTCTGGGCAAAGCCATTGCCTATGCCCAGGGCAATCGCTTTCACGCCGTTCATCACCTGGAAGGCCACCTCTTTTCCCCGTTTTTGCGGGCTGCAGGAGAGAAGGCGGAGCGACCGCCCGAGGAGTTCATCGGCCTTGTCGTTTCGGGGGGGCACACCTCTCTTTTCGAGGTCAAGGGCGATGAGATCATTACCCTGGCTGAGACCCGGGATGATGCCATGGGTGAGGTCTTCGACAAGGTGGGCAAGCGCCTGGGACTCCCCTACCCACAGGGACCCCTGGTGGACGAATTGGCAGAGAACGGTGACGGTGAGAGATCCCCGCTGTCCATCGCTCGCTGCTCCGACGGGAGTCTCGATTTTTCCTATTCCGGGCTCAAGAGCCAGACGCTGGTCGAGATCCAGAAGTTGGAGTCCGCCGGCGTGGAGACCCACCACGGAGAGACAGCTGCCACCGATGTGCCGAGCCCTGTCCTGAATCTGCTGGCCGGTTTTCGGAAGGCCGCCGTGGGACAGTTGGTGGATCGCCTGGAGAGACTCCGAAGGGAACGCCCGGTCCGACAACTCGCGGTTTCCGGGGGTGTCGCAGCAAACAGACTGCTGAGACCCACCCTCGAGGCCTGGTCACGAGAGAACGAGGTGAATTTGCGCCTTGTCTCGCTGCTGTACTCCGGGGACAACGCAGCCATGATCGCTCACGCGGCTCTGCTGCGTGACGAACGAGGTCTTGTCGACGATCCATTGGAGGTCGACGCTGCCAGCCGGATCCCACTCTGAAGCGAAGGAGAAGCCCTGATGCGCCCGACGGATCGCTGGATCCTGGCTATTTTGTTGGTGGTGATCGACCTGGTCATCTTCGCCATTCCCCTGACAGGCCTGTTTGCCGCCTACCTCCTCCTGGTCCGTCCACCGTGGTTCCGCACCTGGGTGGAGGATTTGTATCGCAATTAGCTGATAGTGGGCTCGCCGGGTGTGGTTTCGGCACCACTTACGCTTGACTTTCGCCTTTTCGAGTGGGAAACTAGTGGATGTTGGCGTGCATCTTGCTCTGATTTCCAACTGGGGAAGAAATGAGTGACGAGCCCCGTAACAGAACGATTCGCCCGGAGACTACGTACAGAGAAGTCAAAACGGAGTCACGAGGAGGCTTGAGGCCATCATGAGACAGACTCAGCGGCAGCGCAGGAACCGATCCCGCAAGCGAGCGGCCACGCTCGGGCGCTCGACGGCCCCCGCCGTCCGGCCCTGGCAGCGGCCGACCTTTGGTGAGTTTCTCGCCCAACTGGAGCACGAGTTTGGAGGTAGGTTGGATACCAGCGTGCTGCTCTCGGCCGGAGTGGGCCGCAATGAGCAACTGGCACCCGCGGACATCGAAGCCCTATGCTCGCAAATCGGACTGCCCGCTGAGGATTTCGGCGTCGGGCCCTAGCGCACAGAGCTCTTTCAATCAATTCATGTGCTGGGTGAAGAAGGCCAGGGTCTTGGCCCAGGCGTCCTCGGCCGCCGTCTCGTTGTAGCGAGTCCCCGAAGGATTGGCGAAGGCGTGGTCGGCATCCTCGTAGATGTGGATGGCCGCCTCCTTGTCGAGAGCATCCAGAGCAGCCTGAAACTCCCGCACCGTCGCCACCGGAATTCCCTCATCCAGGGCTCCGAAGATCCCCAGAACCGGGCTCGAGAGGCTCTGAAGCTCGTCTTGGTCGGTAGTCAAGCGCCCGTAGTAGATCACCGTGGCATCGACCTGATCGGGAAAGGCAAGGGCGGTGCGAAGGGACCAGCCACCACCAAAGCACCATCCAATCACCCCGATCCGCTCGACGCCGGCGCTTCGCAGGTGCTCGATGGCCTGCCCCAGGTTGTCGAGGATCTGCTCCGTGCGCTCACCGCTGGCGCGAGCGAGTCGACTCGCGTCGGTCCGATCTTCGGCCACCTCGCCCTCGTAGAGATCCACGGCCAACGCCAGATAGCCTGCCCCAGCCAGACGTCGGGCCATCGCTCTGACGTTGTCGTTGAGCCCCCACCACTCGTGGATCACCACCAGGCCCGCTTTGGGAATCTCTCCCTCTGGGTGAGCCATGTAGCCAACGATGTCTTTGCCGTCGATCCCAGCGTAGGTCGCATCAAGCGCGACGATTTCGATCTCTGGAATCACCTGTGAAGCAGGACTGGCCACCGGTTCATCAGTAGCGTGTTCCTTCTCCATCTTCGACACATACTCCTCGTTGCTCAGCTGTGCAGCACAGAGAGAAGAGACGGCGGTAAACAGCAACACCCAGAGGGTAAATCTGCGCATCCGAGACTCCTTGCAAGAGCGGGTTGAGGGGGGGCTTAGGGGCTTAGGGGCTTAGGGGCTTAGGGGCTTAGGGGGGAGGCTCTAGCCAAGCACGACATTGTCGTGCAGGTGGATCGCTGCATCGTCTGGCCAGGTCAGGGGCCGGTGTCGTGCCCGAAGTAGACCGAGGCGATGAAGAAGCGGATTCGGTCGTTGGTTTCCTGCGGCAAATCCAGAAACTTCACCCCCATCCCGACGTTTGGCTGCATCCAGACGACGAGGGCATCGCAGAGGACGGGCTCCCCGGGGGGGTCGCTCGGTAGGGAGAACTGGAGGCGGATGTGGCTACCGGCCGGTGGTGGGTGATGGGCGTCGATGAAGCAGCCCGACTCGCTGATGTCCTCGATTCGGGCCGCTACCGGGGGAGAGTCGGCCGAGTAGGTCGCCTCGAGGGGTCGTTGAACCCGAATCGGGGAACCCTTGCGGCGCTCCTCTGAGGAATTCACGATTCTCCCCGCGTCACATTCGACAACACCTGTGATCACCCGTAGCAGTTGCGGCCAAACCCTATCACCGCCTGTAGCGGTTGCCTATTGTGAACGACCGGCTGGATGAGGCGCGCTTTTCGCCAAACGACTCCTGAGCTTCGGGAGTCAGATCTCGGCCGCTCGGGTCGCGGCGGCCTCCCAGGCCAGCATGGCCTGCTTGCGGGGCAGGCCCCAGCGGTAGCCGCCGAGCCCAGCCGCCGATTGAATTACCCGGTGGCAGGGGATCAGGTAAGAGATCGGGTTCCGGCCCACGGCTTGTCCCACTGCGCGGGAGGCTCCGGGTAGGTCGAGATGCTTGGCGAGAGCACCGTATGAGGTCAGGTATCCCGGCGGAATCTGGAGCAAGGCCTGCCAGACCTGGAGCTGGAAGTTGGTCCCCTTGATGAGCAGAGTGAACGGCCCACGGGGGCCGGCTCCGGGCGCCGGAAAGAGCTTCTCCAGATGGGGTGCTGTCCCGGTGGGATCCTCTTCGAGGTCCGCTCCGGGCCAGCGCCGCATCAACTCCTCCTCGATCTGGCGTGGTGAACGCTCGGTGAGGAACTCGAGGGCGCAGAGGCCCCGGTCGGTCATGCCGAGGACGCACTCCCCGAAGGGGCTGGGATGAACACCCCAGCGCACCTGGAGGTCGGCACCGCCTTGCTTGTACTCGCCCGGTGTTACCGCTTCGACGGTGACCATGAGGTCGTGAAGGCGGC
Source organism: Thermoanaerobaculia bacterium (assembly GCA_947259195.1). Taxonomy (GTDB): domain Bacteria; phylum Acidobacteriota; class Thermoanaerobaculia; order Multivoradales; family JAHEKO01; genus JAUVRX01. Next base: position 7,558 of record CAMYLC010000063.1, on the reverse strand, counting down.
TGCCGCCGGAAAGGCCGGCGTCCCAGGCCGCCTCCATCACGCTGGTCGACTCCCGAAGGCGATCCTTGGCGTACTCGACGGTCAGGAATTGGAGAAAGCGCTTCGGCGTGGTGCCGACCCAGCGGCTGAAGAGCCGGTGGAAGTGGTGAGGGCTAAGACCCGTGGCTGCAGCAACGTCGTCCAGGTTCGGCTGAAGCTGGAAGTTCTCCTCCAGATAGCGAATGGCAACCTCGATGCGGTCGTAGTCTCGAGAAGCCGATGACAGGTGGCGATCGATCTCTTGCATGGTCGAAAATTAGCTGGAGCCGAGCCAACCGGCAACCCGGATCTTGCTGTCCAGGTACACACCCGAGGAACGCAGGCTCAGGGCGAAAGAATCTCCAAGGAGATGAGGGTGTCCGTGCCGAGATAGCGATCCTCGACGTTTGTATACCAGGCACGGGCCTTGGGCAGACGTAGCCCGCCCACCTCGACCTCGCCCTCGAGGGTGATGTACTCACCATCACCCTTGGCCTCATCGTGGAAGAACCGGTATCCGGACAGGGCATGTGTCTCGGTGTCCAGGTAGAAGTACCAGATGTCCGAGCCTACCTCCTCTTCGTAGGTGACTCGCACCGCATGCACGGATCGGTCCTGGTAGGTGGTCTCCAACACCTCGGGATCTAAGACCGTGCCCATGTCGTGAAGCTTCATCGGTAGGCCCCAGAGATACGCGTAGTAGTTTCGCAGCCACTCCAGGCGCTCGCAGGTGAGGCGGTACTTCTCCTGCTCCGCATCACTGAACTGGGTGGAGCCGTTGAGGCGCATCTCGCAGCCTTCAGGGCCGAGCACGCCGTCGATCTGGGCACCGTCGCGCTGTGTCGCGATCTCGAACCGACCTCCGGCGTTGTCGACGAGAAGCGTCGTCTCGCGCGACGGTCCGTCGGGCCTGGTCTCCTCCAGGTGGAGGCGAAAGACGCCGTTCTGCCAGACGCCTTGCGGGTCGTGAAAAGCGATCGCCTGTTGGACCAGATCGGAAGAGCGAGCCGAGCCGGCGAGGGTCGGCCTGGCAAAGAGGGTCGAGATCAGAACCAATGCACCAAGGGCCGAAGCACAAAAGGCGAGCGACGGAACGACAAGAGATCGTCTCATTTTCAGTACCTCAGTTGAGTGGTCTGGGTGGTAGCTCGCCGGGTATCGGCGAGCGAGCCTCGTTCTCGAGACGCTGCTCCTGCTCCTCCCACTGCTCGATCTGCGCTGCGTCCAGGGCGCGGCGTCGCCGGAAGGCGACGAGCGCGAGCAGGGAGATTGCTATCCAGAGCGCCATCGAGCTGGAGAGAATGGGTACCCAGCGATACCACAGGGAGTGATACTCCCAGAAGTACTCTTCAGCTTGCTCCAGACTGGCACCGACAGCTCTTCGGAAGGCTTCCGGGAAGGGTAGACCGAGAGAGATTCCGGAGAGGATGGCGGCAGCCGAGTCCGGACCGCGCTTGCGCACGAGATCGTGGACGAAAGCACCGGAGATGGCGTAGGCGCGACTGGCGGAGCTCCGGTCGCTGTTGAATCGGCTCTCCAACTCGGCCAGCGGCACCTCCTTTTCCCAGAGCATTGCCCAGGTGAGTCTCGACCGGTCCTCGAGTTGCCACGGGCGACCAATGAACAGGGCCAACCCCTCATCCAGCCAACGGGGTACGGCCCGCCCTCCAGCGGCGCGCGCCGTCAGAATGTGACTGACCTCGTGCAGCACCAGGTCTTCGAAATTGGAGTCCGGATAGGCCGGGCTGCGTTCAGGAAAGAGAACGGCCACGCCCAGGCTGGGGTAGGCGAAGCCGGCGATCCAAGCGGGTGTATTCTGGGCGACGGCCGAATCCTCTCCGGCCAGGGTCAAGCGGATGGGTGGCCCCGGTCTGCGAAGTCCGAGAACTCGCATGGCATGCGCGAGTCGTTGCGGGTCTAGATCCCGGATGCGGGCCGCATGGGTCGGGAAGTCGTTGGGGGATTCGACGACGAGCTCGGGGGTAGCCGTCTCCTGGGCCGTGACCACCGAAAAAGGACAGCCGAGCAGCAGGGTGAGACCGGTTATCAGAAGACGAAGTCGACGCATCTTGCCAGGCCATCATATTCCGGCAGGGACATCAGACGAAGGTCGCCCATCTCCCCCTGGCAGAGAGATGGGTAAGGACACGGTGGGTTTCGAGTCAGAGAAGCCGACGGTTCGTCAGGCCGGTGGCTGGACGGAATCGACCAGCGTGCGGAAAGCTTCGGCATTCTCGTCGACCGTGGCCGCGGGGCCGGTGAATTTAAAGAACCAGTTCGAGTCCGGTCCTTCGACCACCGCGCCCAACAGCTTGTAGCCAGGCATGGTCTGCGCAGGCGCACCGGTCATCATCCCACCACTGCTGTAGGTGCCGCTGACCTTGATCAGCAGGGTGTCGAGTCCGTTGGTGACGAACTCCTCGGTCTCCATGACTTCGATCGAAGGGCTACCGTCGGGCTGGGTGAACTGTCCGGCCCAGCGCTCGGCATTGGCCATGGGGCCGCCACCCTGACCGGCTCCGAAGTAGTAGACGACGCATTCACCGTCGCCACCCGATCCGGGAATGCGGTACTGCGACTGACGCATGGCATTGGCCGGCGGCTCCTGGGTCCAATCCCCGGGCGCGGTCCACGACAGGACGTTGGCTTGGGTGACCACGGGTGTCGGCATCATGGACGTCGGGTCGGGCTGCTGGACCGGAGGATGCCCAGCTGGCATCTCTTCGGTAGCCGGCGCCGCGGCTGGCTGCTGTTCGGCGGTCTGTTGCTGATTGCCACAGGCGACTGCAGCCACCACGGCAAATGCGGCGAGGAGCAGCGCGAGCTTTCGTGAAGTCATCATCCTGAATCTCCTTGAACGAATCCTGGGCTTTGAGCGTCTGGTCGATGGCTGAACCTGGTCAGCGGTATGCAACCAAGAAGGCCCGACCGCAGAAGTCTAGCCGATCGAGCGGTTCAAGGTGTATTCGCGCATCCAAGTGCAAGGCCGGCTTGGTTTGGCTATGCTTGAAGGGCTACAACCTCAGGAGGACGGGTCATGGGACAATCCGTGGAGTCTGCGGTGGTGGAGCGCATGGTCGCGATTCGCCGCGACCTGCATCGGTACCCCGAGCTGAGCTGGCAGGAATTCCAGACCGCTGAACGGATCAGCGCTGCCCTGCACGAGCTGGAAATCCCACAGCGACGTCTCATGGGCACGGGGGTAGTGGCCGACCTCCCCGGCGGCGATGGTCTGGCCGCTGTGGCTCTGCGTGCCGACATCGACGCCCTGCCCATCCAAGAGGAGACCGGGCTGCCGTTCGCCTCGGCCAACGACGGCGTGATGCATGCCTGTGGACACGATGGACACACCAGCATACTCCTGGGTGCGGCCGAGCTTTTGACTCGTGAAGGTGATCTTCCAGCACCCGTCAGACTGATCTTCCAACCCGCCGAGGAAAAGGGTGCTGGAGCCAAAGCCCTCATGGAGGCAGGGGTGCTCGAAAATGTGGCCATCGCTTTTGCTGGCCATCTGGATCGTCACTTCTCTACCGGCATCCTGGTGGTAACCGATGGGGCCGTTAGTGCCTCCACAGACCACTTCAAGATTTGTGTCACTGGGCAAGGTGGCCACGCAGCACGACCTCACGAGACCATCGATGCGGTGGTTGTCGGCAGCCTCATCGTCACCGCGATTCAGACTATCGTCTCGCGGGAAATCGATCCGACGCATCCGTCGATCGTGACCGTGGGTCGATTCGAGGCCGGCAAGGTCCCCAACGTCATCGCTGGCCAGGCCGAGCTCGAAGGAACGATCCGGGCTCAAGATCCGCAGGTTCGCGAGCACCTCAAGAAGTCCATCCGCCGCATGGCGGAATCCATCGGACAACTCCATCAGGCGGGCCTGGAAGTCGAGATCACAGATGGAACACCCCCCGTCATCAACACGCCCAACGCCACGGCCCTGGCGCGTCGGGCCGCGGTCGAAGTCGTCGGAGAGGAGCACGTCCGCACGCTCGGCCGGGCCAACATGGGGGGCGAAGACTTCGCCTACTACCTGGCGGAGATACCAGGTTGCTACATCCGCTTTGGAGCGCGTCCGCCTGGCAGCAGTGGCTTCGCGGCGCACTCCAGTCGGTTCGATTTCGACGAGGCGGCTTTGCCCATCGGTGCGGCATGGATGGCGGAGGTGGCACGCCGCGCGGGAGCCGCATTGAAGAATGGGGATCTCGAAGTCTCCGACACGTTCGAGAGAGTCTCCGGGGTTGTCCCGTGATGCGGATTCGCGAAGCCACCGATACCGACACACACCGGATCCGGGAGATCTTCGAGGCAACGTATGGTGAGGACTATGCGTACTCGGAGTTCTACAAAGAGCCCTACCTCAAGAAGCTCATCTACTCCGACGACACCCTGATGCTGGTGGCGGAAGAGCCGAAGGCCGGGCTGGTGGTAGGAACCGCAGCGGTGGTGCTCGAGAGTGGTGCCTATACAGATCTGGTAGGGGAATTCGGACGGCTCGCCGTACACCCCGACTTCTGGGGTCAAGAGATCAGCAGCCTGCTGTTGGAAGAACGGTTGAAGCTGGTGGGAGACCGCCTTCACGTCGGCTTCATGGAAGCCCGGGTGAGCCACCCCTACTCGCTGAGGAACGGCCTTCGGCATGGGTTTTCCGCAGTGGGCTTCCTCCCCTTGAAGCTCCGCTTTGGTGACGAGCGCGAGAACACGGCCTTGCTGGTCAGGTATTTTGGTGAGGCACTCAAGCTGCGGCGCAACCATCCGCGGATCATTCCCGAGGCCTATCAATTGGCTGGTCTCGCGTTGGACGAGGTCGGTCTCGAGCGAGACTTCATTGTCGATGAGAAGGCCGCTCCCTATCCCCACGGGGGCGAGTACGAGCTCCAGGAGCTCACCGCCACCGGCTACTCCTCACTGCTGCGCATCGAACGGGGGCGACTCCGCAATCGAGAGGTCTTCGGGCCGCTCCGCCTGCACTACGGCTTCTTCCGCTTACGCGCGGAGCACTCGAACTACTTGATTGCACGCAATGGCGAACACATCGCGGGCGGGATCGGCTTTACGCTCGACGACGAAGAGAACATCGCGCGGATTTTCGAGCTGATCTGCCTCGAGGATCACACGGTTCGCATCCTGCTGAGAGAGCTGGAACGCAAATGTCGGGAGGAGTACGACATCTGCTACGTGGAGATTGACGTCAACGCCCACTCACCCCGCATGCAACGCACCCTGCTGGAGATGGGTTATGTGCCTGCCGCCTATGTGCCGGCGCTCGCCTTTCACCGCGTCGAGCGGCTCGACGTCCTGAAGATGGCTCGGCTCCTGACGCCACTGGAGATCTTGTCCATGGACCTGGTTCCGCCTGTCCAGGGTCTGGCAGAGTTGATCCTACGAGGTTTCGAGCGCCAGCAGATCCTGCCTCGGATCGGTGCTCTGACCGAGAAGATCCGGCTCTTCGAGGGCTTGACCGAGGAGCAGATCCAGCGCCTCGGTGCGGCGTGTGGCCAGGCCACCTTTTCAGAGGGGGACCAGATCTTCTCGGCAGGTGACGAGTGCGGTGAGACGTATCTACTTCTCGAGGGTGAGGTTCAGATCCTGATGGCTGAGGGCGAAAGAGCTGTCGGCACGGTCGGTCCCGGGGAGTGTCTGGGCGAGGTCTCCCTGCTCATGGCCACCAAGCACTCAGCCGATGCGCTGGTAGGCTCCCCCGTTCGCGCCGCCGTGCTACTGAGAGACGACCTGCAGGACCTGGTGCGCCAGCGGCCCGACATTGGCGTGGTGCTCTATCGCAATCTGGCGAGAGGTCTGGGCGAGAAGCTTCGGCGCGCGGATCTGGGGCAATGAGGCAGTGAGGCAGTGAGGCAGTGAGGCCTTGAAGCGGCCGGACCCGTGCCGGCCGGGGTGGGAGGGAGTTCAGGCAACCCCTTTCTTGGGGGCTGCCGTATGATCTGCAGCAGGTAATCGCCGTTTCTGATCCAGCCATCCTTGACCGTCCTTACCTGGCAGCGCGACTTCGCGCCCGCGGTCCGGAGGCGCTGCAGGTGGTTGTCGAGACGTATCTGCCGCAAATCCTGCGTGCCGCGCGAGGGGCGGGACTCAAGCCGCAGGAGGCCGAAGATGTGGCCCAGAATACCTTCACCACCTTCGTCGGATCGGCGGAAAAGTTCGAGGGCAGGTCCCATGTTTGGACCTGGGTCTTCGGGATCCTGTACCGCAAGATCTCGGAAACCCGTCGCAAGCTGGGCAAGGACCGGCAGATCGACGACATCGACGGAATCTTCGAAAGCCGCTTCGATGAAAACGGCGGTTGGAGTCAGCCGCCAAGAGCCGCGAATGTCGAGCTGGAGGCGAAGAAGACCCGCGAGGAGATCTCCGATTGTCTCGATGCAGCCAGAAGCGCGTTTCAGCAGACCCTCGAAGACCCGTCGAGCCCCGAGCCCCCCGAGAACCTCGCCAAGCTCCAGTCCGACATTCTCGATCGCTTGTGACAGGCGCCTAGGCAGTCCGATACTGACATTTGAGCTCTTTCTTTGCCGCCCGAAAGCGGCATGACTCCCAAGTCATCACTACAGGGATGTATAGTCGCCGACAAGGGAGTCTTCGAACGGCGAGATCTATCGGAGAGCCGATGAAAGACCCACGACTGCTGTACCTGTCGCACGCCGACGTGATCGCGACGGACGTAGGGATGCTTGAGATCCTGGAGGCCTTGGAGACGGCTTTTCAGGAGCACGGCGAGGGCCGGGCCGAGATGCCGCCCAAGCCGGGGATTCACCCAGGTGACGGCGACAATTTCATTCATGCGATGCCGGCGTACATTCCTGCCCTCGAATCGGCGGGAGTCAAATGGGTGAGTGGGTTTCCGGGAAATCAGGAACTCAGATTGCCTTACATCAACGGGCTTTTGATCCTCAACGATCCCGCAACGGGAGTGCCTCTGGCGGTCATGGACTGCGTCTGGATCACGGGGGCACGAACCGGCGCCGCCACGGCGCTGTCGGCCAAGTACTTGGCACGGCCCGACTCCTCGGTGGTCGGGGTCTTGGGCTGTGGTGTGCAGGCCAGGACGAATCTGGAAGGACTGCAAGTCGCCTTTCCCCTCGAGAGGGTGATGGCGTACGACATTCATGCCGAGATCGCAGAGGCGTATGCAAGGGAAATGGCAGCGCGCTTTGGTATTCAAGCAGTGGCGGTCTCGACGCCCGAGGAAGCTGTGAAGGGCTGTGACATCGTGGTGACCGCAGGCCCGATTCTCAAGACCCCTCATGCAACCATCCAGCCCGGCTGGCTGGCTGAAGGGGCCTTTGCTTCGCTAGTGGATTTCGACTCGTATTGGCACCCTGACGCCATCGGCGAAGTCGACAGGTTCTGCACCGACGACACCCCGCAGCTGCGCTTTTATCAGGAGCAGGGCTACTTCCAGGGGATCCCTCGCCTGCATGCCGACCTGGGGGAGTTGGTCACCGGCCGGAAGACGGGACGGGAGAGCCCCGCCGAGCGCACCATGACCGCGAATCTCGGAATGGCGCTCGACGACATGGCG
>CAMYLC010000062.1 GCA_947259195.1 Thermoanaerobaculia bacterium | reverse complement strand
ATGCGGAACGCCGACCGCGATTGGCGCCTTGGCTCGTTGCGCTGGTCGTCGTGGCAATCGCGATGCTCGCAGCGTGGTGGATGCTCTCGCGAGACGGGACCGCATCGACGCCGGATACGTCGGTGGCCGCCGCTCCGGTCGAACCGGAAACTGCCCCGTCGAAGGCGGCGGCAGATGTCGCTCCGACTCCCGCGGAGGCGCTGGCCCAGGTCGCCGCGACCCAAGTAGAGCCGCCCGCTGCTGTCGCTCCGACTCCGGTGAAGCCGCCCGAGTCTCGTTCCGCTGACCCGACCCCCGCCCCGTCGCTGCTGAGTATTGCCGAGTACGGTGTCGGTACCGCCGTCGAGAACCGGTACCTCGTGGGCCGGAACGACCGCTTCACCGCTGGAACGCGGGTATGGTTCTGGACCCGCGTGCAGGGCGGAGCTCCCGGCGACAGGATCGACCACGTCTGGCTCCACAAAGGCGTGAGAGCTACCTACCTTTCGCTGGAGATCGGGGGGTCGAACTGGAGAACCTATAGCGCCCAGACGCTCTACCCGGGCGTCACCGGTGACTGGGCCGTCGAGGCACGCGACGACACGGGTCGCGTGCTGGCCCGCAGCGAGTTCGTCTGCATCCCCTGAGCTCACTCGGGGGGCGATCGTCGGCCCAGATCTTCCTTCGGCAGCCGCTAAGGTAGTAGCGTACTCTCAACTGAGCCCGTGCACGGGCTCGAGAACCAGACGCTTGCGCGCCTTCTCCCGTTCCGAAATGGAGGTCGAGGCTTCGCGGACGGTGAGCTCTCCACTCGCGTCGGCGTAGCCGACCTTCAAGGCAATCGCCGGTATGCCGGCCACATTGAGAGCCTGCATCGTGAGCACCGCATCGTCCGCCTCGACGTCGACACCTCCGAAATGGTTCATCTGACCACTGGGCCGCATGCCAAATGCCTGTATCGAGCCATCGTCGCTAGGGTGGGTCATCAAGTACTCGTGGACGTACCACCGCTCGGGACAGGTGGACAGCTTCAGGACAACCGCCGGAATGCAACTGCTCTCTGCGACGCTCCTGGTGCCCTGTTGCACGGCCTCCTCAGCCAGAACAACCCACAGCTGCTCACCTCGACACGAAAGGCGCATCGATCCTGAGGAGGCGATCGGCAGCCGGGGCAACTCGAGCTGAAGGTCTTCCGCGTTCTTGGTGAACGCTTCCTTGGGTACCTCTACCCGTCGAACGGACATAGAGTCGGCCCCGTCGAAACTCGCTACTTCCTTGGCCGGAGGCCGCCGCAGGAGCTCTTCAGGCAAGCCCAGGCGATAGGAGATCAGGGACCGGGCAAACGAGATGGCTCGCCGCGCCGGCGGGCTCGTGCCCCCGTCGCTCTTTCTCAGTGGGCCGAGAGTCGATCGGTCTCCGATCTTTCCAAGGCTGGCCGCGGCGAGACGAACCAGGCCCGTGTCCTCGGAGGAGAGCGCACCAACGAGGCTCTTCTCACTCTCGGGATCGACCCTCTTCCCCAGCGCGACCGCCGCGGTATGGCGCAGCCCGCGGGGAGCACCTGGATCGTCGAGAGCCCGTCGTGCCACGGCGGAGAGCTTGGGAGCATTGCGCCGCGCGAGCTCTTGCAGAGCCTCCCGCCGACCGCTAGCGGCTGAGGTATCGGCGACTGCTTTGGCCAGTTCTTCATTCGTCCTGGCCGCTAGGTCTTTGCCCGTTTGGTTGGATCCCATTGGTCCATTCCTCCCCTTGCTTCGCTTCGCTGATTCCTATCTCAACACCCGTCCTGCGCGGAACAGTGGCCTCGCATCGTGCTGCCCTGGCTCGAGATGAGCAGGACCGCTGCCCGCTGGCCCGCCTGCCCACTGCCGGCAGCGCAGCGCGACTGCGCCATCAGGTTGTTCTGCCCGCTCGTAGTGGTCGGGCAATTGCCTCCGTGGTTGTGGCTCAGACCGAGGTGATGTCCAATCTCATGGGCGAATGTCTTGGCGAAGGTCTCGTCGCCAAGACCGCTCTCTCCGGCGATGACTCCGTCCGTCTTCGAGCCCTTGTCACAGCTTCCAGGGATAGCCGAAGCCTTGCCGATGAAGTCGCCGTCGCTGATGTTGCGGACCACGAAACAGTCGATGCCGTCGTTGTCGACCGTAGCCCGCTCCACGAGCTCGTCCGCCTCGTCCTCGCTGCCGATGTCGTCCAGGCCGTCTGCGTCGGCTGAATCGATCAGCCAGTGCTCCACCCTACCGACCCCCAAGCTCACCGATGAGTAGATGTTCTGCGTCCGGTAGATGGCGTAGTCGATCAACTCGATGCGGTCCTCTCGTGCAGTGGCCGAAAGCGTATCGAACCCGACACGAATCACGTTGAGGTGCACGTGCTTGCTCTGCACTCGTTGGATCTGCGTCTTCACGGAGACCGACGCGTCTGCGGACGGATCGGTCGGTACCTGCGCACGGCTGAAGCCGAAGAAGTCACGCAGCACAGACAGATCCCTATTCGTGTCGATGTCCAGACAATTCATGACAGCCTTCAAACTCGCCATTGCGACCTCCTTCTTCCTGATCGACCGGCAGTGGCCTTGCCGTTCGTATTGTTTTCTCTCTCTGTCGTGCCGCTCACTGCAGGCTGACGAGCATTTCGACAAGGTCTTCGCCGTCGTCGAGAGGGCTCAGGGCTTTGCCGAGAATAGACCCGGAGGCCTGCAACGGATCTGAGGCCTTCATAGCGCAGCCTCCTGTTGGTGAGCTCGTGAGCAGATCACCGACGCGGATAGAACCGTACCGGGCGTCCACGCGGCACGAGACTTTGCCCATGATGGAGATCGGAACCCGACACTCGGCTGCGCTCTCCCCTCGATCGAACACAATTCCGGGCCGATACTGGCCAGCACCGGAGACAACTCCCACCACCCTCCGGTCGTAGGCGCCCGCACATGGCTCGAGCCGACCGTCATGCGCCAGGACCATGACCGTTCCTGCCGAAGCCTCCGCGGCATTGGCAACCTCGAAGTCCTCCGCTGCGTCGGCATTGCTCAGAATGATGTCCCCACTCCCACCATCCAGCTTGATGGTCTGATCGCCTGCACCATTCCTGACGATCAGGTCCCCCTCGTTACCCTGACCACCCAGGTACAGGGCGGCATAGGCGCTGTCGAAATGGAACAAGGTCGTGCCCGCCGCATCCTTGATCCGGATGTCGCCTTGGCCGCCATCGAGCTTGATCCGCTCCTTGTTCGCCCCGTCGCGGACGACCAGGTCTCCCTCGTTACCCTGACCACCCAGGTAGAGCGCCGCGTATCTGCTGTCGAAATGAAACAGGGTCTTGCCTGCCGCGTTCTTGACCCAGACATCGCCCTCGCCACCATCGAGCTTGATGCGTTCCTTGTTCGCCCCGTCGCGGACGACCAGGTCTCCCTCGTTGCCCTGACCACCCAGGTAGAGCGCCGCGTAGGTACTATCGAAGTGGAACAGAGTCTTGCCTGCCGCGTTCTTGACCCAGACATCGCCCTTGCCGCTATCGAGCTTGATCCGTTCCTTGTTCGCCCCGTCGCGGACGACCAGGTCTCCCTCGTTGCCCTGACCACCCAGGTAGAGCGCCGCGTAGGTACTATCGAAGTGGAACAGGGTGTTGCCCGTCGCATCCTTGACTCGAATATCGCCGACGCCCCCGTCGATGACCACTCGGCTCTTGTCCCCAGCGTCGCAAATCTCGACGACCCCTGCATTGGACAGACCGCCAGCGCGCAGATTTGCGTCATTGCCGTTGAGCCGGAAAACACGGGTGCCACTGCTGTCGTTGATGTCGATGATCCCCCTCTTCCCGGAGTCCCCAACCGTGACTACACCATTCCCACCTCGCACCGTGATGGTGACTTCGGACGCGTTGTTGAGCATCTCCAGCTTGCCTTGAATCTGTTCTGACATCCTGATTTCTCCTCTCGAGCCGCGAGTAGCGCGGCGATTCTGTTGGGTTCAGCCAGCTCCCATCGAGTTCTCTGCTCAGCCTCTCGGCTGGCTCTACTCGTCTCAACGCAGTTTCCTACCTAGGATCCTGAAGTTGGATTCAGGTTACCAGAAGGGTGGTTCTGGGTAAACTCTCGGCACGGCGGCCGGATATTGAAGGAAGCCGGTGGATCTCTGTCACACCGTTCGACTTCCGGGCCCATGGTGAAAGAATGCGCCCGAGACACGAAAATCGACGGCAGGGGCGCTGTATCATTCTGATGCCCGGCTAACTCAGCCGACATGGCACAGCCTGCGAGATAGAAGCCCTGACATCGGAGGAGGCTCAATGGCGAAGGACACCTGGCTGTACGATGGGAGTAACTCGACGCGCATCGCATCGCCACACGCCCCAGAAAAGCCCGAGGTCGGCTACTGCCAATCGACCGTCCGCGCGGCCGGCGCTGGCGGAACCTTCACACATTGCGCCGGCCTGATTCCGCTGGCCGAGGGCCCCCGCTGACTATGAGCAATAGCTTTCGCGGGGCCCTCAACGGAATCGGCGAGCCGGGCGCCGACGGGGTTTACCCGCGCTGGCCCGGCGATTTCCACTGGTCACCGCCTCGTATGTCCGAGGTCATCCGGCTGCTGAGACATCCGCGGGTAGTCGACTGGACCAAGCCCAACGAGTGGGAATTCGCCAATGAAGACTGGACCGAGGAGTGCCAGGGTGTGACTTCCGACGGCACCCACTGGTACCTGTGCAGCAACAAGTGTGGCTGGGGCCTCGAGCCCGAGCGGCGGGCGATCTACAAGTTCGACGCCAGCATGAACTTGATCGCGCATCACAGGTTGGGCCCGTTCCTCGAAGCCAACTTCGGTAACGTGGTCTGCGAAGGCGTGCACGTCGGCGACATCGACTGGTACCAGAGCGTCATTTACATCCCGGTCGAGAATCCGATGGGGCTCATCGCCCTTTCGGATAATTTCGCGTCGACCTCGAAGCACCGTCTCCTGGGCACCGACGGCGGCCCACCACCTCAGACCCATTTCTCGTGGTGCGCGGTCAATCCCTTGAATGGACTGCTCTACAGCTCGGATTTCGACAATGTGAACCGCGTTTTCGCCTACGAGCCGGGGACGGACTACAAGCACGTGGCCACGCTCAAGCTCCCCTTCAGGACTCACCGGGTACAAGGCGGCTGTTTCTCGCCGGAGGGCAAGCTCTACCTGGCCTCGGACACGAGCCACGACATCCGGGGGTTCTCGAGCCTTACCGGTGCCTATCTGGGCAGCGCTTCCATCCAAGTCGAAGAAGACGACCAGGAGGTCGAAGGCATCTGCTATTGGAAGATGACCACCAATGGCAAACCGACCCAGGTTCACGTAATCCTGCTTGACAATGACGACCTGAGCTCCGACGACATCTGGTTGAAGCACTACGCATCACCGGTGCCCAACCTCGTGTAGGCGCCGTCCACAAGGCCTTCGCGACACCAGGATTCCAAGCTGCGCTTGCGAGACCCGCGCGCTTGGGTGATACCTCTGAAATCGCGCGCTGCGATCGCGGCTGACCTCTTCTGGCGAGATTCCTCGCCTCAAATACGTCATACAACACGATGCTGGCTCGTGCCACTTCGGCTTCGCCCTGGGGGGTCGAGGCCCTTCCGATTCAGATCGAGGTGGATCTGCACAACGGCCTGCCGCAGATGCAGATCGTCGGGCTGCCGGATACCGCCGTGCGGGAGAGCCGGGAACGGGTGCGCTCCGCGATTCGTAACTGCGGCTTCGAGCTGGCGCCACGCTCAGTGGTCATCAATCTCGCGCCGGCCGACGTCCGCAAGGAGGGCAATCACCTGGATCTGGCGATTGCCCTGGCCTTGCTGTCGGCCTATGAGCAGATCCCGCCCGATTGCCTCGACTGGCGGCTGTTCTGTGGCGAGCTGGGGTTGGACGGAGGCATTCGGCCCATTCGGGGAGCCCTAGCCATCGCGGAGCTCGGTGGCGCTCAAGGAGCTGAAGAGGTGCTGCTGCCAGCCCCGAACTGTCCCGAGGCAGCGGCTCTCGGCGCCGTTCCGGTCATCGGGGTGCGCAACCTGGCCGAGACCGTCGAGCATCTCCTTGGCGTTGCGCCCATTCAGCCCACTCGGAGTCGCGGCACCCTCCACGAGGCCCGTTCCCATGGACCCGATATCGCCGAGGTGCGGGGCCAGGAAGCCGCCAAGCGGGCTCTCGAGATCGCAGCGGCTGGCGGCCACAACATGCTTCTGATCGGACCTCCGGGCGCCGGCAAGACGATGTTGGCGCGAAGACTGGCGCCGCTGCTGCCTCGCCTGACTCGAACCGAGTCGATCGAAGTCACCAAGATCTACTCGCTGGTGGCCGCGGATCGCCCCGAGGGTCTATTGACGACTCGACCTTTTCGCAGTCCCCACCCCAGTATCAGCACAGCCGGAATGGTGGGCGGCGGCAGCTTTCCGCGTCCCGGTGAAGCGACCTTCGCCCACCACGGAGTCCTGTTCCTGGACGAGCTTCCGGAGTTCCGTCGCGACACCCTGGAGGCCCTGCGCCAACCGATGGAAGAAGGCGAGCTCACCGTAGTGCGGGCGCGCGCGCGGATTCGGTTTCCGGCCCGCTTCATCCTTCTGGCAGCGATGAATCCCTGCCCCTGTGGGCACCTCGGCGACTCGCGACACGAATGCGTCTGCCCTCCGGCACAAGTCGAACGCTACCGGTCGAAGATCTCAGGCCCCCTTCTCGACCGCATCGATCTACATATCGAAGTGCCTTCGATCTCGCTCGAGGAGCTCGACGGCAACTCCGGGGAGTCCACAGCTCCGGTGGCTTGCCGCATCGCGGATGCTCGCGCTCTGCAGGGCACTCGGTTCGAGGAAGGCTTCCCCACCCCATACAACTCCGCCCTGAGTGGTGATGCACTTCAGGAGGCCTGCGAGCTGACTCCCCCAGGCAGGTCCCTCCTCGAGACGGCCTTCGAGAAACTCGGCCTCTCGGCGCGCTCCGTGCATCGACTCCTCAGAGTAGCCCGCACCATCGCCGATCTCGAGGGTAGCTCGGCGGTGCAACCGCCACATCTGGCGGAAGCGATTCAATACCGTGCCCTCGACCGTCGCTATGGAACTTGATCTGGAGGCTCGCTGCCCTTACCCCTCCCCCCAGGGGTTCGTCGCGAACACCGCGAACTCGGGCCAGAGGGCGCGACGATTTGCTGAGAGCGTCGACAGGATTGCGTCGGCGATGTCGGAAGCGTAGAGCTTGTTGGGGTTGTTGCGACCGGTCTTGCCTCCCCAAGCGGTTTGGACCTCGGAGGGACAGACGGAGATGACGCGGATGTCGTGGGGGCGAAGCTCCGCTTGCCAGCACTGGCTGATGCCGCGGACGGCCCATTTGCTGGCGGAGTAGGCGGTGCCGTTGGCGTGGCCCCTGATGCCCGAAGTTGAAGCGATGTTGACGATGTCTACTCTGCAGATCTGACGCATCTGGACCCCCACGAGGTGGTGGTGATCTGCGGCTTGGGCGAGTTTGGACCCTACGGTAGCGCCCGCACACGGTGGGCTGTGGAGCGTGGCTCACCGCTGAGCCTCTACCTCCCGTTCCTATGTCCAGGAACCTGGGATATGTCTGTGCGGCGCCGTCCTCAAGCGGCCAAGAACTGAATTCGAGGTCTCGAGCTCAAGGCATCTCGGCCGGGTTCGGAGACTGACCATGGTCTCCCGCGCACAGCCAGCCCCGTAGCGGCAGGTGCGCGGCAATCTCAGGCGCGATAGCCTTGCTGCTCGGAAAACCAAATCACTACTCTGCCTCTGCAGGGCGTTGAAGGGCGGACCCAACCATGAAGAAAAAATTCGCCGTCAGCAACCTCGACTGCGCCGCGTGCGCCGCCAAAATCGAAAGGGGCCTGCAGCAGATCGACGGCATCGGGGATGTCTCTCTGGACTTCGCGAGCCTCACCCTGCAGGTCAACACCTTTGACGTCGATCGGGTGATCGAGGCGGTGGGCCGCATTGCACCGGCCGTGGAGCTTGTCCCCCGGTATCCGGGCACCACACGATTCTCGCCCCGCAGCGCAGAGACAAGCGATGCGGAGCACCGGCCGCACCGGCGCGTTCTTCGATGAAAACGTGCTGATGGTCATCGCCACGGCCGGAGCCCTGGTCATCCACGCTTACAGCGAAGCTGTTGCCGTGATGATCTTCCACAAGATCGGCGAGATGCTCCAGAATCGGGCTGTTGCCGGCTCCAGGCGCTCCATCCGGGGGCTGTTGGCGGCACGGCCCGACCAGGCAGTTGTGGAAACGGCCGAAGGCTTCCGAACGGTCTTCCCGGAGGATGTATGGGTAGGCGATATCCTCCTGGTCAAGCCCGGCGAGCGCGTTCCCCTGGACGGCGAGATTCTCAGCGGCCGCGCCCAGGGGATCGACCGGGTGCTCATGCTCACCGGAGACAACCGCTGCGCGGCCGAAACCGTGTCCCGTTATCTTGCACTGGATGGGTTCCACGCGGGCTTGCTCCCCGAGCAGAAGGTGGCCGCCCTGGAACAGATCTTGCTGAAGCGGCAGGCAGCCGGCAAGATCGCCTTCGTGGGCGACGGCATCAACGACGCTCCGGTCATCGCCAGGGCGGACGTGGGGGTGGCCATGGCGGACTGGGGGCCGATGCCGCCATCGAAACCGCGGACGTGGTGCTCATGACGGACGCCCCCTCGAAAATGGCCGAAGCGGTTGCCATTGCCAGGCGTACCCGGCGCATCGTGTGGCAGAACATCGGCCTGGCCTCTGCCACCAAGGGGATCTTCATCGCGTTGGTTGCGGTGGGCCTGGCCTCCATGTGGGAGGCGGTGTTCGCCGACGTGGGCACCGCCATACTGGCCGTGTTCAACGCCACCCGGGTGCTGCGCGGCTGAAGCCGGGCAACGGATGAAAACCTTACCCTGCCAACTACCCCAGGAAATCACTAAAGAGACAACCATGCCGCTGGAGTTGAGCGATCGGGATAGGGATCAGATCCATTACGGTATCCGTGAAAATACCGAAAGGAAATTCACGGGCTGTGGAATTTCTTCGCCCTGCTGCCGGTATGTCAAACGGACGTGTCGACCTGGATCGCGTGTCCGACCCCGTGGCGTCGAGGCTGCCGTTTCACACCGAGAGATCGAACCGCAAAGGAGACGACAATGATCGATGGGTTTGTCGAGGATGTAAGCGATGAGGAAATCAGAGGGTGGGTGTACGAGAGCACCCGCCCGAACATTCCGCTCGATGTGGAGGTTCGAGCAGGGTCGGAACGTATCGCGATCGTACGAGCCGATCTCTTTCGCGAGGATCTCCTTGCGGCGGGAAAGGGCAACGGTCGGCACGCATTCCTTTTCCGGAGGCAAGACGGCATGCCGCTGGGGTTTCTGACCGCACGGGTGGCCGGTGAGCGGTATCCGCTCGCCTTAGCGCCGACGGCGCTTACCGCGCCCCCGCGAACGCTCGCTCTGTTTCAACATTCCCTCTTCTACGGGTTACCGACGGTCGATTACGGCTTCGACGAAGCGTCGGAGGTGGATCCGGCCGAGATGCAACTGTGCGAACGGTTGGTTGCCGCCTTTCGTCATGCCGACCAATGCCGGAAAAAGAACAAGCCTGCGCTGATCCGTCGGATGAGTGGAAAGATGGCGACACGAGGCGGCGACAACGATGTTAACGACATGTGGAGCAAGATCAAGCAAGACGAGCATGACGCGATGGTACGTATCATCGTTGAAGAGGGCGCGGTGGGCCTGGCCGGCTACATGCGGACATTGTATGCACAGGGCATTGCGCATGGAATCGTCCAAGGGCCGTCCGTCACGCGTGGACTGAGCGAGAAGGGGGCCGTGAACTTCTGGGCTGCGACGATACACGACCAGCTGGTTTCCCTGGCCGAGGCCCTTGGCTGTCTGGCGATCGAATCCCCCGAGCAGCTGGGTCGCTGGGCGGAAAACATGTTTCATCGACCTGACGACCTGGTTGCGATGATCTCGGAAACACTGGGAATCGACCTCGTGCCGCCTCGGGTCGCCGAGGGGTTGTTCGGCATCCGGCTGACCGATGGACGTGTTCTGGGAACACGCGATGTTCTCGCCTGCTACGCTGCGATCCGACTCCGCGATATCCTGCGCGATGCCGACATCGTGCGCCCCGCCGTGTGCGAGATCGGCGCCGGCATCGGCGGGGTCGCCTACTATGCCCATCGATTGGGCGTCTTCGACTACACCGTTATCGATCTTCCCGAGCTCAACGTGGTGCAGGGGTATTACCTCGGTCGGGCTGTCGGCCCCGATTTCGTGCGCTTGTTCGGCGAGAAGGGTGAAACCTCGGCTGCGGAGCCGGTCATAAGGATTCTCCCGACCTGGGAGTTCAACTCACGAGACGGCGAGCGATACGACCTGACGCTGAATCAGGATTCCTTCCCCGAGATGCATCCCGACTATGCGCTCAGCTATCTGAGGGAAGCCCTGGAAAACACACGATATGGTGTGTTGAGCATCAACCAGGAGGCCGCTGCACCCCAGACGCAGGCGCGATGTCAGTCCGTCGTCGCCGACCTGGTTCGAGAGGTGGGCCGATACCGGCGGGCCTATCGATTCCGGCACTGGCTGAGGGCTGGCTACGTCGAGGAGCTTTATCGACCGATGCGGTGACGGTTAGGACCGGGTTGACCCTGAAGTTGACCGGGACCACGGACCCATCGGCCATTTAAAGGTTGATGTATTCGTGACATGTCGAAAAGCACCTCGGTCCAGCAGCTCTGAGGCTGCCCGTTCATCCTTTCGCCCAATCGCCGGGCCGCTTCGTTGGCGATGGGGATGTAGGTGGAGTTTCGGGCCGTGCCTGGGGCGACTTCGGAATCTAGGCCCGATCGGCCCAGCCGCAACCATCGGGGCCGAAACCCGAGGCGGACGTGATTTTCGGCGGTCTGCATGACCAGCAATATCGCCGTTTTGGCAGCCCAGCCCTTCGGCCACAGGGACCGAACAAACGCGACCGGGTCGCCGGGCCGCTTCCCATGACTCCGCCGCAGAACACCACGGCCCGGGCCGCGTAGGTCTGATGCGGCCGTCGAAAACCGTTGGCCTTTCTCCGTCCGTACCGCGTGGCCGCCGCCCGCGGGCCCATGCCTTCAAGGAGCGCTTCATCGGGCGGCCTACTTCCACATGCGTGGATCGAAGTGAAACGGGCGAGGGCTGCAGACACGGATGCTCGAGAACTCCTGGTGTGCCGGATTGAGAAGGTGGTTTCTCTCATCCGGAACAACTGCCGAAGGCACGGAAAGGACCACGGTCTCGCAGCGCCGAATCCACTCCGTTCCGAGGTCCTGGAGCGCCTCCGGGGCCGGGTACATTCGCCAGTTCCCCGGCAGCTCCCCCGCCTCGATGGTCTTGTGCTCAAGCCCTGCTGGGATTTCGGCTCGGACCGACACGAGGTCGTCTGGAACAAGATCTGTATCGAGATTGACGAAGTACTCGAGAGCAGCGAGCGACAGACTCTCTGAAGTGTACGTCACACGGACCCCGGGGTGATTCCAGTGGCCCCCATAAAGTCGCGCCCCCTCGCCATCGAAGGATTCGTGGCCAGCCTTGGAGATCCGCCAGACGATCAGGGGGAGCTGGGAAGGGGACGGGCGGGTCGCCGCCGCAACCGCCATCAGCTGATGACACCGTGCTCGATCCGGCCCAGAACCTGCTCGACCTGGCGCGAGCCCAGGTCGGTGCGGACCAAACGCACCGGCGGGTAGCCCCCAAGCGCTCGGTTCGGGCGATGGAGCCAGCGCGCAGCCTTCTCGATCTCCCCAAACACTTCGGTGGCCCGGGCCGCGATCCGGGCCATTCGATAGAGGCGATCCGACTCGTCCGGCTGGAGCTGTTGCTCGATCTTACGCCGACTGAACGTCCGAGGTGACAGATTCAGCGCCTCACAGACCTCGCTCCGTTCCAGGTGAAACATCACCATGACCGACTCGAGAGCAGCGTAGGGTAAGCCCTCGAGAATGCGTGCGCGCAGTTCTGCGCTGGAACGCGGCTTCTCCTCAAGGGCAGCCCGGCCACCCAGGATCTGCACGACATCGGGCGTGTTGGTTGAGATCTGTGCCGCAGTTTTCGCCATACGGCACTTATGATAGCGCCATTTGGCCACTCAAGTCAATCAACCCTGTCCCTACCACCAGCTCATCCGGCTGGGAATTGGAGGCTTTTTTCCAGGCGAAGGGGGTTCCTCCACGACTGGGATACCGGCCAATAGGCGAATGAACCTCAAGGCGGTTGAGGTTCTGACCAGGCACGGGAGTCGATCTCTTTGTGCAGAGCCCGATCCGGACTCTCGAGACGAGCCTGCTTGAGATTTGCCCTAGCGGCCTCGATTCGGCCACAGTCTTGTTGGGCCAGACCCAGCCCGAAGAGCACCCAACCCCGAGCTGTCGATCCAGAAGGAGCAGTCACCAGCGCCGTTTCAAATGTCTTGATGGCTTCCTCGCAGGCGCCCATCGCGCGATGGATACGTCCCAGGGTTTCCAGCGTGAGATAGGAATCTGGACCACCTAGCGATACGGCCCGCAGAGCCAGCTCTCTAGCTTGACTCAGGTCGGCATTCGATTCCAGCAACAGCCAGGCGAGATTGTTGAGTGCGTCAGGCTGATTGGGCTCGAGGTCGAGAGCCCTGCGGTAAGCGGCCTGGGCTTCGTTTGTGAGACCCTGCGCCAGCCGAACGTTGCCGAGGTTCAGCCAAACAAGGCCCGACTCTCGGCCGGTGTCGAGCAAGTGCAGGTAGATGCCTTCGGCTTCGTCGAGGTGTCCGGCCTCTTCGAGGGCAACGGCGTATCGAATGACATCGGTCTCCTGGGTGGGTCCCTGACCGGGTGAGACTCGGATGGTTGCAAAGCCGGTATCCGACCAAGAACTCGAGATCCTTTGCAACGGCACCCATCGAGTCTCTCCATCGCCGAAGTGGATCCGCACCAAATCATGTTCCGGATCGAAGCCGTCCACGATCACATAGTGAAAGAGATCTCTGCTCTTTCCGGGTGCATCGAAGATCTGCAGCATGAGGATCAGGGGCTGCCCGATCTCGACACTCTGGCGAATCATCGTGCGGTCCCCGGCAACGAGCTCGGAATCGAATCCCCGTTGACGGGCGGCGAGCAAGACATCGATGGACAGGACGCCGCCGTTTTCCGCCTTGGGCAGCTCCTGGTGGAGATCGTGGGTCGAGATCGGGTGCCCCCAGAAGGCCATCACGCCGGAGAGACTGGCAGCAGCACATTGCACGACACCCGACTCGCTCGTGGGGATCCCTTCGAGGTGCTGTGCCTTGGCACCAGGCCGGCTTGCATCCGGTTTGAATGTGATGCACCCGGTCAGCGTCAAAAGAGCTGAGCAGGTCAGTGCGATTCGCGCTAGCGGCAGCGGGATCAAAAGAGCGCGGTCAGAATCAAGACACCCAACAAAGCTGCCAGCAGGATCCAGATGTATTTGGGTACTGCGGCACCGGCGGCCTGGATCTGATCGACCTGCGTCATCAGAGTATGAATCTCTTCGGGTGAGAGCTGTGCCAGACGTTGGTGAGCCTCCGCGGTGCTCAAGCCATGATGGGTCAAGATCTGGGCGATCTCGGGCTGCGACACAACCGCCTGAATCTTGGCGAGCTCGATCTCTCGATCGGCGACACTCTGCTCGGGTACCGTCTTCGAGGGGGATTGCAGTGCCACTACTGGGGCGCCAGCCACGACCAGAAGGGTCAGCAAGAGGCTCGGGATCAACAATCTTGGCAGCATGGCTCTCATCGGTAGCCTCCTGTCTGTGTATTACTCGACTGAAATTCACATTATTGCACCGAGATCGTCGGTCAGCTGCGAACCTGGTCACAGTGGGCTCGATCGCGGACTTGCCCGTCCAATCCGAAAACTCGGCCGAACCTGGCCTTCGAGGTCGCCGAGCCCTTCATGGCGAAGATCGTCGACTGACGGGCCGCCTGCCTCCCCGGCGAAGCACCATTCCAGCCGGTTGGTGAATGCTCAGAACCTCACGAGTATCGCTAACCCTCGCTCCACGGATTCGTCGCGAACACCGCGAACTCGGGCCAGAGGGCGCGACGATTTGCTGAGAGCGTCGACAGGATCGCGTCGGCGATGTCGGAGGCGTAGAGCTTCTTGGGGTTGTTGCGACCGGCCCTGCCTCCCCAGGCGGTTTGGACCTCGGAGGGACAGACGGAGATGACGCGGATGTCGTGGGGGCGAAGCTCCGTTTGCCAGCACTGGCTGATGCCGCGGACGGCCCATTTGCTGGCGGAGTAGGCAGTACCGTTAGCGTGGCCCCTGATGCCGGAGGTTGAGGCGATGTTGACGATGTCGCCCTGGCCCTGCTCTTTCATCAGCGGCACGACCCGATTGGTCAGATCCACCAGGCCAAAGACGTTGGTATCGAACATCGTCTTCATGGAGTCCATATCGACCTCGCCGATCGGAGCCATGTACCCATAGCCGGCGTTGTTGACCAGGACGTCGAGGCCTCCCATGTGCTCTCGGCATGCCTCAACGGTGCGGGCATTGTCCTCGCCCACCGAGACATCGGCTTTGATGCCGTGAGCACCGGTCTCCGAAGCCACCCTCCCGATCAGTTCTTCGTTGCGGCCGGTAAACACGACTTCGTTGCCCGCCGCTCTTGCCGCCTCGACAATCGCAGCGCCAATTCCCTGGCTGCCGCCGGTAATCAGAAAACGTTTATCTCCCATTTCGCTCCTCCTCAGAGTTCTCGGTAAAGAGCTGATCTTACATTGAGCATCCGACGGTGCTCAGCAGGGGTCCGGCGCCCACTCGAGCCCCGTTCAGGCCCGGCCTCGCCTACTGCCGGGTATTCCGAAGAGTCGGCCAAGTAGGGCGTCGACTGGACGAGGCGGCGGCCTGTCCCTCGATGGCAAGGTCGCCTTGGTTCTCGCCGGATCGAATCACCAGAAAGTCACGACCAACAGCACAGTCAAGACCAAGAGGGCTATCGCCAGGAGCCGATAGTTCTTCCAGTGCGGTTGCCCGCGAAGCTGAGCCGATTCATTGGAGAAACTTCTGGGCGTCCAAAGCAGCTCTTCGACATCCTCCCCAGGTTCGGCAGGGGTCGCCAAGCTGACCACAACAAGTACCGACACCGACACGGCAAAGAGTATCGGGGCAGCATAGAGGAAGTGCAGATCGAAGGCCTGTTCGACCACGACCAACCAGAAGAGAACTCCACCGCTCGCCAGACCGACAACAAACGCGGTGAAAGCGCCGGCGGCGTTTGCCCGGCGCCAGAAGAGGCCGACCAGAAACAAGGCGACGATCGGAGGAACGGTGAACGACAGCGTCGCCTGCAAGTACTTGAAGAGCGACGGAAAGCGCTCGATCTGAGGTGCCCACACCACCGCCAGCAGCATGAAAACAAACGTCACACCCTGTCCGGTCCGCTTCAGCTGACTCGGACTGAGCTGCGGATAGTGGCGCGAGATGAAGTCCATCGTCACCAGCGTCGAGGCCGAGTTGAGCGTCGAATCGATCTGCGACATCAAGGCAGCGACAAAGCCGGCGAAAACCAGCCCCAGGAGGCCCGCGGGCAGAAGGTCGAACAACAGCGTCGGATAGACGAGATCAGGCGTGGCTCTCAGCTCCGGGTACAACAAGAGTGCGAGCGTGCCCGGCAGGACCATGATGAAGAGCACCGGGAGCTTGAGGAAGCCTGCAAAGAGACTTCCCCATCGAGCGTGGTCCAGATTCCGAGCAGCGAGGAGACGCTGAGCCATGAACTGGTTGGTACACCAGAAATAGAAGCCCAGGAGCGAGACCCCCATCAATAGACCCGGCCACGGTACCCCTGGATCTCCCACCGGGCGAATCAGGCTCAACTTTTCGGCCGGCACCCCGGCAACGACTGCTTGCCAACCACCGATTCGGCTCCAGGCAGTAAGCGTAATCACGATGGAGCCCACGACCAGCAGGACGCCCTGCATTGCGTCGGTGTAGATGACCGCTTTCAGCCCACCCAGAATGGTGTAGAAGCCCGCCAGGATCGCCAGCGCCGCGACGGACTGCCAGATCGGGACCTCGGGTAGCACGAGTCTGAAGATCACCGCGCCCGCATAGAGACTGCCCGCAGTATCCACAACGATGTTGAGAAACAGCGTGAGGAGCGAGAAGCCAGTGCGCACGCGCCCGTCGTAGCGTCGCTCGAGGAACTCGGGCATCGTGAATACCCGACTCCGCAGCACCGCCGGCGCCAGAAAGATCGCGTAGAAGGCGAGCACCAAAGCCGCCATCCACTCGTAGTTGAAGACCGAGATGCCGGTGGCGTAGGCGTCACCGGCCAGACCGACCAGGGTCGTGGACGAGATGTTGGACGCGAACAGACTGATCCCGACGAGCGGCCAGACGACGTTGCGGCCGGCGAGGAAGTAGTCCTCCGCGGTGTCGGCCCTCGCACGCGCCAGCCAGATTCCCTTGCCCAGGATCACCGCGGCGTAGAGCCCGATGATTGCGAGATCGAGAGGAGAGAAGCTGAATTCGGGGCCGGACACGCCCTCAGCTCATGCGTTCGGCCAGAGGCCGGTACTGCAGCGCATACAACATCTCGAGGTATCGCTGCGTCTCGTCACGTTCGAGATGCGTTACGTACCTCCAGAAGCCGTAAACGCGAGAGAGCGTCAGGAGTCGCTCCGCATACCGCGTCCACGTGTAGCGACTGTCGACCCTCGCCAGCGCTCCTTGGGAAATCCGATCCCAGTATCCTGGATCCTCCGAACACTTCTCGAAGAACGCAGCCATCTTCTCGGCTGCCTCCTCGCCGTGGTTCGGATCGATATGGAATCCTGACACGCCGTCCTCGATGATCTCGAGCGGTCCTCCAAAGCAGGTCGCAAACGTCGGCAGCCCCGTGCTCATGGCCTCGATGACGGTGAGACCAAACGCTTCGAACAGCGCCGGCTGGACGAAGGCCCCCTTCTGGTCCGCGACGAAGCGATAGAGCTCGCCGTTGCTCTCTCTGTCCACCTCCGCCTCGAGCCAGCGCACATTGCCCCGAAGATCATGGGTCTCGAGGAGCTCGTGCATGAGCTCGATCTGCTCGAGCTCGTCGGCATCCTGCGAGCGGCGGGGATCTACGTAGCCGCCGACAATGAGTAGATTCGCCTGTTCGCGAAGACGCTCGCTTTTGCCAAACCAGTCCACCACTCCGGTGATGTTCTTGATTCGGTCGAGCCGCGCCATGCTGAAAAGCAGTGGCTTCTCGGGCTTGGCGAGCACTCCCCACGCCGAGCCGTCCTCACGATCCCCGCAGACCAGCTCCTGGTGCTCGGGCAGCAGGTGCGTCAACCGTCGATCCACGTCACTGGCCGGAAAGAAGATGTCGGCGGCGGCGCCCGGGGAGACGATGTTGAACTTGGGATCGAGCACGTCGATCCCCTGCACCACCCGGTGGAGACCCGGCATCGTGAAAGCGCTGTGGGCTTCGTACTGGCCGATGCTGTCCTCGGTCCCCGCGATCTCCTGATAGGTGCTCGTGATGATGAAGTCGGCGGCATTCATCGAGATCAGGTCGGCCGTGAACTGACACGAGAAGTGGTATTTGTCGTCGTTCTCGCGCCAGTAGAGATCTGAGAACAGATACTTGGTCTTCTCCAGCGCGTGCGCGATGTTGCACTGGGTCACTCCGAGCCGTGGCGCCAGCAGCGACGCCACCAGGTTGCCGTCCGAGTAGTTGCCGATGACCAGATCAGGTCGCCCGCCGAGCTCGGTCGGCAGCTCGCGTTCGACATCACGCGCGAAGCGCTCCAGATAGGGCCAGATCTCGAACCGGGAGATCCAGTGTGGCACGATGTCGCCGGCAGGCTCACGGAACGGCACGCGCAGGATTCGCGCGTTCCTTGTCGCCGCTATCTCCTCAACGCGCTGATCGCAGGTGGTCCCTTCAGCTTCAGGAATCAATCGCGTCACCACGACGATCTGCGGAGCGATGTTGAGCCCTTGGTCGAAGAGACCGCGTCGCATCTCGTGTTCGAGTGCTCGCACCTGATCCAAAATGTAGACGACCTGGCCTCCAGTGTCGGGTCGGCCCAGGACGTTTGCCTGACCAAACCAACCGTGCGGTGAGATGATTGCGATCGAAAAGATCATCGGCAGCCGACCCAAGAAGGTCTCGAGCGCGTCCGGTGACGGGGCCTCCAGAATGTCTAGCAGCAAGCCCATGGTCTCAATGACCCGGACGACCGTGCGCCCCCAACCAGGCTCGAAGCCAAGCGCTCGCAGCTCTGGTTGGTGCTCATCCCAGGTCGCTGTCGTGCCCAGGCGAGAGAGTCTGTCGATCGCTTCACGCAGAGCTCGACGCAAATCGGCCACGTCCTGGATTGAACCGTTGAGCAAGAGCTGTTTGTCGCGATAGGCGTGCACGCGGAGAAAATCGAGAAGAAGCTCTTCCCCCTTTCCTCCTCCCTCGAACAAACGACTCGAAAGACGACGATTGAGAAACTCCACACCTCGCCCGATCGATCTGGCCTCCTTGAGCTTCGCGAGGTGGCGCGAAAAGGGCTCGAGATCGATCTCGAGAGTCCAGTCTTCGGCGGCTATCGCACCATCGACAAGCCGCTCCTTGCAGGCAAGGTAGCCGGCCACATCGACCGCCTCGACGGCAAGTGTCTCCAGGTGTATCCGCAGATACGCCCAACTCGCCGGCCTGCGGCGCAGCGCGAGGTAGATCCAGTTCGGCTCGATCGTCACCTCCTGAGCGATATCGAGCGCCTGCACCAAGGGGTTCCCTTCGGCCGCCGGGGCCCCATCACTGGCACAGAATCCGGCCAGAATGTCCTGCACGTCACTGCGCAGGAGAAAGGGCCGTTCTTCAGCCCTTAGCTGATGGAAGAAGTCTCGAGCCGACGCCGGTTCCTCGTGCAGGAAGCGCCTGAGGTCGTTCGCGAGTTGGCTGTTCGAGTTCATCAAGAATTCCAGGCCTTCGTGAACCGCTCGTAGAAGATGCGGTCGGTCGTCGTCGCGCCACGCAGCCCGACCACCGCCGCCGCAAACTCCTGAGCCCTTTCGAGCGTCGTTTCGAGGGGCCAATCCCGTACTCGGCCGAGAATGAGCACGGAGGAGAACGCGTCCCCCGCTCCAACCGTGTCGACGATCTCCGTCTCGCTCGCCGGCCTCACCTCGCAAGGCCCACCCCGAATGGTAAAGGTTATCGCACCGTGGGCGCCCCGGGTGAGATGCAGTCGATCGCAGCCACAGCGAGAGAGCAAGTCGGACGCTCGACTCTCGCGTCCTCGCGCTCCAGGCGACAACCGCTCGAGCTCGTTTTCGTTCATCTTGACTTCGTTCGCGGTGGAGATCAGTCCATGAACGCGCCCTTCGTCCCACCAGGGAGAGCGAAGATTGACGTCGAAAAAGACGGACCCCGGACCACGCCGGATGAGGCTTTCGAGAGCGGCGCGGGATTGTGGCGAGCGACACGCGAGGCTCCCGTGATAGAGAACGAAGCCTGCGGGGAGCTCGGCAATCAGCTCCTCGTCGATGGCGTCGTAGGCGCGATCTGCAAAGATGTCGAATCTCGGTTCTCCGCCGACCAGGGTCACTTCGACCGTTCCGGTCGACAGGTGCTCGTCGACCTGCATTCCGGCAAGGTCCATCCCCCACTCCTTCATCGCGGCCAGGATTCGCTTCCCGAGCCGGTCATTGCCAACTCGACTGACCAGGATTGGTGGCGCGTCGAGAGCCTGGAGACTCCACGCCACGTTGAACGGCGCACCGCCCAGGACCTCACAACCATCCGGGAAACGATCGAAGAGCACTTCTCCGAAGACCACGATCCGCTCGACGGTCTCGGAATCGGTCAGCGCAGCCACTCCGAGGTCTCCGGCAGAAAATGCACGAGCCCCTCCAAAATGCCCGCCGCGTAGTTTGCGTTCATGCCGAGGAGGCCACCGCAAGCAATGTACAGAGCCTCCGAGTGGCCTTTCGCGGCGGCCGTCTCCCGCGCCTTCGCCTGGACCTCCGCGCTCGCGTTGGCCACCAGGACGGAAGGAAGACGGCTCGCCAGGACTTCCAGGTCGTTGCCGCTGTCGCCGGAGAAGACGGTACCCTCAGGTCGAAAGCCCCGTTGTTCCATAAGGAACTCGATAGCCGAAAGCTTACCCGCCGCCGGCGGCAGCAGATCGAGCAAGCCTATCCCGAAGCTGTCCCGGCTGAAAATCGACCGCGCGGGCGTTTCGAGCCGCGCCAGCCGATCCCTGACGTTGGCCAGGATCTTCCGGGTTTCAGTGCCGCACTCGAGGTAGAAGCTGACCTTGAACTCGGCCTGCTTGCTGGCCTCCTGTGCCCGGAGACCGGCGATCTTCTCAGGCAGAAGCATGAGCTCCTTAGCCGCACCGGTGTCCCACTGTTCCGCCAGCTTGCTCTCCCACGACTTCCATGACCGCCAGCTTCCCTGGTCTATGTCGTAGATCGTCGTTCCCACATCAGCGATCACGATCTGCGGGACCGGCAGGGAGAAACCGACGATCGCTTCCTCGACGAGCGCCTGATGGCGACCCGTTACGTAGGCAAGCGTCACCTCGGATCGGGCGACGACCCGCGCGAAGCGTTCTCTCGCTGAAGGCGATTCGGGCGCGCGACCATCAGGAATCAATGTGCCGTCGAGGTCGGTACAGATGAGGATTCGCCGGCTCACGCCTCACCCGGTGCCCGGCAATCTGCGAAGAAATCGTAGTGTTCGATGGCCTCGACGATGCCTGCAGCATAGGGTTTCGTGGCAAAGAAGATGCGATCGACGTCGGTGAGCTGCGACAGCTCCTCTTCGTGCCGGTTGGCGACAACGACAGCAAGCGTGTTGCCGCGCATCATGTCCTCGTCCGTTCCTGAG
>CAMYLC010000061.1 GCA_947259195.1 Thermoanaerobaculia bacterium | reverse complement strand
CCTACAAGATTCGCTCATTGATGATCCTGGGCGGCTCCATCATTACGGCGTGGCCCAATTCTTCCGTTTGGCGCGAGGCCCTGGCGGCGCTGGATTTCCTGGTCACGATCGATCGCCATTTCACCGCCGATTCGGCCTGGGCCGACATCGTGCTGCCGGCGACCACGGGTTACGAGATCAGCTCCTATATGACCTACGGTCCGCTGTTCAAGCTCCGCGACAAGCTCATCGAGCCGGTAGGCGAGGCCAGGGATGACTTCCACATCCTGTCGGACCTGGCTGCGCGTCTCGGTTACGGCGACAAGTACCCCCAAAGTGACGAGGAGCGACTGCGATATGCGCTCGAGGGCTCCGGTTTCACGCTCGAGCAGGTGCGTGCCAACGGTGGCGAAGTGCGTTGTCCGACAGTGATGACGCAGTACAAGAAATGGGAGAGAGGGCTGCTGCGCGAAGACGGTGATCCGGGCTTCGACACCCCATCGGCCAAGTTCGAGATTGCCTCGAGCATTCTCGAAGAGCATGGCTACGATGCGCTGCCGTTCTACACCGAGCCGAAGGAAGGGCCCCTGGCACGGCCCGACCTGGCACGACGATTTCCGCTGGTGTTCAACTCCGGGGCCCGCATCTTCGCCGATTTCAGATCGCAGCATCATGGCGTGCCCGGACTCCAGCGCAAGGCTCCCGAGCCCCTGGTGACACTGAATACCAAAGATGCCCAAGACCGAGGCATCTCCTCTGGTGACCAGGTGTTCCTGGAGACACTCCGCGGAAGTCTGAAGTATCGCGCCCATGTCACTGACGACATCGTGCCAGGGGCCATCGAAGCCAATATGGGGGGAGGAGGCCCGCTGGGGACCGAGGCCTGGAAAGAGTGCAACGTGAACGACCTCACGGATCTGGCCAACTACGATCCGATCAGCGGATTTCCGGTCTACAAGGCGCTGCTGTGTGAGGTGGTGCGGGCCGAGGGTGACGGTAGGCCAAGACCCGAGCCGGACCGCGAGGAGAGTGAAGCCGATGCCAGTGCGGGCGCCGTCGAGCGACTCCGCCCGACAAGGCAGGTCTACCTGGACAACAACGCGACCTCGAACGTGCACGCGGAGGTGTTGGAAGCCATGTTGCCATACCTCAAAGACCAGGGCGGCAATCCGTCGAGCATTCATGGACGGGGAGTGGCCGGCCGGGACGCCGTCGAAGCGGCGCGGCGGAAGGTAGCCCAGGTTCTCAACTGCACGGCGCGTCGAATCGTCTTCACCAGCGGTGGAAGCGAAGCCGACAACTTGGCTATCAAGGGTCTCGCGTTTGCGCTGCAGGAGAAGGGCAACCACATCATCACGACGGCCATCGAGCACCCGGCTGTCCTGAATGCCTGCCGAGGCCTGGAGCCGTTCGGTTTCGAAACCACTGTGCTCGAAGTCGATGCCGAAGGTCGAGTTGACCGACAAGAGTTGGCCGAGGCTCTGCGTCCCGAGACGATTCTGGTCAGTGTGATGATGGCCAACAACGAGATCGGAACTGTGCAGCCGATCGCCGACCTTGCAGCTCTGGCGCATGAGCGCGGCGCGCTGTTTCATACCGATGCGGTGCAGGCTCTCGGCAAGATCCCCATCGATGTGAAGGAGCTCGATGTGGACCTGCTGTCGCTTTCGGCGCACAAGGCCCATGGACCGAAGGGAGTGGGTGCCCTCTATGTGAGGAGCGGTATTGCTCTGTCTCCTCTGATCGATGGGGGTGGACAGGAGCGCAAGCTGCGGTCCGGCACCGAGAACGTCCCCGGCATCGTCGGATTCGGCAAAGCCTGTGATCTGGCGGCTCGATGGTTGAACCAGAAGGAGCCCGCGAGGGTCGCCGCCTTGCGCGACCGACTGGAGGCTGGGATCCGCCAGTTGGTACCAGATGCCAGGCTCAACGGCCACCCGGTGCAACGCCTTCCCAATACGCTCAATCTGTCCCTGCCCGGAATGCGCGGTGAGTCTCTGGTCCTCTTCCTCGACCGCCATGGGGTCTACTTCTCGTCAGGCTCTGCCTGCAAGTCGGGGAACCCTGCCCCATCGCATGTCCTATTGTCGATCGGTCTCACCGAGGATGAGGCACATTGCGCAGTACGCCTCTCGCTCGGAGTGGACAACGACGAGGCCGATATCGACTACGTCCTGGAGGCGTTGGGCGAGGTGATTCGTGAAAGCCAGAGCAGCGTTCGCTTTGTTTCGTGTCGATAATCTGTCGCGCTGGAAACGGTCCTGCCAGCGACGACAGAGGCAGTGAGGCAGTGAGGCATTGGGGCAGGGAGGTAGGTGGTTATTGATGCGACTGGTCGCCACGGCGGGCAGTGTCATCCCGCGATGTCTGGGACCCGAGTCGGTCACGTGAAGGGTTGAGAAGTCCAGGCTTCGAGCGGTTGCGTAGCTAAGAGGGCGATGGTTCTACCTTCCAAGGCTTTGGGGGAGAGAATCGAGATGATGGAATCCGGTTTCGCAGATCTGAGCCTCTCGACTTGGAGAGCGACAAGGGACACTCTGCAGGGGTACTGTCGATTGCTGGGTGCGATCCGCCGCAGCTCGAGTCCTCGCCAACGACATTGGGCCCATGTCACATTGCAGGTCGTCCCGGAGGGTTTCATCACTACTCCGATTCCTTGCAGTGGCGGCACCTTTGGTCTTCGGCTCGACATGGTTCACCACAAACTCCGGATCCTGACGAGTGGGGGTCAGTGTCTGGAACTACCACTCGAGGGACAGTCCCTGGCCCAAATCTACTCCGAGGTCATGGGTGCATTGAAGGGGTTGGAGGTCAGTACGGAAGTCGATGCCGAGCTGTTCTCGGACAGGTCGTCTGGCGAATGGGATCGAGAGGCCATCGATCGATACCGGCGCGCGTTGGTCCAGATCGACGCGGTCTTCAAGACCTTCAAGGGAGAGCAGCGCCAAGAGACCTCCCCGGTCCAGCTCTTTCCTCATCACTTCGACCTGGCTTTGTCCTGGTTCTCGGGGCGACAGGTGCCCGGTCAGGAAGGCAAGGACGAGGGCTGGTCCGACGAGCAGATGACATTCGGGTTCGTCACTGGGGACGAAGAAATCGCAGAGCCTTACCTTTACGCCACCGCCTACCCGGAGCCCGAAGGGTATGTCGGTTCCGATCTACTGCGGCGGGCCTACTGGAATGAAGCAGGGTTCTTGGGAGCGGTGCTGCCCTATTCAGCGCTCGTGCAGGCGAACCAACCGGTCCGACTCCTGTCGGAATTCCTCCGACAGACGCACGAAGCCGGTGCGTCCCGAATGTCAGGCTAGCCCGCGCTTGGTCTGCGACAGACGTCAAGCAGCAATCGAGGAGTCGGTCTGAGTCGGATTCTCGAGATCCAGCCCATACCAGACCCTCTCGTAGGGAGCCAGCGGACGCATGGCACCCTCTGGATTCCCGCACTCGCGGCATACTGCCAAGGTGCACTTGTGGGGAATCGAGAAGGGGCGGCGGTTAAAGCAAACCCAGCAGAACAGTTTCAGCATATTCCTATCCCGAAGCCGCTGGTGTGCAAGCTCGATGCCATTTGTGCTTTCGGCCGAAACTGGCCGAGAGTGCCCGGCTATGTTGAGGATTGAGTAGGCAACGAGCCGGAAGGCCTACCCCTGGCCAGGAAAAAGTTCCCTGCTGATTTGCGGCAGGGGTCGGAAGAAAATTCTCGTCAGGGTCGCTTTGCCCAGGCTTGGATCCGCTCGATGGCCTCGGCGTTGGCCTCTTCGCTGCCGAACGGGTCGAAGCCGAAGTCCTCTCCGGCCTGTCTGGCGATGAGCCGATAGGACTCGTCGCGCACCAAGGGGGGAACCGCAGGTGCAAGGAGCTCGAGGGCGATGGCGACACCTCGCGGATCGCCCTGCTCGACCAACATCTCCACGGTCTCCAGTCTCACCAGGGGCTCTGTTTCCGTTGCGGCCAGCTCGGCCACGAGGTCTCGGCTCTGCGCCGAATCGATCTCGGCTAGAACCCCGAGCCAGTTCTCACGCTCTGAGGTGTCCGCTTCGGAAAGGCGGTGGCTCAGGCGATCCCAGCCGTCTCTGGCCTCCTGTAGGTTTCTTGCGATGCAGAGCGCCTCGCCTCCGCACCCCGTCGAAAGCTCCTCCCAGAGATGGCCATGATCATCGGCTTCGGCGATCTCCTGCTTATGCTCGGCTTCCCAATCGTGCTCATGTGCGATCTGTAGAAAGGTGCTGCTGGAGAGGAAGACACTCAGGCCCGCAACCACCAGAGCAATGGCAGCCAAGGCGGCGGCTGCCTTCAGCAGCGCTCCCATCCGACTCGGGGCTCCCCAGATCGAGTAGACGAGACCAGAAAGGAGGAGGGCGCCGCCGAGAGCGGCCACGACCGAGGGGCCCGATGGCAGGTCGAAACGATACGAGGAGGTCAAGCCGACTGCACAGGCCGCGAGCCCAACGCTCCATCCAATCATGAGCCGCGTGCTGATCCTCTGGGCAAACAGGGTGGCGATGACCGCGGGTATCACCAGGAACGAGAAGACCAGAAGTACACCAGCGATCGCTACCGACGAAGTGATGACGAAAGCGAACGTGACGTAGAAGATGAAGTCCCAAAAGCGGACCTTGAGACCCTGGGCGTAGGCCTGGTTGGGATGAAACGAAATCTCGAAAAAC
>CAMYLC010000060.1 GCA_947259195.1 Thermoanaerobaculia bacterium | reverse complement strand
TGACCCTCGGCCTCCACGACGACCAGCAGCGCGGCGCCGTCCTCGGCGGTCGCGTCAACGGAGTCGAACATCCGGGCGACAACTTTCGCCAGGTGCGGATCTCTCTGTGGTATCCCGCCGTCGCCGATGACAAGCTCCGACCTATGCTCTATCGGGACTACATCGAGGCTGTCGGTTTCGAGACCCAGATGGAGGGCGAGCTGCTGGTCGGCGTCGATGCCTATGTCGCCCACTCCACCTTCGGCGGGGCCGACAAGGCAACGCTGCGGCAAATGGTCGAGGAGCCGACGACCGCCTATCGTGACGCCCCGCCGCTCGACGGGCTGCACCCTTTGATCGTCTACGCCCCCAGTTTCAGCTATGAGCCGTTTGAAAACTCGGCTCTCTTCGAGTATCTGGCGAGCCATGGCTACATCGTCGCCGCTAGCCGGTCGGCGGGTCCCGAGACACGAGAGATGTCCGAGGACATGGCTGGGGTGGAGACCAACGTGCGCGACATGGAGCTGATCCTCGATGCGCTCCACGACATCGGACACGCGGACCTCGGGAAGGTCGGCGCTGCCGGTTTCAGTTGGGGAGGTCTGAGCGCCGCCATGCTGGGGATGCGCAATTTCAACGTCCAGGCCGTGCTGGCTCTCGATGGAACTTTGGAGCATGCCGAGATCCCTGCCGTCGAGGAGAAGCACGATTTTCAGCCGAGGCGCATTCGCGGCGGCTATCTCGCCATTGTCGGCGATCGCGAACCGGCCAGGTCCCTGGCCGAGGAGGCCCTCTACGCTGATATCATCGAGTTGCGCTATCCAGATCTCCTGCACTGGGACTTCTCCTCCGACTTCATCCGCATTCGACACAGGGCGAGCGACACCGATGCGTCGCGGCGGGCCCTGGTCGATGAGGCCTATGGGCTCATCGCCTATCAGGCTCGACTGCTCTTCGACACCTACCTGAAGGGAGTCGAGACCAACCGCCAGGTGCTTCTCGAAGGCAATATGAAGGCCATGAATCCGGCCGTCGTGATCGAGAACCGGACGGCCCGGGCCGCGCTTCCGGCACCACCGAGTCCTGCCGAATTCGCGGTACTCCTGCGTTCCGATGTCGGCGAGGCACGCCGGGTTCTCGCCAGCGCGAAGGCAATCGACCCCGAGATCGAGCTGCTGGACTGGTCGCGGATGCAGGACTCCGTCTCGGTGAGCCCCTTTGTGACCAAGCTCGCCATTCTCGAGCTGGCGCAGGAGGAGCTGGGCGAGTCCTCGATTCTCTTCAACAACTACGGTCAGGCCTGGCGGCTCGAGGGCGATCCCGAGAAGGCGCTCGGTTACTTCCGCAAAGCCCTCGCTCACAATCCCGACAGCGGCTTCGCCAAGAAGTCGATCGAAGAGCTCGAAGCGGAGTTGAGGGCGAAGTAGGACTGGCTGCCTGGCTACTTCACTGCCACGTGAGTTTCCTGAAGCTCTTTGAGGTACTGAGTCAAGTTATACACGCGGTGGCGAGCCGCTGCCAGATCTCCAGTTGTCTGGTTGAATACCTCCTCCCAGCCAGGCATCTCGCTGCCCGGAATGGCCGAATGATACTTGCCGGAGATGGAGTGCAACACGGCGATTGAGGGGAACTTTCCTCCGTTATTGGCCGACAGCTGCGTCAAACTTGGCGGTGCGGGCTTGAGTAGCTCCGCTGCCGGGCCGTTTCCGTGACCCGCAACTCCATGGCATGCAGCGCATAATCCCTGATACAGCACGCGGCCGTCACGGGTCCGCTGATACTCGAGCGGAATTGACTGTCGTGTGATTTCAGGTAGGTCGTCTGCAGCCTGAGCCAGTGGAGTCACGAGCATTGCGAGAGTGAAAGTCGACAGGATGGTCTTTCGAGTCATCATTCTTCCTCCCAGATTCAGTTGAAGACCTGGTCTGCATAGACTTCTTTATCCCACTCGGGAGGTCATCAGTCGATTCACCAAGGGTAAAACCGAGATCAAGAGTAGGTCTCCTTGTGCAGCTGGCTAGTGAAGAATCTCGGGGGAGAAGGCCCGGGGCTTGGAGCGCCGCAGAAGCCCTCGGACCTGCATCGGCCTGACTATGGTGCTAGGCTGTTGCAATCAGGGACAGAGGTGGAGGTGGGAAGGGCCGTATGCGAACGGGTCGGAACATTCGCTTCGCGTCCTTCGAGTCGGATCCCCTGACGGGGGAGCTCTGGAAGGACGGGCAGAAGATCGGCCTCCAGGAGAAGCCGTTTCAACTCCTGGTCGCCCTTCTGGAGGTTCCGGGTGAGGTCGTTTCACGGGAGAGTCTCCGCGACCGTCTTTGGCCCGACCACACCTTTGTCGATTTCGACCACAGCATCAATGTCGCGGTCAGCAAGCTTCGTGAAGCCCTCGGCGATGCTGCCGAAGAGCCCCAGTTCATCGAGACTCTGCCTCGCAGGGGCTACCGGTTCATCGCCCCAATCGAGGCGGCAGCGGATTCTCTAGAAACCAGTGGTTCGCCAGCGTCACCTCGCATTCCTCGAGGCTGGCTGGCCGCGGTCACACTTCTCGCTGTCCTCGCATTGGTCTTGGCTGTCACTGTCTTCAAGATGCGGGGGAGGCCAACAGTAAGCCCCAATATCGGTCCGATTCGATCAGTCGCCATTCTGCCGCTCGAGAATGCTTCGAGCGACTCCGAGCAGCAGTACCTGGCCGATGGCCTTACGCGACTCTTGATCACCGAACTCGGGAAGATCCAGGATCTGCGTGTGATTTCGTGGCAATCTGTGGCGCGATTCCGCGATTCCGAGACGCCACTGCCGGAGATCGCCTATCTGCTGGATGTGGACGCTGTGGTTCTGGGTTCGGTGCTGCGATCGGAGAATCGAGTGCGAGTCAACACACAGCTGGTGGCTCTCGACCCCGAGCGCCATTTGTGGGCCGAGAGCTACGAGGAGGATCTCGGCGACATGCTGGATCTGCAGCAGAAGGTCGCGCGCACCGTGGCTCGGGAGATTCAGGTCACGGTCACCCCCGATGAAAGGGCTCGTCTGGAAGGTGTGGGACCTGTGGCTCCCGAGGCCTACGATGCCTATCTCAAGGGCCTCTACCAGTGGAACCAGTTCTCGAAGCCCTGCTTCGAGCGGGCGATCGAGTACTTCGAGGAGTCGATCGAGCTCGACCCCGAGTTTGCAGCTGCTTATTCGGCGCTCGCCGACACTTGGTCGATGCTTTGCTACTACGAGCTTATTTCTCCCCGGGAGGGGTTCCTCCTGGCGGAGAGATCGGCGCGACGGGCCGTCGAGCTCGATGGCGATCTCGCCGCGGCTCACAACTCGATTGCGGCAGTGAAGTACCTCTACCTTTGGGAGTTCCGGGAGGCAGATGTCCAGTACTTGCGGGCGCTCGAGCTCAATCCGAGCTTCGCGTTGGCGCACAACTGGTATTCATGGTCCCTGGCCGAGCAGGGCCTGTTCGAGGAAGCCCTCGCCGAGATTCGCCTCGCCCAACAGCATGACCCGCTATCCCCGGCAGTCAACTACTCCCTTGGTGTTCGTCTCTTCGACGCCAGGCGGTTCGATGAAGCGATTCGGCAGTTTCATACCACTCTCGAGGTGACATCGAGCTTCCGTCCGGCTCTTCTTCTTCTGGGAATGACTCACCAGCAGATCGGCACCCACGAGGAGGCTATCGGGTACTTCCGACAGGCGGTTGAACTCTCGTCTGGAGCGCCGATTTACGAAGCCGGCTTGGCATCGGGCTACGCTGCTGCGGGGCAGCGATCAGAGGCAGAGTCCATCCTGGCAAGCCTCATCGAACGGTCTCGAGAGGAGTACGTGTCGGCTTTCCACATCGCTGTGATCTTCATGGCCCTCGGAGAGGTGGATGAGGCCTTCGACTGGCTCGAGCGTGCCTACGAGGAACGATCTGCGTGGATGACCCGGCTCGGCATCGATCCCAGATTCGATTCGATTCGCACAGACCCTCGGTTCATCGGCCTTCTTCGCCGAGTAGGAATCCGACATTAGGCGAAGATGCTGGGAGTCAAGATCACCGACTGGCAGCTAGAATAGGCGCCATGCGGTTCGCGGGTGCAGTCGTGTTGGGCGGGATGTTGGTCCTCGCCTTTCCTTTGGCCGGCCAGGAGCTCGAGCCGGCTGCCTACAAAGTGGTGCCGATCAACGCGAACCTCTTTCAGTTTGGCTACGTCCTGGCGGTCGGCGACGTCAATTTCAATCCTGCTCTGCCGGTGGAGGATGCCGAGGCGACGATCAACTCGATGACCGCGATGTACGGGCGGACGCTCAGCTTCTTCGGGCGGTCGGCCAACTTCGGAATCGTGGCCCCGATCACCGTGGGCCACCTGGAGGGAATCTACATCGGAGAGTTCACGGAGGTGGATCGGACGGGGTTACGCGATCCCATGCTGCGTTTGGCGGTGAATCTGTACGGAGGCCCGGCCATGGAGTTGAAGGAGTTCGCCTCCTACAAGCCGAAGACCAACGTCGGCGCGAGCATTCGGATTCTGGCACCTCTCGGCGAATACGACTCGAGCAAGCTGATCAATTTGGGGACGAACCGTTGGTCCTTCAAACCGGAGATCGGCGTGACGAGGGCTCTGGGGAAATGGTCCCTCGAGTTCTACGCCGGTGTCTGGCTCTTCACCGACAACACGGATTTCTTTGGCGGCAAGACCCGTGAGCAGGATCCCATCGGTTCCTTCCAATGGCACACCCTTTACACTTTCAAGCCCGGAATGTGGCTCGCCCTCGACCTCAACTACTATAACGGCGGCACGACCAAGGTCGATGGCTTGGAGAATCTGGATCTGCAGCAGAACTCCCGCGCTGGCCTGACGTTCATGCTGCCGCTGAATCGTCGGAATTCGCTGAGGTTCGCCTATAGCCGGGGCGCGCGGACCACCATTGGCGCTGCTTTCGACGCCTTTGCCATGGGCTATTCGTACGTGTGGGGCGGCGGCCTGTAGTCGGCGGTTGCCAAAGCCAAGGCCATCAACCCCTTGATGGATGCGGCCAGGCCCCGTAGTCAACCCCCTCTTTCATGCTTCTTGTCCGTTTCTGCCGGGGCTGCGGCCTACGGAGTGGATGCCTGGGAAGGTCGGCCGAACGCGGCTAGACCCGCCAGGGAGCCTGCCAGGGCCGCGGTCCATAGCAGATCGACGGGACTCGCCATGCCACGCAGAGCTGTCAGGCCCCATGAGGGTAGGAAGAGCAGGAAGGAGAGCGTCCAGTAGGTGAGGAATCGTCGCATGGGTCTAGCCTCCTTGTGTCTTGGAGGCTAGATCCTGCGACTGTCAACTCCTGTCAGTCCCGGCTCTAGGGTTCCGACGCAGGTCGACTGGCTTGGAGGCTCGCACCATGGCCACGGCGGCGAAAATCACCCCTGTGGCAATCACCATCCGAGCCGTAACGGTTTCGTCCAGGATCAGCCAGCCCAGGAAGACGGCGACAACGACGTTCAGGTACGTGCTACTGCTGACGATCGGTGCAGGCCAGTGGTCGAGTAGGTAGACATAGGCAGTGAAGGCAACGATCGAGCCGAAGATGGTCAGGTAGAGGACGGCCCCGATGCCCTGCCAGCTGGGTTCGAGCCGCTGCCACTCCCCCCGCGCCAGTCCGGCAATGGCCAGGGCGAATCCCCCGGCCAGCATTTGCAGGGCTGAGTTGACGACCGGGCCGCTCGAGATCGGATTCCGCTGAGAGTAGACCGAGCCTAGAGACCAAGAGGCTGCTGCACCCAGAATGGCCAGCGGCCCTCGCCAGTCGGCGCTACTGAGCTCTTCGAGGTCGATACCGATCAGGCTGGTAGCGGCCACGAAGCCGACCACCAGGCCGACGAGTTGCGTTGCAGTCGGGCGATACCGGAGCCCGGGCAAGGTGGCGGCAAACAGCACCATCCAGAGCGGTGAGGTGACGATGAAAATGGCGGCCAGACCCGACTCGACGAACTGCTCGCCCCAAACCACCAAGCCGTTGCCGATCGTCAAGAGAAGCAAGCCGACAATGATGTTGGTGCGCCAGTCCACGGCGCGGCTCGGTAGGGGTTGGCTGGTCAGGCGAGCGTAGAACAGCAGCATCAGGCCGGCCAGAAGAAAGCGGCTCGCCGCGAACAAGGCAGGCGGCATGTACTGGACACCGATGCGAATGGCGAGGTAGGTCGAGCCCCAGAGGAGGCTGACCGTTGCGTAGGCGATCAGGGTCGAGGTTTCGAGGCTCAGTCGGGGTCGGCTATCGGTGGGCATGGAGTCGAGACCTCTCGGCTGGGCCCATTCTGGTCGATCCAGCGGTCTGGAGTCGAGCCGACTTTCGAGTCATGATGGCAGCGAAGCTAGCTATAATCGGGTGCCCATCCGCGATGAGATACGGGTTGGAACCAGAAAGGCGGAGACCCTTGATTGGCACCACACTGTCGCAGTATCGAATCCTCGAGAAGATCGGAGAGGGCGGCATGGGCGAGGTCTATCTCGCCGAAGACACCTCCCTGAAGCGCAAGGTCGCCCTCAAGGTCCTGCCCGCCGAGATGGCCACAGATCCCGAGCGTCTGGCCCGCTTCAAGCGGGAAGCCGAGTCGGTAGCCGCCCTCAACCATCCCAACATCGTGACCATCCACTCGGTCGAGGAGGTGGACGGTACCCACTTTCTGACCATGGAGTGGGTGGACGGCCAGACCCTGGGCCAGCTGATGTCGCGCGGGGCCATGCCGCTGAACAAGGTCTTCGATCTCGGGGTGCCCATTGCCGACGCGCTGGCATCAGCCCACGAGGAGGGCATCACGCACCGGGACCTGAAACCAGCGAACGTCATGGTGAACGACAAGGGTCGGGTCAAGGTCCTCGACTTCGGCCTCGCCAAGCTTTCGGCGGATAACGTGGGCGAAGGCTCGGGTGAGCAACCGACCCAGGCCCTGACGCAGGAAGGGCTGGCGGTCGGCACGGTGCCCTACATGTCCCCTGAGCAGGTGCGGGGTGAGGGCGTCGATCACCGAACCGACATCTTCTCGTTGGGAGTGGTGCTGTATGAAATGTCTAGTGGCCAGAGGCCATTTGGAGGCAAGAGCTCGGCCGATCTGGTTTCGGCCATTCTGCGGGACCGGCCGCCGTCGGTGACCGAAATAAGGGCCGAGCTGCCCCATCACCTCGGTCGGGTGCTGCAGCGGTGCATGGAGAAGGACCCCGAGAAGCGCTTCCAGACCGCCAAGGATGTCAAGAACGAGCTCGAAGGCCTGAAGCTCGAGGTTTCGTCCGGGGTGGCGCGATTGAGCAGTGCTTCGATGCCGGCAGCTCCGCCGGAGACTCCATCTTCTGGCTCTCGTAAGGGCCTATGGGTCGGTCTGGCCGCTGCAGCGGTGATCGCGCTGGTGCTGGCGATGTTCTTCATGCGATCAGACGATTCCGAGACGCCTGCTGCTAGCCAGACAGCAGAGACTACCGCAGCTCCAGCTTCTGCAGTCGATGACCGCATGATGGCCGTGGTTCTACCCTTCGAGAATCTGGGGCCAGCCGAAGACGAGTATTTTGCCGCCGGGATCACCGACGAGATCAGCGGTCGTCTGGCCTCGGTGAACAGCCTGGGTGTCATTTCACGTCAGACTGCAGCCCGCTACGCCGACACCGAGAAGTCGATCCCAGAGATCGGAGACGAACTGGAGGTGGACTACGTGCTGGGTGGCACCGTCCGCTGGGCCCGGCAAGGTGACGACACTAGTCGAGTTCGAATCTCGCCCGAGCTCATCCGGGTCTCCGACGATCGGCAGATCTGGACCGAGACCTACGACCGAGAGATCGAGGACATTTTCGAGGTGCAAAGCGACATTGCCAACGAAGTCATCGAAGCGCTCGGCGTGACACTACTGGGTGGAGAGCAGGAGGAACTGGACGCCGCACCTACGGACAATGTGGAGGCCTACCAGGCTTTTCTCAGGGCGAGAGATCTGGAGCTCCACGGCGCCACTCTCGAAGAGCTGACGACAGGGGCCGAGGCTCAGTACGAGCGAGCGGTCGAGCTCGACCCTGGTTTCGTCGAGGCCTGGAGTCGACTGTCGATCCATCATTCCAACATGTACACCGGCTTCGAGCGTACCGAAGAGAGGTTGTCGAAGGCCAAGGCAGCCTTGGAGAGCGCCGAAGCGCTGGGTCACGATCTGCCCAAAGTGAAATTGGCCCGTGGCTTCTATCACTACTATGGCTTCCGGGAGTACGACCAGGCCTTGGAGGAGTTTCAGGAGGCTTCCGCGGTTGTGCCCAACGACTCCGAGTTGCGGGCCGCCATCGGCCTCATCTATCGACGACAAGGCAAGCTCGAGGAGGCCCTGTCCGAGCTCGAGGCGGCAGAGGAGCTCGATCCGCAAAATGGAAATGTCCTGGGTAATCTGTCGTCGACGTTTCGTGCCATGAGACGAACCGAAGAGACGTTGGCAATCGATGACCGAATGGTCGCCTTGAGCCCGGATGACAATTCCTATTTCAACCAATCAGGGCACGTGGCTGCTTTGACGGGGGACCTGGCAGAGGCGCACAAGATTCTGGACCAGGCTTCAGGTTCGAGTGAGTTCTCTGTTTTCAATTGGGCGAGTCAGCTTTTGAACGAGCGGGACTTTGTGGGCGTGATCGACCGACTCGAGCCAATGGAGTCGGACAACCCACTCGTTCAGGCGTTCAGGTCTACTCTTCTCGGCTGGGCGAGGCGGATGGAATACGGCCTCGATGCGGCGCGCGGTGATCTCGAGTCGGCGAACGGCATGTTCGAAGCGCTTCTCCAGGAAGCTCCTTCCAATGCCGATATTCGACAGGTTCTCGGTCTGAACCACGCCCAGCTGGGTGACAGCGAAGCCGCCATTCGTGAGGCTCGCCTGGCGGTGGATCTGACTGCGAAGGACGCCTTT
This sequence comes from Thermoanaerobaculia bacterium, assembly GCA_947259195.1. Taxonomy (GTDB): domain Bacteria; phylum Acidobacteriota; class Thermoanaerobaculia; order Multivoradales; family JAHEKO01; genus JAUVRX01. The sequence goes on along the minus strand of CAMYLC010000060.1, from coordinate 12,100 downwards.
TCAGGGCCCGTCGCGGTTGAGAACCTCGCCGCGGTCTATGCTCTGGTGGATCGCAGCGACGATGCCCTTAAACAGATCGAACGGTTACTCGCCATGGAATACGAAGAATCCCTCACGGTGCACCGCCTCGGGTACGAGTTTCAGTGGGACCCGCTGCGGGACGACCCCCGGTTCCAGGAACTAGTTGGGGATAACAGCTAGGACTATGTCCAGGGCTTAAGGGCTCAAGGGCTTAGGGGCTGGGTCCTTCGACAGCTGCTGGTTGGCATACAATCGGGCGCAGCTTTAGCGATTCGAACAGGAAGCGCGATTGATCGGGTCGAAGGGACCCGTGCGATCGAACCCGATACCGAGACGATTCGAGCCTGTTTCGAGGCGATGTGGATCGCACCGGGTATCGCTCGAGAAGGAGGAATACCAATGGCGCACATCGTTATCTGGCATCAGGTCGAGAACTTCGATCAATGGAAAAGCAAGTTCGATGAGCACGGAGCGACTCGCGGTGAGGCTGGCAGCAAGGGCGGCACTGTCTACCGTAGCTCGGACGATTCGAATGAAGTCGTCATCGTCCTCGAGTGGGACGGCGACGATAACGCTCGAGCGTTCATCGCTTCGCAAGAACTGGCTGCGGCAATGGCCGATGCCGGTGTGACCGGCCAGCCCATGGTTGCTTTCCTCGACGAAGGAGAGGCCGTCCCGGCTTGACCCGATGATCGGCACCAGCCTCTCTCATTTCAAGATCACCGCCAAGTTGAGTGCGGGCGGAGTGGAAGAGCCGATGCGGGCAGCTAGTCAGCTCCTCGCACTCGACTGACCATTGCCAGCGGTTCGCCCTCGCTGACTGGAGGGGTGGCGATCACATAGTTGACGACGCCGGCAAACGGTGCAGTCACTGGCTGGATGGGGTCACCGAAAAAGTCGCTCAGGGTGCCCAGAATACCGTTCCTCTCGACGAAGTAGCCTTCTTTGACCGCTGGTTGGAACATACCTGCAGCCGGGCTGCGAACCACCTGCCCCTCTTCGAGCCAGACGACAGCCGGTGAACGCTGTGGCTCGCCTTCGAGCATGCCGAGGTGTTGCAGGAGGTTCCAGACGCCTTGCTCGGCGAGGCTGACGAGCGTCTCGGCTGTCGAGCCCATGGATCCGGTTTCGGTGGTGATTGCCGGTTTTCCCAGGCCCAATGCCGCCCACTCCGTATAGACGTGCGCGGTGGGTTCGTCGGACCAACCTCCCTGGACCACGATGGTGTCCAGGCCGAAGGCCAATCCCAGGGCCTTCGAGCGCTCGTCCAGTTCGGATTCCCCTGTTACGGTCAAGTAGAGATAGGGCCTCAACGCTTCGTTCCCATCGCCACCATGCATGTCGACCACGTAATCGGCCAACTCGATGACCTGCTTGTACAGCACGTTGGCGATCCTGTCACTAACTGTGCCATTCGGATCTCCCGGGTAGACCCGGTTGAGGTTCTTGCCATCGACAGGGCTGTAGTAGATCGTCCGACCGAGAAACGAAGGCAGGTTGGCGACATGGACCAGGATCAGGGTTCCGGCAAGCTCACCGGCATCCAGGTCGCGACGAACCCGCTGTAGTGCCAGGATCGGGGGGTACTCGTAGCCGTGGGTTCCGGCGATGAGCGCCAGCACCGGCCCCGCTGATGTCCCATGGGCGACGGTGATCGGGATGCGTGTTCCCTCATCGCTTCCAGCCGGCACTTCGAGGTAACCGGACACCGTCTCTCCTGGTGGCGCCAAGATCGACCCTACTGTGAGCTCTTCTGGCTCTCCTGCCATTGCCAGGCCAGTCAGCATGCCGCCGATCAGGGGCAGGATAGCGATCCATCGAGTCCTGGAAAGTCGCCGAGCTGTGCTCATCTCTCCTCCTTGTCGCGGTAGTCCGACGACGATACCGCATCGGTTGCGGCGACAGGCTGTGGGTCGCATAGAATAGGCCAGCATTTCCGCCACCGAAGCATCCGGTTGTCATGGAGCAGATCAGCATGATCGGCAAAACACTCTCTCATTTCAAGATCACCGCCAAGCTCGGTGAAGGCGGAATGGGAGAGGTCTACGAGGCCTGGGACGAGAGTCTCGAGCGCTCTGTGGCGCTCAAGATTCTGCCACCGGAAGTTGTCCGCGATCCCGATCGGGTGCGGCGCTTCGTCCAGGAGGCCAAGTCGGCTTCGGCCCTCAGCCATCCGCACATCGTCACGATCTACGAGATCGGCGAAGCCACCCCCACCTCTGTTCCCGTAGACGGTGGAAGGGATGGGGAGCCCTTACGCCCCCATGCCCCTACGCCCCTCGGTCCTTCTCTTCACTTCATCGCCATGGAGCGCATCGACGGCTCCACCTTCAAGACCAAGATCCACGACGAGCAGGCCTCCCCCAAGGACCTGCTCCGTTGGTTGGGGCAAGCAGCGGAAGGACTCGCCAAGGCGCACGCCGAGGGAATCGTCCATCGGGACCTCAAGCCGGACAACATCATGGTGACCAGCGATGGCTACACGAAAGTGCTGGATTTCGGCCTGGCCAAGCTGACCGAGCCGCTGACCGAGGTCAGTGACACCCTGGTGCCGACGATGGCAGGCGATCAGACGGCTGAAGGCGCTGTCATGGGAACGGTGGGCTATATGTCGCCTGAGCAGGTACAGGGCAAGAAGGTCGACTACCGAACCGACATCTTCTCCTTCGGTTGCCTGCTCTACGAGGCCATGACCCGACAGCGGCCCTTCGAGGGCGAGACGGCTGTCGACACAATGCATCAGATCCTGCGGGCTTCGCCGGCCTCGGTGCGAGAGGTGAGCCCGGAGACGCCGGCCGCTGTGCGGCGTGTCATTCGTCGCTGTTTGGCGAAAGATCCCGAGCGGCGGTATCAATCGATGAAGGACCTCGGCCTGGGGCTGGCGGACCTGGTCGACGAGTGGGATGAGCTGGAGAGCAGGTCCGATTCGGTGATGTCGAGCTCCAGCGGCTCGCTCGCACCGATTTCCGACACCCCCGATCGCAAACGCTGGTTGGGTCTGGCTGCTGCTGTCACCATTGGAGCTGTCCTCGCGTTTGCTGTTCTCCAGTTCGTACGGGGTTCGAATCCGCCACCTGAAGCTCCTGCCCAGCCGATTGCAGGTTTCTCGCGAGTCACCCAACAGCCTGGTGTCGAGCGCGAGCCGGGCCTCTCTCCAGATGGCCGCTACTTGGCCTACGTCAGTGATAGCGAAGGGCAGGGGGATATCTACCTCCTGCGTGTCGGGGGACGGAATCCGGTGAATCTGACCGAGGGTTCTGCCGCCGACAACAGGGCTCCGGCGTTCTCGCCCGATGGCGAGCAGATCGCCTTCCACTCGGACCGCGACGGTGGTGGAGTCTTCGTCATGGGGGCGACTGGTGAGTCGGTTCGGCGATTGACGGACAGTGGTTTCAACCCGACCTGGTCGCCAGACGGACGGAGAATCGCCTTTTCTACTGAGAGGCACTCGGATCCCTATGGGAGAACCGCGAAGAGTGAGCTATGGGTGGTGGAGTTGGCTGGCGGTGAGCCAAAGAGGATGTCAGAGGGCGACGCAATGCAGCCGACCTGGTCGCCAGACGGACAGACCATCGCCTTCTGGGGAATTCGAGATTTCGACAATGGGGGCGCTCAGCGTGAGATCGGGATTGTCAGTGCCGAGGGCGGCGAGCCAACATGGGTCACCGAGGACCTGGCCGTCGACTGGAGTCCAGTGTGGTCCCCCGATAGCGAGTCTCTCTACTACATCAGCGATCGAGGTGGCAGTGCCAACATCTGGAGAATCGAAGTGGATCGAGCTTCAGGTGAAGCCGCTGGCCCGCCAAGACCCCTGACGGCACCTTCGCGATTGGTGAGCCGGATCGCCATTTCTGGCGACGGCAATCAGCTCATCTTCACCGATGAGAACGTCTCCTCGAATGTCGCTCGTGTCGAGCTCGATACCGCCAGCGGCGCCGGAGTGCCGGTGGCCGTGACACGGGGCAGCAGCGATTTCGTGCAGGCTCAAGCCTCGCCGGATGGCGAGTGGGTGGCATTTCGCTCGGCAGGCAGCCAGGAGGATCTCTACGTCGTTCGTGCCGATGGTAGCGACCTGCTGCAGCTGACCGATGACTCCGCCAAAGACCGGCGACCCAGCTGGTCGCCTGTTGGTGAGCAGATCCTCTTCTACTCCGACCGCAGTGGGCGCTACGAGTTCTGGGCCATGAACCGCGATGGCTCGGGGCTCGAGCAGGTAACCGAAGGCGAAGGCGATTCGTTCTTTTATCCGAAATGGTCGCCGGATGGAGAGAAGATCAGCGCCACGACCTCCAACTCGAGTGCTATCTGGGATCTGAGTCTGACGAAACCAGCTCGTGACTACGAGCTCTTGCCACCCATCGACGAGGGCGGAAGATATCTGTTCGATCCCGAGTGGTCTCCCGATGGCACGCGACTAGCGGGTGTGGTCCTGCAAGCCAGCCAGAGTCCGGGCAGCAATGAGGGCGTCGCGATCTACTCATTGGATTCGGGAGAGTACGAGATCATCTTCGAGCCGGAGGAGGGACTCGCAGTCCTGGGAGCCTTCTGGAGAAGAGATGGTCTCGGCATGTTCCTCGAGCTCAGAAGGTCGGATGACTCCCACGTGCTGGCCACATTGGATCTGGCGAATGGAGACCTCGAAGAGATCTGGACTGCCCCCGAGGGAGCCTTCGACCTCCAGCCTTCTGCGGACGGTAGGACGGTCCACTTCATTCAGGGGGTCGAAGAAACGGACCTCTGGCTGGCTACCCTCGAATAGCACCGCGGGGGACACAATACTCATTTCGACCGGAATGAGTATTGTGTCCCTCTTTTGTGAAGAGACTCCGCAACGCGAATCCGGTACAATCACGCTCCCCGGAGCCGACAAAGACCCTGCGTCTGCTCGGCTTGAATCTCATCAACCATTGAAGGGAGAATCACCGTATGAAGAAGTTCGCTTACTGGGCGCTCGCCCTGACAGTAGTGCTCGTCGCTCTTCCCGCCATGGCTCAGGAGGAGCCGATGACCGAAGAAGAGATCATCGAATTGGTCCGAAGCGATATCCAGAAGGACAAGGTCGCCATCATCGGCGCTGCGATGGACTTCAGCTCGGACGAGGCCGGTCAGTTCTGGCCCATCTACAAGGGCTACGAGACCGAGCTCACCAAGGTCAGTGACCAGCGGGTCGCCCTGATCAAAGATTTCGCGGCCAACTTCGAGATGATGACGGACGAGAAGGCCAAGGAGCTGGGCGAGACGGCGATGGGCATCGAGAAGCAGCGCATGAAGCTCAAGCACGACTGCTTCGAGAAGCTCGCCTCCGAGATGTCGCCGGTTATTGCAACCCGATTTCTCCAGGTCGAGAACCAGCTCAATATGCTCCTCGACCTGCAGCTCGCTCAACAGCTGCCGCTGATCGAAAAGCCGTAAGGCGCACGCTGCCGAACACCTCAGGGGCACCCGGGCTTCGAGCCAGGGTGCCCCTGTCTTTTGACCCTGGCGAGAGGGGGAGGGGGCATCAGGGGCTACCTTCCTCGATTTGCACCCGCACCCAGGCGTCGGGCGGCACCAGCTCCTCTTCGAGCAACCAGGCCACCAATTCGTCGGTGACCTGGTCGTGAAACTCGGGCCGATTTATGATCACGTGGCCGGCTTCGATCCAGCGGATCGTCTTCGGTTCGCGGGCCGCTTCGTGCAGCAGGCGCACGTTGGCCACGGGGAATCCCAGATCCTCGGTGCCGTTGAGAAAGAAGATCGGGCGCGGCGAAACCTCGCCGATGGAGCGCAATGGCTCGACTGGCGCCGTGATTACCTTGCCCAGCCAGGCAGCTGGCACCTTCATCCAGATGGGCCGGTCGAGGTTGGTGCGGATCAGCGACTGGATGTCGCCACCTCCGAAGAGGACCACCAGGGCATCAATCCGGGGGTCGGCAGCGGCGACGGCCGGGGAAAGGATGGCTCCGACGCTGCCGCCGGCGAGGATGATCCGGCCCGGATCGACGTCAGCTCTCGAGAGCAGGTAGTCGACGGCCAGCTGCGTGGCGGGAACTGTGTCGATGACGGCCCGGCGCATGCTCGGCAGTTTCATCAAGAACTCGAAGGTACTCAATCTCGACGTCTTGCCCTCGTAGGGGTAGTCGAGGGCGAAGAGCACCACTCCGTGGGAATGGCCGAGGTAGTCGATGGTCCGTCGACCGGTGCCAACTCCGCCGAGAATCAGGAAGGCAGGATGCCGCCTGCCGGGCTCAGCTGGCACTTTCAGATGTCCGACGACCGAAAGGTCACGATCGTCGCTGAGCCGGATCTCGAAGATGTCGTGTGCCTCGTCTCTTCCGAGGTGCGTTTCTTCAACCTGCTCCAGGGTGCCTCGCAAGCGCTCGAAGAGAGACCGGAAGTCCCTTCGGCAGTAAGCCTCTCCTGCCCAATAGACACCGATCGCCAGCATGACAGCGGCACAAAGCACGAAGACCACCCAGCGATGGTGTGCGTGGTGTCGAGGCGATGTCCCTCCGAATCCCACGGTATTCTCCGGCCACCTTCAGGATACCTCTCGTGGCCAAGGGCTGATCGGTCCCAGTAGCTTTTCTTACAGATCGTCTCATTGCAAGAACATTCTGGTCGACCCCCTGCGCAGTCTCCGAAAGGCGAGTGTGGGTGTAGTAGGATCTCGCTGCGTTTCTTTGTACTGGAGCTGGTTTCACGGAGCGCTTGATCGCGGAGCCGAAGGGATTCGAACATGATCGGCACGACGCTCTCTCACTTCCGAATTACCGCCAAGCTGGGCGAAGGCGGAATGGGGGAGGTGTACGAGGCAGAGGACCTGAAGCTCAAGCGCCGAGTGGCTCTCAAGGTCGTGCCCCAGGCGATGGCGGCCGACCCGGAGCGTCTCCAGCGGTTTCAGCGCGAAGCCGAAGCCATCGCTGCTCTGAATCACCCCAACATCGTCACCATCTACTCGGTCGAAGCCACCGAGATCGACGCAGATCGCCCGACACGACGGGACCCCGAGCCGGACGGGGGGGGAGATCCCCCAAGCCGCCGAGCCCCTAAGCCCTTGAGTCCTCGAATCCACTTCCTGACCATGGAGTTGATTGAGGGAGAGAGTCTCGACAAGGCCCTCCCTCGGGGTGGTTGGGCCCTGCCCGAGGTTTTGGACATTGCCATCCCAATGGCAGACGCTCTGGGCTCCGCGCATGAAAAAGGGATTGTTCATCGTGACCTGAAGCCGGCCAATGTCATGTTGACGAGCGAGAACCGTGTCAAGGTGCTCGATTTCGGACTGGCGAAGCTGGCTTCCGAAGAATCAACGGAGGCGACAGACACTCCCGCCAAGGAGATGGCGACCCACCTCGCGACCCTTACCGAAGAGGGACTGGTGATGGGCACGGCACCCTATATGTCTCCGGAACAGGCCAGGGGGCAGGCGGTCGATTCTCGATCCGACATCTTCTCCTTGGGCTGCATGCTTTACGAAGCTGCCACCGGAGTCCGGCCATTTCACGGCGAGTCGGCGATCGACACCTTGCACCAGGTCATGTACTCAGAGCCCGAGCCCCTGGCGGACAGGGTTCCCGACGCACCCTTGCAGCTGCAGTGGATCCTGAGGAAGGCTCTGGCCAAGGCCCCCGAGGACCGTTACCAGTCGACTCGCGACCTGGCGGTGGATCTGAAGATCTTGAAGCGGGATCTCGAGTCGGACCCACAGTTGGCGACGCTCCATAGCGGTGCGATTCGCCCGCCGCAGCCAGAATCCAAGGAATACTCGAAGTGGACTGTGGCCGCCCTTGGCGTTGTAGCAATGCTGGCCGTCGGAGCGCTCTCCTGGTTTCTGGGGCGCAGTTCCGTAAACCCGGCAGTCGAGTTGCCGGCAGCGTCATCAGCGATCTCGGTACAGTCCATCACGTCGAGCGGCGATGTCACTGCGGCGGCGATCTCGCCGGACGGCAGGCTCGTTGCCTACGTGCGATCCAGCCAGGGTGAACAGAGCCTAAACCTGCGGCAGATCGGCAGTGCGCAGAGCCTGGAGCTCATTCCCGCTCGTGCAGCTGCTTACTGGGGTGTCACCTTCACCAACGACGCAACCGCCGTTGTCTATGGAGAGAAGACGGCCGACGATCTCGAGGGTGCCTTGTTCGAGATCTCGACTCTGGGCGGCGCTCCGAAGAGGCTCGTGCGCGGCATCGATAGCGCTCCCACCTTTTCACCCGATGGCCGGCAGATGGCCTGGGTTCGGGCTCGCTTCCCAACGCAGGATGAAAGCGCTCTCATGGTCGCCGCGGCGGACGGCGGCAATTCCCGGGCGCTGGCGATCCGCCAGGGACCCGAGCTTTTTGCACCGATCTTCTTTGTGATGCCTTCCTGGTCCCCCGACGGTCGGTTGATCGCCACGGCGGTCCAGAAGCACCTTCCCGAGAGGCAAGGCAAGATCGTGGCGTTCAATGCGGATTCAGGAGAGGTCGAGTGGGAGGCCGATCAGGATTGGAGCTGGGTCGCAGCAGTTGCGTGGCTTCCCGAGGGGGACGGCCTGATGGCGATCGCAGAACGACGGGGTAGCTCGGAATCCCAGGTCTGGTTCGTTCCCTATCCTGCAGGGGATGCACGCCAAATCACGCGTGATCTTTTCGAGTACCGGATCGCCAGCGTGACAGCAGACGGCAGCTCATTGTTGACGATTCCCGCCGAAGGAAAGTCCGGCATCTGGGTGCTACCGACCAGCGAAGCCGAGCGACCGCGCAAGATCTCCCAATCGAGGCTCGACGGTCTCTTCGGGTTCGACTTCACACCCGATGGCAGGATCGTGTATCAGACGCTCGAAACGGGGCAGCTCGACCTGGCGATCATGAATTTCGACGGCTCTGGACGACAACCGCTCACCAACGACCCGGAGGCGGACTACTACCCTCGAGTGACTCGGAATGGTTGGTTGGTCTACTCGCATGGCACCCCTTCTGGTGGCCAGATCCGCCGAATGAGATTGGACGGTAGTGACATGCAAGTGATTACCACGTCCGCACGACGAAGCAATCTGTCGCTCTCACCCAACGGGGATTGGGTGGTCTACGAGAATGTGCGGAACGGGATCTTCACACTCTGGAGAAGCCCGATCGAGGGTGGCACAGCTACCCAGTTGACCGACTATGAGTCCTTCAACCCCGCGGTTTCTCCAGATGGCTCCAGGCTTGCGTTCCACATGACGGATGAAGAGTCTGGGCAATTCAAGATCGGCATTGCGCCGATCGAGGGAGGCAAGCCGGAGATCCTGCTCAATGCAGAGCCAACTACCAGCCAATCGTCTATCAAGTGGACCGAAGACGGACAAGCACTGGTGATCAACACGGTGCGGAGCGATCGGGCGAATCTGTGGCGGATACCCTTAGATGGCGACGAGCCCGAGGCGCTGACCAGCTTCGATGATGACCGACTTTACTGGTTCGAGAAGGCACCAGACGGCGAGACCCTGGTGGTTAGTCGCGGAAATCTCACCAGGGATGCGGTCCTGATCGAGAATTTCCGTTGAGGCGAAGGTCTGCGCCTTCAACGAGCACCTCTTCTGCTCGTCTGGAACCGGGAGCTCGTTCGACTTCATGAAGACGCTCGTCCTTGTCGGGAAGGTACACAGTCCGACCCTGAGCTCCGATATCACCAGCGGAGCTGTACCCCGCAACGTGTCTCTGGAGCTGGCCCGAGTCCTGGGAGCGGAGGTGCTGGGCTACCGGGATGTCGCGAAGGCCACGGAACCGACGGTGCTTGCCGCCCGCACCCGCTCACCGGCGTGGGGACTGGCGGTTCTGGCAGCTCTACGACGGGACCGCTACGATGCTGTGTTCGCTACCGGCGAGGATATCGGCATTCCGCTGGCCTTCCTCCTGAAGGCACTCCGCGTCCGGCGACGACTGACGGTCGTCGTGCACAACGGTGGGGCCTTGAGTCGCCGAGCATCTTTCCGATTGCTCGGCAGAGAGGATTGGCGTCATCTCATTTGCCTCAGCGACGAGCAACGCCGGGTTCTGGTCGAGCAGCTGGGTGACGACACCGGCCTGATTCACCGCCTGGACAAGTGGGTCGATACGGACTTCTTCGATCCAGGCAGATCGACTGCGGAGGAGGGCGAGGGCTATGTGTTCTCCTGCGGCAGAGAGAAGCGCGACTATGGCACGCTCCAACGGGCAGCTGCGAAGGTTCCCTATCCCTTGTGGGTCGTGGCCTCCGGATGGTCGCCGCAACCCGGTTTTCGCCCATTCGAGGGCGTGGTCCCCACCGCAAACGTGCGCGTCGATCGAGCAACGCTGAGCTACAGGCAACTGCGTGACGCCTACGCCGGTGCCCGTTTCGTGGTCGTGTCTGTGCAAGCGGTCGACTATGCGGCGGGAGTGAGCACGGTTTTCGAGGCGCTGGCGATGGGTAAAGCGGTCATAGCGACCGCTTCGCCGGGCATTGCCGAGTTTGTGGAGGACCAGGTCAACGGCCTGGTCGTTCCGACTGGCGATGCCGACTCGATGGCGAAGGCGATCGACGAGCTCTGGACACACCCGGATCGATGTGAGCAGATGGGTCGTCACAACCGCCGACAAGCCGAGACTGTCTACAGTTTCGACCAGTACGTTTCCACGGTGGCGCGGCTGATGGCGGAATAGGCGCGTCGTCAGAATCTAACGCGCTGACCTTCCCACTCACACAGTTTCTGTTTGAGAGTTATTGGGGTCAAGTTAGCTTGACATTATGTCGTCAGTGCTATACATTTAAGTCAAGTAAGCTTGACTTTTAAGAAAGGAGACACGACATGACTGAAAACAATGAGGACACTATGGCGGCTGCGGGCTGTAGTGACATGACGGCTCGCGACCGCCACAATCTCAATCGGGCCAATGGCTGGATGGCGCTCTGGCTAGTCTGCTTCGCGGCGGTGACCTGGCTCATCAAGGCGGACATCGTGATACCAGGCCCAATTGGCTGGGTCGTCGCGATCCTGCCAACGGCGGTCGGGGTAGTCGCACTCCTGGGATTCGGCCGCTTTCTCCGAGAGGCTGATGAGCTGCAGCGCAGGATTCAACTGGAAGCCTTGGCTCTGGGCTTCGGCGCCGGATTGTTTGCCGGTTTTGGCTATCGATTGCTCGAGGGCCTGGGGGCTCCGACGGCGAGCATCAGCGATGCGTCCATCGTCATGGTGTTCTTCTATCTGATCGGCCTGTGGATGGGCAGGAGGCGCTACGCATGAAGAACAAGTTGAAAGTCCTGAGGGCGGAACGCGACTGGACCCAGGCTCATCTGGCGCGGGAGCTCGATGTCTCCCGCCAGACCATCAACGCCATCGAGACGGGGAAGTACGATCCGAGCTTGCCTCTCGCCTTCCGAATCGCCGCAGTCTTCGACCAACCCATCGAACGGATCTTCACACCCGACGCGGCACCCGAGAGCCGACCTCAGGATCACTGACTAGCACAGGCCCTGCCGGGGGAACCCCAGAGGGCTATCCTCCCTGCCGCTGCAAGAACCCTCTGGAGTCCCCCCGGCGAGGACCTTTCGGACCGGTGTAGACAACTCAGCCTCAGTCTCCAGTGGTGTCTTCCGCTTCGGTCTCACCTGAGTCCTCGGGCCGTGCCGGCGGTGGGCTACGCCGTTCCGGCGGAACGACGAAGGGCTCCGAAGGGTTGTTGATGTAGTGCGGCGACATGATCTGCACGCCGTACTCGTTGAACTGATCCTGAATATTCTTGTGCAGGGCCGACAGGACCTGGGGTCGGTCCGGAGGATTGTCGATGACGGCCTTCAATCTGTACTCGGGGTACCAGTCCGATAGACCGGTCTGCAGAACGAAGGGCGGCGGCTCCTTGCGCAGGCCGGGAGTCAGGGCGGCGGCCTGTTCCAGCATGGCATGGACCTGCCGCCAGGGAGTGTCGTAGCCGATCGTCACGGCGGTGCTGACCCTGACTCCATCCTCGGCGAATCGGCTGTAGTTGATGGTCTCCTTCGAGATGACCACCGCGTTCGGCACGGTCACCTCTTCGCCATCGCGCGTTCTGACCTTCGTCGAGAGCATTCCCAGTTGCAGGACCTCGCCCTCGACCTCGCCGACGTGCACCCAATCGCCAACCCGTAG
>CAMYLC010000059.1 GCA_947259195.1 Thermoanaerobaculia bacterium | reverse complement strand
GGAGTCGCCGGCCAATCGACCGGATTGTTGGCGTAGTCGGTGGCCAGTTCGGCGGTCCCCAAGAGCGGCTGCAACCGACCGAACTCGTCCTTGCCCTCGAAGAGCGCCACCTTGCGCAGGCGCGTCGGTTCCGGGATGACCGGACCGAAGTTGATGCCCACCGGTGTGACGTCGAGTACCGCGGGATCGAGCGGCTGGTTCACGTCGAAGGCCATGATGCGGTCGGTCTCGCCGAAGACCTGGATCGCCGGGTCGTCGGTGACGAGATCGCCGCCGAACGGCTCGTCGCCGCCGATGTTCTTCATGATCACCCGACTGCCGAAGGGGACCTGTTTGAAGTCGAAGATGAGGTCGTAGCGCGAGCCGGTCTCCATCAGCAGCGTGCCGACCGTCGTCGGGCTGGAGGCCAGACCCTGATCGCTGCCGATGACGGTGAACGGCAGTGGTCCAGTGGCGTTGGTGAAATCCGTCGCGTCGGCCGGTACACTGAAGAACTGCGCCGCCAGGAAGCGGCTGTCGCAACCGTTCAAGAACCGCAGCCGGTAGTTGCGCGGCTCGACATCCATCTGCGGCCAGATGACGCCGTTGACCACCATGTGGTCGCCGAAGAACTCGGCCAGCCCGGTCGGTCCGCCACCCGGGAAGATGTCCGGCGGCAGGTCCGCCCCCTCGCCGGTGATGAAGTCGGCGTAGAAGGGATCGCCGGGGAATGCCGGGTAGAAGAGCTCGCCGGTGTCCTTGAACATCTTGTCCTGGATGGCGAAGGCGGCCTCGTAAGGAAAGGCCGGAAGACTCAGTGGATTGCCGAAGAGCCCCGTGTCGAAGTCGTCACGAATGATGAAGAAGCCCGCCATTCCGGTGTAGACGTTCAAGCGGGTGATGCCAAGGGCGTGGTCGTGGTACCAGACCGTGCCTGCCGGCTGGCTGTTGTCGTAGAGGTACTTCTTCTCTACCCACTGTGGTCCGCGGATGGTGTAGCCCGGGCTGAAAAAGAACTCCGGGTTGCCGTCGAATTGGAAGTCGCTATGGCCGCCGTGCACGTGCGGCACGATCGGCACACCGTCCTTCTCGATGCTGTACTGGGTGTAGCCGTGTAGGCTGTAGGCCCAGTGCAGGCTGGTGTCGACCACGGAGCGGCCGGTGTAGTCGCCATAGCCGAGTGAGGTGTTGTCCTTGCCAGTGATCGGAAAGGGCAGGCCGCCGAGGCGGTTCTCCCACTTCACCTCCAGCGGCTCGTAGCTGCGCACCTGGAAGGTGCGGCCCGGCCAGGTGTAGATCTGCTTGTCGCCGTAGCCCCAGACGGTGGTGGGCACGGGCGTCATACCGTCTATCCCGACCAGGCCGGTCATCTGCACCGACTGGCCGACAGCTACCTTGATTTTCTGGACACCACCCGTCATCTGAGGACTGTAGATGAAGCCTGGGTCCAGGGCGTTGGGTACGGCGTTGGCGAACTTCGGCTGTAGCGCCGGATCGCTCAAGCCCGGTCCCTGGGTCGCAGCCCAGGCCTTGCGAACCCAGCGCGGCATCAACGAGGCTGCTCCGAGGACTGTCGTCCCCTGGATGAATCGTCTACGTGTAAACAAGGTCGATCTCCTTTCCTGTTTCCCCCTCATGAACATCACTGGGGATAACCCCTTGGGTCTTACGAACCGGCGAACCCTCCTTGGGATCTGCCCACCGGATTGCTGAGGGCTCACCGCGCTCATGGCGGCCTACCCGTTCAAGGCGTTCGTTTGTGGATTCTTGCGACGGAGGGCCGCGGGGGCGAAGGCGAGCCCGGGGAAGCGGGGACCGGCAGGTCGGATGCAGACAACGACGAAGATTGCCGGTACACGAGTGCCTGGCCTGAGCCCTGCTCGAACCTCCGACAGCTCGACTGTCCGCAACCATTGCGCTCCCTCCGACCCGCCAGGCAGCGGACCCGTGGAGCTTCCGTTTCCAGCTCGCGCTGGAGGTGCCTTCGTCGAGGTATGACTGTGACATATTTCATATCGAATATTTTAGGAATATACAAGGCACACCGCGGAGAATCAGCGCGCGGGCTGTCGACTGGCGGGCCATCGATAGTTCATGGTCACGTGACAGAGATCCCCCGGGGGCTCGCCAACCGGGGCTCTGAGGGCTTCCCCAGGCCAGTAAGCTATACTCCCGTCGACAAACCAATAGTAGAGAGGTGAAGCAATGGTACGTCGTCGTCTGGCCTCCGGGGCAGCGGCCGGCCTCGGGTGTCTCAGCATCTTCGCACTCGCCTTCTTGCCCGGATGCAAGGGGCGGCAGCCTTCATCAGCCGTCCTTACGGCTGAGGTACCCCTCCATCTTGCAGCTCACCTGGAAGAGGCATCCGTCAAGGGTTCTGAGCTCCCCGAGGAGCTCCCAGCGCCGAAGGAATGGCGCTTCGATCGGCCCCAACCCGACTGGAAACCGGTGGGTTATGCGCGCCCCTCGGAGCGGCTACCTGAAGTCAGATATGTCGAGGACGCCGTGCGGTTGACGATGTCGAGCGCGGAGAGGCCGGAGGGCTGGGAGAATCCCCACGGTGGCTTGTATGTCGAAGTGCCCGGCTGGAACCTTGCGGATTGGGCCTATGTGATTGTCACGCTCCGCACCGCGGACGAGATCGATCATCTCGAGCTGGGCATCAATCTGGGCACCGACGCCGACGATCAGAAGAACCCCAGACCGTTCGAGTCGTGGGTACCCGAAGTGCCCGTGATCGATGATGGCTCGGTGCAGAGCTATGTCCTGCGCCTGGACCGATTCGGAGAGGATCCGCCGGAGGGGACCTGGCGCCAACTGGGCATCTACCTCGGGGCGGCCGAGCCGGCTACAGCCGACCTGCTCTCCGTGAGTATCGTTCCGAAGGAGGCAGACTTCGCGGCAGTACCAGCGGGAGCGCGAATGACCGATAAGGGGGGCCAGCATCGCCGCGCGATCTACACCCATGGACGAGCCAGCCTGAGTTTCCCAGTGGAGATTCCGGCAGCCGGGCGTCTCGATTTTGGGCTGGGTGTTCTCCGGGAGGATCAGCCGGTGGTGTTCCGGGTCACCGCAACCACCGCATCTGGAGATCAGGAGAGTCTCCTCGAAGAGACCTACGCCGATCCGCGTGAATGGGCGATGCGCTCGATAGATGTATCGGGCCTGGTGGGCCAGACGGTGACTCTGGCCCTCGAGACCGAGGCCGAGGAGGGCACCGTGGCGTTGTGGGGCGCTCCGGTTCTGGCTGGTGAGAGAGTCGGCGACTCGAGCTCCTCTCGACCCAACGTCATCTTCTACATCATCGATGGCGGTGGCGCCGACTACATGAGTCTCTACGGCTACAACCGTGCGAACACACCCCACCTCGCGCGTCTGGCTGCACAGGGAGCGTCATTCGAACGTGCCTACAGCAACGCCTCCTGGACCAAGCCATCCACCGCCTCGTTCATGACCTCGATTCCTCACAGCGCTCTGGGTGGCTTTCGCAGTGAGACCGATCGTGTTCCCGACGGCGCGGTCACCATGGCAGAACATCTCCATGCCGCGGGTTACCAGACAGCGGTCATCGTCTCGAACCCCTACTCCGCCTCACTCAGCGGTCTCGAGCGGGGGGCGGACTTCATGCACGAGACGGGCATCGAGCCCAACAACTCGGAGTCGTCACGGCTGCTGCACGAGTCGTTCTGGAAATGGCGCGGAAGCCACCCAGCAGAGCCCTACTGGGTGCACTTCCAGAGCACCGACATTCATGAGCCGTTCGAGCCGGTGGCGCCCTTCTCTGGGCTGTATGTCGACCCGCAATTGCGTCAGGCCTGCGAAGACTGGGATCCCTATCTGTACCCGGGGGGTGGTTGGCGGCAGCCATCCGCGTACGAGGAGCACGGCATCGACCAGGCGCGTTATGCCTACGCCCAGCAGGGTCTCTACGATGAGGCGATGGCCCACAATGACTACCGCATCGGCGAGCTCGTGGAGCGACTCCGGGGACGGGGTGAATGGGAGAACACGCTGCTGATCGTCGCAGCCGATCACGGATACCCTGCCGCCTGCCACCGGCTGATGGAGCCGGGGTCGCCGATGTGGGGTCCGATGTTCAACTCGCACGAGACCCATGTGCCGATGATCTTCGTCTGGCCTGGGCGCATCCCGGCAGGTCAGCGCTTCAAGGCACCGGTGTCGATGCTGGATATGCTGCCGACCGTACTCGACCTGCTCGACATGCCGATACCCGACACCGCGATGGGTAGATCCTTGGCGCCACTCCTGGTGGGCGAAGGCGACTGGCTGCCGGAGCCGGTCGTTCTCGATGAATTCAGTGTCGACTCGGAGACCGGGGAGATGAGCGGCCTGATCGAGGTGATCGATGGCTGGTGGGGGGCCTCACTCGAGATCGGTGAAGGGGCTGCCAACGAGATCGGCGGTGTGGGTGCCCGAACCGAAGAGCATCGACCCACGCCGCTGTTCCTCTACGACTTGAGAAGCGACCCTTTCACCCGGAACAGCCTGCATGAGGAGCGCCCCGATCTGGTGGAGAGGTACCAGAGCTTCCTGCAACGCCAATGGGAGAAGCACCAGGAGCTGGGCGAGAGATTGGGCGAGGGCGGTCGGGTCCAGATTGGCCAGGAGCAGCTCGAGGCGCTTCGCGCTCTCGGCTATATCGACTGACAGCTC
>CAMYLC010000058.1 GCA_947259195.1 Thermoanaerobaculia bacterium | reverse complement strand
CGATCAATCACGCGCCGCGCTGGACCAGCGTGAGGCGGCCCTGAAAGAGGCAGAGGGTCGATTGGCCGCTCTCCGCCAGGGCTTCGACAATCTTGAACAGCGAGCGGCGAACCTCGACAAGTCCCTTTCCTATCGCTTGCTCAACGCTCCCTTGCTGGACTTCATGAACCCCGACCTCAAGATCGAGCAGGTGATGCTGCCGGGGCTCTATCACGACATCAATTTCACCAAGGTGGAACGGGTGGACCGTTGTGTCACCTGCCATGTAGCAGCCAACCGGATCGGCTTTGACGATGAAGAGTGGGAGAGCCCCTTCCGCTCTCATCCCAGGATGGATTTGTTCGTTGGTGCGGGCTCTCCGCATCCCTACAACCGCTTCGGTTGTTCGGGTTGTCATGGTGGTCTCGACAGATCGACCGACTTCGCGCGCGTCGGCCACAGCCCCTCCAGCGGCGAGGAAATGGCGAGGTGGCAGCAGGAATGGGATTGGGAGCCGCAGCCCTATCTGGAGACCCCTATCTTCCCGGCCGAATACTCGGAAGCGGGCTGTTTCACCTGCCATTCGGCCGAAGTGTGGACTCCAGGGGCCGAGGTGCAGGATACGGGGCGTCAGCTGGCAATGAGGATGGGCTGCTTCGTTTGTCACAAGATCGACTACCCAGCGTTTCAGGACCTTCCCCGACCTGGACCGAATCTGAGCAAAGTGGCCGGCAAGACCAGCCCTGGCTGGGCCTTCGAGTGGATCTCTGCACCCCGCGATTTCCGGCCGACTACCTGGATGCCCCACTTCTTCTTCCAGGAGAACACGACCACCGAGCTCAATTTGGAGCGACAGAAGGTGGAGATAGCTTCTGCGGTGGCCTATTTGTGGGAGAAGTCCGAATCGCCGGAGTATCCGCCGCCGCCGCCGGGAGATCCGCAGCAGGGACAGGCTCTCTTCGAGTCGGTGGGCTGTACCGGTTGCCATCTCATGGACGCCGAGGCGAAGCGCGACGATTTCTTCCCACAGATCAATCGCCTCCACGGCCCGAATCTCATCCGCACCGGCAGCAAGGTCTCCGCTGGGTGGCTTTACTCCTGGATCAGGAACCCCAGGCGCTACGCCCCTGATACGCGGATGCCGGATTTGCGCCTGACCGATGAAGAGGCGGCCGATATCACTGCCTACCTGATGTCCAGCCGAGATCAGGCATTCGAGGCTCTCGAGGTCCCTGAGTCAGACCAGCAGGTTCGCGACGAGATGGCCCTGAAGTACCTGCAGAACAATCAGACCATCGAGCAGAGCCTGGCGACACTTCAGGCGATGACCACTCGCGAGCGTGACGTCTATCTGGGTTTCGAGACGATCCAGAAGTACGGCTGTTGGGGTTGTCACGACCTGGCGGGCTTCGAAATCGCCAAGCCCATTGGTGTCGAGTTGACGGAAGAGGGCTCCAAGCCGCTGCATCAGTTCGACTTCGGCCATGTTCACGACGTACCCCATACCCGGCATGACTGGATCCGGAGGAAGCTGTTGGATCCGAGAACGTGGGATGAGGGCAAGGAAGCTGTCAAGAATTATGACGAGCTTCTCAAGATGCCCGACTTCGGCATGTCGGAGCGGGAGGCCGATGCCGTGGTCACCATGGTGCTGGGCTTCACCAGGCAGTCGGTCGAGGCGAGCAGCCGGGCAGGGCAGACGACGCGCAGCATCTCGCTTGTTGAAGGCCGTAGACTCATCACCCGGTTCAATTGTCAGGGTTGTCATCTGATCGAGGGTGACGGACGTGCCATCAAGACCGCGATCGAGGATGTGGGGATGTTGCCTCCCAACTTGGCGGCGCAAGGCGCTCGGGTAAAGAGCGACTGGCTGTTCGAGTATCTTCACGACCCCGGTGCGGTGCGCCTGCGTCCGTGGCTCGCGGTTCGAATGCCGAGCTTCGGTTTCAGCGACGACGAGGTCAACGCCCTCGTGAGCTATTTCGCAGCCCGTGAAGGGCGTCTGGCGTTCCTGTCGGACCCCCCGCAGCCCGATACCCGCGAACTGGCGGTCGGAGATGTGGCTTTCAACATGTTCCAGTGTGCCAAGTGTCACCCGGCCGGTCCTCAAGAGGATCTCGGTGCCGGCGTGGGAGCCGGAGACCTGGCGCCCTCTCTCCTGCTAGCCAAGAGACGGCTGCGGTACGACTGGGTGCCCCACTGGATCTTGGATCCTCAGGGTTGGATTCCCGGCACGAAGATGCCGGCCAACTTTCCGCCGAATCCAGAGGGTGGCTACACCTCGCCCCTGGCAATGGCTATCGATACGCCGATGTTCGAGCAGCAAAAGGAGCGCATGATGCGCCACTTTTCCTCGGACGAGGAGCTCAAGTCGCATCTGGGCGATGCCGAATATGTGACCCAAGCGCTGCGGGACCACATCTGGTGGAATTTGGAGCAATAATCGGTGAACCCTCAGGTAATTTGCAGTTCACTCTCTGGACCCATGGCATAATCCGCAGTTCGCGCCGCTGTCGCGCTAGAAGGCAAAGAGCGTCAGCTGAAGTTTTGAAATCGATCCAAAGGAGGTTCGAACGTATGAAGAAGAACTCATTTCTCATGGTGTTTGCGCTGATTGCCGCTGTTTTGGCGATCGGCTGTGGTGGTGGTGGAGAGCAAGCTGCCGCCCCCGCCCAGCAGGCCGATTCTGCGCCGGCCGCCACACCGGGCCCGGCAGTGACCGGTGGTGGGACCGTGGTGGGCAGCGTAAGGTACGTCAATGGTGATCCGGACGCCGCTATCGGCATGGATGCCGATCCGGTCTGCGCATCGCTGCATCCCGGCGAGGTCCACACCGAGAAGGTGGTGACGGACGACGATGGAAATCTGGCCAACGTTCTTGTCTATGTGAAGTCCGGCCTGGAGGGCAAGAGCTTCCCGGTGCCCGCAACCGCCCACGTCCTCGACCAGATGGGTTGTCAGTACCGGCCACACATCTCAGGCGTCCAGGTGGGTCAGAAGCTGGTCATCCGCAACAGCGACCCGACACTCCACAACGTTCACGCCAGACCGAGCGCCAATAAGGAGTTCAACCAGGGCCAACCCTTCCAGGGCATGGAGCTGGAGCACACCTTCGATCAGGCCGAGGTCATGGTGCCGTTCAAGTGCGATGTGCACCCCTGGATGAGCTCCTACATGGCGGTTCTCGACCACCCATTCTTCGGGGTGTCCGATGAGCAGGGCGGCTTCGGCATCGAGAATCTGCCTGCCGGTAGCTATGTGCTGGAGGCCTGGCATGAAGAGTTCGGAACTCAGACAGCGGAAGTCACCGTCGTGGACGGTGAGCCAGCGCAGGTGAGCTTCGACTTTTCGCCGGATGCTGTAGCCCCCGCCGGCTGAGCATCTCACTGAAGATAGTCGCGGGGCGGGGCTATGAAGGCTCCGCCCCGCTTTTTCATTTCTCCGCCAGGGAGCGAGACTTCGGTCGCCGGTACCGGCGGTCGCGATAGACTCGCGCTGGTTCGATGACGATTCTCTTTTCCGTGAGGAGATTGACCGAAGATGTTTAGCGACACACCGTTCCTGCGAGGAATTCATCGGCTCGCCGTCTTGCTGGCCGGGTATGTGGTCCTGCTGATCACGGCGGGTGGCCTGGTGAAGAGTCTCGAGGCCGGTCTGTCGGTTCCCGACTGGCCGCTCTCCTACGGCATGCTGAATCCACCGAGATGGTGGGAAATCGAGACGGTCAGGGCGGAGCACGGGCACCGCCTGATTGCCGGCACGGTGCTGCTGTTGACCCTGTGGCTGGCGACTTGGATCATTCGCCGTGAGCCGCGGAAATGGGTCAGGGGGATTGCTGTGGCGGCACTCGCGGCTGTCTTGGCCCAGGCCGCGCTCGGTGGCATTACCGTGCTTTTCTTTTTGCCGACTGCCATATCGGTGAGTCATGCCGGTCTAGCCCAGCTGTTCCTTTGTCTGTTGGTGGTGCTCGCCGTGGTCACTTCTCGCCGGTGGGTCTCGGGTGAGGGCGCCAGGAATCCGGCCGCTCCGGTCGGCAGGGTCGTTCCCCTGGCCACCACCACGACAGTCGTCATCTATCTGCAGATCCTGCTGGGCGCTGTCATGCGACACACGGGAGCCGGCCTTGCCATCCCCGACTTTCCGCTCGCCTTCGGTGGACTCATTCCGCCCAGGATCGACTTCGCCATCGGCATTCACTTCGCCCACCGGATGGGTGCCCTGGTCGTGGCGACGCTGATCTTCTGGACATTGGGTCGAGTGATGCGGCTCGCGAGCCAAGAGAGAGTCGCTGTCACTCCAGCTTGGTTGTTGGCGCTCATGGTTCTGGTTCAGGGAACCCTCGGGGGGTTGGTGGTCCTGACCGGCAAGGCGGTCCTACCCAACACCCTGCACGTCGGGGGAGGAGCCCTGCTGCTGGCTCTCAGCCTGGTGCTGACTCTCATGACGAGGCGCCTGGATTGGATAGCTCGACAGGCGGGGACCGAGGCTGAGACCGAGGCCGCCGGGATCCTCAGTCCGGAGCAGGCCGTATCGTGAGCAGCCCTGTTGCGATCGAGTCCAAGCCGGTGACGCTGGGTGTGCGCCTGGCGGATCTCGTCGAGCTCACGAAGCCTCGCATCACCCTGATGGTGGTGCTGACGGCGCTCATCGGGATATTGCTCAGCTCGGGAGGCAGCGTCGACTGGGGCCTTGCGATCCATGCTCTGTTTGGCACCGGGTTAGTGGCGGCGGGGTCAGCGGCCTTGAACCATGTGCTCGAAAGAGACCTCGATGCCCTTATGGAGCGGACGGCGGATCGACCCCTGCCAACCGGTCGTATGCGCCCGGATACAGCACTGCTATTCGGTGTCGGTCTGGCTGTGGCAGGCCTGCTCGAGCTGACTCTGGCGGTCAACCTCCTGACCGCCTTGCTCGGGGCTATTGCTCTGGCCGGCTACATCTTTGTCTATACCCCGATGAAGCGCATCAGTTCCTTGGCGACTGTCGTTGGTGCGATCCCGGGCGCTCTACCGCCACTCATGGGCTGGACGGCGGTAAGCGACCGCCTGGAGTTGGGTGGGGTCGTGCTCTTTGCTATTTTGTTCCTCTGGCAGTTGCCCCATTTCCTGGCCATCGCCTGGATGTGTCGAGAGGACTACTCGCGAGCCGGCATCCCCGTCTTGCCGGTCGTGGAGCCGGACGGTCGCAGCACAGCCCGTCAGATGTTGCTGTATGGCGCCGCCCTCCTCCCCGTAAGCCTGATGCCGACAGTCCTGGGCTTGACTGGTTCGACCTACTTTCTCGGCACGCTGGCTCTCGGTTGCTTCTTCCTCGCTGTCTGCGTGTCGTTCGCCCTGTCGTTCTCTACCGACGCGGCTAGACGGGTGCTGCTGGTATCGGTGCTGTATCTCCCTGCCGTGCTGGTGGTCATGGTTCTCGACCGGGTCGCTTGAACTCATGTGCCGAGCTCCCAGGTCCGGGGCGGCCGGACCGCAAGCGGTTACGGCTCGGGATTTGAGGTTCGCCTACGGCCAGAGGCGGGCCCTGGATGGTGTCACCTTCGAAGTTCGAGTCGGTGAGATCTACGGCTTCCTGGGACCGAATGGAGGCGGCAAGACCACCCTCTTTCGCATCCTCGCCACCTTGCTGAAACCAGATCAGGGGAAGCTCTCGGTGTTCGGTGCGGACATCGTCGTCGAGGCGGCGCTCGTTCGCCTCCAGCTTGGGGTGGTGTTTCAGTCACCCAGCGTCGACGAGCAGCTGACGGTCGGCGAGAACCTGATGCACCAGGGACACCTCTATGGACTCCGGGGCGCCGATCTGAAGAACAGGATTGCAGTGTTGTTGAAGAGGTTCTCGATCGACGACCGACGGGACGATCGGGTCAAGACGCTGTCTGGGGGCCTCAGGCGCAGAGTGGAGATTGCCAAAGCTCTGCTCCACCGCCCCCGGCTTTTGTTGTTGGACGAGCCGAGCACTGGGTTGGATCCAGGCGCCCGACGGGATGTCTGGGAGGTTCTCGAGGAGCTACGCTCTTCTCACGAAGTGACCATCATGCTGACTACCCACTTCATGGAGGAGGGCGACCGTTGTGATCGGCTGGCGCTCGTCGATCGTGGGCGATTGGTGATTGAAGGGTCCCCGGAGAGCCTGAAGGGCGAGATCGGTGGTGAGGTCGTCTTGATCTCCACTGACGATCCTGAGGCTCTGTGCCAGGAGATTCAGGATCGGCTCGACCTCGGCGCCACTGTGCAGGGGGCCCAGGTGCGTCTCGAAGACGAGCGCGCCCACAGCTTCATTGCACAGCTGATGGAGTCCTTTCCTGATCGCATCGACACCCTGAGGCTGTCGAAGCCGACGCTGGAAGATGTCTTTCTTCACCGTACAGGTCGAGGTCTCTGGGAGGAAGCGGAGTGAGCGACCTGTTGGCAGCGACGACTCTCTGGCATCGCGAAGTAGTGCGATTCCGCCGTCAGCCGGCTCGGGTTCTGGGCGCGGTGGGTATGCCGCTGCTCTTCTGGGCGCTCATCGGCAGCGGCCTGTCCGCCTCTTTCAGGCTGCCGGGAGGACCGGAGGATCTGGACTACCTGGAGTACTTCTTTCCGGGAACCATCGTGATGCTGGTGCTGTTCGCCGCGATCTTCTCGACGTTCTCGGTGATCGACGACAG
This sequence comes from Thermoanaerobaculia bacterium, assembly GCA_947259195.1. Lineage (GTDB taxonomy): Bacteria > Acidobacteriota > Thermoanaerobaculia > Multivoradales > JAHEKO01 > JAUVRX01. The sequence continues at coordinate 63,596 of CAMYLC010000058.1, read as the reverse complement.
GAACGAGGGGTTTCTCCAGGGAGTTCTGGTAGCGCCAGTCCGACGTTCAGCTCTGGTTGCCGGGAAGGTCTTCGGTGGCGCGACCCTGGCCTGGATCCAGGGTATGCTGTTCCTGGTGCTGGCGCCGGTGGCCGGCATCCGTCTGACCTTGCGATCCGGCCTGGAGGTCGCCGTCGTCGTAGCGTTGATGGCCGTCGCCCTGACTGCTTTTGGCTTTGCGTTTGCCTGGCGGATGAACTCCACCCAGGGTTTTCATGCCGTCATGAATCTGGTGCTGATGCCTATGTGGTTTCTCTCGGGTGCGATCTTTCCTCTGTCGGGTGCGCCAGGTTGGCTCGACTTGGTGATGAGGCTCAACCCGCTCACCTACGGCACTGCAGCCCTGCGCCGGGTGCTGTACGGAGATATGCCCCTGGCCGGCCAGAGCCTGCCTTCTTTGGGCCTGTCCCTGACTGTGATGCTGATTTGGGCTGCAGCGGCGTTGGCCGTGGATGTGTGGCTGGTGCGAAGGACGGGATCGCCGTGAGCCAAAAGACGGACAGATCCATGAGGCGGGCTCTACTCTGGGGCTTTCTAATAGCAGTCATCCTAGCGGTTCTCGTGACCGCTCTCATGGCGCCCAACTGGCGCGCCGAGCAGACTCGTGAGCCGCCTCCAGAGATCGGCACGGCGCCGGAATTTCTATTGGTCAACCGAGATGGGCGACAAATCGACAGCTCCGAGCTGCTCGGCTCTCCCTGGGTGGCGGATTTCATCTTCACTCGCTGTGCGTTGAGCTGCCCGCGCATGACCGAGCGCATGCTGGGACTCGAAGCGATGGAGCCCGGTGGTCTCCAAAGAGTCTCATTCAGCGTCGATCCGGAATACGACTCGCCACAGGTGCTGCAGCTCTACGCCGACTCCTGGGGCATTACGGACCCCAACTGGCTGTTCTTGACCGGTGAGAAGGAAACCATCCGCCGTCTGGTAACCGAAGGGTTCAAGCTCGGTCTGGATGACGAACCTCCACCAGGCGCAGCCAGTCCAGGCGAGCCCATCTTGCACAGCACGCGCTTCGTTCTGGTAGACAGCAAGGGGGTCGTCCGTGGGTACTACGATGCCTTCCGACCCGAAGAGCTGAACAGGTTGGCTCGAGACTTTCGCGTGGTTGCCGCCGAATCCTCGAACGTCGGTTTTCGCCTGGACTCGGATCGGCAAGGCCGCAACGACAGGTCGGAAACGGAAGGGTAGCAAGCTATGTTCACGTTTCGATCCGGCAGTGGAGGGCAGTCCTGGCTGAAGGCGATGATTCGCCTGTCGGCCGGCAGGACGAGTGGTGCCGGATTGAAGCTCCTGACAGCCCACCTGATGGGAATCGCTGCGCTGGGCTATTTCACCTTTTGGCTGCTGGCGGCTTTTCGGGCACCAGCTCTCGCTGGCACAGACGCGGCGAAGGAGTCGCTGACCTGGCTGGCCATGCCTTCCGCGGTGTGCTGCTTGGTGGGTCTGGTGCTGGTTTTGCCGATGACGGTGAAGGCCCATTTTCAAGCGTCGGGCTGACGCCCCAGCCGCTAGTCACCCCGCCAGTGCTTTAGTTGACATAGCCCAGGGCCTCCAGTTGGTCCTGGAGCTCGGTATCCAGTGCCTCGATCGGGCCGGGAACGGAAGCTTCCTGGAGCAGATCGCGGTTGGAGACCACCTGACGTTGCAGTGCCTGGCGCAGCAACAGGGTGCGCAGCGGCAGCTCGCCCGCGAGATCCTGTGTCTCAGCCGGGTCACGCTCGATCTGATAGAGCTGACTGTCCCCGGTGAGAGGATCGAAGAGGAGCTTCCATGGACCTGCCTGGAGCATATGCTGAGGCCGGGGTGGCTGTTGGTAGCTGGCGACGCCACGCGTTGTCGCCCACAGTGGCTCTTGGCGACTCGTCGAGTCGAAGACGACGGGCAGCAGGCTGCGGCCCTGGTATCCCCCCTGCTTCTCGGGGATGGCAAGGCCATCGACCAGGGTTGGAACAAGGTCGACCAGGCTAACGGACTCCGCAACCTTGGCCTCAAAGTCGGCGACGGTGACAGGCCACTTCACGACCAGGGGAACGTGGAGCATCTCGCGGTGGAGTGTGCGGGTGTGAAGATAGCGGCCGTGCTCCAAGAAGGCTTCGCCATGATCCGACAGCAGTATGACCAGGGTGGAGTCGTAGCGCCCGGCGGAGTCGAGCATCGAGAGCAGGGTACCCACCTGCGCGTCGGCGAAGGCGACGTTCTCGTCGTAACGGTCCCGAATATAGCGTCGGTCGTCCTCTGTGAGCCCTCCTAGGTCGCGGCGATTCGAAAGACGGTTGAGGAGGGTCGCCTTTGGCTCGACCGGGCCGGTGTACCAGGAGCCGTAGCTACCCCGGTATGGAGCAGGAGGAGTGTAGGGAGCGTGAGGGGGCATCAAATGCACGAAGGCAAATGTAGGCTCCTGATCGGTCATCAGCTGGCTCGACGACGGTAGAGTCGTGTAGTCCTGAAACGCTGGTCGATAAATCTCCTGAAAACCCCGCTTCAGATCTGCCTGCTGCTTGTAGAAGGGATGCTGGGTCCAGAGCACTGTTCGGTAGCCGACTCGAGTCAGCAGCTCGGCCAGAGTCTCGATCCCTGAGGGCAAGTGACTCCCCCAGGGGCCTACGCCCAGAGTGTCGGGAAAGAAGCCGGTGAGGATCGAAGATACCGACTGACCGGTCCAGGACGAAGAGGCCAGTGCCGACTCGAAACGAGTGCCGTCCGCGGCAAGCTGTTCGATGGCAGGGGTGGGACGGGCACCACCGAAGGGAGAAAAGGCATCAGCGCGAGCCGCGTCGAGAAGAATGACCAGGATATCCGGGCGTCCGAGCCGGCCCGAAGCAGGCGCCTGGACTCGGCGGATCGGTTCGATGTCGTCCCTGCGATCCGTCCCGGCGGGCCCTTCTACGACGGCCCAATGCCAGGAGACGACGGCGTTGCCTGAGCCGCCGACACCGAGTCTAAGGCGTACCGACTGACCCTGCCAGGCCCTGAGATCGATATCGAAGTCATGGTCTTTGTCTGAATCGGTGACCCGTTCTTGGGCGAGATGATGCTCTTCGAGACGCTGGTCCAGAAGCCTGCCATAGACGAGAACAGGCTCATTGCCTGCCCCTGGCGGATGCTGAACCCGAAAGCTCGCCCTGAGGCGGGCTCGCTCCGGCAGATCCGTTACCACCTCCAGCCAGCCCGGCGAAGGCATCCTAATTTCGCTGCGATCCGGTGAGCAACCTGGATCGCTGACCAGGTAGATGCTGGCGGGTCGCTCTGACCACAGCCTGCGACCGTTGGCAGTGAAGACTTCGAGACTTCGGACTCGGGGTCTAAGCCTGCGGGGCCATCGCGGTGACTTCGTTGGTTGTGGAAATCGGAACTCCAAGAGGTTTCGCCCCAGGCGGACGATGTCGCTGGGTATTTCGACTCGATGTCGCCGCCACTTTCTGGTCAGGGGCAGCCCGGTCAGGGGCTCGCCATTCAGCAACAGCGTCAGTGGGACTTGCTTGAGTCGTCCCTTGCCGACAGCCGAAATCTCGATTTCGAGCGCCTCCGCGTCACCATCGGCCGAGAAGAGGAACAAGCGCGCAATCTGCTGATTCATCTCCAGATTTGCCCGGGCGGGATTGTCAGGATGCACTTGTGTCCAACCATAGCCGAGGTTGTCGAGGCCCACCTTCCGCGGCGCAGAGATCAAGTCGGTGGTGACGTTTCCGCCTTGGTGCCAGACCTCTTCCGCCAGGTCCAGCCAGACCCTGTCCGATTTCGGTGGTCGGTCGCTACAGCCTGTCAGCGCCAAAGGAAGGCAAGCGAAGTAGAAGGCGATACACGTTCGCCGGCTGGCTCTCTGAATCATGGTCTGTGACATCTCGCAGCGGGATCTGGTAGGGACTGACGAATCCGAGCCGCGAGATGCTAGCACGCGTCCGGATAGCCCGAGGGAGGTGGTAGCCTGTGCCTTCCTCATTGGGTGTGCGGATCGACCGATTGAGTCCAGAAAGGGACGAGCTCATGCCGGAGTACTCAGTGAAATTCAAGACACTCGACACCAACCTGGTACACGCGGGTCGGCCCCAGCCGCATGTCGAGGGTGCCGTGGTGACCCCGATCTTTCAATCGGCGAACTACCAGATGGGCGATGAGACCACCTATGATGCGGTGCGCTACATCCGTTTGAGCAACTCGCCGAATCACCATACCCTGCAGGCCCGGCTGGCGGCTGTCGAGTCGGCCGAAGCTGCGCTGGTGACGGCTAGCGGCATGGCGGCCATTTCGACGGCGATCCTGTCCCATGTGCAGTCAGGAGAGCATCTGCTGACACAACGCACGCTCTACGGCGGGACCCAGAGTTTTCTCCATCAAGATGCGACCAGGCTCGGTATCTCCCACACCCCGATCGATATCGCCGCACCCGAAGGCGCACGCACCTGGGAGAGGGCCCTCACTCCGCAGACCAGGTTGATCTTTGTGGAGGCGATCTCCAACCCCCTGATGGAGGTCGGTGATCTCCTGGCCGTGGCGGACTTCGCTCGGCTTCACGACCTGGTTTCGGTGATCGACAACACCTTCGCCACGCCGGTCAATTTCCGGCCCGTCGAGCTGGGATTCGATCTGGTGGTTCACAGTGCGACCAAGTACTTGAACGGGCACAGTGATCTGGTCGCTGGGGCGGTGATCGGCTCGACCGCTTCGGTGGATCGGGTGCGCCAGCTGTTGCTTCATCTGGGTGGCTCGCTCGACCCGAACACCTGCTTTCTCCTGGAGCGGGGTCTCAAGACTCTCGCTCTACGGGTTCGGAGGCAGAACGAGACGGCTGCGAGACTGGCCCGGTTTCTCGAAGGGCAGCCTTCGGTTCGGCAGGTCAACTACCCTGGTCTTACCTCCAGTCCAAGCCATCGCCACGCCGACCGGCTCTTTTCGGGTTTCGGTGGGATGCTCTCGATCTACCTCGGGGATGCCGGGTTGGCCGAGCGATTCCTGGAGCGGCTGACCCTGCCGATTCATGCTGCGAGCCTGGGAGGTGTCGAGTCCCTGGTCGTCCGGCCGGCGCGCAGCTCGCACCTGGGCCTGGAGCAGGATGAGCGAGACAGGCTGGGAATTAGCGACGACCTGGTTCGGGTCTCGGTGGGGATCGAGGACGCCGACGAGTTGATTGCCGATTTCGAGCAGGCCCTGGCGCCATGATGAGTGCTCATCTTCCCGACTCCAGCGTGAGGACGAGAGTATGGTGAAACGATGCAATTGGTCCGCAAGCGATCCGCTGATGATCGAGTACCACGACGATGAGTGGGGTGTGCCGGTGCATGACGACAGGAAGCACTTCGAGTTCCTCGTCCTGGACGGTGCCCAAGCGGGGCTCTCCTGGTCCACGGTCCTGAAGAAAAGAGCACGCTACAGGGAGGTATTTGAAGGATTTCGACCAGAGATCGTAGCTTCCTATGGTGCAGAGAAGATCGCAGAGCTGCTGGCCGACCCCGGCATCATCCGGAACAAGCTCAAGATCAACTCGGCAATCCGGAATGCCCGCGCCTTTCTGGACGTCCAGGAAGAGTTCGGCGGTTTCGATGTGTACATCTGGCAGTTCGTGGGCGGTAAGACACGGGTCAACCGCTGGGAGAGGATGGATCAGATCCCCGCCAGCACACCACAGTCCGATGCCATGAGCGAGGATCTCAAGAAGCGGGGTTTCAACTTCGTGGGCAGTACCATCTCCTACGCCTATATGCAGGCTGCTGGAATGGTTAACGATCACCTAGTGAGCTGCTTTCGGTACTCGGAGCTGGCCGGTTGAAGTTGCTGATGGGCTGGTCGAGATGAGGAACTCTCGAGGAGAAGAGCCTTGATGACTGCTGGCTGTATCTATGTCGATATCGACGATTGTCTCGGCCAGACGGCCCGGATGTTCGCCAAGGTCTTCGAGCAGGAGCACGGCAGAAGAGTCGATCTGGAAGAGATCGAGTCTTTTGATCTGGGAGTCTCGCTGGGACTGTCGCCTGAGAGCCTGGACGATTTCATGAAGTCCGTGCACCGCCCAGAGGTACTGGCTGAGATCCAACCCATGACTGGGGCGGTCGAAACCCTGGCAGCCTGGGTGGATCGCGGCTACGAGGTGGCGGTGGTGACGGGTCGACCACCTGGGACCGAGGAGGTTTCTCGCCAGTGGCTGACCGAACGAGGGGTGCCCCACCATTCCCTGACGTTTCTCGATAAGTACTCCTGGTCGGAAGATCTGTTCAGCGGCTCACGGGCGATCAGCATGGAGGAGCTCTCCCGCCGTTCCTTCAGCCTGGTCGTCGAGGATTCTGCCGAGGTGGCTCGGCGTCTCGCTAGCGTGCTGGACGCGCCAGTGGCCCTTCTCGATCGACCCTGGAATCGAAGCTCACCGAGACCCGAAGACGAGTTGAAAGGGCGGATTTTTCGATGCCGAGATTGGCAGGACATCGGCGAGCGCTTCTCTCGGCCCTGAGCTTCGCCTCGGCGGTCGGGTTGACTGCAGCGATGGCACCTGGGGCCTGCCGGGCGGCCGAGTCGCCGAAGACTGTCTCCTTCTCCACCAGGGACGGAGGGGAGATTCAGGCTGACCTCTACGGCGAGGGCGAACACGCTGTGGTGCTCGCGCATGGCAAGGTGTTCGACAAGGAGAGCTGGCGGCCACTGGCGAGTCACTTGAGTGGCAAGGGGCTCCAGGTCCTGGCCCTGGACTTTCGGGGCTACGGTCTTTCGACTCCGGGTGGAGAAGAGGGGTCACTCTGGCTGGACGTGGTGGCGGCGGCGGGTCTTCTCCGCCACCGCGGCGCCCGAAGGGTCTCGGCGCTCGGTGCCAGCATGGGTGGTGGCGCCGTCGCCAGAGCCAGCGTGGAAGCACCCGACGGTACCTTCTACAAGCTGATTCTCCTGGCCGCGGCGCCCATCAACGATGCCGATCGGATGAAGGCGAGCTCGTTTCTGTTCGTGGTGAGCCGCGAAGAGCGACTCCTGCCACGGGTCAAGCAACAGTTCGAGCAGGCACCGGAGCCCAAACGCCTCGAGATCCTCGAAGGCGGTGCCCACGCCCAGCACGTCTTTCGCACCGACCAGGCTGACGCGCTCACGCAGTTGATCGTCGACGCGCTGGCCGACTAGAGCCCGCCCTGAGGGTTGAGGGGACCGGCTCTCCGCCGACCGATCTATGGGGGCTTGAGTGTTGAGACGGCCGATCGAATCAGGGATCTCCCCCGTCTGCGGCCTCACCCGACCATGCCCCTCCGACGAGGGAGACCCATGGCTCGATCTACCACCCTCGAGACACATCGAGATTCCGACTACTGACTCACCCCCTACCCCCTACTGCCCACCCGGACGAACCTCCACACGAAGATGGTGGTTGTTCAGGACCCAAGGCCCCAAAGATCAGCCGGAGCCAGCGACGGCTGCTTCAACCCCAAGCCCTCAAAGACTGGCCGGAAGGAACGCCCGGCCGATCTAACCCTCGCTACTCGCTGCCCGGAGTAGCGAGTAGCGCTTGCAGGCGATGAACCCAGTGTCATACACTCCGGCCACCAAAACTCGATCCAGTCCGTTGGGCAGCACCGACGGTTGAGGGCCGAAGGTTGATGGATGGGTGTCGTCCATCGCGATCAGTCAGACAAGGAGTCGCTGATGAGCGCTAGCGAAGAGCAGGCTGTCGGAGCGCAAGACCACGCAGCCGAGCACCACGAGCTGCCGTTCTGGCAGCGCTACATCTTCTCGCAAGACCACAAGGTCATCGGGCTCCAGTACGCCTTCACCGCTTTGTGCTTCTTGCTGTTCGGCTTCTGCCTGATGTTGATCATGCGATGGCAGTTGGCCTTTCCGGGTCGGCCAGTCCCCATCATCGGCGGTCTTCTTGGCAGCGCCAATGCTCCTGGCGGCATCATGCTACCGGAGTTCTACAACCAGTTGGGAGCAATGCACGGCACCATCATGGTATTCCTGGCGGTAGTTCCCCTGCTCGTCGGTGCCTATGGCAACTACCTCGTGCCGTTGCAGATCGGCGCCCCCGACATGGCGTTTCCGAAGCTGAACATGGCCAGCTACTGGTGCTACCTGCCAGGCGGACTCATCATGTTGGCCAGCTTCTTCGTCCCGGGTGGAGCCGCCAATTCGGGCTGGACTTCCTATCCGCCGCTTTCCAATATCGCCACATCGGGTCAAACGTGGTGGCTGGTGGGAATGATCTTCCTGATTACCTCGTCGCTTCTGGGCTCGGTGAATTTCATCGTCACCATCTTCCAGCTGCGCGCTGAGGGCTTGGACTTCATGCGTCTGCCGATGTTCGTCTGGTCACAGCTGGTCACCTCTTTCTTGCTCCTGCTGGCCTTCCCGCCGTTGGAGGCAGCGGGAATTCTTCAACTCATGGATCGGGTGGCCGGCACCAGTTTCTTCATGCCCAGCGGCCTGGTGGTCAGTGGCGAGGTCCTGGAGGTCGCTGGTGGTGGAAACCCGCTGCTATGGCAGCATCTATTCTGGTTCCTGGCACATCCAGAGGTCTACGTCTTGATCCTGCCGGCAATGGGAATCGTCGCGGAGATCATCGCCAACAACACTCGCAAGCCACTTTGGGGCTACAGGCCGATGGTCTATTCCGCCGTCTTCCTGGGCTTCATGTCGTTCATCGTCTGGGCGCATCACATGTTCCTGACCGGCATGGGGACGGCTATCAGCTCCTTCTTTCAGACCACCACGATGATCATCTCCGTGCCTTCGGTGGTGATCCTCTCGGCGCTTCTGATCTCGCTCTGGGGCGGCTCCATACGGTTCAACACTCCGATGCTCTTTGCGTTGGCCTTTCTGCCGATGTTCGGTATCGGTGGCCTTACGGGTCTGCCTCTGGGTCTGGCTCCCAGCGACATCCATTTGCATGACACCTACTACGTCATCGGGCATTTTCACTACGTGGTGGCGCCAGGCACGATCTTCGCGATCTTTGCGGGGATCTACTACTGGTTTCCGAAGATCACTGGTAGACAGATGAGTGAGCGCCTGGGCAAGCTCCACTTCTGGCCTTCGTTGATCTTCATGAACGGGATCTTCATGCCGATGTTCGTTCAGGGCCTGGCCGGGGTGTCGAGACGACTCTACGACGGCGGAGCCCAGTACTCCCACGCTCAGGGAGTGCTGCACTGGAATGCGTTCATGTCGATGTCGGCCTTTGGTCTCCTCGTTGCCCAGATCCCATTCATCATCAACCTCTTCGTGAGTATCAGGTGGGGTGTGAAGGTCGGTTCGAATCCCTGGGACGCCACGACGCTGGAATGGGTCGCGGCGCCTTCGCCGCCCGTGGCGCACGGCAATTTCCCCGAGCTGCCTGTTGTCACCCGCGGTCCTTACGAATACAGCCCGCCCGAATCGGACGAGAGCTTCCTGCCGCAAAACGCAGTGGCCTGAGGAGGACAGAAGAGAATCATGCAGATCCCCTACACCGTCGAGCCACGTCCCGATACGGGCCTCTACAATGCCAAGCTGGGCGTGTGGCTCTTTCTGGCCTCCGAGGTCATGTTGTTCGGGGCTCTGTTCTCGGCCCTGATTCTCCTGCGTACCGGTGCCACATCGTGGCCGCACGGTTACGAAGTGCTGAATGTACCGTTGGCGACGATCAACACCATGGTGCTCATTACCTCGTCGGTCTCGATGGTCATGTCATGGGCGGCCTTGCGCCTCGGCGACTTCGGCAAGTACCGCAAATGGATGGGCCTGACGTTTCTCCTGGGGCTGATCTTCATGGTCATCAAGACCATCGAGTACGCCGCCAAGTTCGAGCACCATTTGTATCCTTCTCACGACAACTTCATGGCCACCTATTTCACCCTGACCGGCCTGCATGGACTGCATGTGCTGGGAGGAATGATCGTCATCGCCTATCTCCTCGGGCCGGGCAGCAAAATGTGGATGACAGAGCCGGAGAGATACACCAATCGAGTCGAGGTGATCGGGCTGTACTGGCATTTCGTGGATCTGGTCTGGATCTTTCTTTTCCCCACCCTTTACCTGCTGTAGTGGGTAGGAGGAGTTGTAGATGAGTGGACACAGTGTCGAGGAAATTAGAAGGGAAACCAGGGTCTACATCCTGGTCTTCGTAGCCCTCGCAGTCCTGACGCTTGTCACGGTCGGTGTCAGCTACCTGCACTTGAGCTTCGGTGCCGCGGTGGGCCTGGCCCTGTTCATTGCCTCGATCAAGGGCTCCCTTGTGGCGGCCTTCTTCATGCATTTGATTTCGGAACGGAGGCTCGTTTACGCAGTGCTGATTCTGACGATGATCTTCTTCGTGGCCTTGATTCTTCTGCCCTTGGGCGGTTACCACGATAGGTTGGGCTGACCATGCTGTCCCTGCGAAGTTTCCATGTCGTCTTCATTGTGGCCGCGATTCTCCTGTCCATTGGCGTCGGTGCCTGGGGCACGCAGCAGTACTTGCAGCAGTCCAGTAGCCAGGGCTTGGGCATGGCGGTGATCTTCTTTCTGACCGGGATCCTGCTGTCGCTCTATGCCGCGCGCTACTTCGGCAAACTGAAGAGGCTCGAATAGCAATGCGACGGACTGACCTGGGCCCGGCCGGTGGAGCTTCCAAACGAGCCGCTTCCTCAGGCTGGCTCGCGGTTTCCATGGCTCTCATCGCGGCGGTAGCGTTTTCGGAGTCCGCCGCGGCCTGCGCCGTCTGCTATGGCGCCGGGGATTCGGCCATGACGGCCGGAATGAACAACGCGATCCTCTTCCTGCTGGGAGTGGTGGCTTTGGTTCAAGGCAGCTTTGTGGCGTTGTTCCTGTCTATTCGCCAGCGCGCCCGACAGGCGCGAAGCCAGGGCAAAGATCTGCAGCCGACGCATGGAGGGACACCCTAGATGTACTCGATACTGAGTCGATGGCTACCCGAGAACGCAGCCGCACACGGTGCGGAGATTGACCGCATGATGGTCCTGATGCACTGGCTGATGCTCTTTCTCTTTGTCGGGTGGAGTCTCTACTTCGTCTATGTCCTGTTCCGCTTTCGGGCCGGCAGAAACGCACAGGCCAGCTACACGGGAGTCAAGAGCCACTTCTCCTCGTATCTGGAAGGAGGCGTCGTTCTGGCCGAGGCCATTCTCCTGGTCGGCTTTGCCATCCCGGCATGGGCACGATGGGTGACTCCTCATTCGCCTGACGTGGATGCCTTGCAGGTCAGGGTCGTCGCTGAGCAGTTCGCCTGGAATGTTCACTATCCGGGTCCCGACGGTGTTTTTGGCAGTGTCGATGTGAACCTCCTGGATGCTGCCAACCCGCTAGGTCTGGATCGGCAGGATCCGTTTGCCAAAGACGACGTGACGACGATCAATCAACTCCATCTGCCGGTGAACCGGCCCGTGACCGTTCTGTTGTCCAGCAAGGATGTGATTCACAGCTTCTTTCTGCCAGTCATGCGAGTCAAACAGGACTCCGTCCCCGGGATGGAGATTCCGGTTCACTTCGTGCCGGTGGTCACGACGCCCGAGGAAGCGCAGCTGCCCGGCTGCGCAGCCAACCTCTCGTGCTGGGAGATCGCCTGTGCTCAGCTGTGCGGTCTCGGTCACTACCGGATGCGAGGCTTCTTTCAGGTGCACTCTCAGGCCGACTTCGACGCCTGGATGGACGAGAAGCTGAAGAAGCTGGCACCTGCCACCAGCTGAACGGCTTGTCAGTCGACGTCGGCGTCCCCAAGGCCCTCGATGGAGAGTCGCCTGGGGACAGGTATGATCGACTGATGCCTGATCTCTCGACGCTGCCCACCCTCAACGCCTCTCTGAATGGCCTGAGTGCGACCTTTCTGGTTGTGGGCTATTGGATGATCCGGCAACGCAGAATCGGAGCTCACAGGGCTTGTATGCTGATAGCGTTCGCCTGCTCCGTCCTGTTCCTCGTCAGCTATCTCTTCTATCACTCACAGGTGGGCTCCATGCGATTCCAGGGTACGGGAACGCTGAAGACGTTCTACTTGACGGTCCTGCTGACTCATTCCGCGTTGGCGGCTGCTGTGCCGATACTGGCGGCGATCACACTGATGCGGGCGTTGCGGGGTCGATTCGACAAGCATGCGGCCATCGCACGCTGGACCCTGCCCATCTGGCTCTACGTTTCCGTCACCGGAGTCCTGGTGTACTGGATGCTGTACCAACTGCCGATCTGACCAAGATCTAGAGGCCCGGCGCGCCGGCGGATTCGAGGCGGGGTGCGAGGAACCGCGCCAGCTCGTTGGCAGCCAGTGAATGGCCTGCCGGGGTCCAATGACGATCGAAGCGAAAGTAGAGCTGATCGCCCCGTGACAGGCTGCCGACAAATGGTGGTCCGAAGTCGAGAGTCGGGACCCCGTGCCGGGCGAGAAGATCCTGAAAGATCCGGGTTGGGGTAGAGGGTTCGTAGTCGGCTGGGACAAGACCTAAGCTGGTAAGGCTAGTGTGCCAACGATCGGGCTCGATCTGGATCTCGCTGGGGATCAGTGCGGCGACGAGATCGAAGCCGAGCTCCTCGGACAGTTCCACAAATCCTCCAAGAGCTTCATCCGTAGCGTCGATTGCCGCCCTTAGGTCCTGCTCCGCTGACTGCTTGTAGACGCCGAGCTCTTCTCTGAGAGTCCTGGTGGTCCAAGGCTCTCCCAGGCCCAGCTTGGCGCGGAGAGGCTGGAAACCCGGCTGCTCCAGGAGACTCTTGATGGCGACGAAGAGGTGGGAGCGGCGGTGCAACCAGGCCTTGAGGCCGCCGGAGGACTGGCTGGGAACCAGCAGTCCATCGACGAGCAGAATCTCCTCGCGATCGGGCGACGCATCCACCAGATCGTTACCCAGGAAGATCGCCAGGACCACGACGTCCGGATCGAGATCGGCACCGTGCCGCCGGCACCAGCTCTCGGCGTCGGGTACGCCGAAGGCCGGAATCCCGGCGTTCAGACCCTCTGCCGCGAATCCCATTCGGGCCAGATTCTTCGGCAGCAGTGCGGTGAAGGTCTCGGAGTCTTCGACACCAACGCCGAAGACGAACGAATCCCCGACAATCAGAACTCGCAGTATCTCCTCAGACGAAGGTCCGAGCTCGGAGCCCCGTAGCCCTGCCTCGTTGATCCGGATCTCGTTCGAGTACTCGGCGCGGTTGTAGATTCTGCCGCGATATCCCGGTGACAGTCGGTATCGTCCAGGTGGATCGGGCATGTAGAAGCCGCCAGGCTCGATGACCAACCTGGGCTGCGGCCGTGCCACTCGAACCAAGATCTCGGCGGTGGCAAGGCTCAGAATGAGAGATACGGCAAGTGCAAGTACCGGTGCGAGGAGCTTCTTCAGCAACCCCTGGTCTCGTTGTGGGTGAGGCATGGTGTCGTAGCGGAGGTGTGCGGATCGAGCTTTGCCGTTGGTCAATCGAGATAGCCGAGCGCTCTGAGCTCCTCGACGAGCTCGTCGTCGATCTCTGATGGCGTCGCGCTTCCCTCTCGGGCTTCGCCCCAGGTCGGAATGGTCTGCAAGGGGTTAGCGGCTCGGAATTCGGGACTGAAGAGGCGAGTACGCGCCATTCCATCGAAGTCTTCTGCCACCGGCAGACTCAGGGAGTACAGCACGGTTGGAGCGATGTCGAGAGCGTGGACGACCTTGGCGGAAAATGACGGATCGATGTCTGGGCCCGCGGCGATGAAGATCCCCTTGGTCTTGACAGAGTGGGTGCCGGTGAGCTCTTCGACCGACTGCATGATCCCTGGGATCTCCTGGCCATGGAAGAAGACCGCACTCGGTTTCCTGCGTTTGTGGACGAGAACCGTCAGGTCGGCACCTTGCTCGAGCTGGGCGCTCGTCGGATTTCGGACACCGAACAGCGGAGCGCCGTTCTCATGGACGACCAACCTCAAGTCTGATGCCAGCCGATCGCGCAGTTGGTCCAGATCTCCGGGGCTCACCGGTCCTCTGGGATCTCGATTGTGGAGGCCGATGCGCACCATCTTCTCGGGCACCCCGGGAGGGGAGTTCCAGGTGATGGCTTTGGTTCTCGACCAATCGATCTCGCCGTCGACCCGCACGAGGTATCCCATGTGCTCCAGGACTCGATTCAGGTCCACCAGCATTCGATATTGCTCACCTTCGACGGCGGTGAAGCCATGATCAGAGACGACGAAAAAACTCGTCTCTCTTGGAGCCGCGTCGACAAGCTGGCCGAGAATCCGGTCGAAGAACTCGTAGGCGGCGGGCACAAGCTCGCCGAAGCGTTCGATCTTCTCCTGGTCGATCTCCTCGTCCTCGGGCGGCTGGAAGTACTTCCAGTAGGGATGACTGACGACGTCGGGGCTGCGGAGATAGACCAGAATCAGATCGAAATCCTCACTCGCCAGCTGGCGGGCCAGCTCCCCCATGACGCTGTCCTGGCGGGCGACCTCCGCCTGTAGGCCGGACTCGGTGGGCTGTGGGAATCGATCTGCAATTTCCTGAAATCGCGGTGCCAGGCTTTCAGGGTACAGGCCATGCTCGACACCGCGGAGGGCTCGATCCGAAACCACGATACCGTTGACGGGTTCCGCCGGCCACGAGGCCCACCATCCCAGGGCGGCAACGCGTTTGTCAGCCATGGACAGCATGTTCCAGAGTGCGGGGACCCGGCGAATGCTGGACGTGACCGGGATGTCTCCTTGGTCGGTGGGGAGGAGGAAGTCCTCGATCCCGTGTGTCTTTGGCTTCACCCCGGTGACCATGCTGGTCCAGATGACCGGAGAGATATCAGCCACCGGTTTGAGTTTGCTGGTGACCCCCCGTTCGGCGAGAGCGCGCAGATTGGGAAGCCGACCCTGCTCCCAGAGCTCTTCGATCGCCACCCACGAGGCGCCATCGACACCCACGAACATGGTCGGCAGGCGGCCGGTTTCGTCCTTCCGGCGGGCGCAGGAGAGGCTCATCAGCAGGGCGACGAGGAGCATGGCCGCCCGCCTGGCGCGCGGTTTTCTGGAGATTCGGTTCATTGAAGAGTGTCCATCGCGTCGCCTCAGGCCCATGGGGCCTTGGAGAGAGCCCTGGTCTTTTCTTCAAGGTTGAAGGTTGTTCTCGCGTTGCCACGGAGCAGAGGTTCCACCAGACCGACCGCTTCCTGATGTCGAAGCCAACCTTCTTCGACCAGCTCAGCCAGGGCCTGGGTGATGCCCTGGCGGGCCATTACCGCGTGACCGAGGACGCACTCCACGACGGAGTAGTCACCGCCAAATGTGAACACCTTGTTCCACGGCGCCGAGACGAGATATCGCTTGAGAAACTCGGTGGCGCCAGCCGGATCCAAGGCCCACGCCCAGCTCATGTCGATATGGGCGGCGGAGAAGCGCTTCGCAACCGCGATGAGCTCTTGCCAGTAGGGATAGGAGATGTGCAGGAAGACGAAACTCGTCTCGTGAGCCTGTCGGCACAGCTCGATGATGTCGTGTGGATGCTGAGTGATGTGGCGAAAATTCTCGATCCTTTCGCCCGAGAGATAGCCTGTGTGAATCTTCACCGGCAGCTGGTGCTGGGTGGCCTGATCGACACAGAACCAGAACAGATGATCCTCCAGCAACTGGATCCTGCTGTGCTCCGGGCTCTCGCCACGGAGAATCTGGGCGAACACGGGCTCTGCTTCTTCCTGCGCCACTCGGTGGTAGTTGATGCGTCGCAGATAGGCGCCCTGGCTCTTAGCCGCGACGGCATATTTCGAGTACCTGTCGAACCACCACCGAATCACCTCGTGCCAGTCATCGAGCGATCGAACTGCGATGCCCGCCTGCCTCGACAGCCCGCCGATGTCGGGGTCCATGTGAAGTGTCTGGAAGCTCAAATCCTGCATCAGCAACGTCGGCTGTTTGGACTCGTGGAAGGGCAGGCCATCGGTGTTGACCTGACAGGATTCGATGTTTGATTCCTTGACCAGGACCTTCTCGTACATTCCTGGTTTGCGAAAGTCCTCGTACGCTTCCTGCAAGAGGGGAATGGTCTTGGTTTCGAGAGCCTCGACGCCATACAGCTCCCGCATTGAGATCCGAAGCGCCTGGCCAAAGCCGGTGTTCATAACTCGTGGCCAGAAAGGCTCCAGGATCTGCCACTTGCGCCGAGGTTCGACGTTTCTGGAGAAGAACGCAGCGATCTCCGAAGCTGGCATTCCGGCAGCAACCAGATCCGACCGGAGGTAGTCGTGAAACAGCAGACTCCAGTCATCGCAAGGGACTCCGAGGCCGGCCAGGCGATCAGCCTCGTCTGGAAGATGTTCGTGGGTGTCCACGAACGGCGTCTTCTGGACTTTGCGGGCTATCTCCGCACGCAGCTTGTTATCCCTAGCGGCGCCCGAAACCCCGGTTTCGCCACTCCGGCCGCAACCGAGTGCGACTCCGGCACCAGCCACGCCGAGGAATTGCAGGACCTCGCGTCGGCTGATTGCTGGCACCTGAGTGGACATCGAAGCTTGTAGGGTCCCGCGCTGTGGGTCGGCCGGGCTTGCAGGGGTTGCCAGTATAGTCGAAAGGAACGGCTCGTTGATCGGCTCAGTCGAGATCGAGAGTCGGTTGAGCGGGGGTCGACGATGGTTCCGGCTCCTCGGAGCCCTCTCCTGGCACTTCTTCCTGGCGAGGTGTGAAACCGGTGTAGAGAAAGCGACTGAAGCCGGTCAAGTATTGGAGTGCCGGCTCCTTCTCGTTCGCCTCTCGCAGCTGCGCCAGCTTGGAGTCCAGGTCGTCGATGAAGTGTAGGGCGAGCGCCTCCGGAGTCATCGGCTGTACTGGTGATCCGAACTCGAGCCGCCCCTGGTGGGAGAGGACCAGGTGCTCGAGGTGCAGCTGCAGATCGGTAGGAAAGTCGGGGATCGCTCGGCAACGCTCTCGCAGCAGATCACGGCCCATCACGACGTGTCCCACCAGGCGCCCTTCCAGGGTGTAATCGTTGTGCGGCATGGCGCCCAATTCCTGGGTCTTTCCCAGATCGTGGAAGAGCACTCCCAACAGCAGGAGGTCGCTATCGAGCTCCGGATAGTGACGGCAGACCCCCAACGCCAACTCGGCCATGGAGACCACATGCTCCAGAAGGCCGCCCCGAAAAGCGTGATGGATCATCTTGGCAGCCGGGTGCTCCCGCAGCAGTTGCCCGTGGCTGGCAAGTGTCTCCTGGGCAAGGCGATGAAGGATCGGGTGTTCGATCTCCTGAGACAGAATCTCTGTCAAGCGCTGCTCGAGCTCGTCGATGCTCTGTCGGGTCGAAGGGATGAGCAGCGCTTCATCGAAGCCATGCTGTCGGTCGTCCTCGATTGCCCGCCGACACTCCCGCACATTCATCTGCAGCTGATCACGATAGCTCTGCAGCGTCCCTTTGAAAGCCACGAAGTCGTGCAGTTCATAGTTGCCGTTCAAGGCGGGGCTATCGGACCACACCTTGCCGCTGATCGAGCCGCTGGCATCCTTGAGAACCAGGTCGAGAAAATCGCGACCATTCTTGTCCTGACGTCGCTCCATCTTGGCGAGGTAGGCAAATCCGGAGACGCTGTCCCCATCCTCGAAGCTGTGAATCGGCTCGTTGGTGCGACGTGGCATGATCTTGGGCTCCGAATTCTGCAAGCCTTCACTTCGTCAGGTCCGTATGACCCAGAGAAGCAGCTGCGTGGTGGAGCTATTGTATGGCGCATCCTGGCCTGCGGTAGTCTTCGGTCCTGCGGTACCGAGCCATGGCAGTCATATTGCAAAGGGAACCCTTCATGCTCAGACGAATTTCCTTGATCATCCTGTCGATCCTCGCCCTGGCACCTTTCTGTCTGGCCCAGGACTGGGAAGAAATCGTCCTCTGGCCGGAGTATCAGCGGTCCTTCCTACAGGACGTGCCGACTCTCTTGCTTACCGACGACCAGCGCCAGGTCTTTGTCGAGGCCTCTGCCGACGAGCGCGACTCGATGATCGAGGCATTTCTGGCCGATGATCCCGTGCCAGAGACTCCGGAGAACGAGCTTCTGGAGGCCATCGAAGCGCGTTACCGCCTGGTGCATTCGGAGTTTCTCGCACTTGAGGATCAGCGGGCCGCTGCTCTGTTCTTGCACGGCAGGCCGACCCGGCGGTTGGAGATCGAGTGTGCGATGGCCTTCAAACCCGTAGAGATCTGGGTCTATGGTGAGGCGGAAGCTGCGGTGTCCCTGGTCTTCTACGAGACGATTCCCGATGGCCCCTATCGCGTCTGGTTGCCGATCGATTCCAAGCGAGTGCTTTACAACCAGGAGATGGAGTATTGGCTGGAACAATGGGAGGAGCTGGGAGGACGCAAGATCGCCAAGCGTTTCGACCTCCAGATCTGCAAGCAGGCGCGGCTGGTGGATGAGGCCACCGGGGTCGAGGGCTTGCGAGGCTTTCAGCCTGGAAGACCTCAGAAGGAAGACATTCTGCGGTATTTCGGGCCACCTCCGGATTTGGCCGAGTGGGCCCGTCGGGCGGTAGCCAGCGAGCCGACCGAGGCGGTGAAGCAGCTGGAAACCAATGAGCTGGAGGTCTTCTTCCCTGACAAAGTTCGCCAGCGCACCGTAGCGCGGTTTGTGGTGCCCATCCCCTCAGCAGCCGAGTTGGAGATCGCCGAGGAAGACGAAGAACAGGGTCTCATCCTCGCCATGGAAGGCGTGATCGAACAGGATGGGAAGGTATTCGATGAGTTCAGAGTACGGTTCAAGATCGAGCCACCGACGCAGGACGTGCCGATTGTCTTGGCCATGGACCAGTTGCTGCGCCCGAATCGGACATTTCTGGTTCGACTGCGAGTGCGGGACGAGGTCGGCGGCGCGGAAGCCTACCTGACCAAAGGATTTGTCGTGCCCGAAGAGCCACAGGCCATGGAAATACCACCGGTGCCCGAGGGAACGATCGTGGCCATGGGCCAGGATCTGGGCAGCTCCCAGATCCAGGGTCAGGACAGCCTTCTGTTGGTGCCACCCCCGACGGAAGTCGTCCTGGGACTCTGGAGAGCCGAAGCCCTGGTCACCGGCGGCCGCATCTCGAAAGTGCGTTTTCTTGTCGATGGCAAGCCGCAAATGACTCGCTCGGGCCGTCCCTTCACCGCCGAGCTTCGATTGGCCCAGTTCCCGGTGGAGCAGGTCGTCAGGGCCGAGGGTGTCGACGAGGTGGGTGAGATCGTAGCCACCGATGAAGTCGTGATCAATCAGCCGCGAGGCGCCTTCCGGGTGCGGATCATCGATCCGGTTCGGGGAGCCGCAGTGCGCGGTCGCACGATTGCCCGAGCCGAGGTTGTGGTGCCGGAAGACCGCCGAGTCGAAAGAGTGGAGTTCAAGATCAACGAGGAGTCGGTTGCCGAGCTACCGAGCCCTCCCTGGGAGGTGGAGATAGAAATCCCGCCGGCGGGCGGAATGGCCTATCTGAGCGTTGTCGCGTATCTCGATGACGAAAGCCGCGCAGAAGAGGTGCGCTTCCTCAACGCACCCCAGTTCTTGGAGGAGGTCGAGGTCAAGCTGGTAGAGCTCTTTACGACCGTCACGGACCGCAGCGGCAGGCCAGTCAAGGGTCTCACGCAGGAGGACTTTGCGGTCGAAGAGGATGGACGGCCACAGAAGATCACCAAGTTCGAACTGGTGGAAGATCTTCCCCTGACACTCGGCTTCGTGATCGATACCTCGGGCTCCATGACCGAATCCCTGCCGGAAGCCAAGGCAGCGGCCATCGGCTTTCTGGAGAACATCATCACCCTACGTGACAAGGTCTTCGCGGTCGCCTTTAGCGATCAGCCAAGATTGCTCATCGCCCCGACCGATGACGTCGGTGCCGTTCAGGACTCACTCGAAGATCTCCAATCGGTGGGTTGGACGACTCTGCACGACGCGGTGGTTACAGGCCTCTACTATTTCAGGGCCATGCGGGGACGCCGTGCTTTGATCCTGCTCTCGGATGGAGATGATACAGCCAGCGCCATGCCCTTTCGAGATTCCCTCGAGTTTGCCCGCCGCAGCGGAGTGACCATCTATGCTGTCGGCCTCGACGTGGGTGCCCTGGAGAGGGGGGTGCGCAACAAGCTGACCAACCTGGCGGAGGAAACCGGCGGCCGAGTGTTCTTCATTTCCAAGGCGCAGGAACTGACTGGCGTCTACCGCGAAATAGAAGAGGAGCTGAGAAGTCAGTACCTGGTGGCCTACGCGTCGGACAATCCCGAGCCTGACGGCCAGTTTCGCGAGGTCGAGGTCGAGGTCCGGAATGGCAAGTTGAAGGCCAGGACCATCCGCGGCTACTATCCATAGTCCGGACTTGTCCGCTGATGGTGGTCGACAGAGCTATGCAACAGAATCTCTTTGCGAGACTCTCCCGACGCCGACGGGAGCAGAGCCGGCCGCTGATCGCGGTCTGGATGATGCTGGCATCGCTTTTGTCGCTGCCGGTGAAGGCGGAGACGGATAAACCCGGAAATTCCGCGTTGCTCGAGTCGGACCGGATCGACGGCATCCACCGGGATCTGCCGGCTGATATCGCTCCGATCGAGCAGGGGGCCATCCTCATTCAACTCCATTCGACGAATCCGATTCTGGAGGTGTCACGTCACCAGCTTCTTATTTGGCCAATAGAGGGCATCTCCCACGGAGCCCGACTGACAGCCCGATTCCAGGGCGAGGCAGAGCTGCAGGCCGATCTCGAAGTTGCTGGCCTGCCAGCTCAGATGACCGATTTCGTCGAGCTGCCCGAACAGGAGACCTCGATCGAAGGGCAGTTCGCGATCACCCGCGAAGACTTGGGCTATCGAGTCGTGGCCGAGAGGCTGCCGCGCTTCATCGAGGTTCGGGTCAAGAGTCGGCTAGCCGGGCAGATGGTCACTCTTTGTCGGGGCCTGGCACTCTTCGCACCGGGTAGTGATACCGAATGCGAAGGATTCGAGCGGCTGCTCTCCGTAGTCCGCTTGCCGATGCCTGAGTCGGGTGAGACGTACTTCATCGAAGCATCGAAGCTGACCGTCTTCGAGAGAGATCAGCTCGACGGCTACTTGGGTCGACAGTGAAGAGCTCAGGGTTCCAGGGAAAGGTCCAGGTCGAGAGGCAGCCCCGCATGGGTCCCGGCTTCGAGGATCTCTCGGTGCTCTGCAATCTGAAACAGGAAATGATGGCGCCGTTGCGGCTCCAGGTGCGAGGCCTTGCGCAGGATCTCCCGGTAGGCGCTCTGGAGATGGGGTAGAGGGTCTGCCGCTTCCGCGTCACGCTCGCGGAGCCACGTCAGCCCACGGTACAAACCGAACTGGATCTCCTCTAGGAGCTCGGCTCTGGGCAGGTTTTGGAGGTGCTCGAGCAGTTGGCCTGACCACTCTGCGGCGTCTTCGGTCTCTTCTGTGTTGATCGCCAAGCGAATCAGCATGGCGAGATCGAAACCGACGGCCTCGTCGTCTCCCACCTGCCGATGGACTTCGAGGGCCGAGGAGAGGTGCTCGAGAACCGAGTCGAACCTGCGCTGCTGGAGACCGATTCGTCCAAGCAAGAGCTCGGCGTCAGCCAGGAGGGACTTCCGCGAGATGACGTTCAGCTTGAATTGAGCATCCGTGGCTTCCTCGAGTGCCTTGTCGTGCTGCCCCAGGAAGAGATGGTTCTCGGCGACCGCCAGTCTTGCAACCGCCTCGCCTGCTACTTCGTCCTTGCCTCGCCTGAGCGACAGGGCCAGCCTGAGAGGCTTGGAGGCGGCCGTGTAGTCGCCCAGGCGGTTGAAGACCTTGCCCAGGCCGAGAAGCGGAAATCCCACATCGTCTTCGGCGCCATACTCTTCCAGGAGTTCCTGAGCTTCGCGGTAGCTCTCCAGGGCCGAAGGGTAGTTGCCGATGGCCAGATAGACAGCCCCCAAAGCGGTCAGCGAGTTGCCTGCGGCTCGCTGGATTCCCTGCTTACGCCTCTCTGCCAGCGCCTCCTGGTGAAGCTCCAGGGCCTCCTCCAGCCGGTTCTCCTGGGCAGCGATGTTCCCGAGATGATACCTACAGGCGGCACATAGGGCCGTGGCACCGCGACGTTCTAGTGTGACATCGAGCTTCTCGAACAGCTCCTTGGCTTCCTCGAAACGCTCCTGGTCCAGATGCAGCCTGCCCAGCTGAATCAGTAGCAGGGCCTGTCGGCGTTCGTCGGCGCCCTGAGCGGCTGAGAGCGCCAGACGGATCGTCGTCTCGGCCGCCTGGTAGCGACCGGCCTCTCGATCCATCTCTCCCTTGAGTCCAGCCAGCGCCAGCAAGCGACTGGGGTGGCCCGAGGCCAAATCGACCGCGCGAGCCAACTCGCTCTCGTACTCGTGAAGGCGGCCTTGCTTTCTGGCGAGGGGTAAGAGCCGCCAGAGGATCTCGAGCTCGGTGTTGGTGCTGCCTCGACGCTTTCGCAGCGACCTCAGCTCGTCGTCCAGGGTGTCCAGCATCTGGTCCGCCGGTACTCTGGCGGCGTGGGGCGTCTTGAGCGTTTGGATCAGCGACTCGAGACCCTCCCGCGTGCCCTTCAAAAGACCGTAGGACTGCCAGTGTGCTTCGCCAGTACCGCTACTGTCGGCCAGCACCTGGCCCATGAGGTGTCGGGCCTGTTCGGTGGTTTCCGGAGCCAGGCTCTGTCGGAGTGCGACGGAGTACGCTGGTGAAGTGAGCTCGACTCCCGGTCCCCAGGGTGTGGTGACGGAGTGGAGAAGACCCGCCGCCACCGGTGCAAACTCCCATGTCTTGGGAGGGGAAGTGCCGAGACCCTTGGCGGCCGCGTCGAGACTCTCCGCTGGTACAGAACCACCTACTGCAGAAAGCAGCTGGAGCGGAAGTAGTGCCTCGAGTCGCGCGGCCTCGGCAACGAGGTGACAAACCAGGCGTGCAGAGGGCTTGAAGTCGATCGATTCGACTCCGGCGAAAAAGAAGCTGCCGTAGACCCGACGCAGGTTCTTCTCGCGGATCAAAGCCACCATCCCTTCTTCCAGAGCGAACGGATAGCCTTGCGTTGTCTCCCGTAGGCGCCCTTCGACGGAATCTGGGAGCGACAGCCCTTTGAACAGTTGTTCGGCGAGATCCTCCATCTCCGACTTATCGAAGGGATGAACCGGCAGGGTCGGTAGTTGGTGCATCGCAGGGGCCAGCGCCAAGCCGCCTCGGCCGACGAGAAGAAGATGGAATCCCTTGCCAAGCTGGGGGTGATCCAGGAGGTTCTGAATGAAGTTCGAGTCGCGGCTGTCGATCTGTTCGACATCGTCGACGACCAGGTAGAGAGGGCTCAGCAGACTCGCTGAGATCCGCGCCAGGATCGTGGGAAGCTGTTCCACCAGCGCCGGTTTGTCATCGACATCGTCAGCAAGGAGCAAGGCGTGGATCGCATCCTGGACCTTTACGTCGCGGACATTGGGCAGGAGGAGGAGTGACGGAGAGGGCGGAGAGGGCGCCAGCAACTGCTCGGCAATCTGACGAGCCAGTGATCCACCTCGCCGCCGAGTTGGTCGAGCGCGGAGCCACAAAGCTGGAGTACCCGTATTCAGGAGCACCTCGAAGACCAGCCGACTCTTGCCGCATCCCAGGACTCCCTCGACACGCCATGCTGGAACGTTCAGATGATCTTTGACGGAATTGAACAGAGCCGTTCGCGGTAGAGGTCTGAGGCGACGGTTGAGCAACTCGGGGTTTCGCCATGGCACCCCCACGCGCTGCAAAGAACCGACTTCGAAGACCGGGATGGAGCCACCAAGGAGCTCGGCAGTGACCGAGCTCGGTGAAAGGTCCCGCGGCTCCTCGAGCATGCATGCTGCCCAACCCGTTATGTGCACTCGGCCCGGTTGGAGGTTGCCGGCCCAGGCCTCCACGTGCTCTCCCACGGCGTCGACTGTCAGCGATGGCAAGCCCTGCCGAAAGAGGACCTCACCGGGTGAGATGAGGACTCTGGGACCCTTCGACCCGGCGGGGGAGTGCCTTCTTTGCAGACTGTCGACCAGGGTCAGGCCGAGGTGAACCGCGGTATCGACTGGCGCCGGATCGGGGGCCTCCGGCGTGATGACCGCGATGCCCGAGTCGAGCCGGTGAAGTCCCGGCAGGTCGGGGAGCAAGTCTTCGAGGCGGGGCGGCTTGTCAGAGCGGGCCGAGGTGCTCCGCTCGGGCCAGATCCTTAGAACTGCCCCTGGCAGCCGCAAGTCGAAGGGCTGCTCCTTCTTGTTCTTCATTGATCTGGCGGCAGTCACGTCGGGCGCCTCCCGAAGGTCTTCGCTGGCATATCCCCCGTGTCGGGCTGCGAGGAGTCGACTCGACAGGAGAGAACCTCCCAGAGGAGTCTCTGGTATAGTGTAAGGTCGGTCTTTCGGGGCCGATTCGACACGTCTAGCTGACTCTACCGGTGTTCAATCACTCCTTGAAGAGGCGGTGAACAAGCACCCGACCGGGGCTCTCGAAGGAGATGAAATCCAAATGACGACTCGACGACTAATCAACAGCCTCTACTATTTTACGATTGAAGACGAAAGCATGCTGGCAGAGGCTTTCACGGACATCGATGACGATGTGTTTGCCATTACCTACAAGGTCAGCGGCACGGAAGATGTTTTTGTGACCACCGAAGAGACTCGCGAGGCAATGGATCGCACCGACGTGCCCTACAACCTCCTGGCCGAAGAGGATGCTACTCGCGTCTCCATCTACCATACCCCATTGTCGCGTGAAGAGTTGGTGGATTATGAAGACGCCCTCAAGGCCCTGGCGTTGGCCTATCGGGCGATTGCCCTCGCCTGCGTCGGTGTGAATGGGGAAACCGATCTCGGATTCGAGCTCACGGAGAGCGCCAAGCGATACACTTACTTCACGGCACCTGCAGGTCATACCTTCATCTGGCGACTCTTTCATGAGCGCCAGGAGGCCGAAGAGTTCCTCAGCAAGCTCACGCTCGGCGAAAAGGAAGCTGCGGCGTGGGCCCAGTCGATTCCCCTCGAGTCCTCGGACGATCTCGTGAGCTACCACTGATGATGGCGGGGCCACCGCGGCCCGACGGAGAGAGTGCGTCCTGAGCCTGCCATTTCAAGAGGAGACCTATAAGGTCTCACAGCTGTGCACAGACCTGCGGGACTTTCTGCAGGAGGCCTTTTCCGAGGTCTGGGTCGCGGGAGAGGTCAATCGGGTAAGGGCCAGTCAGCGCGGACATCTCTACTTCGAGCTTGTCGAAAAGGGTGCCGACGATGAGATCACGGGTAAGTTGGAGGCTGTCGCCTGGCGCTCGGATCACCAACGAATTCGTCAAGTGCTCTCCAAAGCCGGTCTCGAGATCAGCGAGGGTCAGACCATGCGCTGTCGGGCGGTGGTTGACTTCTATCCACCCTTCGGCCGTTTGCAACTCGTGGTCAGGGAGGTGGATCCGGTATTTACGGCGGGACTGCTGGCTCGGCGCCGGAAAGAGGTTCTGGACAGCCTGGTGGCGAGAGGCCTGCTCGAGCTCAACCAGCAGAAGACCTTGTCCAAGCTGCCGCTGCGCGTGGCGCTGATTACCTCCGATGGCAGCGCCGCCTACCACGACTTCCTGAGTTCCCTGGAGGAGAGCGGGTTCGGTTTCCAGGTGTACTTCATCCACGCCACTGTCCAAGGCAAGGCGGCAGAAAGGGAGGTCACCTCGGCCCTCGCAATGCTCTCTTCCCTGCCAGTCGACTGTGCCGTCTTGATTCGGGGAGGCGGCTCACGTGCTGATCTGGCCGTGTTCGATAGCCAGGGAATCGCCGAAGCCGTGGCTCAGGCACCGGTTCCAGTGCTCACCGGACTGGGTCACGAGATCGATCAGTCCATCGCCGACCTGGTCGCCCACACCGCCTTCAACACTCCTACCAAGGTGGCAGAGTACATCGTGACGCGGGTGGCCTCGGAAGAGCGGCGGCTGGTGGAGCTCCGAGCCGCGCTCGCCCGGCATTCCCTGGCACGGCTACGGCAGGGGCGTGAGTCGCTGGGTAGGGCGCAGAGAGGCCTGGGCCTCGTGCGCCATCGGATCGCAACCGCAGCAGCCCGACTGGGGCGGCTATCCGAGGTTCTGCCACGGGTCGCTCAGTGGAGCGTCGAAGGGCAGGATCGCAAGCTCAGAGCCCTGCTGGTACAGCTTGCCGATGCGGGCCCTCGCAGTCTGGCCGCAGCCCGTCACACATCAGATCGCCTGGCCGAGAGAATCGCCGTTCAGGCCGCTGCGAGCCTGCGTGAGAAACGGGCTGTCGTCGAGGGTTGGCAACGTCTTTGTCGGCAGCTGTCGCCGGAACGAACTCTCGAGAGGGGCTTCTCGGTGACTCGCGACTCCAAGGGCAAGTTGTTGCGCCAGCCCGAGGAGGTGGTCGCGGGCGAGAGAATCACAAGTCATCTCGCGGGAGGCGTTGTCGTTAGCCAGGTGGAGGAAACATGAGTCCAAAGAAGAAGGCACCGGAAGATCTCCGATTCGGCGAGGCCATCGAGGAGCTGGAAGGCATTTTGAGTCGGGTCGAAGCCGAAGAGATCGATATCGACGAACTGGCGGATCAGCTCAAAACCGCGGCCGAGCTCCTGGAGCTGTGTCGTGGCAAGATACGACGAGCCGAGGTGGAGGTCACCCAGATCGTGCAGGCCCTGGAAGAGGCCGAGGCTGAGGCGGATGAGGAGGAGGGGTCGTGAGTCACCAGATAAGGCCAGCGAGGTGCTGAAACGACAGACCAGTGGATCGGTAGTCTGCCCTTCTTGTGGTCGATTGGTCGGAGTGCAGGAGGAGAAATGCCCTCATTGTGGCCGTGGCAACCCCGGCCTCTGGGGCTACACCCGGTTCTTTCAGAGCCTCGGAGACGACTTCGGATTCGTTCGCCTCATCATTGCCGCTTGCGTCGTCCTTTATGTTCTGACCCTGCTGGTCAATCCGTCGGCGATCGGCATGAAGAGCCTGTTCTCGATGCTGTCGCCGAGTGTGGAAAGCCTCTTCCTGTTCGGCGCCAGCGGTGCAGTTCCGGTCTTCGGGTACGATCGTTGGTGGACGGTGCTGTCGGCATCTTGGTTGCACGGCAGCTTGCTTCACATCCTGTTCAACATGATGTGGGTCCGCCAGCTGGCGCCCGCCACGAGTCGGATTTTCGGTGCCGGTCGCATGGTAGTCATCTATCTGCTGGCGGGAGCTGCTGGCTTTCTTCTTAGCAGCTTTGCAGGGGCCTATCTGACTTTCCTACCGTCTTTTCTTCGCGGGGCCAATCTCACGATCGGTGCCTCGGCAGCCATCTTCGGCCTCCTCGGCGCGTTGGTGCTCTACGGCAGGAGAGGAGGCAGCACGGCTGTCGGGCAGCAGGCCTGGATGTGGGCGATCTTCCTCGGTGTCTTCGGCTTCATCATGCCTGGAGTCGACAACTTCGCCCACCTCGGGGGGTTCTTGGGGGGCTACACTGCCGCTCACTGGCTCGATCCCAGGCGGCCAGAGCGAATCGAGCACCTCATGGCGGCGGTTATTGGGCTGGGCTTGTCGCTGCTGGCAGTTCTCTTCTCGATCTTGAAGGGCTTCGCGCTTCTCGGTTGAGGATCCAGTACCTTCCTGTCTCGGGCAAATGCTGGTGTCTGAAAAGCGCCATCTTCTAATTCCGACATCCGTACTGGGGGTTCTGATGAGGGAGGCGATCGATGCCTACCCGGAAGAGTGCTGTGGTGTTCTCGTGGGTCGCATGCCAGCTCCGGCGGAGCCGAGAGCCGAGGTCCGAGAGGCGGTTGCGGCCAGGAACAGCGCCACTGACCGACGCCAGGAAAGCTATGTCATCGATCCAAGGCTCCTGCTCCGAGTCCAGAAAGAGGCCCGAGAGCGGGAGCTGGAAATCCTCGGCTACTACCACTCGCATCCCGATCATAGTGCGACACCCGGTCGGTTCGACCTTGAGACCGCGTGGCCCAATGTTCACTATCTCATCCTGGCCGTGGAAGAAGAGCGAGTGACCGGGGTCAGGAGCTGGCTGCTGCGGGAGGGTGGAGAGGATTTCCAAGAGGTCGACATCGAGTATTCTTCACCTCCAGGGCATTCAATGTCTGAAAGCACGGAGCCATAGGGCGGCAAAAGAGAACAGAGAATGGTCGACTCGAACTACCCGGATGGGCTGACCGAGCGGGAAAACCGTCGCTACAGCCGTCACCTCGTCATCCCCGAGGTGGGTATCCGTGGCCAGAACCGACTGAAGGAGGCCAGGGTCCTGGTCGTCGGAGCCGGTGGCCTGGGATCGCCTGTATCGATGTACCTGGCGGCGGTCGGAGTCGGAAAGCTCGGCCTGGTGGAATTCGATGATGTGGACGAATCCAATCTCCAGCGTCAGGTGCTTTATGGCGAATCGGATATCGGCAGACCGAAGCTGGAAGTCGCTCTCGGCCGCCTGCGCGAGATCAACCCTCTGATCGAGTTGGTGGGCCATGCGGAGAGGATCGACGCCACGAACGCCATGACGCTGCTGTCGGGCTACGACATCGTGGTGGACGGCAGCGACAATTTCCCGACACGGTATCTGGTCAATGACGCCTGCGTGCTGGCCGGCAAGCCCAATGTCTACGGCTCCATCTTCCGCTTCGAGGGTCAGTCTTCGGTCTTCTGGGGCGCCCGCGGACCCTGCTATCGATGCCTGTTCCCCGAGCCGCCCCCGCCAGGCCTCGTCCCTTCGTGTGCCGAGGGAGGGGTCCTGGGGATCCTGCCGGCGATCATCGGCAGCCTGCAGGCGAACGAGGTCGTCAAGTTGATCTTGGAGGTCGGAGATCCGCTGATCGGCCGCCTGGTCCTCTTCGACGCTCTGCAAACCAGGTTTCGCGAGGTGAGGCTCAAGAAGAGACCGGAGTGTCCCGTCTGCTCGGATAGCCCGACGGTGACCGAGCTCATCGACTACGACCGATTCTGTGGTCTGGTCCCGGATGAGGCCTCGACCGAGTCGGTCAACGTAACTCCCGAGAGCCTGGTGACCTGGTTGGAAGAAGGCCGGGAGATCTTGTTGCTGGATGTTCGGACTCCACTCGAGCACCAGACCAGCCGACTCGATGACTCACTACTCATGCCGCTGCAAACGCTGCCACGTCGTTTCGAAGAGCTGGATCCAGATGCCGAGACCGTCGTCTACTGTCATCACGGCCACCGCTCTGCCCACGCCGTGGATTTTTTGCGGCGGATGGGCTTTGCCAACACGTTCAATCTGGTCGGAGGAATCGATGCCTGGAGCAAGAGGATCGATCCGTCGGTACCTCAGTACTGAGGGAGTAGGGAATCGCGTGAGGCTCGACCTCGGGAGGAGGAGCAAGCGTGGATAGAAGACCTGTGGGTTTCGTGGTGGCTCTCGGGATGCTGATGTTGAGTCCTGTGCCGGGTTTGGCGGAGGAGGAGAAGGCGGAGGCCGGCCAGGTCGAGAAACAGGCCGAGCCCTGGACGTTCGAAGAGCTTTTGTCAGAGACCTCTCACACGGTAACGGTGAGTGGCCGAAGCCTGGCCTACAAAGCAACCGCAGGCACCCTGATTCTGAAGGACGAAGAAGGCACTCGGAAGGCCTCTGTCTTCTACATGGCCTATACCCTGGACGGCATCAGCGATCCTGGCCAGCGCCCGCTGACATTCTCGTTCAATGGAGGACCGGGCTCCTCCTCGGTTTGGCTCCACCTGGGGCTTCTCGGGCCGCGCCGGGTTCTGATGACCGACGACGGCCATGCCTTGCCGCCTCCCTATGAGCTGGTGGATAACGAGTACTCGCTCCTGGATGTGACCGATCTGGTTTTCATCGACCCGGTCACTACCGGTTTCAGTCGGGCAGTACCCGACGAGGACCCACAGCAGTTCCACGGCGTCGAGGGAGACGTCGAGGCGGTAGGTGAGTTCATCCGCTTGTACACGAGTCGGTTCGAGCGCTGGGCATCGCCGAAGTTCCTGATCGGCGAGAGCTACGGTACGACCCGCGCCGCCGGCCTGTCGGGATACCTCCAGAGTCGTCACGGCATGTACCTCAACGGCATCATGCTGGTCTCGTCGATCCTCAACTTCCAGACCGCCCGCTTCGACGTCGGCAACGACTTACCGTATATTCTGTTCTTGCCGACCTACGCCGCAACGGCCTGGTATCACCAGCGGCTGGACGGCGATCTGCAGCGTGATCTGCGGTCCACGCTGGACGAGGTCGAGGCCTTCGCCCTGGGAGAGTATGCGCAGGCACTGATCAGGGGAGACACCCTGGGAGAGCATGAGCGAGAGCGCATCGCCGATCGCCTGGCGCGCTATACGGGCCTGAGTCGCGACTATGTGCTGCAGACGAATCTGCGGATTCGGATACATCGCTTCGTCAAGCAGTTACGTCGTGACGACAGGCTCACCGTCGGCCGACTCGACAGTCGATTCACGGGGATCGACCGGGATGCCGCGGCCGAGACCTACGAGTTCGACCCGAGTTACGCCGCGATCCAGGGTCCCTACACCGCAACTCTCAACGACTACGTGCGACGCGAGTTGGGATTCGAGATCGATCTGCCGTACGAGATTCTCAGCGGCAGGGTGCGACCTTGGAACTTTGGTACTTATGAGAACCGGTATGTCAACGTGGCGGAGACCCTGCGCGAGGCCATGACCAGGAACCCCAGTCTGAAGGTCTTCGTAGCCAACGGGTACTACGATCTGGCAACGCCCTATTTCGCCACTCAATACACCTTCGACCATCTTGGCCTGGATGAGTCGCTGCGGCACAACATCTCCATGGGCTACTACGATGCCGGTCACATGATGTATATCCACCTACCCTCTTTGAGACAGCTGAAAGAGGATCTGCACGAATTCGTTTTGGCGGCGTTGCCCTAGAAGCAGCCCGGAATCGGAAACCCCCCCTTCGAACCGTCGCATGCGCCGCTTTTTCTCCGCCGATCCGAGACTTGTTCTCCTGCTGGCGGTGACGGTGTTCGGAGCCTTTGCCTGGCTGAGTCGAAACCCCGGGTCGGACTTGGTGCGCCGGGCCGAAGAGTGGCCTCTCGTCGGGACGCTGGCGTCTCGGTTTCGGGCCGCCTATTCGGCTCCCTCTGGGGGTAGGGAGAAGCTCGGCGGTGGGCAGCTCTCAGGAGGTGAGAGCGGACAGGGAGAGATTCTGGTCGAAGCGGTGGTTTCCGACCGGGTGAGTGCCCGTCCGCAGGTGTGGGTGGAGCCCGGTACTCGTGTTCAGGTCTCACCGATGCTCGACAGCGAGGTCCGTGCAACGGTCGAGCTTCTCGGCAACTACTCGGTCATCGAGCGGCGCGGAGACTGGTTCCACATCTACCGATACTCAGTGGATCAAGGTGGCCTGGAGGGGTGGATCAGGCTGGAGGGCTACGAAGAGCCATCGACGGAACGCCTGCAGCAACCCGAGCCCGTTCTGCCACTGGCCGCAGTCGAACCGACTCCGAAGAAGGTGAGGCGAGCTCGGTCGTTCATGGCAGGCGGGGGAATCGAGGCGCCTTGTGGCCCCTACACCCTCTACACGGATGTCGATGGTGCTTCTGTGTCCGAGTCGTGCAGCCTGATGGCCAGGAGTCTCGAGGCAACCTATCGAGAGCGATTCGGTCTGACCCCGATCGGCGAGGCTGCTGAGTCGATTTTCTTGTTCGCGTCGCAAGGCTCGTACGAAGCGTTCATCTCCGATGACGAGAGGATTCCGGCCGAAAAAGGTGGGCATGCTGCGCCTGCCCGTGGATACGTGGCCCTGCACTCCGAAGACCTACCGCGTGAGGCAGTGGTGTCGACGCTGGCGCACGAGCTGACGCACCTGATCAATCGTCGGGGGCTGGGACCTGCCTTGCCACCTTGGCTGAGCGAAGGCATGGCAGACGATCTGGCCGAATCGCGAATTGACGACTCGGGTCGCTTGGTGCCAGGAGAGCTCGGAGGCTACAGCGTGGTGTCAGGAACCGAGACTCGGCACTTCGGAGGGGTGGTTTCCGCCAGCCGGCTGATCGAAGCTCTGGATGGCTCTGGACTCCCAGATCTTTCCGATCTGGTGCAGATGGGCAGCGAAGAATTCCACGCTCCGCAGCGGGAATCTCTCCTCTATTCTCTGAGCTCCTTCTGGATTCGATTCCTATTGAGTGATGCGCCTGGCGCTGATCCGGCCGGCTTCCGCGCCTTTCTGGAGGCGGTTGCCTCTGGTGAGAGTCTCACGCCAGATCTTCTGGCACAGAGTCTGGACGCCGACGAAGTCGAATTGGATGCCAGCTTCAAGACCTGGTTGCGATTCCAGGCCGCTCCGCTGCCGCAAGCGATCGCCTTCGATCGCTAGTCACCGGACGACGGTTCTCCGAGGGGCTCTTCTTCTCGCCAGACTGCTTTGCCGTCGGAGTACCATTCACGCTTCCATATGGGAGCTTCACGCTTGAGTCGTTCGAGAGCCGCCCGGCTGGCGTCGTAGGCCGCCGCGCGGTGAGCGGCAGCGGCAGTAATCACTACACTGCTTTCACCTACGGCCAGAGTACCGAGACGGTGGACGATGTGTACCCTGAGTCCCTCGGTGGCAGATTCCAACTCGCGGGCTATTCTCTCCAGAGCGGCTTCGGCCATGGGCTTGTAGGCTTCGTAGGTGAGGCGCACGACCTCCCGGTCTTGGTGATGATTGCGGACCGTGCCTACGAACAGGACGGATGCGCCGCAGTCTGCGGGAATGGTCTCCCTCACCAGCCCAGCAATGTCTATCGGATCTTCCGCGATTAGAGCTCGAGCTGGGCGACCGCCAGAAACCGGCGGCAGCAACGCCACTTCCGCCCCTTCGTGTAGCTTCGCATCGGGACCCACCAACTCGCCATCGATGGCCACCGCCAGTCGATCCCAGATCGGGACCAGATCAGGATAGTTCCGTGACAGCGTCCTCTTCAGGCTCTCCAGGCCGTCGTCCGCTGGTAGATCGAGCTCGATTTCGCTTGCGCCAACAGCGGTTGCAGCGCTGGCAAAGGCAAGGACACGGATCTTCACAGCCGGAATGGTAGCACCCGGCCAGATGCGGAGAAACGAGGAGAATGGAACTCGGGCTTATAATGGCGGACTCTGCAAGGAGATCGAATTGACAATCCTGGAGAGCAGACTCAAACGGGACGACGAGTTCCAGCGCCGGCTGGACCACTGGCGCACTACGCTCAAGGATCTCCGGAGTCAGGAGGCCGAGATCCACCTCGGAGGTGGCGTCAAGGCACTCAAGCGCCAGCAAGACAAGGGCAAGATGTCGGCTCGCGAGCGCGTAGCGGAGTTGTGTGATCCGGACTCCGAGTTCGTCGAGCTGGGCCTGTGGGCGGCCCATGGGCTCTACGAGGAATATGGAGGTGCACCTGCCGCCGGAGTCGTCACCGGGATCGGCACGATCCATGATCGCGATGTCGTAGTCGTGTCCAACGACGCGACCGTAAAGGCCGGCGCCTGGTTCCCCATGACCTGCAAGAAGGTTTTGCGAGCCCAGGAGATAGCGCTCGAAAACCGTCTACCCATCGTCTACCTGGTGGACTCGGCTGGAGTCTTCCTACCGCTGCAGGACGAGATCTTTCCCGACAAAGAGCACTTCGGTAGGGCCTTCTTCAACAACGCTCGTCTGTCGGCCGAAGGTGTCTTCCAAATGGCGGCCATCATGGGACCTTGCGTGGCGGGAGGTGCATACCTGCCCATCATGAGCGATGAGTCCCACATCGTGGAGAGTGAAGGGTCGATCTTCCTGGCAGGTCCCCATCTGGTCAAGGCAGCCATCGGTGAAGAGATCGGCAACGAAGAGCTGGGTGGTGCGATGGTGCAGTGCGATATCTCTGGAGTCGTCGACCACCGACACCCCGACGACGCGAGCTGCCTGGCCAAGATCCGCAGCCAGTTCGAGCAGCTGGCCAGGGGTGAAACAGCACCTTTCGCCCGTCGAGAAGAGCGCGAGCCTCTGTATGCGGCCGAGGAGATCTACGGCATCGTTCCCGACGATCATTCACGCCCGTACGACACGCACGAGCTCCTGGCCCGGCTGGTGGATGCCAGCGAGTTCGACGAGTACAAGGCCACATACGGCAAGACACTCGTTTGCGGAACGGCATGGATCAAGGGTTGGCCGGTGGGAATTCTAGCCAATCAGCGATCCATTGTGGCCCGCAAGACGGGCACAGGCAACCAGGACAGGGAGCTGCAAATAGGCGGTGTCCTTTACTCGGATTCGGCCGACAAAGGGGCCCGGTTCGTAGAGCTTTGCAACCAAAAGAAGATCCCTTTGGTCTTTTTGCAGGATGTGACCGGCTTCATGGTTGGCAGCCGAGCCGAGCAGGGAGGAATCATCAAGAGCGGTGCGAAGATGGTCAACGCCGTTGCTAACTCGGTGGTGCCCAAGATCACGCTGTTCGTTGGCAACTCCTTCGGGGCGGGCAACTACGCCATGTGTGGCAAGGCGTATGGCCCTAGATTCCTCTATGCATGGCCCTCGGCCGCCATCGCGGTCATGGGAGGAGAACAGGCCTCCAAGACGCTCTTGGCAATCCAGCTCAAAGGGCGCGGCGAGAACGTTTGGGAAGAGGAGAAGAACGAGCTCCTGTCCAGAATTCAGGAACGCTACGCCAAGGCGACCGACCCACGGTATGCTGCTGCACGCCTCTGGGTCGACGCCATCATCGATCCCAAGGAAACTCGCCAGATCCTGGCCCGCTCGTTGGCCTGTGCCGCACAGAATCCACGCATCGGCGAGTTCAAGACCGGGGTTCTGCAGACCTGAAGTAACAGGTCGGTGTCCTCGCCATGATCCACAAATTCCTCGAGACGAAGCAGGAAAGGGATCTCCTCCGGGTGACCCTGAACGATCCAGCTCGTGCGAACGCCCTGTCTCCGGGTCTGGTGGAAGCCTTGACCGAGCTCTATGCAAGCGACCTCCGAGCTAAGGGAATCCGAGCTGTCTTATTGGGCGCCGCCGGAAAGCACTTCTCGGCCGGCGCCGATTTGACGCACCTGGGGAACCTGCTGGAAGCGGGGCCGGAGGCGAACCGAGAGGATTCCGGCCGTCTGCGAGACCTTTTCGAGTCGGTACTGCGGCAGGAGGCGCTGACAGTGGCGATGGTCCAGGGCGCTTGCGTGGCCGGTGGCTGCGGCCTGGCCACGGCACACGATTTCGTGGTGGCCACGGCAACCTCCCGTTTTCTCTACAGCGAGGTGCGCATCGGCTTCGTAGCTGCCCTGGTCGCGACCTATCTGCCACTGCGCATGCGCGGCTCGGACATCCGAGAGATGCTACTCAACCCGGAGTTCATCACGGCGCAAAAGGCTCTCGACACCGGTCTCGTCAACCGGGTTGTAGCCGAAGACGATCTGCGCGATGCGGGCGAACAGCTGGCGATCGGAATCCTCGAGAGGGCGAGCTCGGAATCGGTCGCGCGCACCAAGCGGCTTCTGTTGGAGGTCCAGGGGCTACCCCTGGAGGAGGCGCTGCAGCGGGCAGCCGTCGCCAACGCGGAAGCGCGGGCGACCGAGGACTGCCGGCGCGGAATTGCGACTTTCCTTGCAACCAAGGCACCGCCCTCGTGGCGAGAGTCTGGAGAATAGACCCTCCGGCGGTCAACTCGCAGGGTGCATGTCATGAATTCGTTCCGTCCCCGGCTGATTCTCTTCGATATCGATGGCACCCTTCTCAAGGGTGGGCGTCGTCTGCGCCGGTGGTTTGGCGAGTCTCTCCAGAGTGTCTACGGCCAGGCAGGGAACATCGACAACCACAGCTTCTCAGGCAAGACGGACCCACAGATCGTCACCGAATTGATGCAGGGGGCCGGAGTCCCTGAAGAGCGGATTTTCAGCCTGCTGCCCGATCTCAAGGAGGTCTATCTCGGTCGCATGAGAGAGCAGCTTACGGCTGATGACATGAAGCTCCTGCCAGATGTCGTAGCCGTGCTCACAAAGCTAGAAGAGGCTTCCGACGTGACTCTTGGGCTACTGACGGGCAACTGGGAGGGCGGAGCCCGGAGCAAGCTCGCCTGCTTCGACCTGAATCGGTTCTTTCCGTTTGGTGCCTTCGGTGACGACCGGGCCGATCGCTCCGACCTACCCCCGGTGGCGCTGGAGCGGGCCTTGCAGGATCGGGGTCGCCCCTTCGAACCACGGGAAACCCTTATTGTGGGCGACAGCCCGCGGGACGTTGCCTGCGCCCGGGCCCATGGCATCAGGGCGGCTGCGGTGGCCACGGGATACACGTCCCGCGAGCATCTCGAGGCATCCGGTGCCGATTGGGTTCTGGCGGAGTTGGGGGAGGCCGAGCGAATCCACCCGGTCTTTGGGTCTTGAAATCCTGTCAGCCAGGTCAGCCGAGGTACGTCCGGAACCACTGTTGAGTGGCGTTGAGAGCCTCTATCAGCTGTGGCGTGGGGCCGTCGAAGGGGTGCTTGACTCCGAAGGTGTGGTTGCCGCCCCGAATCAGGTTCAGCTGGCAAGGTGCGGCTGCATGGGTAGCGAGTAGACGGGCCTCGTTCACGGGCACGGTCTCGTCCTGGTCGCCGTGCAGAATCAACCATGGTGCCAGCCTGGCCGAGCCTGCAGCCTGTGGATCGAGGTGGTGCCGGAAGCTCTCCAGGTCCTCGAGAACCATTGCGTCGACAGCCAACTGTTGGCCCGTGCGGCCATTGACCACAGTGACGTACCCACATCGTCGCCAGGCCTCCTTGTCCTCGGGCGTCAGGCGGTCGAAAGAGCTCACCGCCGCCCAGGTGACAAGGGCGCGGAGTCTTCTGCGCCAGACGTGCCGGGCGGCGGCCAGCGTGGCGATTCCGCCACCGCGACTGTGCCCGTACAAGCCGATCCTCTCGGGATCGACCAAGCCTTCCCCTATCTCGGTACCCAGCGCTGCCAGAACCCTTTCCAGGTCTCTCAGGTCCTGGCTGAAAGTGGCGTGGCCGAAGGCCTCCGTGTCGGTGACGAGCTCATCGCCGGGCCTCATTCCAGAGCCCGTGAAGTTGAATCGGACCACGGCAAATCCTCGCTCCGCCAGCAGCTCTGCCAGATAGGGAAAGAACCCCCATTCCATGAAGCCCTTGAAGCCGTGACAGACGACAACCGTCGGCCTTGGGCCATTCTGTTGCGGGGTATGGATGACCCCCAGCAGCTCTCTGCCGTCGCCTGCTTGGAGGCCAAAGGACCGAATTTCGGACACCGGCGCATTGTACCTGTCGAGCCAGGGTGAGGGGCACAGTTGACGGGTTGGTAGACTCCTGACATGCCGGATTCTCCTCGAGTGCCAGGCAACTCCCATGCCAGCTCGGCGTTGCTACAGGGTCTGGGAGGCGAGTTGATGCGGCTCGATGAGGGCACCGAAGTAGTCTCTAACTACGGTTCCGTGGAGGCCGAGTACGAGGCCCTGGTGGACGGGGTCGGAGTCGTAGCTCGCAATTGGCCCGACACTCTGCGTGTTCGTGGTGAGGATCGGGTGACGTACCTAAATGGAAAAGTGACCTGCGAGATCGCTGGGCTCGGGCTCGGCGAAGGCGCCTATGGCTTTGTCCTCGATGCCAAAGGGCACATTCAGGCAGACACCACCATCAGAGTGCTCGAGGACTCCGTTTGGCTCGAGCTTCCCGCTGGCCAGGGTCCCCGGCTTCTCGATCACCTGAAGCGCTTCATCGTCATCGATCGTGTGCAGATCGAGCCGCTTAAGGGTCTGATGCCGCTGACGCTCGTCGGCTCGCAGGCGCGAGCCGCTCTCGAGTTGGTCTTCGAGCCCGCCCTGTTGCCGGATCGCCCGTGGCGGGTTCGTCACCTGGCGATCGAGAGGGAGAGTAGCGGCGAGGTTTTGGTCTCTTCGGACGGGCGTTGGGGCGTACCCGCCCTGACGGTTTGGCCGCCGGCTGCCGATGCCGAAGCACTCGTCAGTCGCCTGCTGGATGCAGGTCGACCTTTCGGGGCGAGACTGGTTGGATACCAGGCTCTGGATCGGTTCCGTATCGAGGCCGGGATCCCGTGGTTCGGAAGGGATTTCGGAGAGGCCAATCTGCCGCAGGAGACCGGTGAAGACGAAGCGGTCAGCTACTCCAAGGGCTGCTATCTGGGACAGGAGGTGGTGGCTCGATTGCACTACAGAGGCCAGGTCAGCAAGTTCCTCTGTGGGCTCGCTATCGACCTGGACGAGGTTCCCTGCCCGGGATCGGTGCTCTCTCTCGAGGATAGACAGGCCGGCACGTTGACCAGCGCTACCTTCTCGCCTCGATTGGGCTCGGTAGTGGGTATCGCGATGCTGCAGCGTCGGGCGGCAGAAGTGGGTACTCGGCTGGACCTCGAGGGTGGAGGGCGGGCGAAGGTGGTGAGGTCACCCTCGAGCGCCTAGACCGACCGAGCTGCCAGCTTGTTTCAGACGGAGAACGAAGATCCGCAACCGCAACTACCCGTGGCGTTCGGGTTGTTGAACTTGAATCCCGCCCCGGTCGCTCCCAGGACATAGTCGATTTCCGTGCCCTGGAGATAGCGGGCACTGATGGCGTCGATGTAGACCTGCAAGCCGTCGTAGGCGATGACGAAGTCGTTATCCCTCGACTGACGCTCGAAGTCGAGGGCGTACTCCATCCCACTGCAACCACCACCTCTCACGGCAACTCTCAGGCCATGGCTTTCTTCGATTCCCTCTTGCTCACGTGTGATCTTGATCATCTGGACGGCTTTATCGGTCAACGTGATGGGGTCCTGGTCGCCGGCACCGGGGGTCTCCGAACTCGGGGCCTGTGTGGTGGGTTCCATCGGTGTCGCTCCTCTCGGTTCTTCTGGTCTCGTCGATAGTCGACTCGCCCCACATGCCTGCTATCTCGCGGCGGCAGGGCAGTGATTCATCGGGTCAGGTTTGAAAACATAGCGGTGCGACGGAGAATTCCCTTTCAGAGTCATCTCATCGGCACTCTGGACCCGTGGCCAGGGAGCTCAGTTGATGGGCATTCGACCGTCGAATCCGTCGTCGTAGGAGTGAAAGTGCCCGATGGAGCCCTCTGGGTAGCGCCAGCAGTAGAAACCGTCGCCACAGTCCCAATCGACCAGCCACAGGCCTTTGACCAGGCACCCAATCGCGGTGACCTCTTCAGACCAGGCTTCGATGACCTGAGAGGTGGCGCCCTCCAGTTCGTTCTGTCGCCGCTCCATCTCCTCGCGGCTTTGAATGCCGTTGTAAATGGCCCGAATCTGATGGATCGCTCGATCTGTCAGATCGCGAATGGCGGGGAAGGTATCCAGCGCCTCCTCATAGGTGAAGATCCTGTCGCCACGTTCCATAGGGGCCGGAGCTTAGCAGCTGTGGGATGCGAGGTGCAGCGGATGACAGAGAGAGGAGAGCGCGATACCATCCGCGGTGCCATGCCCTCCGACGCGAAGATTCACGAAGGACGTCCGGGCCGCTTGGAGGTGGTCACGGGCGGCATGTTCTCGGGCAAGAGTGAGGAGCTCCTACGCCGTCTACGCAGGGCTCTCATCGCCCGCCAGCGGATCCAGGTGTTCAAGCCCGTCCTGGATTCGAGGCACGGCCCGGAGGTGTTGGTGACCCGGGACAACCGGACTGTGGATGCCTGCACGGTAGCCGACTCGGCCGAGTTGCTACGCCGAGCCGAGCCCGAGGTGGAGGTGATCGGCATCGACGAAGCTCAGTTCTTCGACGACGGTCTGGTCGGGACTGTCAGCCAGTTGGCCGATCGCGGGGTACGGGTAATCGTGGCCGGCCTCGATCAGGATTACGAGCGCCGGCCCTTTGGTCCCATGCCGCAGATCCTGGCGCTGGCCGAATTCGTCGACAAGGTGCACGCCGTATGCGTCCGTTGCGGCGGGCTGGCGCATTACAGCCAACGCATCGCTGGAGGCCAGGAGCAGGTGCAGGTCGGCGATGTCGAGGCCTACGAAGCCCGCTGCCGCAATTGCTACGAGCCTTTCCGGGCGGACTAGCCCCCGCAGAAGATCAGCTGTTCGGTTGCCGGCTGGGGCCTATCGACGGGCGAGGGGAATGGG
Source organism: Thermoanaerobaculia bacterium (assembly GCA_947259195.1). Taxonomy (GTDB): domain Bacteria; phylum Acidobacteriota; class Thermoanaerobaculia; order Multivoradales; family JAHEKO01; genus JAUVRX01. Next base: position 23,756 of record CAMYLC010000058.1, on the reverse strand, counting down.
TCGATTGTCTCGGTCGACTTGCACGAAGACCACCTCGGCCTGGGTCACCAGGACCCGATCGCCACCGCTGGTGCGGCGCTCGGCCTCGACTACGACCTTGATCGTGATGGAGGTGTTGCCGAGGCGAATGGGCTCAGCATAGAAGCTCACCAGGTCACCGACGAAGACCGGTTGGTGAAACTCGACCTCGCGCATGGCCACGGTGACGAGTCGGCCCTTGGCGTGACGGTGCGCTTCCACGGCACCTGCCTGATCGATATAGGAGAGGATGATGCCGCCGAAGATCGTCCCCAAGGCATTGGTGTCCCTGGGCATCATCATCACTCGGATGGCGGGCTGGCGGGGCGCTTCCGGTCGATCGTGCTTGGCGGTTTCGGTCATCCTCGAGGGACCCCGTTGGCAGCGCGTATGGCGATTTCGACAGCTTCGGCCGGGCTCGAAGCGCGGTGGAGAAGAGGTTCGGGTTTGCCGTCGGGAGGCTCGAGGGTCCAGCTGTCCAGCAGGACGACCGGGATGCCATGTCGGATCGACAAGCCGATCTCAGTCAACGTGCCCCAACTGCCTCCAATGCCGATCACGGCTTCGCCTGACAGCACCAGGACCTGGTTTCGGGCCTGTCCGATCCCGGTGTAGATGGGCAATCCGATATAGGGGTTGGGAGGACTTTCATCGGGGCCGGATCCTGGCATGATTCCCACCGTAGAGCCGCCCTCGGACTGAGCACCCTCGGCGGCAGCCTCCATGACTCCGCTCCGTCCTCCGCACAGCAGAATCGCACCGGCTCGGGCGATCTCCCGACCGGTTTCGAGCGCCAGTCGACGCTCGTCATCCGAACAAACGGAGCCTCCAATAACCGTCATTCGTCGAGCCGGGGAGGCCATGGCTGCATGCTATCCTACCGACACCCCCTGACAGGACCGACATCTCGAGATGCAGCCTTCCGACAATCCTCCAGGCGCTGGCTCCGGCAACCCATCAAGGATCGATGACAAGGAGTTGCTCAGTGCCATTGTGGACCGGAATCAGGAGGCAGTGGCCGAGCTCTACGACCGTTTTTCGAGCATGCTGTTGGCCTTGGCCTATCGCGTCTTGGGCAATTCCCAGGACGCCGAGGAGATCCTGCAGGAGGCCTTCCTTCAGGTCTGGAATCAGGCAGCCAGATACGACCCGAAGAGGTCCTCGGTCTCCACCTGGCTGGTGCTGATCACCCGCAGCCGGGCTATCGACCGCTTGAGGAGTCGACAAGTTCAGATGCGTACCGTGACGGCTGCTCAGCAGGAGAAGCCGGCCTCGCATACATCCCCGACCGGTGTGGGAGACGTACTACTGCACGAGAGACAGCGGCGCCTCGGCGAGGAAATGTCGAAGCTGCCTCCAGAGCAACGTCAGGTCTTGGAGTTGGCCTTCTACGGTGGCTCCACCCAGAGCGAGATCGCAGAGCAGACTGGAATCCCATTGGGCACCGTGAAGACTCGAACCCTGCTGGCCATGAAGAAGCTGCGAGCGGCCTTGCGGGAAGAGATTGGAGACCTGTTGTGAGTCAGGACCATGAGGCTACCGTGACCCTGGAAGACCGACTGGCAGGCGATCTGTTGGATCGTCTGAACGAGGGCGTCGTGCCAGCCCCGGAAATCCAAGGCGACACCGGTGAGAGTCCGCTGCGGAGCCTTCTCGAGATCGTCGGTCTGTTGCCATACGAGCTCGATCCAGTACAACCCTCGCCGGCGACGAAAAAGAGGCTCATGGCCAGCCTGAGTGGCGAGGTTGGAGGTCGGGTCGCCAAGCAGGAGGAGCGGATCGCCGCATGGTGGCCGACGAGAGGTGCCAGCGGTTGGAGGAAGTGGGCTCTACCACTCGCGGCAGGCCTTTTTTTGGCTGTCCTGGGTGTGTCTGGATGGCAGCGCGTCGAGATGGAGCGTCAGCAGGAGGAGATAGCGAAGATTACAGGTCATCTGAGAGAGGTGAATCTGCAATCCGGAGAGCTGGAGCGGTATCAACAGGAGCTCGTGGAGGCACAAGCCAAGCTGTCGGTGCTGGCCGCTTCGGGAGTAGAGGTCTGCAGCCTCTATCCGATGGAGGAGCGACTGGCCGAAGCGCCGCCGACGGCGACGCTGTTCGTGGCACCCGATCATCAACACTGGTACCTACGCATCGACGGGCTCGAGCCGAGCCCCGAGGATCGGGCCTACCAGCTCTGGTTCATCACCGAAGAGGGCTCCCAGGTCAGTGCAGGGACCTTCGATCCCAGACCTGGATCCCGCACCGAGCTGACTTCGGAGACCATGCCTGGCGGCACCATTGCGGTCAGCATCACAGTGGAGCCACTTGGCGGTTCTCCTGAGCCATCGAGCCCGCCATTGCTCTACGGCGACGAAGTGATGCGGATTCTGTAGACCGCAGTGTTCTCAACCCTCAGGACCTGTCGCTACCGCTTCGGCGGGTTGCTGGGGCGAATCTCCACGAGGCTGGGCAGCGAGCGGCTCTCATGGCGCAGGAGGTCGAGCACTGTGCGAGCGATATCCTCGGGCGCCAACTTCCAGCCGTCGTCGGCTCCTGGCTTCGGATGGCTGAACCCGGTTTGCACGCTGCCAGGCAGGATGGCAGCAACCCGGATTCCAAACGGGCGAAGATCGAGCATGCTCGCCTCCGAGAGTCCGACCATGCCGAACTTGCTCGCGTTGTAGGCGCTGCCCCCGGCGAAAGGGTTCTTGCCGGCGAGAGAGGCGATGTTGATGATCCAGCCCTCGCCTTGTTTCTTCATCCAGGGCGTCACGGCTCGAATCGCGTAGAAGGTCCCGTTGAGGTTGGTGCGAATGAGACGCCTCCAGTCCTCACCCGAGATCTCATCCACGGGTCCGAAATGCCCGATTCCGGCGTTGTTGACAAGGCAGTCGATTCGTCCGGCTTCGCTCGTCACCCACGAGACCAGGTCGTCGACTTGGCTCTGCTGGCCCACATCGCAGACCCTTCCTGATATCTGCCCTGGGAACGACTGGGCGAGCTCCTGCGAAGCAGTTGCAGCGCTCTCGGTGCTTTGCGAGCAGAAGAAGATCCGCCAGTTTTCCTTGGCGAGGGCCTCAACGATGGCTCGACCGATACCGCGGTTGCCACCGGTTACCAGGGCTACGGACTTGGGTGTTTCTTTTTGCACGTGCAATTTCCTCCCGGTGGCCGATTGTGGCACACTCCGTTTCGACAGATTCTGGAATAATGTCTGTGAGAGAACGGTTTCGGTCAGCTGAGAAGGAGGAGTGAGCCCGTGGTATTCGACCCGATGTACTTTCTGTTCCTGGCGCCTGCCCTGCTATTGTCGGTTTGGGCCAGCTTCAAGACGAAATCCACCTTCAAGAAGTACTCGAAGGTGAGGACGATGAACGGCATGACCGGTGCTCAGGCCGCCAAGGCCATGTTGGAGCAGGCCGGCATCCGGGACGTGGAAATCAAGCCTGTACCGGGAAGGCTGTCGGATCACTACAATCCTGTGAACAAGACCCTTGCGCTGTCGGAGCCGGTCTACAGCATTGCGTCCATCGCCGCTGTGGGAGTGGCCTGCCACGAAGCCGGACATGCCGTCCAACATGCCACGGCCTACAAGCCGATGTGGATCAGATCCATTCTCGTCAAGCCGGCCAGCCTGGGCTCGACACTCGGTTTCTACGGCATGATGTTCGGTCTGTTCTTGTCCTCGACCGGGCTCTTCATGGCGGGTGTGCTCCTATTCTGTGGTCTGCTGGCTTTTCAAATGGTCACGCTGCCGGTGGAGTTCGACGCGTCGAACCGGGCCAAGAAGCTCGCCGTCGAGTATGGAATCGTCTCGGCGCAGGAGCGACAGGGTATGGACAAGGTACTGAATGCAGCAGCTCTGACTTATGTTGCGGCTGCAGCGGCGAGCATCATGCAGTTGCTGTACTTCCTGATGCGTGCCGGCCTACTGGGCGGCAGTCGCGACTGAACTTCTCAGCTGTTCAATGAGCCAGCGCCGCCGGCAGATCCTGTCGGCGGCGCTTTTCTATCGCTGCGGGCTAGGATGGAAAAGCTCCAGTCTCCTAGTCGACTGGAGTGCCCAGAATGGCAAACAGCTCGTCTCGATGCTGCGCCAGGTCCTTGTCGGTAGCCGCCTCCATGACCAGGCGCAGATAAGGCTCGGTGTTGGAAGGTCGGACATTGAACCACCAGTCTTCATATTGCACGGTGACCCCGTCCAGGTAGTCGATCTGCCCGTCGTCAAACCGCGCGGCGAGCTCCTGGATCTTTCCCTGCTTGTCTTCCACGACGAAGTTGATCTCGGGCGTCTTGGCATATCGAGCGATCGGAGCCACCAGCTCGGAGAGACTCTTGCCCTCTCTACGCAGCAGATTGACCACCTCGACCACAGCCAGCAGAGCAGAGTCCGCGTAGTAGTTGTCCCGAAAGTAGTAGTGTCCTGCCAACTCGCCGCCGAAGACGCCATTCTTCTGTCGCAACGTGGCCTTCATGAAAGAGTGTCCGACCCGCTCGCGTACCGGGATACCACCGCACTCGAGGATGTACTCGCCCACCGCGCGGGACGACCTCAGGTCGAAGAGCACGGGCTGACCAGGTGCTCGCTTGAGAAGCTCGCCAGCGATGAGAGCCGTTGAAAGGTCACTCCCGACGGGTGTGCCGTTCTCGTCGACAAAGGCTGCGCGGTCGGCGTCGCCGTCGAAGCAGACGCCCAGGCCGGCCCCGACTTCCCGCACTCGGGTCGACAAATCACGCAGGTTTTCGAGCTTCAAGGGATTGGCCTCGTGATTCGGAAAACTGCCATCGAGCTCGAAATACAGGGTATTCAAGTCCAGATCCATTTGCTCCAGAAGGGGGCGATAGAGAGACCCCATACCGTTGGCGGCGTCGGCGACGACCTTGAGTCGTCTGCCTGCGGGGGGGTCCAGAAACGACAGCACATGCTCCCCATAGCTGGCCAACACATCTCCGCGGCTACGGCTCCCCCTGTGGGCGGCCGGCGGCAGCTCTTGCGCCTGAACTCTCGCTTCCAGGAGGGGGATTCCGTGGTCCCCCGAGACAGGTCTGGCCTCGCTGTGGCTGAACTTGAGGCCGTTGTACTCGGCAGGATTGTGACTGGCGGTGACCTGGATTCCACCTGCAGCCTGTAGGTGACCGACCCCGAAGTAGTTCATCGGAGTGGTGGCGAGGCCGATGTCCATGACGTCCAGGCCACCGCAGAGCAAGCCGTCAATGAGCGCTTCGCAAAGAGGCTCACTGTGAACACGCATGTCCCTGCTCACGACTACCGTGTTGCCATGGGCTCGGTCCTCGTCGTCCAGCAGATACCGGAAGGCGAGCCCTATGTCGCGGGCGATTTGTTCGTTCAGTTGCGTCGGGTAGAGGCCCCGAACATCGTACGCTTTGAAGATCCCAGCCATTCTCGAGGGCTCCCTTTCACTCAACTTGCAGTCGTTTGGATGGCGAAGCGAAAGTCCATCTCCTCGATTGGCTTCGCCACCAGGTCGGCAGGATCTTCGCCTGCCGCATCCAAACCCAGCGCCAGGGTCTCCCGGCAGATCCACTCTCGGAAGTGATCGATGGCGACCGCCAGCTTTGGATCGGTCAGGTACGTAACCCGAATGCGATCGGCGTAGTCCAGGTTGGCCTCTTTTCGAGCCGTCTGGATCCTGTGGATTACCTCGCGGGCCCAGCCCTCGGCAATGAGGTCCTCAGACAAGTGGATATCCAGGACCACCAACAGCTCGCGATCTCCCTGCGAGGCCGTCTCCTCCTGCTCCACCATTCGGACCTCGACCTCCTCGGGCGAGAGCTCGACGGTCTCGCCGTCGAGCTCGAGAGTCACCAGACCCCTGTCCTCCAGCTCGGCGGCCAGGCCGTCGCCGTCTGCGGCCTCCAGTGCACTCTTGAGGTCCGCCATCTGCTTGCCGAACCGGGGTCCGCAGCGGGGATAGTCGGGTCGCACCTCGTGGTGCACATAGGCCGAGCGGTCGCCGGCCCACAGCACCTGTCGGACGTTGAGCTCCTCGCGCAAGACATCGAGATGTGGCTCGACCAGGTCGGGCAGCTCGTCATCCGTCGTCACCAGGGTCACAGATGCCAACGGCTGGCGGGTCTTGAGGCTGTGCGAGTTGCGAGCCGCGTGTCCGAGACGGACGATGCGTTGAACAGCTGCCATGCCAGACTCTAACTTCTCGTCGGCCCTCTGCGCCGCGGCTCGCGGCCACTCTTCGAGGTGGACGCTCTCCACGCTGTCGCCGGCCTGGGTGCGCAGCAGGTGTCGGTGCAGTACATCGGCGATGAACGGCGTGAAGGGGGCGATCACGCGGGCGAGAACGCAGAAGACCTCGTAGAGTGTCTGATAGGCGCTCTCCTTGGTCTCTCCGCCCTCCGCTGCAGGGGCCCAGAAGCGACCCCGACTCCGCCGGATGTACCAGTTCGTCAGGTCGTCAACGAACTCCTCGATGAGGCGTGCTGCATCCAACACACGGTAGCCCTCGAGGCTCCGAGTGGTGTCCTCGACCAAGCGGTCGAGCCTCAGTAGGATCCAGCGATCCAGAGCGGGGCGGCGTTCGAACGGGACGGAGTCGGCGCCAGGTGACCACTCATCCAAGTTGGCGTAAATGGTGAAAAACGAGAGGGCGTTCCACAGTGGCAGGAGAAAGTTCTGCGCCCCCTCGCGAACAAGCCGCGCCGAGAACCGCGAATTGACCTCTGGATTGTTGATGCAGAAGTACCAGCGCAGGGCGTCGGCGCCAGTCTCGGGGATGACCTCCATGGGGTCGGTAACGTTGCCCAATCGTTTCGACATCTTGCGGCCCTGCTCATCGTTGATGTGCCCGAGGACGATGCATGTCTTGTAGGCGACGGAGTCGAAAAGAAGGGCTGCCAATACGTGCAGGGTGTAGAACCAGCCGCGGGTCTGGTCGACCGCTTCGGCGATGAAATCAGCCGGAAACTGTATGCGATCTTCCACTAGTTCGGTGTTCTCGAAGGGATAGTGTTGCTGAGCGAAGGGCATGGATCCAGCGTCGAACCAGGCGTCGATGACCTCTTCGACTCGGCCCATGGTTCCTTCGCTGCACTCACTGCAAGGCCAGACAAACGGGTTCTCGGCCTCGGGATCGACGAAGGGGCGATGTGGGTCGAATAGCTCACGGTCGTAGATGTCGTCGGGAAGCGGCTTGCCGGCGAGGGTGAAGAGCTCGGCAAAGGAGCCCATCACTTGCTGATTCGGACATCGATCGCACACCCAGACGGGCAGCGGCGTACCCCAATAGCGCTTGCGGGAAAGGGCCCAATCGACCATGTTCTCGAGCCATTTTCCGAACCTACCGTCTTTGACGTGCGCGGGGTGCCAGTCGATTTGCTGATTCAACTCGAGCAGCTGGTCTTTGTGCGAGGTGGTCTTGACGAACCAACTCTTGCTTGCGAGATAGAGCAGGGGCTGGTCGCACCTCCAGCAAAAAGGGTAGCTGTGGCGGTACTGATCTTGGTAGAGCAGGCGGCCCCGCTGTTTCAGATCGCGTGAGATCGCCTTGTCGGCGTCTTTGACCCAGGTTCCGGCAAAGGGCTCGATGCCTCGGCGCTCGACGACCTTGCCTTCCATGTCGACGGTCAGGAAGAAGGGCAGAGCAAACCTCACTCCGCTCTGATAGTCATCCTCACCGAAGGCCGGGGCGGTGTGGACCAACCCGGTTCCCTCACTGGCTGTCACGTACTCGGCCGTGAAGACTCGCCAGCCCTCCTCGTCGGAAGGCGGGGGGGAAAACGGCGAGTCGTCTGGGACTCGATCCGCGGGCTGCGTGGCGAACGGCCTGTCGTAACGCAGGCCTTTCAGGTCTGCGCCCAGGAATCGTGCCTGTGGAGGAATTCCGCGGAGGTCGACTCGCGCCCGCTGGTCGTCGAGCTGTGTCTCCACTGGGACCGGCGTTTCGAGGCCTTCGGCAAATAGAAGATGCTCACCGGGCCGTTCGGGATGCTCGACGACCTGATAGACGAGGTCCGGGTTTACTGCCAGGCCAGAGTGTCCGAGCAGTGTCCAGGGGGTAGTTGTCCATGCTACGAGGCTCAATTTCTCGGGGACCGACCACTCGTTGCCTTCGATGGTAGAGATCACCTGGCCGGCTCTGGCTGGAAACAGAACCCAGATCGACGGATCGTCGGTGTCCTTGTAGTTCTGGGCCACCTCGTGGCTCGACAGGGTGGTGCCGCATCGGCAACAGTAGGGCTGGATCTTGTAGTCTTCCCTCAGCAGCTCCTTGCCCCAGAGCTGTTGCAAGGCCCACCAGACAGACTCGATATAGCGATTCGAGTAGGTGAAGTAAGCGCTGTCGAGATCGATCCAGAAACCGATTCGCTCGGTCATTTCCCGCCACTGCTGTTCGTAGGAGTGGACGCTTTCCAGGCAGGCCTGGTTGAACTCGACGACACCGTACTCTTCGATATCTTCCTTGCCAGAGAAGCCCAACTGCTTCTCGACCTCGATCTCGACCGCCAACCCGTGGGTGTCCCAACCTGCCTTGCGAGCCACGTGACGGCCCTGCATCGTCCTGAATCGCGGAAAGAGGTCCTTGACGACCCGGGTTACTACGTGGCCGACATGGGGCTTGTTGTTGGCCGTAGGAGGACCCTCGAAAAAGACGAAGTCCTTTCCGCCGCGGGTCTTCTCCAGGCTCTTCTCGAAGATCCCATTCTCCCGCCACTCACGCAGGACCTCCAGTTCGAGCGAGGGAAAGGGGTAGCCTGAGGGTAGGTCGGGAAAGCGTCGGTCACTCATCGAATCCTCACTTGCATCGACATTGCGGCGCACATTCTACCCCGCCCATCCCGGGCCATGGGATACAGATCAGTCGGTGAATCTGGAGAGGAAGAACTCGAGATGCTGGCTGAATCTGGGGCCGGCCTCGAGGTGGGGATAGTTGCCGCAGTCCTCGAACACATCCAGCTCGGCTGATGGAACGTGATGAAGCCAGAGGTCGGCGCTTTCGATCGGTGGATTCTTGGCGTGGCGTCCCCAGGCAAGCCAGAGAGGGGTTTTGAGTCGCGATACGGCTTCCGCGATGCTGTGATTCAAGTACCCGCTCAGATAAGCAGCCAGGGGAGCGTGAGCACCTGGCTGATGGCTGGATCGATAGTAGTGGTCGAGCCTGGAGGCATCGACTTTCTCCGGAGACTGAAAGACTTCATTTCTCAGGTACTGGCCGAGGGCCGGCCGGCTGGTAAACAGGTTGAGGCTCGATCTACCGACGATCGGGAACCGCAACAGTCGATGAATCCAAGCATCCTTCATGTCGGGCTCATCGCGGTGACCTTGGATACCTAACGGCACCACGAGGCCCAGATGCCTAACCAGCTCCGGGTGATCCGCGGCCACCTGGACGGCGTAGGTCGCTGGCAGCCCAGCGGCTACGAGTACACAGCGCTCCGCGACGACGCGCCGTAAGAAGTCCTCCAGGAGCTGAATGTAGAGCGCGCCATCATAGGTTATGGCCGGTTTGTCCGATCTGCCCCAACCCAGGAGATCTGGGGCGTAGACGCGAAAGCTGCGCGCCAGAAGCTCGCTGGCTGGTTTCCACTCTTCCGAGTCGTGTCCAGGGCCGAAACTGTGCAGGAGAACGAGTGGGGCACCTAGACCAAAGCATTGAAAGGAGATCTCTCTCTCCTGCCAGGAGAATCTCTCCTGGCGGCCCCAGGCGGGATAGCCAAGCTTCTCGCTGCGGCGGGCAATCAGAGCATTGGCGAGAGCCGGCAGGCCGACAGCTGCACTGCCGAGAAGGAGGCCTTTGACAAGGCGTCGCCTGCGGCTGGAACTCCCTTCGCAGGTAAAGCCCTCAGTTTCCATGATGGCGCAGAATAACATGGCACGGAATGGCACGAGTAGGCCGAAAGCATCTGCTGGCAGAGCCCAGTCCGAGTAGAATGGGGGCCGTTGTCAATTTGACGGGGGAGTCTTGAAGATGAAGCAGAATATCGTCCGGCTTGGCCATCCTGCCCTGCGACTGCAGGCCGAACCCGTTGACCCGAGTTCGCTAGACACCGACGAGATGCAGACTCTGATCGGTGAGTTGATCGAAACCCTGGATTTCGAGTCCGGGAGTGGGCTGGCCGCCACTCAGGTTGGCGCCGGCCATCAGATCCTGGTGCTGTCCCCTGTCGAAGGCGACGGCGGGCAGAGCCGGTCGGAGCTGGTAGTCATCAATCCGCTGTTGGAGCTGGAGCATGCGGATCTCGTCTATGACTGGGAAGCCTGCCTATCCGTTCCCGGCCTCAAGGGCCTGGTTCCCCGTTACCCCAAAGTAAGGCTGCGGGGGCTGAACGCCCGGGGTGAGCCACTGGACCTGACGCTGGATGGGCTCCAGGCTCGCCTCGTCCAGCACGCCTACGATCACCTCAACGGCGTCGTCTTTCTCGATCGGATGAGAGATCTCAAGTCCCTAGCTTTCAGTGAAGAGTGGGGGCTCTACCTGTCCGACTCGAGCGATGCTGCCTGAGCGCTTCAGATGTCTCGCGACCTGGTAATCCTCTGGGCTGGGCGACACCGTCGAGACGAGTGGGAGAAGCTCTGCGAGCCCTTCAAACGGCGGATCTCTCAGCACATTCGAATCCGAGAGGTCGCGGTAAAGGCGAAAGCCACCCCAGGAGATCTGGAGCGCCAGAAAGCCGAAGGCGATGCTCTCATGGCCGCAGCGCCGGAGGGATCGTGGACGATCGCGCTCGACCGCCGGGGGAAAATGAGGAGTTCTCACGACCTGGCGATCTGGTTGCAGGGCCAAATTGAAGACTGGCCTGGTCCTTTGGTCTTTCTCATCGGATCCGATCTGGGCCTGGCGAGAACCGTCCTGGCACAGGCACGTGAGCGCCTGTCTTTTGGACCGCTGACGTTGCCGCACGAGCTGGCGAGGCTCGTTCTGCTCGAGCAGCTTTACAGGGGACTGGCCATCAACGCCGGAATAAAGTACCATCGCGAGCCGTTGTAACTGGCCTGATCTTCAGCCGAGTCAAGTGTGAAAGGAGCGCGGCACGTGGCAAGAGCGTCTGGAGCCAAGAAAACTACGAAGAAGAAAACCAACTCCTCCGAGGTCTTCCGCAGGAAGCTCGTCGACCATCAGAAGGAGATCCTCAACCTCTACCAGCGTGATTTGAAGGTGGGGCAAGAAGCCAGTGACGATGGCACCGAGGACATCGTCGATCGAGCGAACAATTCCTACAACCGAGAGTTCATGTTCGCTCTTTCGGATGCCGAAAGGCAGATGTTGCTGGAGATCGAGGATGCCTTGGAACGCCTGGATGAAGGCGGCTACGGCACTTGTCTCAACTGTTCTGACGACATTCCGAAGATCCGTTTGCGCGCCGTACCCTGGGCAAGATACTGCATCGACTGTCAGGAGCAGGCCGAACAGGGCGTCATTCTGGAGTCATAGGGGGTAGGCATACCAGTGTGGGCTGCTGATGCGGATTCGGACGGTCATCGGCCCCATTTTCGCGCTGGCCCTGGCAGTCTTCATCGCCTACCTCACGCAACACACTAGCGGTGCGCTGGGCCTGCCGTTTGCGCTGACGGACCAGCGCTCGGTACCAGTCTTCGTGGTGCTCGCAGCAGTTTCCGCCGCGCCCTCCAGAAACGCCTAGCCTGGGCAGGCTGGCAGGGGAAAACCGACGGAATCAAACAGCGGTAGTCTCCTGGGGCTCGCGTTTACGGAGGTAAGCAAACAGAACCTGCACCATGTCCGAATCTCTCGCGACTGTTCTTGGATCGATCGAGGAAGGCCAGATACGGCCTTTGTATCTGGTGGCGGGCGACAGGGTCTTGGCCGAGCCGGCGGCCATTCAGATTGGCGAGGCTCTCAGCAGGTCAGTTGGCTGTGAACCTGAGGTCCATCGCCGACCGGCCGACCTCGGCTCCATCCTGGCTGATCTCAGGACCTATTCTCTCTTCGCTCCCGCCAAGGTAGTGGTGGTCATCGAGTCCTCGGTCCTGGCCGACTCCGGCGCAGCGGCGGAACTGCTGGACGAGACTCTCGAGGCGCTTCCCATAAATGCGGAGTCTGCAGAATTGTCGGGGGGGGAACGACGAGCTGCGGGCCGGCTGCTACAGACCCTGCGGCTCTTCCATATCGATCCGGCGGCGGGTGCTGCGGGCGAGGTTCTTGCGAGTCTGCCCCCCTGGGCTTTGAAAGGGGGTGTCCGCTACAGGAAGGCCCATGGGAATCGCTCACGTGGTCCGCGCCAGGTCGAGGATCTCAAGGTCCAGTTGGCCGAGCTTCTGGAAGCCGCCTTGGCCAGCGGGCTGCACGGCTGGGCCGAGACCGATGTCGGTGAGCTTGCCGAGGCGGCCGAAAGGGGACTGCCGGAGGGACACGCTCTGGTCCTGGCCGAAAGTGCGGTTGCGAAGCAACATCCCCTGGTGGAGACCCTGGAAGCGCAGGGTGTGTTGGCGGAGGCGGGAAGAGTCGAGGTCGCGAAAGGCGGCGGCTGGCAAGGCCTGGAGTTGCTGACTGGAGAGCTCGAGCGAGAGACCGGAGTCAGCATCGCACCTGCCGCTCTCCACGAGCTGGCTCGCCGCACCATCCTGCGGGGTACCGGCAAAGGGTCCAGTGCGGAGGCCGTCGATGCGGACTCCACATCGCGCTTCGCCGCCGAGTACCGGAAGCTGGCGACGATGGCCTCGGGCGAGACCATCGGGCAGCAGCGGGTCGAGGACACGGTCGAAGACAGAGGTGATGAAGATGCCTGGAAGATCCTCGACGCGATCGGTACCGGAGACCTACGAGATGCTCTCTTCCGCCTGCGGCGACTCCTGGGCTCGTCGGAGGATCCGATTGCGGCTCGACTGTCATTCTTCTCTCTGGTCGCTTCTTTCGGTCGGCAGCTCGCTGCCGTTTCGGCTCTACTGGACTCCACAGGGGTGTCGAGAGACGAGACGAGCTACCCGCGATTCAAGACGCAGATCGCGCCGGCGCTGCAGTCGGAGAGCGCGGATGGTCTCAAGAGTCCGGTGGCCAAGCTCCACCCCTACCGCCTGTTCAGGGTTTACCAGACGGCGTGCAGGATTCCGGCTTCCGAGCTCGCCGACATACCGTCACGCATCCTGCGAACGGAGCGCCGGCTCAAGGGCGAGAGCAGCGAGCCGGATGCGGCCTTGACTGCCCTGGTCTGCGACCTGGCCTCGGCCTCCCACCGTGCCTGAGCTGCCAGAGGTCGAGGTGCTGCGCCGCAGCCTGGAGCCCAGAATCCGAGGCAAGTCGATCGAGGCGGTACGAGTGTGGAGCAGCGCACTGCGAGAACCTGTCAATGGACCGACCCTGCGGCGCAGGCTTCTCGGTCGCCGAGTTCTCGAGGCCGGCCGGCGGGCAAAATACCTCTTGCTGCACGCCGAAGGGGGCTCGACCCTCGTGGTGCACCTCGGAATGAGCGGCCGGTTGACTCTCGTGGAAGCGGGTGAGGCTCGCCAGGCGCACGAGCATGTCGGCATCTACCTGGATTCCGGTGAGCGGCTCCGATTTCGCGATCCGCGGCGATTCGGGCTGATCTTTGCTCTGCCCACAGGGCGACTGCAGGTGGACCGGCACTTCCGTCATCTCGGAATCGAGCCCCTCGGGCCGACGTTTTCGGGCCAGGTTCTGGCGGAGCGGGCCAAGGGGCGGCGGGGGCCGGTGAAAAGTTACCTGATGGATGCGCGCATTGCTGTGGGGGTGGGCAACATCTACGCCTCCGAAGCCCTTTTCGCTGCTGGTATCCATCCGCGAAGATCGGTAGCGCGCATATCCGCGGCGAGTTGGCAGAGGCTTGCCGACTCCCTCAGGCGTACGTTGGAGCGGGCTATCGACCAGGGTGGAACGACACTCAGTGATTTCACGGACAGTGGTGGAAATGAGGGTTACTTCCAGGTCTCTCTCGAAGTCTACGATCGTTGTGGCGAGGTCTGCAGCCGCTGTGGAGCCGTCATCCGGCGAATCGTGCAGTCGGGAAGGAGCACCTACTACTGTCCCATGTGTCAGAGGTGACCGGAGGGGAGCGTATCGTGAAGGTAAAAGGGGTTCTGCTCGATATGGGCGGTGTGGTCCTGGAGATGGCCGGTGCCCGGGGCTTTCCAGTCGAGAGACTGGACTGGCGGGGTCGCGAGGCCATGGGTCGTCTCATCAGAGCCGAGGGCGGCAGGTTGTCGCCGGATGATCTGGAGGATCTACTCTTCACTCCCTGGCATCTCGACTATCTGCGGCGGGTCGAAATGGGCCGCGAGGCGACCTGGGAGCCGCACCTCGAGAGATTGCGCACGGTTGTGGGCATTTCGACTTCCGACCTGCAGCTTCTGGAAGCGTGGTTTCGTCCCTATGGGGAGCAGCTGAGACCCATTGCTGGTGCCGTCGAGGCTGTGCACAGCTTGCGATCGAGCGGTCTCGAGCTGGCCCTGGTCTCCAACGTGCCCTTGCCCGGCGCACTCTATGATCAAGTCCTGCAAGGCCATGGTCTCCTCGAGAGCTTCCGTTCTCGGCGGTACAGCTACGACTGCGATACGCGCAAGCCCTCCCCCGCCTTGCTGAGGGCAGCTCTGACCGACCTGGATGTCGACCGCGAAGCGGCAATCATGGTGGGTGATCGCCGCGATCGCGACATTGCTGCTGGCCGATCGGCCGGCATTGCGACGGTCTGGATCCGGGGCGAGTTCGATGATGGTCCGGTTGCCGATATCGACATCGGGTCGCTCGCGGAGTTGCCGGGATTGCTGCAGTCCTGGAACGACGCCTGATTCCCAAGCAGAGAAGCAGCCGAGATAAGATCGTCTCGATGATCGAGAAAGCGCCGATGAGACCTGTTGCTCTTGGAGTTGCTGGCGGAACGGGCTCCGGCAAGACGACGGTGGCGCAGGCCATCTTGCGCGCTGTTGGCGCCGGCCGGATTGCGTCTCTGGCGCAGGACAGCTACTACAAAGATGTCCAATGGAGCTCGGATGAGGAGTTGCTGAGGCACAACTTCGATCATCCGGAGGCGGTAGATTCCGACCTCCTGGTATCTCACCTGCTGGCACTCAAGGCGGGCGGGGCGGTCGAGGTTCCGATTTACGACTTCGTGGCCCATATCCGCACTGAGCGTAGTGAGCGGGTGGAGTCTCGCCCCGTGATCTTGCTGGAAGGAATCCTGCTTCTGGCTGAGCCGCGAATCCGGGAGCTACTCGACTTCAAGATCTATGTTGATACCGCTGCGGATGTGCGCTTGATTCGGCGCCTGCGCAGGGATATGAACGAACGAGGGCGAAGTCTCGAGGATATTCTGCGTCAGTATGGAACCACGGTCCGGCCGATGCACGAAGAGTTCGTCGAGCCCTCCAAGCGATGGGCCGATGTCATCGTGCCCGAAGGCGGCGAGAACCGGGTCGCTCTCGAAATGGTGATCGCGCGCATCGAGCAACTCCTGAATGAATAACAAAGTTGGGGCGACCGGACGCCTCAACCCTCAAGGGTGGAAGGGCCACAAGATCGGAATCAGGACCGAGGCCAGCACCCAGAGGATCAGGGTCAATGGGACACCAGCCCTGAGATAGTCGTTGAATCGATAGTTCCCTGGGCTGAAGACCATGGCGTTGGTCTGGTACCCCATCGGGGTCATGAAGCTGGCCGAGGCGGCATAGGCGACGGCCATGAGAAACGGCTTCACATCCACCTGCAGGGTCGCAGCAGCGCTGAAGGCAATCGGCACCATGAGCACAGCGGTGGCGTTGTTCGAGAAGACCGAGGTCAGCAGCGACGTTGCCAGGTAGAGCACCGACAACATGACCATCGCCCCGTAGGTCTCGCCGACCCAACCCAGACCGTGTCCGATCAAGGCCGCCAAGCCGGTGTTTTCCATGGCGATTCCCAAAGGCAGGATCGCCGCGAGGAGAAAGATCACTGTCCAATCGATGGCGCGATACGCCTGCTGAACGGTGATGCGTCGGGTGATCAGCAGAACGACGGCTCCCAGGATGGCGGCCTTGAGAATCGGCATCAAACCGGTGGCGGCGAGGAGTATCGCTCCGACAATCGTCAGGATGTCGATCCACCATCGTGACGCCAGCTGGATCTTCAGGTCCCTCTCACCGAGGGGCACGAAGTCGTCCATTTCATAGAGCGCCTCGACTCTGGAGCGGGGGCCGAAGATGAGCAGGGTGTCCCACGGCACCAACGGGATACGAGCCAGCTTGTCCCGAATGAGCTCGCTCGTGCGTCGCAGTGCCAGAACGAAACAGCCAAAACGTCGACGGAAGTCGATCTCCTTCAGACTCGAGCCGATCAACTGTGAGGAGGGATGCAGCTGCACCTCGGCGAGAATGGTGTGCTCATCGCTCAGGTCGGTGTCGCTGAGCTTGATGTCGGTGAGCAACAGTAGGCTGAAGGCCTCCTTCAGCGTCAGGATGTTCTCCATGGGTCCGCGGACCAGTAGAATGTCGTCGGCCCTCAGGGGAGTTTGGCGCAGGTTGGTCGAGATCTTCTCTTGCCCGCGGATGATCTCGATGACATTGATCTGGTAGCGCTCGCTGATCTGCTCTCGCACGACGGTGCTGCCTTCGATCCTCGAACCTGGTGGAACCCTGAGTTCGGTTAGATAGGCGCTGAGATCGTACTGGCCTGTCAGGTTCGACAGCTCGACTCTCGGGGGCAGGAGTCGCATCGGGCCGAGGATGTTGTAGACGGTCCCAACCAGCAAGAAGATGATGCCGAGGGCGAAAAATTCGAAGATGCGGAATTCCCCCTGGCCCCGCTCGGCCGACAGCGAGCTCACCAGCAGGTTTGTGGACGTTCCCAGGAGGGTGCAGGTACCCCCGACAATGGCCATGTAGGAAAGTGGCAGGAGGATCTTCGACGGGCTGAATCGATAGTGTCGCGCCAGGTGGATCGCCACCGGCATGAACACTCCGACTGCGGCGGTATTGTTGATGAAAGCGGAGATGAAACCAACCAGGAGGAGCAATAGAACCGATGCGCCGGTTGCCGATGTGCCGGTGCGCTCGGCGATCCTGTAACCCAGTTTCGTTACCAGACCGCTGTGCACCAGTCCCGCGCTCAGGATGAACATCATCATGACGATGATGACGGCGGGGTTGGAGAAGCCGGAAATTGCTTCCTCGGGGGTAACCAGATTGAAGAGCAACAGGAGCCCGAGGCAGGTCAAGGCAATCACGTCCATACTCATCCACTCCCGCACGAACGCGAGGATGGTCAACAGGATGATCCCCAGCAGCAGGACGATTTCCAGATTGAAGGTCATGGCTCCGTGGCACGCTCTTTCTTGCGTCCCGAGTTTAGCAACGTGGTCGATTCTCGGCGGTGATGTTTGATAGCGAGGTCGGGGGGCTCATAGAATGGGCACTCAGGAAGGACTCCTACTATGAATGTGAAGACACTAAAGGGCATGTTTCTCTGCCTGGCGCCCATCCTCGGCCTGGTTGCATGCGGGCCGTCCGATCCTCCGGTGGCCGGCCTGCAGGTCGAACCCGACGAATTGCAGCTGCCTTTTCCCGGTGTCGTCGATCTCGAATTGAGCTGGGCGATGGAGCTTCCGTTGGAGGGTCTGGAAGGTCAGCCCCTCGTCTTCGCGCACCTCGTTGATGAGCAGGGTGAGGTCCTGAGAACCTTCGATCACACTCTGGAGTTCGATTGGCAGCCTGGGCAGAGGCAGCAGTACGGGATCCGCCTCTATCAATCCGCGCTCGCTCCACCGTTGGAGCCGGGGACCTACGGACTGACCTTGGGCCTCTATGATTCTGCGGGCCACAGGTGGCCCCTCCGAGTCGATGGCCGAGAAGCCGGCAGAAACGAATATCGCGTGGCGGAGGTAGAGGTCGGAGCCGAGTTGGAGAACACACCGATGTTCTTCTTCTCACCGGACTGGCTGCATCTAGAGAGTGGCGTGGATGCGCAAATCGTGGCTCGCAGGTGGCTCAGCGACGCTGAGGGGACGATTCGAGTTAGCGAGTGCCCCGAAAGCGGCAGCATCTGGATGCTGATCCGCATTCCGAGCAGCGAAGAAGTGAATTCTCGGGTAGTTCTCGATGAAGAGGCTTCGACACCGGAAGTTCGAATCACCAGCACCTGTGGGCTGGAGGAGATTTGCGTTTCCGGGCCCGGCTTCCACGAGGTCGAGATCTCTCTCTCGCCGGCGGACACGGAGCTGTTGGAGGAATGCGAGCTGCGACTCCAGCCCAACTTCAAGCTGGTAGATGACAATGCCGCGACGCAGCGGTCAATGGCTCTCGAGGTCCTCGCCTGGGCCGATTAGAAGTGCCGATCTGCCCTGGCTACTTGCTCATCGAGAGGGCCAGGTTCCTGGCAATCGGTAGGCCCTCAACTGGACCGAGAGGTCGCCAGACCTCGACGTCCGCCTCGACCTTGATCTCCGTCCACTGAGCAGCCGCCAGGGTCACCTCGATATCGAGCTTGCCATCTACTGGTGCGGGTCTCGAAGTTTCCGTGCTCCAGAAGTTGTACAGCGGGATATCAACCGTCTCGCCCGCTGGTACCGGAAACATGAAGAGCTGATTGGTGTAGACGGGTAGCTCCTGACCGTTGATCTTGACCTTGAAATCCAGCTGCGAAGCCGTGCGGTCTCCGCCATTCGCGAGCTTGACCGTCAGCTTGCACAGAGTGTCTGGTCCAGGTGAGGCAGGCTCGACCGTAACGGCCTCGACGGTAATCGGAGGGGTCTCCTGGGCGATGGCGGGCCCACCGAGCATCAAGCTGATGAATGTGAAGGCGGCGAGCAGGGCGATGGTGTGCAGGCTGCGACGCGACAGGGTTTGGACAGTGCGATTGAGCAGCATCATGATTCGATGATCTTATCGAAGTCGAGTGCGAGGGTCTCGTCTGCGGAATCATCGGTTGGTATTTATGGTTCGAGAAGTCCTTGGTGCGCTCGCTGAGACGAGGACGGAATAGAAACGGCAGGTGCGTAGGTTGGTTTGAGAGGAGTCGAATTCTATGACCACAGAGAGAGATCGAGGCGAGCGACCGGGGAAGATGGTGAGCCTGGTTCTGCCGGCCCTGGCGTTGGGCGCCGGTATGGCAGCAGCCCGGCTCTGGCTCGATCGCTTGCAGCATTCCAAGACCTTTGTCCCGGATCGCTATCCGAACGGTATTTGGAATCCGGAGGCATTCGGCCTGCCGGCCGAGAACATCTGGTTCTCAACTGAAGACGGCATGCGACTGCACGGATGGTGGGTACCTCATCCTCAGGCCCGAGGCACCTTTCTCTACTGTCATGGCAGCACTGGGAGCATCGCGCATCGCATCGGTGTTCTCAGGAAGCTGTGGAGTCTGGAGGTCAACCTGTTGGCCTTCGACTACCGGGGCTATGGGCGAAGCACTGGCCAGCCCACGGAGGATGGTCTGTATCTGGATGTGCGCGCAGCACACGATCACCTGACGCGAGACCTCGGCTGTCGAGTCGCGGAGATCCTGCTCTTCGGTCACTCGTTGGGCGGTGCGGTGGCGATCGACTGTGCGCTGGATCGGAGGGTGGCCGGGATCGTCGCGCAGGCTACCTTCACCCACATCCGTGACGCGGCGCGGGCGGTTTTCCCGACGCTACCGATTCACCTGGCGGCCCGCCGCCAATTTCGAAGTGTCGACAAAGTGTCTGAGCTCAGGATCCCCAAGCTGTTCATCCATGGGGATGCCGACGAAACGGTCCCGTTGGAGTTGGGCAAGAGACTCTACGAATCGGCCGCTGAGCCGAAGGACTTCTATCTCGTGCGCCGCGGCGGACACAATGACCTGCATCTCTATGGCGGTAGGCGGTATCTTCGCCGCCTCTCCCGCTTCCGTGACCGCTGTTTGAAGGCCTAGCGGTGCTGGGGTTGAGGCGGCCGGCCCCTCCTTGACACCCGCCCTGGGGCTTGGGTCCTGGGTCCTGGGCAGGTGACCGCGATCTTGGGAAGGTCCCTCGGGTGGTCCGCAGGCGCTGACATCTGGTCGTAGTCGAGGGGTCCGACGCGGGGCCCCCAGGGGGCTATCCTCCCATCCACAGCAACCAACCCCCTGGAGGTCCCCACGCCGAACCCTCAACCGTTGGAGAGACCTCGAACGCGGCCCTACCTCCCATTGCCCCAAGGATCGGCAGGAAGGTACGACCGGACGCCTCAACCCCAGGCTGAGCGGACGGGCCTCCGGTCGAATAACGGCCTAGGCGTAGCCGAGGTCGTCGTAGATCCCTGTCGTTATGGCTCTAATGCGGCGGAGGTGAGAGGCTTCGTCGGGGGTGCCGTTGAGGAGGATGGCGATTGCGACCTGCCGCTCGGGGTCGGCGAAGGCTGTCGAAGAGCGATACCCGCCGTGACCGTAGGCTCGGGCCGAGGCTCTGGGCCAATGTCCGTAGCTCAACTTCGCATCCTCGTTGGCCCCGTTGAGCACCAACCCCAGCCCCCAGTCGATGGTCTGGCGGAAAGTCTTGTCGAAGAGTCCCACTCGATGTCGGGCCGTCAAGGCATCCACTGTCTGCGGCAAGAGAATCTGGACACCCCTCCAGGTGCCACCCTTCAACAGCATCTCGTAGAAGCGTCCCAGCTGCCTGGCGGGCCCCCAACCGGTGCCGCCGGGTGAGCAGCGGGTCACCCGCTCCTTCGAGCTCCAATCGAGCTGCACCGGGTCGTCTGGTTGGGTGTCGTAGAGGGGCGCCAGGCGTTCCGCATACTGGTCGAAGGTTGCGGGAGACATTCCGATCCAGGAGTCGAACATGCCCAGTGGCTCGAAGATCTCTTGCCGGACATAGCGGTCGAAGGGTCTACCATCTGCCCGTCGGATGAGCTCTCCCAGGATGAACCAACTTGCCGTCAGGTGGTAGCCGGCCGTCTTCCCCGGCACCCATCGGGGCTCCAAGCGGCCGCGACAAATCTTGGCGATGATCTCTTCCCAGGAGGCTCTGGGCCACCCTACGTCGAGCATCCGAATGCCGCCTGTATGAGTCAACAGATGCCGGATCGTGATGCTCTCCTTGCCGCGAGCTCCGAACTCCGGGATGTGATCGGCGACTCGATCATCCAGGCTCAGGCAGCCACGCTGCCGGAGTTGGGCGATAGCGACTGCGGCCACCGGCTTGCAGGAGGACATCCAGAGCATGAGATGTTGGCTCGTCATCCGCTCGTTGGTGCGCACCTGGCCCAAGGCCTCGTCGAGAATGGGCCTACCGTCCTTGGAGACGTAGACCTGGCCGCCCAGGTGGAGCCCTTCGGATATTCCTGCTTGGATAGCCTCTCGAGTTTGTTTCATGTTTCGGTGCGGCCAGGCTCTTTCAGAGTCCATCGATCCGCCATCGGTCGCTTGCTGTACACGACTTTTCAGCTGGGGCAATCTCCTGATAGATTCGCGCAACTATGATGACACTACGCCGGAATCCCGACCATCTGACGCCATATCTGCTCATCTGCCTTGTGCTTGGGTGCTGTCTGGTCTCGACGCCTTCCTGGGCCCAGGAGGAAGAGGCCGAAGAGGAGTTGGGTTGGAGCAACTCTACCGACCTTGGACTGGTCATCACTGATGGTAACTCCAGCACCGAAACCCTTGGTTTCAATAACTACCTGCAGCGTCTGTGGATCAACTCGCGCTATTCCCTGCGAATCGAGGCAGTCCGCTCGAGCACCGCCGACGATCCGTTTGCCGTCGTCATTCCTGAGACCGAGGATGGCTTCGATGTCGTCTATCCGGGCAAGAAGCTCGACGTCGAGCGGTATTTCATCGAGAATCGTTACGATCGCAGCATCACCGAGCGCTTCTTCTGGAACGCGGGAGTCAGCTGGGAGCGCAACAAGAATGCCGGGATTCTGAATCGGTATGTTGGCTTTGCCGGTGTCGGAAATCTCTGGTGGACCCGGGAAGATCTCAAGTTCTCCACGACCTATGGTCTCAGTTACACCGACCGCGAGGACGAAGTCCGGGATCCGTTCAAGGATGACACCTTCATCGGCTTTCGGTTCGGCTGGGAATATCTGAACCAGTGGGGCAAGGTGACGACCTATCGCAACACCTGGAACTACACCAACAGTCTGAACGACACCTCCGACTACTATTCGGACATGGTCAACTCGATATCGGTCGCGATTACCGACCGTCTGGCCCTCAGGGTGAGCCTGCAATGGCTCTACAATAGTGTTCCCGGCCTGGAGGATGTGACTCTCTTCGTGCTCGATCCGGTTACAGGGCTCAAGGTCGAAGTCGGAGAAGTGCCTATCCTAAAGGACGAGCTGGATACGATTTTCAGTACCTCGTTGGTCGTCAATTTCTAGATTGAGGTTCTCAGGCTGCCAAGCAAAAAAGGAGGCCGCGAGGCTCGAGCGGCTACCGACCTTGCCGTGAATCCAGTAGCCGGTCCAAGTCAAGAGCAGGACGATGCCGATCGTCCAGGCGGCGCGTTCGGCAATGGTCTTCTGACTCATGAATCGGATCCGAAACAACAGTGACCGGTTGCCAGGAGTGTATCGAAGACTTGGCTGGGGCCGTCAATCGGCATGGCAGCCGCGAACGAAGCAAGTCGAATGATGGATAATCTATGGATGCTCCTGTCAGCGGTTGTCCAACTCAATAGTACTTCCGACGCCGATGCGAACTGGCAACAGGCCGAGGAGTTGGTGCGTCGCGCAGCCGGATACCGCGCGCGGCTGGTGGCGACACCGGAGAACACCAATTTCCTCGGACCGCATAGTGAGAAAGTAAGGCGAGCGGAAAGTCTCGACGGAGAGACCTGTACCCGATTCTCCTCCCTGGCAAGCGAGCTCGAGATTTTCCTGCTACTGGGTTCCTTCAACGAAAAGTCGGACGACCCAGAGCGCTGCTACAACACCTCTGTGCTGTTTTCACCTTCGGGCGAGCGCCTGGCGGTGTATCGCAAGATCCATCTCTTCGATGTCGATGTCTCGCGTGAGGTTCGCTTCAAGGAGTCGGCGACGGTGAAGGCAGGAGAGCAGTCCGTCGTCGTCGATACAGACCTCGGAATGGTGGGACTGAGTATCTGCTACGACCTGCGCTTTCCGGGCCTCTACCAGCAGTTGCGGGACGAGGGAGCCGAGATCGTGACCGTCCCCTCGGCGTTTACCCTGACGACTGGAAAGGACCACTGGCAGCCGCTCCTCAGTGCGCGAGCGATCGAGAATCAGTGCTGGGTGCTAGCGCCGGCGCAGTATGGCAAGCACGACGACGCAGGCCTGAGGGAGAGCTATGGGCACGCCATGATCCTCGATCCCTGGGGTCATGCGGTGGCGATGGCGGCCGACGGTCCCGGTCTCGCCCTGGCGGAGATCGATCTTCGCCGGGTCCACCACGCCCGAGAGGCCATGCCAGTGGCCGACCACCGCCGAATCTGACCCGAGAGCCAACTCGGGACCCCCCTTAGAATCCTGCCCCCTGGATGGACCTCACAAGATCGTCATCTGCCGAGGCGCCAGGACCCAAGCCCTCAAAGACCGGTCGGCGAAGTCGCCGAGCGCCTCAACTCTCGGGGTGGTTTGGGGGTGCTATGACCGCTTGAGGATCACGACCGTCTGATCGTCGTCCTGGGGGATACCGTCGCTGAAATGCTCTGTCGCCAACCGGATCTGCTGCAGGATCTCCGCTGCCGAGCCCTGTCGGTGGTGGCGTATGACATCGACGACTGCCTCGGTACCGAGCTCTTCGCCGGCGGGGTTCTTGGCTTCGAAGAAGC
This sequence comes from Thermoanaerobaculia bacterium, assembly GCA_947259195.1. Classification (GTDB taxonomy): domain Bacteria; phylum Acidobacteriota; class Thermoanaerobaculia; order Multivoradales; family JAHEKO01; genus JAUVRX01. Next base: position 110 of record CAMYLC010000058.1, on the reverse strand, counting down.
CATCCGAAAGGACCGCGAAGAGGTCTCCAGGAGCCAGGTGAACGGGCGGTGGGATCTGAGTCTTCATGACCGGAAAGAGGCCGAAGGGAATGGCGTTCGAGCCCAGTACC
>CAMYLC010000057.1 GCA_947259195.1 Thermoanaerobaculia bacterium | reverse complement strand
ACGACTGTCAGATCCGAGAGGAGTATCGGGTGAAGAAGGTCCGCTCGGTGAGTCCCGCACTTCTGGTCTTCGTGTCGGCCCTGGTGTTGGCGTCTTGTGCCACCACGGATCCCTATCCTGAAAAGTGGCCGCCGATCATCGAGGCTGAGAAAGGCGACTGCTCCGCCCTGATTGGAACCTTCAACAACGGCTACTCGGCGTCGACGCACGATGCCATTGCGATGAAGGGCGGGCTGATCGCTCTCCTGATCGGGCAAGCGACCCCGGCCGAGTCGCAAGGTGCCAAACCGGTCACGCGCGTGTCTATTGAGCAGCCCTCTCCAGATCGGCTGGTGGTCACGGGTTTGAACTTCACCGAGCTCGTTCGGCGAGGAGAGAAGAGCCTCTCTGGCGGCTCATGCTCCAAGAAGGGCCTGCCCATCTCGGGCAAATTCGGTGGTGTCAACATCGAGAACATGGTGGGCTTCGTCTCTGCCAAGGGCTACTTGACTCGAACGAGGAACGGTGATCTGGTAGCGCGGATCCGCTCGACGTTTACCGGGATCGCGCTCGTGGTTCCCATGACCTCATCGGCTACGAGCTGGTATCGATTCAAGCGGATCGAAGAGAATCCGGCTTCGGCCGATCCAGTGCAGTAGAATCACCGAGCTCAACGCACCGAGGGTACGGGCCTTCTCCACAGAGGGGGAATCTACATCTGCTGCGAGGGTCGATTCGGATTGGAGAACTTCGAGACCCCAAGACCCCGAGACCCGACCATGATTGGCACTACCCTCTCCCACTTTCGAATCACCGACAAGCTCGGTGAAGGCGGCATGGGTGAGGTCTACCTTGCCGAGGACACGAAGCTGGGCCGAGAGGTGGCAATCAAGGTGCTGCCTGAAGCCGTAGCTGCCGACCCCGAGCGCCTGGCCCGCTTCGAGCGCGAAGCCAAGGTGTTGGCCTCGTTGAATCACCAGCACATCGCCGCCATCTACTCCTTTGAACATGCCGAGCGGGTCGATTCAGATGTAGGGGAGTCCCTTGCGGGCTCCCGGGAGGGGGCAAGCCCCTCCCCTACATTGCATTTTCTGGTGATGGAGCTCGCCTCCGGTGAAGATCTCTCGCAGCGGTTGGCTCGTGGCGCGATGGCAGTCGACGAAGCCGTCCCCATCGCGAGGCAGATCGCCGAAGCGCTGGAGGTCGCGCACGAGCAGGGCATCATCCATCGGGACTTGAAGCCCGCCAATATCAAGATCACCCCGGACGGCCAGGTCAAGGTGCTCGATTTCGGCCTTGCCAAGGCGCTCGATTCCAAAACGGGGACAGGCACGGATCGAGATCCGAGCCAGTCCCCGCTGTCAATGTCGCCAACGCTGACGGCGCAGATGACCACTGCCGGCATGCTGCTGGGCACGGCAGCGTACATGAGCCCGGAGCAGGCCAAGGGTATCGAGGCCGACCGCCGGGCCGACGTCTGGTCCTTCGGCGTGGTTTTCTGGGAGATGTTGACCGGGCAGCGCCTTTTCCAAGGCGACTCGGTGTCCGACACGCTGGCGGCGGTACTGCGAGACGAGATCGACGGTGAGTCCCTGCCGACATCGGTGCCGCAGACCACCCGCGCCCTGTTGGCTCGATGTCTCGATCGCGATCCGAAATCTCGATTGCGAGACATCGGTGAGGCCAGGGTAGCGCTGGCGACCCACGAATCGGGTGGTGAGGCGTCGACGCTTTTGAGCTCACTCGGAGCTGTGGCTCCCGCCGAGGAAGCAGAGGCGAGGTCCTCGAAGGTACCCTGGCTGGTAGCGGCACTGGCAAGCCTGGCCGCACTGGTGATGGGCGGTCTGTGGTTGCTCGAAGACGAGGAAGTGTCTTCGTCGTCTCTCGTCGAGAGCGCGATCCTGGCGCCTGAAAGCACCACGCCGGATCTCGGCAACGGCCTGGCGCTCTCGCCGGATGGGACGGAGGTGGCCTTGGTCGCCCTTGGAGAGGATGGCATTCGGCGACTGTGGGTGCGTCCGCTGTCGAGCTCGACTCCCCGTCTCCTCGAAGGTACCGAAGGAGCCATGTACCCGTTCTGGTCTCCTGACGGCCGCGACATCGCCTTCATCGGCGGCACCGACTTGAAGCGGATCGCCGCGACAGGAGGACCTGTGCAAACTCTTGCGCCGGTCAAAGAGGGTCGCGGCGGGACCTGGGGTTCGGACGGCAAGATCGTCTATGCACCGGACTTTCGTGGTGGTCTCAGGCTCGTTGCAGCTGCGGGCGGCGAATCAGTCGAGCTGACGCAGGTCGACGCGCAGCGTGGTGAGACCGCCCATCGATTCCCCACGATGCTTCCCGACGGCAAACACACGCTGTTCCTGTCGCAGACGGCCGAGGGTGGCAGCCGATTCGACGACAGCCGGATCGAGGTCGTCTCGATCGAGACCGGTGAGCGGATACCCGTACTGGGTGCCAACTCCTCGATGGCCTACTCGCCTTCGGGTCATCTTCTGTTCTGGCGCGATGGAAGTCTGATGGTGGTTCGATTCGACGCCGTCGCCCTGGCTACGAAAGGCGACCCGGTCCCCATTGCGGAGGATGTGGCGTACACGGGCAACGAGTTCGCGGTCTTCTCGATCTCCCTGACGGGAAACCTGGCCTATCAGTCCGGGGCCAGCACCGGCGCTCAAACTCGCCTCTACCACATGGACATGGCCGGTGAAGTGCTCGGTGAGCCTTCCGCTGCCGCCCTGCACAGTCAGGTGGCGCTCAGTCACGACGGCAAGCGAGCCGCCTATCGTGGTGCCGACAACACCACCATCTGGATTCGCGATCTCGACCGGGGTACCTCCACCCGGTTCACCTTCGAGGACGGTGATCACTTCTCGCCGCTCTGGTCGCCGGATGATCAGTGGGTTCTCTACACCACGAATCGAACCGGAATTCATCAGGTGTTTCGCAAGCTCTCGTCAGGCCTGGGGCAGGAGGAGCTGGTCCTCGAGCTGAAAGAGAAGCCCGACCTTGCCGATCTGATGGCCTGGGACTGGTCTTCGGATGGTCGATTCATCACCATGGATCTCCAGAACCGTGACACGGACCTGGACGTCGTTCTCTACGACTTGCAGGAGCAGGTGCTCACCCCTCTGATTCAGAGCCCGTTCTACGAAGGGGATGGGCACTTTTCTCCGGATGGGCGCTGGCTCGCCTACAGCTCGGGCGAATCCGGGCGGTTTCAGGTCTTCGTCGTGCCGCTGTCGGGCGATGGAGGAAAATTCCAGGTTTCGACCGATGGAGGCCTCCATCCGATGTGGCATCCGAGCGGCGAGAAGCTCTTCTACATCAGCGCTCGAAGCGAGTTGATGGCAGTGGAGTTGAGCCTCGGGGAGAGCATCTCCATCGGTGACCCAGTACCCCTCTTCAACGTCAGGTATCCCATCAACAACGACTACCCGTTCCAGGTGATGCCGGACGGCGAGAGCTTTCTCATCAACCAGTTCGACGATCTGGGTGAGGCTGCGCCGATGACCCTGGTGCAGAATTGGACAAGCCTACTCCTGGAGGAGTAGGAGTCAGACGGACGGGCCCTCCCGTCCTGGGGCTTGGGTCATGGGTCCTGTGTCCCTCCCGAGCACCGATGATCATCTGCGAGGACTACCCAATGAAATCGACTGTCTTGTCTATTGCCGCGTGCCTGCTTCTGCTGCCTACCGGGGTCAACGCGCAGGAGGCTCCTGCGGCGCCTCCGACGATGCCGGAGGTGCTGGCCAACTCCAAGCCCGCGGATTGGCAGCGGCTGGACCCTGCCGACACCCTGGTTCTCGATCTGGCCGGCGGTCGCGTGATCATGGCGTTGGCGCCAGAGTTCGCGCCCGAGCACGTCGCCAATATCAAGGCTCTGGTGGCGGAGCGTTTCTACGATGATCTCGCGGTCGTGCGCTCGCAAGACAACTACGTGGTGCAGTGGGGTGACCCGGCCGAGGACCCGGCTGAGCGCAAGACGGTCAAGAAGGCCCGCACCTCGCTGGCACCAGAATTCGATCGGGCCGTGAGCGGCGATCTACCCGTCACCCTGCTTGCCGACGGGGATGCCTATGCGCCACAAGTGGGCTTCGCCGGCGGCTTTCCCGTGGCCGTCGATCCAGCGGCCGGTCGCATGTGGCTCACCCATTGCTACGGCATGGTCGGCGTGGGCCGCGATGTCTCGCTGGACTCGGGCAACGGTGGCGAGATGTATGTCGTCATCGGCCACGCCCCGCGCCATCTGGATCTCAACGTCACCCTGGTCGGCAGGGTCGTGCAGGGAATCGAAGTTCTCTCGACCCTGCCTCGAGGCACAGGCGATCTCGGCTTCTACGAAGATCCCGAGCAGTTTGTCGAGATCGCCTCTCTGCGCCTCGGCAGCGAGATCCCGAAGGCAGAGTGGCAGGACCTGGAGGTCCTCCGCACCGACACGGCCACATTCAAAGCTCTGATCGAGTCGCGGCGGAACCGCCACGAGTCGTGGTTTGCCTCGCCGACCGGCCACATCGGGCTCTGCAATGTACCCCTGCCCGTGCGGCCATGAATAATGCGGGCTAGTTCCCTCTTCGAATCAGCCTTCGTGGTGCAGCCGCATCTCCTCGGCCATCTCCTTAATGTCGGCTAGATCCCGGACCATCTCACTCCAGCCATACCACAGCGCGTAGTCGGGGTTGGCGTGGAAGGCTCCCTGGAACGCCCGCATCCGATGCTTGAGATGCATCTCGAACAGGGTCTGCTCGATCGGCGTCGGGGCATCGTGGAAAGTCAGAAGGTCTGGAAAGGCGTAGGCATACCCTTCGGGCTTCTCGAGAATACCGTCGGCGTAGAGGCCGGTAATGACGCGGATCGCCTGGGCCAGGAGATGGTCCACTTCACGAATGAGGTCATCACCCTTGGCCAGCTCGGCCTTGGCGAAGTTCTCCGAGTGGCAATCGCTGCAGGCGGCGAGGATCTTGGCGCGCTCCGCGTCGAACTCCTCCTGGGTCAGGCGCGCGACCTGAGCGGCCTTGACGACCTCGAGGCGAGCTGTCGGGTTGCCCTCCGGATCGAGCACGCCGAGTGCCTGGAGGATCGTGATCTGGTCGGCTTTCCACTGTTCGTCCTCGGGTAACGGCAGTCGCACTGCGAGGAAGCCCCAAGGTGTGCGTACTTCGTGGTCACCATTGCGCATGTGGCAGGTTTGGCAGGTTGGCGCCGCGGCGGTCTCGGGCAGGATCCCGTTCTGCTTCAGCAGGTATCGGACTCCGTGCTTCGAGGCCGAGTACATCTCCCACTGCGGATGGTCGAAGCCCATGTGGCAGGTCTGGCAGGCCTGTGGCTGGCGGGCCTCCTCGAGAGAGAAGGAGTGCCGTGTGTGGCAGGCGTCGCAAGAGGCGTGGCCGAATTTCGACCCTTCGTCCTTGAGAGTCTGGATGGCCTCGTCGGATTTGATGCCCAGCTTGTGGCACCCACCGCAACCCTTCATGCCCTGGGTCAGTGCCATCGGCAGGGCGTGGGTGGTCGGCATCGCTTCCATAGCGGCCCAGGCAAGGGCGTGCTTGCCGGCTGAGAATTGCGTCACCTGGTCCGAATGGCAGTCGTTGCACGTGTTCAGTGTCGGCAAGCTGACCTTGTCGACGTCATCAGCACTCGAGTGCCCTTCGCCGTGACAGGCGTCGCACGCCACATCGGCCTGAGAGTGTTTGCTCAGATTCCAGTCGGCCACTATGTTTGGCGTGACCTCCGTATGGCAGTCCACGCAGACGTTGGCCTCGGATGGCGCCGCCAGAAGGACGATGCTGCAGAGAGTCAGCAGTATGGCTCGAGACATGGTCTTCCCTCCTCGAGAAAGCGTGGCGGGCCGATGGGTCCACCTGGGGATCATTGTAGAGGAATCTACAGGTGAGGCGGGGTGCGAGGACATGATCGGGATCATGTGGCCGGGCTCGTTCGGCATGACTTTTCTGGTCGAAGATAGAAACTCGGCTAGAATCGCCCCAACAGTCCTGAAAGGAGTTCTTTCGATGCGTGGAATCACTGTACTCGTCTGTCTATTTCTGTCTGTTGCAGCGCCGGCCCTGGCCGAGCATCACGAAGGTGAAGGCTCGGTCTACACGGCCACCCTGGCGGGCAATTACGAGTTCGTTTCCGGCCGTTTGGTGCAACTGGCCGAGGCGATGCCGGAAGAGGTCTACACCTGGCGACCCGCCGAAGGTGTCCGCTCGACTTCCGAGACCCTGATGCATGTGGTGGGCGCCAATCTCGGTCTGCCAATGAGGCTCGGGGTAGCGCCGCCCGAGGGCATGGAGGTGTCCGAGGACTGGATGGCGCAGATGCAGGAGATGGAGAAGAACGTGACGGCCAAGGCCGAAGTCATCGCCCAGCTCGAGAAGTCGATCGGGTACGGTAAGAGCGCTATCGGCGACTATCCCGCGGCCGCACTTGGGGATGAGGTCGAGTTCTTCGGGATGACCCTGAGGAAGCGCGACGTTCTGTTGATCCTGTTGAGTCACTCCCACGAGCACCTCGGCCAGTTGATCGCCTACGCGCGAAGCAACGGCGTAACGCCGCCCTGGAGCCTGCCGAAGGAAGGGGAGTAGAACAGGGCAGTTGGGACTGGCCTACTTGGGCTCGATCGGCGGTGGAGCTTCGCTTCTGCCCTGAGGAGCGAAGCGCGTCTCTTTCAGAGTGCTGATCAGGCTATCGAAATCGGTCACGGGACCACCCTCTGTCGCGGTGGGCTCTGCCGCCTGGGTCTGCTGGGTCTGCCTGGTGGGGGTTGGGACTTCGGACTCATCGCCCTTCTTGCCGCGAAACAGGCGCGGGAGCACCCGAGTCACTACAACAAAGATTGCGATGATGAGCCAGGCCCAGCTGCCGATATCTGCCATGGTCGTCCTACATCATACCTCCCCGACGCCCATGCGCTACAATGCGCCACACTTCTATGACGCTTGAAGCTGGAAGTAAGCTCGGCCCGTACGAGATCGTGGAGCCCCTGGGTGCTGGGGGCATGGGTGAGGTGTATCGGGCCCGCGACACCCGCCTCGAGCGCGAGGTGGCGATCAAAGTTCTTCCTGGGCACCTGTCCGAAAACCCCGAGCTACGCCAGAGACTGGAGCGCGAAGCTCGTGTCGTCTCGAGCCTGCAGCACCCCAACATCTGCACGCTGCATGACATCGGCTCCGAGAACGGAGTCGATTTTCTCGTCATGGAGTTCCTCGACGGCGACACTCTGGCGGCGCGGCTCGAGAAGGGCCCGGTGCCAATGCACGAGCTGTTTCCCATCGCGACCTCGATTGCCGACGCGCTCGACAAGGCACATCGCCAGGGACTCGTGCACCGCGATCTGAAGCCGGGCAACATCATGCTGACACGCACTGGCGCCAAGCTCCTCGACTTCGGGCTGGCGAAAGGCTCGGCGGCGCTGTCGGATCCAACCGCTCCCACCCAGTCGCCGACCATGAGCCCTCTCACCACGGAGGGCATGCTGGTCGGTACGTTCCAGTACATGGCCCCGGAACAGCTCGAGGGCAAGGAAGCCGACGCAAGGAGCGATCTTTTCGCTTTCGGCTCGGTGCTGTACGAGATGGCGACCGGCCAGCGGGCCTTCCAGGGCGAGACGCAGGCCAGCTTGATTGCGTCGGTCCTCGACCGTGAGCCAGCGCCACTGGCCGAGTTGCAGCCCTTGGCACCACCGGCCCTGGACCGGGTCATCCGCACCTGTCACGCGAAGGATCCCGACGACCGCTTCCAGAGTGCCCACGACGTGAAACTACAGATGGAGTGGATTCGCGACGCCGGTTCCCAGGCCGGTGTACCGATGCCGGTCGCTTCCCGTCGCAAGACCCGTGAGCGGTGGGCATGGGGCGTAGCCGCGATCTTCGCCCTCGCGGCCCTCGCCACCGGTGCCCTGCTGATGCGCGACACGAGCCCTGAGAAGCGCGTCTTGCGGGCCGAGATCGCACCTGCTGCGGATTCGGTCTTCAGTCTGAGCCCGTCAGCGCCCGGTCCGGTCACCGTGTCGCCAGACGGACGCCACATAGCCTGGGCAGCCGTGGGAAGGGATGGGAATACGAGGCTCTGGGTTCGATCACTCGAAGAGACCTCTTCACATGAGATCGAAGGATCCGAGGGTGCTTCTTACCCTTTCTGGTCGCCTGATAGCCGCATGGTCGCGTATTTCGCAGAGGCCAAGCTGAAGAAGGTCGATGCCACCGGCGGGCCGTCCATCACGATCGCCGATGCCACGAATCCCAAAGGGGGCACCTGGAGCGAGGCGGGTGACATCTTGTTCGCCCCGACACACAACAGTCAGATCCACCGAGTCTCAGCCGGTGGCGGCCCCTCGGAGCCAGTTACCCAACTCAGCACCGAGAGACAGGAGAACAGCCATCGCCACCCACGCTTCTTGCCCGACGGCCGCCACTTCATGTATTTCACGCGGGTTGGAGCCATGGGAACGGCGATCGAGGGCAGTGGAGTCTGGATCGGGTCGCTCGACGGCGAAGAGGCGCGGAGCCTGACCCACGCATCGTCGCAGGCCGAATACGCTTCCGGCTATCTACTGTTCGCTCGTGGCGATGCAGTGCTGGCTCAGCCGTTCGATGAAGATCGACTGGAGCTCAAAGGCGACCCGGTACCGGTGGTCGAAGGGGTGGCTGCCATGTCGGGTGCTGCAATCGCGGCCTTCTCGGTTTCACAGCAAGGGCTACTCGCATACCAGATCGGTGGTGGTGATCTGACGACTCAACTGGCCTGGTTCAATCGGGAGGGTGCTCGGCTCAAGACCCTGGGCGACCCGGCATTCATCGGCGATCCGACGCTCTCACCCGATGAGAGCCTGGCTGCGATCACCATCGGAGACACCGAGACCGGGGCCGGCGATATCTGGATCTACGATCTCGAGCGCGACGTGCGAAGCCGCTTCACCTTCGACCCGTCGGAGGATGTGACCCCCATCTGGTCACCAGATGGAAAGCGCATCTTCTGGGCCTCGTCTCGCGTGGCTTCCTTCGATCTTTTTGTCAAGGATGTGGAGGGAACCGGGACGGCCCTGGAAATGCTCACTTCTGAGGATGTAAAGATCCCCATGAGCGTTTCGCCAGACGGTCGTTATCTGGCCTATGCCGAGGGTACGGGTGGTGGCACGAGCAACTCGGATCTGTGGGTACTTCCACTTCAGGGTGGCGAGGAGCCCATCGCGCTTTCCGTATCTGAATTCAACGAGTGGGGAGCGCAGTTCTCGCCCGATGGCCGGTGGGTCGCCTTCCAGTCGGACGAGTCGGGCCGGAACGAGGTCTATGTGACCTCCTTTCCGCAACCGGGCCGCAAGTGGCAGGTGTCCACGGAAGGCGGCACCGGGCCGCGTTGGAGAGACGATGGACAGGAGCTTTACTACCTGACTCCGACGGCCAAGCTCATGGTGGCCGGAGTCGATCCCAGTGGGACAGGCTTCAAGATCGGCGAACTGGTAGAGCTTTTCGACATACCTCGGATGCCGGTTGGGAGCTTCAACTACGACGTCACGTCCGATGGGGAGCGCTTCCTGATGAACACCGTCGGCGACAGCGCCTTCGAGCCCATCACCCTGGTCGTCAACTGGACCGCCGAGCTCGAAGGCGACTGATTCCTGGGACGAAGAACGCCGATTGATTCGGCCCTCGTGTCATGGACCCATCGCATCCTGAGACCTGGGTCCTGATCCTTTGAAGCGGCCGGCGCCCCTGCCGGCTGGCAATTCGTAGATCCAGTCAGGAGTTCATCGGAGATCTGTTGGAAGCGATCCCAGGGGGCTTTCCTCCCTTCCGCTGCAAGAACCCCCTGGAATCCCCTCCAACAGACCTCTTGCAGCCTCGATGGGTCAGAGGTACCTGGTCCGTGTGCGATGGATCAAAGACCGATCCGTTCGCCTTCTACCGCGAGATGGAATCCCTTCTCGATGACGCTCTTGTAGGCCTCGCTGTCGGACCAGAGGGCGGGGTTGGTGTGGTTCAAGTGGATGAAGCGCACCTTCGCCTTCTCTTCGGGCGCCAGCCCATCGAGGCGGTTCATGGAGTGGGTGATGAAGGGGTGCGGGAAGCCACTCATGTCACGCCCCTCGATCTCGCCCTTGGCGAAGAAGGTACCGTCGAGGTAGGCGACATCGACTGTGGCGATCACATCCTCGATCCGTGTGCCCATCTCGTCCCATTCCTCCCAGCTGTCGATGTCAGGGATGAACAGCGCAGACCGGTTCGGGCCTTCGATCCTGAATCCGACGACTTCTGAATACTCCTGCCGGTGGGGTACGAGCAATGGCGTCACCGAGAGTCGCTTATTCAGCTTGAGTGAGACACCATCTTCCAGCGGCTTGAGCACGATGTTCTCGTAGCGCACCAGCTGACTCCATGGGCCGTTCTCGCTCAGGTAGTCGCGCATGCGAGGCATGGCGTAGACCGGCACTCCCGCGGCTCCCATCGACTCGTGGCCCAGGTGCATCAGCCCGGGGTAGTGGCCCATGTGTGCGTGAGTCAGGAGGATGCCGTCGAGGCCAGGCTTGCCTTCTGCCGGCGCAATCTCATCCAGCTGGTGAAGCTGTTCCCTGAAGTCTGGCGTTGCATCGAAGATCCACCTCTGGTTGCTCTCAGGATCCACGAGAGCCAGACTCGTCACCAGACGCCTGAATTCCGGATCCGTCCAGCCGGGATGCTCTTTGGTGCCCGCCTGCGGAGTGCCTCCATCCTGAGCGATCCCGAGCACGACGAGGTAGGGCGCTCCATCTGTCGGCGCCGTTTTCTGCTGGCCTCGAGCCGGATTCCAGTCCAGCAGATGCAGCAGCGCGAGCGAGAGGACTGCGAGTCGGTGTTTCTTCACTCTTCCAAGGTTATCTTGCTCGAGGTCGAATCGGCTCGAGTTTCGCTCTGAGGGTAGAATCTCAGAACTCGGTCCAGAACCAAGTCGCTGGCACCTTTGGTTGGAAGTCTAGGTAGGTATCGATGATCGGCGAGACCCTTTCTCACTATCGGATTCTGGAGCAGCTCGGCAAGGGCGGGATGGGTGAGGTCTATCTGGCTGAAGACACTACCCTCAAGCGCAAGGTGGCTCTCAAGGTGCTGCCTCCAGAACTGGCCACCAGCCAGGAACGGCTGGAGCGTTTCCAGCGCGAAGCCGAATCGCTAGCGTCGTTGAATCATCCGAACATCGTCACGATCCATACTGTCGAAGAGGACGGCGGTGTTCGCTTTCTGACGATGGAATGGGTTGAGGGCCAGACGCTGGCGGAGCTGCTGGGGAAGGGGGGTCTACCCCTCGAGCGGATCTTCGAGATTGCAACCCCGCTGGCTGATGCCCTGGCCGTGGCCCATTCCAAAGGCGTTGTACACCGCGACCTCAAGCCGGGCAACGTGATGGTGACGGACGACGGGCGAGTCAAGGTTCTCGACTTCGGTCTGGCGAAGCTCCTCGAGGAAGAGCCCGATCTCGTAGCCACGGAAATGGCCACCGAGGCCCTGACCCGCGATGGCATCGCCATGGGCACCATCCCGTACATGTCTCCGGAACAGGTGCAGGGCAAGGCCGTGGATCACCGGTCGGACATCTTCTCGCTGGGGATCGTGCTCTACGAGATGTCCACTGGGAAACTTCCGTTCGAGGGCGAGACCTCTGCAGATCTGATCTCTTCGATCCTGCGTGACAATCCCGATTCGGTCACCGATCTCCGGTTGGAGCTGCCACGCCACTTCGGTCGCATAATCCGGCATTGCCTGGAAAAGGACCCACAACGCCGGTATCAATCGGCCCTCGACGTACGCAACGAGATCGAAGGCCTACAGAAGGAAGTCGAGTCGGGTGAGGTGCCCGTCTCGAGCATGAGTGCGGCGACCCCGCTCGCCGGCACTGGTGGCAGCCGAAAGTGGCTGGCACTTGTCGCCCTGGTGGCCGCGATAGCTATGGTCGGTGGGCTGGTCTGGTGGATGGGCGGGGACCGCGAGCCCAAGACGGCAGAGACAGCTGCGACACCTGCCGAAGTCGGCCGTCAGATGATGGTCGTGCTGCCCTTCGAGAACCTGGGTGCGCCGGAGGACGAGTTCTTCGCGGCCGGCATGACGGAGGAGATCACCACCCGCTTGGCCGCGGTGAGTGGCCTCGGGGTGATCTCCCGCAAGAGCGCCATGCAGTACGCGGGCACTGACAAGACCATCCAGCAGATCGGTGAAGAGCTCGGAGTCCAGTATGTGCTCGAAGGCACCGTGCGCTGGGCGAAGACCGACGTTGGCAGTCGGGTGCGGATCTCGCCGCAGCTCATCCAGGTCTCTGACGACACCAACCTCTGGGCCGATACCTACGACCGGGTCATCGACGACGTCTTCGAGGTCCAGAGCGACATCGCCGGCGAGGTCATCAACCAGCTCGGCGTGACCCTGCTCGAGCCCGAACAGGCCTCGGTCGAGGCAAGGCCGACCGAGAACATGGAGGCCTACCAGGCTTACCTGAGAGGCCTCGACCAGACCGGTCATTTGACCTACTCGGAAGAAGATCGGATGACCGAGATCCAGATGTTCGAGCGGGCGGTCGAGCTCGATCCCGGATTTGCCGAGGCCTGGGCGGATCTCTCGATCGCGCACTCCGGCCTCATCAACTTGGGGATGGACAAGTCCCCGGAGCGATTGGCGCTGGCCAAGGCGGCCGTCGATCGCGCGCTCGAATTGGATCCGGACCTTCCCGATGCTCACCTGGCATTGGCCTACTACCATTACTGGGGCCTTCGCGACTATGAGCCGGCGCTCGAGGCACTGGCCATTGCAGAGCGGAGCATGCCCGATGATCAGGATGTCCTGATCGCCGACTTCGCGATCCGCCGCCGTCAGGGTCGGCTCGACGAATCGCTCGAATCGGTCCAGAGAGCCTTCGAGCTGAGCCCGCTCGAAGACGATCTTCCGCGGGAGATCGGCGTCATTCACCTGATGAACGGGGACGCAGAGAAGGCTCTCGAGTCCTTTGATGAGTCCATCTCGCTGGCCCCCGATCAACAGGCGGCGTATATGTTCAAGATGGTGGCCCACTGGGCTCTCGGAGACATTGAAGGCGCGCGGCAGAACTTCGAAAGAATGCCCCAGACTCCCGGCGCCTTCTTGACCTTCTACCAGGCCGGGCAGGACTTCTTGGAGCGCAGCTTCGAGCGGGCTCTCGCTACCCTCGACGAGGCGACCACCGAAATTATCGAAGCGCCTGACCTGTGGATCCCAGTGGACCGGCTCAGGGGTGAAGCCTATCTTCGGCTCGGAGACCAAGAGAGATCGCGCCAGGCCTATGAATCCGCTCTGGAGATTGCGCAGCGGCAGTTGGCTGTGAACCCGGAGGATGCGCGATTGCACAGCACCCTGGGTCAGATCTACGCCGGCCTGGGAAGGAAGGATGAAGCGATCCGAGCTGGCGAAGAGGCCGTGAAGCTCTACCCTCCCGAGAAGGACGCCCTCCACGGCCCCACGCATATCGAGGAGCTGGCGCGAATCTACACGCAGGTCGGCGAGTACGACAAAGCGCTCGAGCAACTCGACCGCCTGTTCTCGATCCCAACCTGGTACACACCAGGCTGGATCACCATCGATCCCAACTACGACGCCCTGCGCGACCACCCCCGCTACGAAGAAGTCCTCGGGAAGTACCGAGTCGGCTAGGTGCCAGGCACTTTTCCGGTGCACCCCGCTGAAGGCCACCGATAAGAGGCGACATGGGTCATCTCCTCGCTCGCGCCTACGGCAACTCCATTGTGTTGGCCCACTCAGGGGGTCAACGAAAAGTCCCCTATGACCCTCCATCAGAGATCGCCGCCCGGCGGGACTCCCGCATTCGCAAGATCGTGCGCTACGCGTCGCGCACTGTGCCCTACTACCGGGAGCTCTTCGAGAGCCTGGGAGTCGAACCACCTGACATTCGAACGGCAGGCGATCTGGACCGCCTTCCCTTGATCAGCAAGGCCGAGCTCAGCCAAGCGCCGAAACGGTTCGTCTCTGAGTCGCACCGCGGCCGCCGTGCCGTTTCGTTCGAGACCAGTGGCACGACAGGGCTGCGCCTGAGAATCGAGCACGATCGGCGCTCACTGTTGGCCAATATTGCCTTCTCCGAGCGAGAGCGAGCGCTGGTTGCCGCCGCGGTCGGCAAGACCATCGGCTATCGAGAGCTGGCCCTGGGTTACGCAGGCAATACCCTGAGCAAGGTGACGGCCTACTATCGCGCTCATACCTACCTACCCGTTCGTCCCGACCGCCGATTCGTAAGCGTTGCCCAGCCGGTAGAAGCAGTAGTGCGGGCCATCAATGACCATCGGCCCGATGTCCTTTTCGGCTACGGCTCATACCTGGAAGCGCTCTATCGCCTGATCGCCGCAAGCTCGATACGCCTACATCGGCCCAAGCTTGTCTTCTACGCAGCCGAGGCCATGAGCCCGGAGGGGGTGGAGTTCATCGAGGAGAAGTTCGAGCTTCCAGTCTATTCCCGGTACAACGCTGTCGAAGCCCTCAAGATCGGCTTCTCGTGCGAGATGAGCCACGGGTTTCACCTGCACGACGATCTGTGTCACCTGAGGATCGTGGACAGCAACGGTCACAACCTGCCAGACGGCAAGAGTGGTGAAATCGTGATCTCGAACCTGGTGAATCACGGCACTGTTCTTCTCAACTACCGACTCGGGGATATCGGTCGACTGGCAACGGAGGCCTGTCCCTGCGGTCGAAACCTGCGGATTCTCGAGGATCTCCAGGGCCGGGTCGAGGAGGTTTTCTACCTTACTAAAGACCGGTTTGTTCATCCAAGGGCTGTCTGGGGAGCCCTGAAGAGGGCTCCAGAAATCCTGAGGTACCAGCTGATTCAACACCAGCGGGAGCGATTCGAGCTGCGGCTGTTGACGATCGACGAAGCCGCCTTCGATCGCGCCCGGCAGCAGGTTCTGGGTCCCCTCGAAGCGCTTCTCGAACCGGCAGTGATCGAGCCTGTGCGGCTCGAGGGGTTGGGGCCACAGGAAGCGGGTAAGTTTAGACCGGTGATCGCGATGGGGCCACCGACCTGAGATGCTGAAGGACCTTTTCGAGCTTCGTCGCCAACAGGCGGACCTGAGATTGAGCGCCTCCGCTCTCCAGGCTCTGACCGATCGGCGCCTGCAGGCCCTGGTTCGACACTGCTACGACCGAGTGCCCTACTATCGCTTGCTTCTGGATGAAGCGGGAGTCGATCCGGATCAGATTCGCTCTGTCGCCGATCTCGAGCGGATTCCAGTCAGCACCAAGCAGGATTTGCGACGGGCCAGCGAGGCAAGCCTTCTCAGCCGGGATGTCGATCTCGACCAGTGCGGCCACGAGTTCACAAGCGGCTCGACCGGCGAGCCCTTCAAGGTGTACTTCTCGAAGAACGAGGTTCGCAGGCGACGAATGGTGCAACTTCGCTCCGTGCTGGCGGTGGGAATGAAGCCCTGGGATCGGCTGGCGGTTCTGGGCCCGGTGCGCTGGCGGCGGCCCGGCTTACTCCACCGCCTGGGAATCTTCCAACGGGTGAATATCCCACCGCTCACTAGCATCGAAGAGCAGATCGATCGGATTCGGGCGTTCCGACCCTCGATACTCTGGGCCTATCCGGGTGCCTTGCATGCCTTGCTCGACCGCATCAGCGGCCGTCTCGAGGAGGTCTGCCAGCCACGGATGCTCATCACATCAGCCGAAACCCCCGACAGGCTGCTACAGCTGGCGGGAGAAGAGCTCCCCAGCCCGCGGTTCAACTTCTACGGCTCGATCGAAGCCGGTCGCATCGCCTGGGAGTGCCCGGCCCATGAAGGGCTCCACGTCAACGTCGATCAGGTTTGGCTGGAGATTCGACCCGTCCAGGAGGCAACCTCAGAACCAGGGCTTGGAGAAGTCATCGTCACCGCTCTCAACAGCCGTACGATGCCCTTTCTTCGATACCGGTTGGGCGACCTCACCAGGTGGCTCGGGCAGCGCTGCTCGTGTGGCTCGGCGCTGCCGTTGATCGAGGCGCCACGCGGTAGGCTCTATTCGCCAATTCATCTCCCGAGCGGTGCCACCCGGTCGACGCTGGAGTTCATGTTCATCCTGCGACGGCTACCCTGGGTGATCCGGTACCGGGCCATTCAAGAAACCCGAGAGCACCTGATCGTGAGTGTCGTGACCGGTGGTGGCCCGACTCAAGAGGACTTCGAGCAGCTGCGATCAGAGCTTCAGGCCTATCTGGAGGAGCCCATGCAAGTAGAAATTCGCCGGGTTTCGGCCATCGACGACACCAACCATAAATTCGAGACCTTCATCTCTCATCTGTGAGGCGCAACGCCTCCGCCAATGGTTAACTGATCTACGCCGGAGTGGATCGATCTCGACCTCAGGTATCACGCCCTGCGCCAACACCAGCGCTACCAGGAAGTCCTCGATAAACACCGCTCAGCGTAGGGGAGGGACTTGCCCCCTACTGCTTTGCTCTTGGTTGCCGAATGGAGATTGGCGCTCGCTTCGCCGACTGGGATCGAATCGATCTCACTTAGTACTCAACCCTCAGGCCCAGTTCGAATCGCCGAGGAAGTTGCCAGTCGGTGGGGGCACCGGTCTCGAAATCGCTACAGCCATGGACGTCGGTGCAAACCCTAATAGGCTAGTCGGCGACAGGGCTCCAGCATCGGCTCGTACCTTTTCAGAGGCGCCCGCCGCTTCAACCCCTCGGCCGCAAAGAGGACGAGAAAAGACTTGACAAGATTTCTGCGGCATTTTTCGCCACCTTTGTGATCGGTCCCTGAGGGCGTCGGGGAAGCCCGAGATGACTCCCTGCGACCCGTTCTCGCAGCTACGCAGCAAGGATGCCTCGAAGACCCTCGTTCGTGCCTTGTGGGGCAAGCTAAAGCGTTGAAAATGCAGGGGTTATAATGATGTATTGCCTTGGAGAACAGCCATGATCGAGTCCCTGCAGACCCCGAAGCCAATTCCGCAGATCGGTCCCGGAAGGTTGGAGGTGGACCAGCTCGGTGAGGATATCGCCAAGCTCTCGGCCCAGATCCAGGCTGCCACCTATCACCTGCTGACCATGATCCGGGAGTTTGACGAGAAGAGCGGTTGGAACACCGGCTTTCGCTCCTGTGCCCACTGGCTCAACTGGCGCACCGGACTGGAGATGGGTGCTGCCCGGGAGAAGGTGCGAGTTGCCAAGGCTCTGGGGGATCTACCACTGCTGTCTGAAGCGATGCGCTGTGGAGAGCTCTCCTACTCGAAGGTCCGGGCCCTGACCCGGGTGGCCACCCCGGAGAACGAGGCCGAGCTTCTGGGTTTCGCGAAAGCCGGGACGGCCGCCCATGTGGAAACACTTGTCCGAGCCTGGCGCCGAGTCGATCGCCTAGACGAAGTCGAGCACGAGAATCTACGCCACGCCAGCCGGTATCTGCAGACTTACACAGATGAAGACGGGATGGTCGTGCTACGGGCTCGGTTGGACCCGGAGGTGGGAGCCGCGGTACTGAAGGCTCTGGAAGCGGCGGAGCAGGTGCTCTATGACCAGGTCCGGGAAACCAAGAACGAGCGGGGCGACGGAATCCCGGTGAGCCAGCGAAGAGCGGACGCCCTGGGCTTGGTAGCCGAGAGCGCACTGGCCCACGACCTGGACAAGGGCACCCGGGCTGACCGTCTGCAGGTGGTCGTGCATGTCGATGAGAAGGTGCTGGAGGACCCGCTCGAGCCCGGAGTGTCCATGCTGGAGGACGGCACAGACGTTTCCGCGGAAACGTCCCGGCGTCTCGCCTGCGATGCCGGGAAGGTGATCATGCAACACGACTCCAAGGGCAAGATCCTCGATGTGGGCCGCCGAACTCGCACAATTCCGACCGCCATCCGCCGTGCACTGACCGTTCGGGACGAGGGCTGCCAGTTTCCGGGCTGCGGGCTAAGGCACTGCGAGGCTCACCACCTGAAACACTGGGCCAACGGAGGCGAAACGAGCCTCGACAACCTGGTTATGCTCTGTCGCCGTCATCACCGGGCCGTTCACGAGGAGGGGTACCGTATCGAGCGCTCCTCGGATGGCGATCTACGCTGCTTTCGGCCGCAAGGTTGGGAGATTCCGTACGTGCCACCGCCACCGCGCCTTTCACGGGACCCGCTCGAGGAGCTCTCGGTGCTGCTCATAGAAGACGACGTCACCATCGACGCCGGAACAGGATTCCCAACCTGGGAAGGTGGCCCCGTCGACCTCGGCTGGGCAATCGAAGGCTACCGGCGGCTCTAGGCCTCTACAGTTCCTGAGGTCCATCCTCGGAGACCCCAGGAGGCTTTCCTCCCTTCCGCTGCAAGAACCCCCTGGAGGCTCGCGGGATGAACCTCCGATCGACGACCAGCTCCAAAGTCGGCTGGCACCTCTCCGAGCTCCACGTTTCCGCGGAAACGTCTCCGCACGATCGTCAGGGCTCCAGATTCGGCTGGCAACCTTTCAGATGGCTGACGGCAGATGGGACGGTACCGAACCCGGCGGGGTCTCTCATGTTAAAATATTATCATGAGTGATAATACTGAAGTCATCGAACAGGCTCCCATTGGGTTCCAGATTCGTGCTCTGCGAAAGGAGCGCGGGTGGAGCCTCGCCGAGCTTGCTCAGAGGGCCGGTACCAGCGCCCCCACGCTTCACCGCTACGAGAGCGGTTGGGAGCGATTCGAGCTCTCCACCCTTCGCCGGCTAGCTGCAGCGCTGGGTGTGCGGTTGAATGTGAGTCTGGAGCCAGCACGGAAGGAAGGACCGGAGTTGAAGCCCTCGAAGGGACAACTGGCTCGTCTCTTGAGACCGCTGTTCTGGGATCGGTCCCTCGAGACGCAGGACATCGACGAGTACCCTCACTGGGTGCTTCGCCGGGTTCTCATGTTCGGTGACCGGGAGCAGGTCGAGTCGAGTCGTCGGTTCTATGGTAACGACGCCGTGCGGAAAGCAGCCGCTCACCGGGAGACCGATGGGCGGACCCGAAACTACTGGAACCTCATCTTGAATTCGCCAAGCGATGACTCCCAAAGTCCTCAGCCTTGAAGCCTGGAAGGTCGTGCGACGCCTGGTGACTGGTGGCCATCTGGAGTCCTGGACACTCGCCGGTGGTACCGGCCTGGCCCTCCAGCTCGGTCACCGGTATTCCGAAGATCTCGACTTCTTTCGCACGGAGACCTTCGAAACCGAGCCGCTGATCGAGCGCCTCTCCGAGATCGGTCCCCTCTCGATCCAGAGCCGGTCCTCGGCAACGCTCCACGCGGTTCTCCAAGGTCTGCGAATCAGCTTTCTCGGGATGCAGGCCCCGCTGGTCTGCGCGACGACAGCCTATCGAGGGCTGATGCTCGCCGACCCCCGTGACATCGCTGTCATGAGACTCGTGGCGATAGGTGGCCGCGGGAGCCGAAAGGACTTCGTCGACCTCTTCTTCTTCCTGCAGGACGGGGGAGGCCTCGAGTCGACTCTCGAGTTGGCCCGCCGTCGCTTCCAGAAAGTCGACTACAACGAGTATCACCTACTCAAGAGCCTGGTCTATTTCGAAGATGCCGAGGCCGAGCCCATGCCGAGAATGCTCCGCGACGCCTCCTGGCCGGCAATCAAGAAGACAATCATTGCCGAGGTGCAGAGGCTCTCCGTGTAGCTGGTTGCCTCTCCGACCTCCACGTTTCCGCGGAAACGTCTCCGGATGATCGTCAGGGCTCTAGGAGGCGGCCGCCCCCTCCCGCGCTACCTGTCCACTCGTCTCACTATCGAAGTGCAGTGGGGGAGGGGATCGAATGGGGATCTTTCTGACGGAAGCTTTTCGTGGGCGCCGATGACCAGGTATCCGCCTGGCAGGAGGCGTTGGTTGAGGGCCGCGAGTAGCTCGCGCTGGGTCTCTTCGACAAAGTATGTGAAGGCGACGTTCCGGCAGAGGATCAGGTGGAAGGGGCCATCGGGCATTTCTTGGCGAAGATCCTGGCAGGCAAACTCGATGTCCCTGCGGAGGGGCTCGCGGAGTAGCAGCTGATCTTGGTGGAGTTTCTCGAAAGCCGAGTCGCGAATCTCGGCTGGCATGTCCTTGGTGCACCCGAGCGGGTAGATGGCGGCGCGGGCACGATCGAGTTGATGCTCGTCAGAGTCCGTGGCGAGGACCCGGACCTCGGCGCGCTGCAGATCGGGATCGTCCGAATGGTGGCACAGAATGGAGATGGAGTAGGGCTCCTCCCCGGCGCCGCAACCGGCGCTCCAGATGTCGAGGACCGGCTCGCCAGCCGAGGCACGCTGGCGTCCAAGCTCAGGCAGGACCTCATCGCCCAGTGTCTCGTAGACTTTCCGATCCCTGAAGAACCTCGAGATCGTGATCCGGCAGAGGCCATCGAGGATTGCCCACTCGTCGGGTTGAGAACTCAGGTACTCGCGATAGGCCTGCGTATCCGCAAGCCCCAGCTCCTTCAGCCTCCGTCCCACCCGCTTGCATACTTGCCCCCGGACCTTGCGGAAGCCCGGCCACCGAAAGCCCATCTTCGGCAGGGCCCACTGCAGGAAGGCAATGCAGTCCGCATCTCGCATCGCCTTCTAGCTTAAGCCGGAACTTGAGCCCATGGATCAGTTCAGGGCTCAGGAGAGCGGCGCAATCAGCTCTCGGTATCCTGCTGAGTCGAAGTCGTGGCCCTTGCTCTTCGCCACCGTTTCTTCGATCTCCGCTGCATGTGCGGCGAAATGGCCGGGGATGACCTCGGAGAAGATCCTCTCCATCGTCAGTGGCGTTCCACTCGGGAAAGCGGTGCTGTTCTGCCACTGGCAGTCGTCGACCTTCGACAGCAGGCCTAGCATCTTCGCGTTGGCGGCGTCGTACCTTTTCAGTACCTCGTCGCGGTCGGCCCCGCTCGCCGCGAGTTTGGCGGTCCTGTAGTTCAGCCAGCGGGCAAGGCGGGTGTGGAGGACCCTGGGCATGCCCTTGTTCTTCCTGGCACGTTGCACCATCATGGCGAACGCAATCTCCATGACGCGGCTCATGTGGCAGAGCACTTCCCTGACAGTCCAGTGGGTCACCACACTCTCGAGGGCCAGCTGGTCGTCGCTCAGGGAGCCAACGAGCTGGTGAAACTGGAGGCGGGTCTGCTCGAGTATGGCCTCGAGCGCTGCGCGATCGACAGGGCTTCCACCTGCAGCGGGGTCCTGGGGGGAATTGGAGGTCAAGGCCTTCCTCCTCTCGCCGATGAA
>CAMYLC010000056.1 GCA_947259195.1 Thermoanaerobaculia bacterium | reverse complement strand
CCTCGGTAACGCGGCGCACAACAGGATCGCCACTCAGGATCGCGTCGCCACCAAAAGTACCCCCTGTTCACCGCTGTTGTGTGGGAAGGATAACGGTGGCCGTGCGTCGTCCGAAAGACGACCCGGAGCGCCGGAGAAAGATACACGTATGTCAACGAACACCCGAGAATCCGCAGACGGATTCGCACACTTCAACCTTCACCCACTTCTCGCCCGCGGTATCTCCGCGGCCGGCTTCGTGGACCCGCGGCCGATCCAGGAGCAGGCGGTTCCCGCAGCCCTCGAGGGCCGAGACGTACTCGGCCTCGCCCAGACGGGGACAGGCAAGACGGCGGCCTTCGCGCTGCCCGTCCTGCACCGCCTACTGGCGCGGCGTAAGCCCGGTCCCCGAGTGCTGATCGTCGCCCCGACGCGTGAGCTGGCCGCACAGATCAGTGCCGAGATTCGCCTCCTCGCGACCTTCACGAGAGTCCGGGTCGCCACCGTGTTCGGTGGCGTCTCGGCCCACCATCAACGCAAAGCACTCGCCGCACAGCCAGAGATCGTCGTCGCCTGTCCCGGCCGACTGCTCGACCTGATGCAACAGGGCGTTGTCCGCTTGGATCGGATCGAGACTCTCATCCTGGACGAAGCGGATCACATGTTCGACATGGGTTTCCTGCCGGACATCCGGCGAATCCTCGCCGCGGTGCCCGAGCGCCGCCAGAATCTGCTCTTCTCGGCCACCATGCCGCGAGAGATTCGGAGCCTGGCCGACCGGATTCTGAGCGATCCGCATGTTGTCGACGTGGCGCACAGCAGACCGCTATCGACCATCGAGCACGCCCTCTACCCCGTCGACGGGATGCGGAAACTGCCCCTCCTGCGGCACATCCTCGCCCAGGACGAGCTCGCTTCGGCGATCGTCTTCACGCGCACCAAGCACCGTGCTCGACGTATCGCCCGACAGCTCGAACAGACCGGTCATCGCGCCGTGGCTTTGCAGGGCAATATGTCCCAGGGGCAGCGAGAGCGCGCCATGGACGGGTTCCGCAAGCGCCGCTTCGACGTTCTCGTGGCCACTGACATCGCCGCCCGCGGCATCGACGTCGAGCAGGTGTCCCACGTCGTCAACTTCGACATGCCCAACACGACGGATGCCTACACCCACCGCATCGGACGCACAGGCCGTTCCGACCGCCAGGGCAAGGCCTACACGTTCGTAACGGACGAAGATCGATACTTGGTGTCCCAGGTCGAGAAGAGACTGGGCGCGTCGATTCCGCGACGAGAGGTGCAAGGGATCGAGAGCATTCCGTTTCCGTTGGGCCGGTCAGGCAATGGAGGCCCCCAGCCACGGTCCTCCCAGACGAGGGCGAGGAGCGCCGCAGGTGTGGCCAGGAACAGAAATCGCCGCCGCCCGCGCCGGCCGTAGCCCTTGATTCCGTGTTACTGTAGCCCGCTAGAGCAACAGCCTAGTATTTGAAAGGGAAGTGAAATGAAAAGAATCGCACTGGTTCTGGTATTGCTGATAGCGCTATTCGCCGCCAACTCCCAAGCCGGTGTCACGGTCGACCAGAGCAAGGTTCTGGATCGCTGGACCTTTCGCATCGGTGGGTTTCTGACGGGGCTCGACACCACGATTCGGCTGGATTCCCCGACGGGCGGCGAGGGAACAAGCATCAACCTCGAGGACGACCTGGGCTTCGACAGCTCTCTTTCCGTGCCGCGGTTCGAGCTGGGTGTCATTCTCGGCAAGCGACACGAGATCTCGGGTGGCTATTACAAGACCGACCGGGATAGCACCACCACTCTGCAAAGAGATATCGAGTGGGGAGATGAGACGTTCCCGATCAACATCAAGATTGGCGCGTTCTACGACACGGAGTTCGTCAACCTTGCCTACACCTACTGGTTCTACTCGAGCGAGAGCACTTCACTGGGTATTACCGGTGGTCTCGTGTACTCCAGTCTCGGAGCGGGTGTCGGAATCGCCTTGTCTGGTCCGGGGATCTCAGCCGAGGAGGACCTCAGTACCGGGGTGCCTGTCCCCCAATTGGGATTCTCGGTAAATCACTATCTTGGCAGGCGGTTCGTGCTGACTGGACAGCTCGGCTACATCGCCTTCAACCTCGACGACTGGGAGGGAAGTGTCTCGTCGGCTAAGGTGGGTGTCGAGCATCGGACTTGGAAGAACTTCGGTTTCGGTCTCGGGTACGGCTACACGGGCTACGACGTCGATACGTTGGCCGCCGACTTTCTGGGCAAGTGGGAGTACACCGTCAGCGGTTTCGAGATCTACCTCCGCGCCGCCTGGTAGGAGCTGCAACCAGAACGTTGTCAACGAGGGCGGGGCTCGACCCCGCCCTTTTACGTTGCACTTGTGAGAGGTGCCAGCCGTTTCTTCGGCAGTCTTGTCCTGGGTGCTGTTGCAGGGGTCGACGGCATCATTACCGACTACCCTGACCGGGCTCTGGCCCTCCTCAAGGACCAAGAGCCGTGAAGAAGGCGGCAGTCCCTCGAGGAACTGCCGCCCAGGATTACTCCGATAGAACCGTCGACAACTAGTCGGTCAGCTTGTGGAGGAACTCCTCGAGCTTGGCCCACTGGTCCTTTGCCCAATCAGCCATGTCGGCCACACCGCCGCTGACCAGGATGACCTTGCGGTAGGTCGAAACCTGGCTCCAATTGACGACGCTCCACCAGGCCTCGAGGTAGTCCGGCCGGCGATTCTGGTACTTCAGGTAGTAGGCGTGCTCCCAGACATCGACGCCGAGAATCGGGAAGACTCCCTCCGTGAAGATCGGGTTGTCCTGATTGGCCGTTGTCGTAATCATCAGGTTCCCATCCTTGCCTACGCACAGCCATGCCCACCCGCTGCCGAAGACTCCACCCGCTGCCTTCGAGAACGCCTGCTTGAATTTGTCGAAGGAACCGAAGGCTTCGTCGATAGCGGTAGCCAGGCTTCCGGACGGGTTGCCGCCGCTGTCGGCACCCATGATCGTCCAGAACATAGTGTGGTTGACGTGGCCGCCGCCATGGTTTCGCACGGCCCCACGGATGTCTTCCGGGATGGTATCGAGATTGAGGATCAGCTCCAGCGCCGTCTGCTCGAAAAGTTCCGGGTGCTTCTCGACCGCGGCGTTCAGGTTGTTGACGTATGCCTGATGGTGCTTGTCGTGATGGATCGCCATGGTGTCCGCATCGATATACGGCTCCAGCGCGTTCGGACTGTAGGGCAGGTCGGGTAGTTCGTATGCCATGCGTTCTTCTCCTATTGAGTGAATGAGGGAAAGAGATTATAGCCCGGCCCGGAGAATCGGCCGGCACCTACGGACTAGGGGACAGAGTTGCTCCAGGCCGTGGTGTCGCCGCTTTCGAAGCCATCCGCGAAGATCTCCTCACTGGAGCCGATGGCGTTGTTCGGCAGGTTGGCTCCTAGATCAGTGATGAGCAAGGGAACGGCCACACCGCGGTTCGGATCGTCAAACGAGGTGCCGGTATTGCAGGAAGCCGAACCCCTGCAGTGGTGTAGGGACACAACCAGATTGTCGCTGTAGGCGAGCACCGGCGAGCCGGAGGATCCGCCCTCGGTATCCAGAAAATAGCCGACATCGGGCGATGGGCCGCCAGAGCAGGCCGTCTCGGTCAAGCTGTCGACTTCCCCGAAGCCGGACGGGTTGGCAGGATAGGTAGAGACCACTGCGATCTCCTTGCCCCTACCACCGGGGTGCTGTGGCGAGTAGATGCGCTCTTCGAGGACGGCGCCCGTCCCTCGAAACTGCATGAAGCCATACGTGCTGCTGAGGTTGCCCGGCAACTTGACCAGGGCGTAGTCGAGAACCGCGCTGTCCTGGATCAGCGTCCCCGAGGTGGCCTCGATGGTCCCGTCGCAGCCCAATTGTGGACAGACGGTCGAGCAGGTGGCTCCCTCGGCCATGAACTCGTAGTCGGTGTTAGCGGCATCCGTCTGAGTGGTAATGCAGTGCTCGTTGGTCATCATGTGACCCTCATCACCCAGCAGCCATCCCGTGCACAAGGACGACCCTGTGATCAGGAGTCGGATGACCGCCTTCGATTCGTTGTAGATCGCAGCCTCGGAGGTCTCGTAGCAGACGGCGTTCTCTTTGTCGTCTGCGGTGCAGATGGCTTCGGGAGAGCTGTCGTCTTGACCCATCTCGGCCGGGGTGAATCCGCGGCCGTAGCGATCGATCGTGAAGCCATGGGCACCCGGCCCTGTGGCCCAGAGCTCGATGACTGCCCTCTCACCGGTGATGTGGATGCCCCAGAAACCGCCGTTACCCTCTTTCCCGAGTTCCTTCTTGCCATAGCCTTCGTAGCGCCAGGAGCGGGAGAAGTCCGGTGATCGAACGATCGCGAAGTCACCTTCGGCTAGCTCGAAACGACTGAAGTGGGGGGCGATATACGTTGCCCCTGGGTGGTAGATCTCTCGGGAGTAGATGAGCTGGGGCTTCGTCGTGGAGAGTCCGGCGTAGGGATGGGGGCTGTCAATGCTGGCCCTGACGTACTCACCGACCTGGAGTCGACCCTGTTGAAACTGCGGTGCTGGAGATGCTTCTTCCGGCGATTGTTCCGTCTGGCATGACTGGGCCTGCTGGCTAGCCATGACTCCGGAGGCGATCAAGAACAAGACGACTGCGACAGCGAGAAGGCTTCTCATTATGAGTTCTCCTTGCGTGGTCGGGGCTTTCTAGCCCGTGGGGTTGGAAAGCAGATCGTAACACCTGAAAGTGAAAGTTCAATCCCACACCGAAGAATCGCGATCCCATGGTCGAGGTAGCCCTCGTGACTCTGTCACCCGAGCTCGAGATTCAATAGAGTTGGTCCGCAACTCTTCTTGGGAGGAGAAACCATGATGCAACGAGCTTCGATTGCAGGCCTTGTCGCACTGATGGCGTCCGGTGTCTGGGCGCACGACATGTTTCTGGTGCTGTCCGAGCACAGCCTGCCGCCGGAATCGGCGGTCAGCGTGGCGCTCTACAACGGGACCTTCGACAAAAGCGAGAACGCGATCGCCAGGGATCGGATGACCGATGTCTCGGTGGTCGACGGTAGCGCTGAGGTCAGCCACCCCGCCACCGGGCAGTGGCGAGACGAAGGAGAGGTGGCGATTCTCGACTTCGAGACCGGCTCCCCTGGCACCTATCTTGTCGGGATTTCAACTGCGGCCAACATGATCGAGCTCACCGCCGAGGAGTTCGAGGACTACCTGAAGCATGACGGTGTGCTCGACGTGCTGGAAGCTCGCGAACACGAGGGCGACCTGACCGAGCCAGTGCGCGAGCGGTACGCCAAGCACGTCAAGACGATTCTGCAAGTCGGGGAGGCCGTCACCGACTCCTTCTCCTTCCGGCTCGGCTACCCGATAGAGATCGTGCCGTTAGCCAATCCGGCCTCGCTGAATGAGGGCGACACGCTCGAATTCCTGGTGCTGGCGGATGGCAAACCGGTCCCGGATCAGCTGGTCTATGCCAGCTACGACGGCTTCCAGTCCCACGACGGGGACGATGCTCACCGGGAGGCCGCGAGCTCCAGGACCGACGAGAACGGCTTGGTTGAGATCGAGCTGTCGAAGAGCGGCCGCTGGTACGCACGCCTCATTCGAATGCTACCGGTCGATGAGGAAGGGGCGGACTACGAGTCCAACTGGGCCACTCTGACCTTCGAGATCGACTGATCAGCGAAATTGCCTAGTCAGGCAGCTTCCTCCCTGGAGTCCAGGCGGCGCCAGCGGCTTCGAGCCCGGCTTCAAACGCCGGCAGCTCGGATTCCAGAAGCTCGGTCAGCTCTCCAAGCAAACTCGCGAACTCGGTGCGGGCCACCTCCAGGCTCTGTCGCTGGGTGGCGGTTGGAGCCTGTCGGGTATCCCAGTGTCCGACCGCGACCTGCCCGACCCGGCGCCGAATCGGCGGTACAGAAGGCTCGTTCCACTTGCCCCGAATCGGATCTCCGATGAGTCTGAGTCGGAGGCTTGCCAGCGATGCACGGATCTCGTCGAGCTCGGCGAACAGGCCGGGGTCGGCCTGCGGGGTGTCGCGCAGGGCCTTGCCCAAGTAGGGGAGCCTTTCCTCGATTCGCTGCAGCTCTTCGGCTGCGCCGACTACCTGTCGATACAGCTCGGCGGTCTCGGCTTGAAAAGCCGCTACCACCTGGAAGTCGGGCTCACCGAGGCTGAATCCCGGTAGGGGCTTCACTTCGAACTCCCTCGTCTCGGCCAGGGGCTCCAGTCCGCTACTCGAGAGCAGGGCCAGCTCGACCTGATAAGTGCCTGGAGCTGCGAAAGGACCCCGGGGTGGGTCCCACCAGGGCGGCATGAAGGCCGGCGGTGCAAGCTCTATTGGGTCGACCGGAGGCAGTCTCAGATCCCAGCTCACGCGATGGATTCCCGCCTCGGCCGGGCCTTCGATCCGTCGCACAGCCTGGCCCTGGGAGTCCCGAACGGTCAGCAGCACCATGGGCCCCTGTTCGAGGGCTTCCGCGTGAAGGGTCTCCCAGCCGGGGAAGGGCGTATCTTCGGCGCTCTCCCGAAGCTCCTTCTCGCGATCCTGACGTTGCTGCTTCGACGTCTTGGGGCCCTGCTTCAGGAAATAGGTGAAGGTGGCCCCGAAGGGTGGATTCGCGGCAGTGTAGTCGTCGCTTCCCAGGGAGGGCTTACCTGCCGCCTGACCTGGAACCGAGGGTACGTACCACCAGGCGTCTCGCACCGGGAAGAGGCTCGCGTCCCTGTCGAGAGCGCCGTTGGCGATGTCACGCAACGCCGAGTAGTCGTCGAGAACATAGAAACCGCGGCCAAAGGTAGCTCCCACGACGTCGTTCTCCCGACGCTGGATCTTCACGTCCCGGAAAGAGATGGTGGGCACCCCGCCCTCGAGCCGAATCCAATTGCGGCCCCGATCGGGCGTGAAGTAGAGGCCGAACTCCGCGCCGATGAAGAGCAGGTCCGGATCGACATGGTCCTGGGCGATGGCCCAGACGATGGTGCTGTCGGGCAGGTTGCCGGTGATCGACCGCCAGGTTCCGCCCCGATCCGAGCTTTCGAAGAGCAGCGGACGGAAGGCCCCGGTCTTGTGAGCGTCAAGCGCCGCGAAGACGGTGTTGGGGTCATGCAGCGAGGCCTCGATGTCGTTGACGAAGGAGAGGTCCGGTACACCGGGTAGCGTCTCGACAGCTCGCCACTTGCCGCCGCCGTCCTCGCTGACGTGGATCAGGCCATCGTCCGACCCCGCGTAGAGCAGACCTTCAACCTTGGGCGATTCAGAGACGGTTGTCAGCGTGGCGTACATGGACATGGCGCCGTTGTCGTAAAGCGAATCGATGCTCCAGACTCGCCCCGCCATTTCCAACTCGTAGCGATTTCGATCGCGTGTCAGGTCTCCACTCACGGCGGTCCAGGAATCGCCCCGATCGTCGCTGCGCCAGAGACGTTGAGAGCCGAAATACAAGCGACTCGAGGAGTGCGGGCTGATCATCAACGGCGCATCCCAATTCCAGCGCTCGGGGGGCTCGCCAGGAGACGGAACCGGCCGGATGTCCAGCAGCTCGTGACTCAAGCGGTCATAGCGGTTGAGGCGACCCACCTGGATCTCCATGTAGGCCAGGTTCGGGTCTTCGGGGTCGAAGGCGCAGGAGTAACCGTCTGCGCCGAGCGGCACGAACCAGTCGCGATTCCTGACTCCCTCCACGTTGGTCGTGCGAGAGGGTCCCAGCAGGGTTCCGAGGTCTTGCGCCCCGCCGAGTATGTTGTAGAAGGGCTCGGCGGTATCCAGAGCCAATTTATAGAACTGGGAGACCGGCAGATTCGGGAACTGCCGCCAGTGAGCGCCTTCGTCGAAGCTCTCATAGAGGCTTGCGTCGGTGCCGACGATCAGGTGATTCGGATCCTCCGGGTCGAGGACCAGGGCGTGGTTGTCGCTGTGCTTTTCGCGCCCGGTGCCGAGGATCTCGAAGTTGGCCCCACCGTCGTAGGTCACGTGCAGGAAGACGTCCATCTGGTAGACCCGATCGACATCGGTGGGGGAGGCGACGATCTCCTGGTAGTAGTGCGGTCCGGTGCCGTTCGAGATGTACTCGTTGCGCTTCTCCCAGCTCTCGCCACGGTCCCTGGAGCGATAGAAGCCGCGCTCGTCCTCGGCCGCCTCGATGGTGGCGTAGACCACGTCGGGATCGGCGGGGGAGACCGCCAGGCCGATCTTGCCCATGTCGCTCTCGGGAAGGCCCGTCCCGATTCGGCGCCAGGTCTGGCCGGCGTCGGTTGACTTGTGGATTCCGCTGCCCGGGCCGCCCGCCAGCAGCGACCAGATGTGACGCCGTCGCTGGTAGGTAGCGGCGTAGAGCACGTCGGGATTCCGCGGATCGATCTCTACATCGGTAACGCCGGTGTTCTCGTCGATGGACAGGACCTGGGACCAGGTCTGGCCACCATCGGTGGTCTTGTAGAGGCCCCGCTCGCCTCCGGAGGCCCACAGCGGTCCTTCGGCAGCTACATAGACCACGTTGCCATCGCGAGGATCGACGACGATCTTGCCAATGTGCTCTGAGGTCTCCAGTCCCATCTGCTGCCAGCTCAGGCCGCCATCGAGACTCTTGTAGACGCCATCTCCCCAGCCGACGTGCCGGCCGCTGACGTTCTCGCCGGTACCGACCCAGACGACATCCGGATCTGAAGGGTCGATCGTCACGCAGCCCACCGAGTAGGAAGGCTGGTCGTCGAAGATCGGCGTCCAGGTGACGCCGGCGTTTTCCGTCTTCCAGACGCCGCCGGAGCCGACCGCTACGTACCAGGTGCTGCGGTCGCGTGGGCTGACTGCAATGTCGGCAATTCGCCCGCCCATCAATGCGGGGCCGACGCTGCGCAACGCGAGGGCTTTCAGCGTCGTAGCGGTGAGACCCCCTTCGTCATTCTCCGTTGCCGAGTGAGCAGGAGTGGAGAGTGCTACGGCGAGAAGTAGAAGACTGATCAGGGATCTGGAAGCGAAGCGGTGCACGGGTCCCTCCGTTTCGGTGCGGTTCAAAACGACCGACAGAGCCTATCCCGAAACGCGGGTTCGAGGACTTCGGACTCGTCGTCCTGTCGCCGGCTCGAGGTGTGTGCTCGAGATGCGTGGCCTGGTCTCTAGTTGCTCCTGCCTCAGTCGGAGTCGGCTCCCACGGCGAGGGTCTCATGCCGCAGGAGAACGTCCAGTGCCCCGCGCAGGTCCTCGATCAAGTCCGCAGTATCTTCGCAGCCGACCGCGAGTCGAATCAGGTTGTCATCGATTCCCGCCTGTTGCCGCGCCTCCTGAGTCA
This sequence comes from Thermoanaerobaculia bacterium, assembly GCA_947259195.1. Taxonomy (GTDB): domain Bacteria; phylum Acidobacteriota; class Thermoanaerobaculia; order Multivoradales; family JAHEKO01; genus JAUVRX01. The sequence goes on along the minus strand of CAMYLC010000056.1, from coordinate 12,141 downwards.
GGCTGGCATGGGTCATCGAGGCCGGATGCTCGATCAGGGTCTCGACCCCGCCGAGCGAGACCGCGAGGGTGGGGATCTTCACTTGCTCCATCAAAAGGCGACCAGCTTCGAGCCCGCCGTGAACCCCGAAGCAGAGAATCGCTCCGGGTCCGTCCATCTGCTTCTGGGCCAGCTCGCGCTGAGGGTGATCCGAGGCCCCAGGATATCTCACCCACTCCACTGCGGGATGGCCGTGGAGTATCTCTGAAAGTGCCAAAGCACTCTTCTGCGCCTGTGCGACGCGCAATCCGAGGGTCTTGAGCCCCCGGTGCACCAGCCAGGCCTGATGAGGATCGATACAGCCTCCGTGGTGGTTGAGCACCTCCCGGACGGCCTTCCTTTGCTGCTCCGTGGAGGTCACGATGATGCCGGCCACGACATCGGCATGCCCATTCAGGAATTTGGTCATGCTGTGCACGACGATGTCGGCGCCAAGCTCGAGGGGCCGCTGTAGCACGGGGGTGGCGAAAGTGTTGTCGACGACCAGCACGAGCTCATGCTGCCGAGCGATCTCGGCACATCGCCTGATGTCGGTGAGACGGATGGTCGGGTTCTCGGGCGTCTCGATGTAGAGCACGCGGGTCTCGGGACGGACCGCGGCACGAATGTGCTCGATGTTCGTCGTGTCCACGAAGTCCGATTGCACCCCAAATCTTCGCAGGTGCTTTTCCACCAGAACCCGCGAGGGGCCGTAGACCGAATCCGTTCCGATCAGGTGGGCGTCGGCTTCCAGATAGGTGAGCAGGACCGTGGTGATGGCGGCCATGCCCGAGCTGGTGGCGAGGCCAGCATGACCACCCTCCATCGACGCGATCGCTCCTTCGAGGGCGGCCACCGTCGGGTTGCCCATGCGGGTGTAGATGTAGCCACCCTCCTCTCCCCGGAAGCGGGCGGCGCCCTGGTCGACTCCCTGGAAGGCGAACGTGGACGACTGGTAGATGGGGACCGAAACCCCTCCATGAAGGGGATCCGGCTCGCAACCGGCGTGAACGGACTGAGTATTGAAGCCGCCTTTTTCCTTGCTCATCGTTGAACCCCTCCTACAAGTGAACTTTGGATCTCATGCTGCGAACCGGACGATTGGAATGACCACGTCCGCGGCCGTCTCCATGGCAGTGTCCTCGACCCTGACCACTTCCCGCGCCATGAGAGCCTCCAGGTCTGCCGCCGCCACAAACTTCGTCAGACGACAGCTTACGGAGTTGGCCGAGGCGCGCCGCCTCGAGGATCTCGCCAACCGTTCCAAGCTCCGGGAGCAGGACATCGATGCCAGCTTCCTGAAGGCCGGCGAAGGCCCGACGGCCTACGCCTGCACAGGCGACGGCGTCGACTTCGTGGGCCCTCAGTTCATCGACATGGTGGCAGCCTCGAGAATGGGAGTGAAGCCCGAGATTGCCCATGACCTGCAGGTCTCCGCTGTCGACCTCCACAATCGTGAAGAACGGGGCACTGCCGAAATGGCCGAACAGGTTCGATTCGAGTCCCCGGTCATCCTGCGTCGGTATACAGATCTTCATGACGAGCTCCTTCTGCGATAAGCAGAGCGCGAGATTGCAGCAATGCTTGAAGGACCTTTTCCCGCCCGCTCTTCAGCAGTCGCTGAACCGTCCCTCGAGATATCTCCATGCGTTGTCCTGCCGCCTCCTGGTCGAAGCCATCGAGGTCACACAATCGCATTGCCTCTAGCTCACTCAGCTCGAGCCGAATTGTCTCCAGCTGGTGCATGGGAATGCTCCGGGGTTTGAAGACCCGGTCACCTTCGTAGGCTCGGCACAGCTTTCGTTTCCGTGGTCGCGGCATGGGATCGGTTCTATATCGTGCATATGCACAATACTACCGATCGAAGCCGGAGTCAATGGAGAGGACAGGTCGAGCCTACGCTGCATGCAGGAGCGAAATGAAGAACCACACCGTCAGCACTGCAAAGCCAGCGGCCATGAGCGCGAGAAAGCCAGCAACGGCGGGGTTCTTTCGCACATTGGCGGCAGCTGCGGTGACGAAGACCACGACCAGGCATATGTGAAGGAGTGGTAGCAAGGCGAGCAACGGTGTCTGCATGAGTCTGCACCTCCAGTCGAGTTCGGTGGGGCAGGTCGAAGCTGAGGCGATGGATACCTTTCTAGTAGGTGAACGCCGGATGAACCGGAACCTCGAGAACACCATGACCGGTCGTTTGGCATCTGCCTTCAAGAGCGATCACCAGGTCCTGTACCTCTTTCTGGGCTTGCTGCGTCTCGAGCCGCTCACCCATCAACCAGGACTCTGAGATCGAAGGGTCTAGACGAATCTGCGCCACCGGGTGGAGATCTCGCTGCGCCAGCTGGTCGATCAGATGTCTCGAGCTGTTCGGCTCGACCCGGTTGAGGACCACCAGAACGTGCTGGATTCGTGCCTGACTGTAGAGGCTACGAGCCGCTGCCACCAGGTCGGGGTGCTCCAAGTGGGCTGTCGCAGGCAGGTCGCCCTTTTGGATTCGTTCGACCAGTTCGCTCATGTTGATGGCCATCTGAACGGCTGCCGAAGTCGGATCGACAACGACCACGGCCTGGTCTAGCCCCACCAGGACACCCCGAGCCGAGTCTTCGAAGCCCGCCTTGAAGTCCAGCAGAGTCACGCACTCCTCATGCTTGAAGTGGAGTCTGATATCACGGGCAATCTTCGCCATCGGGCCGTCGCATCCTGCCCCGGGGCCCCTACCACCCATCTTTCCGGCGGCGAGAAGCCAGACGCCCTCTCTGCTCCGCCTGACGAATCGACTGGGTAATTCCTCGATTGCGATCTCTGCGTCAGCGAGCAGAGTGGGATCGTCCACCGGACAGGTGACTGCCCCGCCACTGAACACCATCCCTCCGAAATAGTCGACCAGAGGCTCGGGAGGCTCATCGACCCCGAACGCCTGATGCAACCCCACGTTGGTGGAATCGGCGTCGAGAACACAGACGTCATAGCCTTGCTTGGCTAGGACCTTCGCGAGCAAGACCGTGATGGTGCTCTTACCGCTGCCTCCCTTCCCGAACATTCCGATTCTGCTACCCGAAAGCGGATTCGAACTTTCCTTCATGACTCAATCTCCTTTCCAGGTGGAGGATCGGCAAGGCGGCCTCAGAGGCGACCTCGGGGAGTTTGGGATGGTAGGCGTGAGGTGCAGCAAGACGGGCCTCCACCTGTTTTCAGTATAGGACTAGTGCAGTCCTATTTCATCAACCAGACGGATGATTCTCGTTGCACGAATCGCTGATCTCAGCCTTGGAGCGGATGGAGGTATTCGAAGTCCTGTGAGACGACTCGAATCTCATAGAGGTCGTGAGCCGTTTCGCAGGCGAGTCACGGCCTTCAAATCGACCCAGAAAATGTCAGAAAACCCGTTCGGGTCGTCGCGGCCGCTGCTGAAGAAGAGGTACCGGCCATCCGGCGAGATCACCGGCCAATTCTCTTCCGACTCGGAGTTGACTTCAGGTCCCAGATTGGTGGGCGGACCCCAGGAGTCGTCCCTTCTTCGGAAGCTCACGTAGAGGACTCCAACGAGACCTGCGCTTATCTGGTCTGTCCGTCCGGCCGAGTAGAAGACGATGAAGACGATATGCGACGCTCAGCAAATTCCATGAAAGTCCCCCGCCGACTGATCCCACCTAGAAACGGACCTGCCCACTCGTCCGGGCTCTGTTGAAGATCGCGCCGCCCGGGTGTAGGCTGAACACAGTCTCGAGAGGAGGTCTCAAGATGTGCGCAACACGGGTCCTTTGGTTGCTGCTCGTTGCCTGGCTCGTCGGTTCTGGAGCCTGGGGCGAGAATCTTGTCTTCAATCCCGATTTCGACACAGATGTGTCTGGATGGACGGCAGAGGCGGAAGTGTCCATCGCCTGGAGTGCCATTGACGCGAGTCTCGACCTGAGCTCGGGATCGGCAGAGGTAACCAACAGCGTTGCCGACGCCAACAACGGTAGAGGTGTCAACCAGTGCGTCGATATCGCCGTGGTCGAGGGAGCCGCCTACGACTTCGGAGGTAAGGCGTTGATCCCCGACGCTCAAGCGAAGACAGGCTCGGCGCAGGTCGGACTTCGCTGGCTGGCCGGCCCCGGCTGTGCAGGCAGCACGGTGGGGAATCAGCCCCGGCGGGAGACCGGAACGCTTGGAACCTGGGTCGAGCTTTCGTCGACCGAGCAAATCGCTCCTGCTGGAGCCGCCAGCGTGTTGTTCCTGGCCTTTCCCTCGAAGATCGAAGCGGGAGGCTCGCTGGTGGCCCACTTCGATGATCTGTACTTCCGCAACACACCCTTGTTTGCCGATGGCTTCGAATCCGGCGACCTGACGGCCTGGTCGAGCACGACCCAGCCGATCCTCACCGTGCCACCGTACGTCGATCAGTCCAAGATCGCCGGCCTGTGGTGGCCCTACTGCGACAGCGGGAGCTGCCCCCCGCCGTTGCAGACTCACGACGGACTCGACTTCACTCCCAACGAGGACCTGGTGCCCTTCCAGGCCGCGGCCCCCTGTCAGGTGACCGACGTGGCCGACTTCCTGAACGGCGGCAACGGCTTCTATCAGGTCAATGTGATGATGTCCTGTTCCGCGAATCAAAGGCACGGACTGATCTACGCCTTCGAGCCCATGACTGACAGCACCGATGACCGCGATGAGCAGTTGGCCAACATCGATGTCCAGATCGGGCAGGTCGTTGCGCCAGGCGACGTCATCGGCCGACTCGTTCAGGGCCAGTCGTACGCCCACCTCCATTTCGGCATCTGGGAGAACTGGCAGCAGACCTGTCCGGAGCCCTTTCTCTCCACCGCAGTCAGGACGGAGCTACGGGATCTGATCCAGTCGGAGCCGGGCCACGAAGACTGGGAAATCTGTAACTGAGGAGCTGAGGGTTGAGGCCGCCGTCCCCCTGTGAACCACCCGGATGAACCTTCCGCTGATCCTTGGCGGCCTCGGGCTACAATGGCTTGATGGTTGATCGTCTCGAAATCGCCCGCAATTGGTTACCCCGTTACACCGGGATGCCGCTCGATGAGTTCGGCGAGTACATCCTGCTGACGAACTTCCACAACTACACGCGCAAGTTCGCTGAGCAGTTCGACTGCGAGATCCGGGGTGCTGACAAACCGATGCAGGCGGCGACCAACGCCGAGGGTCTCACCATCGTCAACTTCGGCATCGGTTCTGCCAACGCCGCCACCATCATGGACCTCTTGAGTGCCCGCCAGCCAAAGGGCGTGCTGTTTCTGGGCAAATGCGGGGGGCTGAAGAAGTCCTCCGAGATCGGTCACTTCATCCTGCCCATCGCGGCGATCCGGGGCGAGGGTACGAGTGACGACTACTTCCCGCCCGAAGTCCCGGCCTTGCCTTCGTTCAAGCTTCACAAGTTCGTCTCCGAGAAGATCGCGTCGGAGGGGCACGAGTACAGAACGGGAGTGGTCTACACGACGAACCGCAGGCTCTGGGAGCACGACCTGGAATTCCTCGATCGGCTCAAGCGCAACACCTGCATCGGTATCGACATGGAGACGGCGACGCTCTTTATCGTCGGGCACTACAACCGGATTTCCCGCGGTGCCCTGCTGCTGGTCTCGGACGTTCCCATCACCCCGGAAGGGGTGAAGACCGAGGAGTCCGACGCGGCCGTCACCGAGAGCTGGTCCGACCTTCACCTGCAGATCGGCATCGAGGCGATGACCGAGATCGACGACAGCGGCGAAGCGATTCGCCACTTTCGTTACTAGATGTCGCCATCAGCTTGACGGAGTCATGACTGAGCCAGATACCTGTTGAGGTTCCCGCCTGCCGAATCCCAAAGTACCGGTTGAACGCCAGGCCCACCCTCAGAGCAACCGAATGCTGTCTCCACGTCGCCTCGAGGCGAAGCTTCGCTGGGAGCAATGCTGCTGCTGCTCACTCGAGGGCCGTTTCGCCCTCCTCGTCAAGGTGTTCGGCCTTCCAGGTCATGGCCATGTGGATACGGCTCCGGCCGCTCGGGTGGTCGAAGAAGATCCACTCTTCGATCGGCCCCGGATCCAGCTTTCGGTACTCACCCAGCTTGAGAGCGACCTCCGCCATCGCGTCTGGCTCTCCTGCTCCATGCAGAGCGAAGAGATCGGCCTCTGCTTCGTTGACGCGAATGATGGTGTTGAGGAACGGCGTCATCAGCAAGAAGAAGAGGGCAAACAAGGCGGCGAGAAGAGGCATGCCGGCGAGATCGCCGATGCCACTCACGGACCAGCCCTTCCCCCATCGGTCGAGCACCCAGTCAAAGGACCAGCGGATGAAGACGAACCCGAGAACCAGGATGACTCCGATGTAGATGACCATCTCGTACATGTGGTTCAGCACGTAGTGACCCATCTCGTGGGCCATGACGATTCTGATCTCTTCGAGAGAGCATCGATTCAGCAGATTGTCGTTCAGTCGAATGGCCATCGTGCTGAGGAATCCGCTGACGTTGGCGCTGACCCGGGTCGTCTGTCGAGAGGCGTCGAACTGGTAGACGTTATCGACGTCGATGCCGTTGGCTCGAGCCATGGAAAGGATCGGGTCCTTGACGGACTCATCCTCCAGCGGGACGTAGGTGTTGAAGAGGGGATCGATGTAGACGGGGGCGATGAGGATGACGAACACCATGAAGGTGACGCCGATCACCGAGCCCCAGATCCACCAGGTCTTGGGAGCCTTGCGGAACACCCCATAGAGTGGAATGAGCAGCAGTGGAAAGAGGATCACGGCGAGACCCAGGTCCACGGCTTGGTCGCGCAGCCATGGCAGGAAGGTCTGCGTCGCGAGCCCGTACTGGTGCTCACGGAAGAAGCCCTGAAACACGGTCAGCGGAAAGAAGAGGATCGTCGCCGTGACGATGTATTGAGCGCTATACAAAACCGTCTGCAGCGGACGGCGCCTGGTCAGCCGCTCCGCCAGGTCTCGCATCCGTGCTGACAGGCCGGTCCCGAGAAGCAGCCAGGCGACTCCCAGTGTGTACAGGATGCCCCAGAGCTGCAGCCAATAGCCGCCCTCGAAGTAGGCATCCGAGCGTTCCCTCTCCTCAGTTGTCAGTCGAGCCAGGTAGGCGTCGGTAGCCGCCTCGACATCGAAAGTGCCCGCTGGAGCAGGCTGTCCTGCCGCCGCGCCAGGAAGTGCCAAGCCAACGAAACCGAGAATCAGAAGCCAACTTGACAGCTTGCGCATGGGAATCCCTCCAGAAGTCCGTACTCCACAGTCACTACTTCTCGCGGAGCTGAAATGTTTCAGCGGATCTGCGCCAGCGCTCTAGGCTACTTGCCGAACCATTTCTCGATGCGGCTTCTCTCGAACTCCTCCTTATCGGCTCGGAACTCGAGGGATGGTCCGCTCAAGGACAGGTCGGGGGTCGGCCCGCCGAGGAAGTTGGCCGCGATCCGCGCTACCTTGCCCTCGCCGAACTCGAAGTAGCAGGCACCCTGGGCCTGGAAGGGATCCACTTGGCCGTGGCCCTGGATGGTGCGCAGAATATCGGCCGCGACAGTGGCCGCAGCGTCCTCTGCGAAGGCCCCGGCTTTGGGAACCGCGAAGTCGCCGATCGGAATCTGGACCACGTCCCCAATGGCCCAGACTCGCTCGAAACGCGTCTGCATGGTGGCCGGATCGACTCGAATCCAACCCTGGTCACCGAGGCCGCATTCGAGGACGACCGCCGGCGGCCGATGGATGGGAACGCCCAGGAAGAGGTCGTAGGGAAAACGGGTCCCGTTCGCAACCGCTGCCTGCTTCGCTTTGTAGTCGACCTCGACGACCTTGTGGTTCTTGTGAAGGGCGATTTGCTTGGCTGTCAGCAACTCCTCGATGCCGGCTGAGACGGTTGCGGAGATGGGTAGCGGCATGGGGCCGGGAATCAGAATATCGATTCCCACATTCTGGCGGATGCCCCTTTCGCGGTAGAAGTCGTCGAGCTGGAAGGCGGCCTCGTAGGGTGCTGGAGGGCATTTGTAGGGCTTGTCGAAGATCGCGATCAGAATTTGGCCGCCCTTGAACTCGTCAACCAGGGGCCAAAGCCACTCGGCCGCGGCGAAGGAATAGAAGTGATGGCCGCCTGATTCGAGGAATCCTGGAATCGCCTCAGGCGCGATATCGGCTCCGAGAGAGACGACCAGATAGTCGGCTCTCAATTGACCCGTGGAGGTCTCGACCAGCTTGGCTTCCGGATCGATGGACTCGACAACCGCCTGGTGGAATCGGATGCCCTTCTCGTCGAGTGCCGAGAGCTTCTCCTTGCACCCCTCGGGCTCTCGCCGGCCGAACATCAGGTCGAACTTCGTGAAGCCGAAGTTGAAGAAGCCGTTGCGATCGACGACGGTGATCTCGAAGGTCTCGTCGAGAGCTCGACGCAAACGCGTCGCGGTTTCCAGACCGCCGAAGCCGGCTCCGAGAATCAGAATGCTGCCGCCCATACCTGCCCCTTTCCGGGAGATGGATCGCTTTTGGGTTGTCGCCGGGAATCATACATCCATGTGAACAGCCGCGGCTCGGAGGATCGCGTTGAATTCGATGAACACCACCTCAGGGGGCGAGAGCTTACTGTAACTTCTTCCTGTGGAGCGATCCCCGGGCTGCTTCACAGAACATTGCTGCAAGCTCGTGATAGCCTTTTCCTCAAGCGCCCTGCGGCGGCACTCCTGGTGAGAGCTTGCGCTTCCAGGCTTGTCGAGGGTTTCTCACCTCGGTGGCCGCGCTGTCACATCGGAACTGGGGAGTTGGGCATCGCCGAAGGGTCGAGGGGAGGCCGCCCTGGATTACGGGTCTCCAGAAGAGAGGGATTATGGCTAGAAATCAAGCATCGATGGTCCGCCGACAGAGGGAGAGAGCTCGCCAGCAGAAGCGGCGCGAGAAGCAGGCAAAACGGGCCGAGCGGCGAGAATTGAAGAAGGAAGAGTCGGACATCGAGGTGGCGACCGACAACCCGATGGACGATCCCACGATCGACTGGAGTGCGGCCGTGCGCCAGACGAAGGTCAGCGAGTCGGACTTCCCGATCCCCGAGCTCGACGAGACCGAAGAAGTGGAGTCGTAAGGGCGGCTGGAAGCTGTGCGAGCCAAGACCTTCAGTCTGATCCTTCTTCTGGCAGTGTTGCAGATCCAGGCCCCGGCGACCCTGAGCGCTGGCGCTGATGCAGCGCCAGCTAGCCCGGCGGGACCCATGCCTTCAGAGGAGGAGCTGCTGGGTCTCCAGAAGTCACTGCGGGAGACCGAGACCGCCTTCGCAGCCAGCGTTGCCAACCAGGACCGGGATCAGTTTGCCAGCTTCATTGCTGACGAGGCGATCTTCGTCGCGGCCACCGTGCTGCAAGGCAAGGAAGCTGTCCTGGAGGGCTGGGCGGTGTTCTTCGGGGACGGAGCGCCGAAGCTGGTCTGGAAGCCGGTGCTCGTGGTGATCCAGGAAGACGGCGAGCTCGGGATGACTCGCGGACCCTTCACGGTCGAACAGCCCGGCCCCGATGGCACAGTGATGTCCCAGTCGGGTCTCTTCAACTCGATCTGGCAGCGTCAGCCGGATGGCAGTTGGAAGGTGATCTTCGACACCGGCTGCCCACCCTGCCAGAGCCCGTAGCCGGTCGGCGAGCCTGATTGACCTTGACTTAGATATAGCTCGGCGTGCATGGGCTGGACCTCCTGCCACGGCGTCGTGCTATCCTCCTTCGACGGATCCCAAGACCGAGTGTGCTGAACCCTCTCTCGAGATTGGGCAGAGTAAAGATTCCAGGGCCGGTTTCGGCCTCGCGATCGTTGTCGACAGACGGCGGTTTTCGAGAGGTCGAAAATGGCCTTCGGGGCATGGGTATATTGCAGAGAATCGATAATTACTACCTGCTCGGATGGGGTATGAACCAGCCTCTCGGGTGTGTCGCTCTGGGGTGCGAAACTGGTATACAGATTCGTTACCTGATGCACCGAGGGTGACTGAACCCAGGGGAACCTGGAGACAGCAGACGGTCCGGCTTCAGGAGGGTCGGACCGGCGGCAGTCTCAGCCACGGGGGAGAGCCATGAAGAGATCAGTGCTGGTAATGCTGTTGGCCATTTTGGTCACTGGAATGCCGAGTCTGGCGCAAACGGTCAGCGACAACATCAACGTACTGCCGGTCTTCAAGTCCGGAGTTTCAGAAGATCCACTCGACTACGCGAGAGGCGATCTGTATGGGAATCGCCAGGGAGAGCCGAAGGTCGCGGTCTCCACGGCCAACCCGGATCACCTGTTGGCGGTCTTCAACGACTTCCGGCTGGTGGATGTGCCCGACGATCCGCCGCTCCCCGGGTTGCTCGCCAGCCTGCCCGAGGATTCGCAGTGGATGCTGACCAGATACTTCGGTGTACCCGCTATGGCCTTCGAGCAGCCGACCTACACAGCCGGAGTCGAGGCCGGCATCGGCATGTCGGTATCCTACAACGGCGGCATCGACTGGATCGGGGGTTTCGTGCCCGGCCAGTTCCCCGGGGATACCACACCTGCATCGCTGGCCTCGCCGGCCTTCGGACTGGAAGGGGGTAGCGACCCCATCCTCCTCGCCGCGCCTTGCGGCAGGTTCTATCTCGTCTGGCTGCAGTTCATCCGCGGTGACGTCAGCAAGCTGATGGCGGCCCTGATCCAGGACAACAACGACAGCGACCTCGCGCACACCTTCACCTGGGAATACTCGACGCTGATCGCCGAGGCGAACAACGCGGCCAACGGCCGGTTCAACGACAAGCCCGAAGCCTCGCTGACGCTGACCGGGGCGACGGACTGCAGCGACATCACGGAGGAGCTCAACGTCACCTGGACGGAATTTACCGGCCAAGGGAACCTCTCGAACTTCCAGAGCAAGCTGTTCTTCGGCAAGTCGGTCGATCGCGCTCGCACCTTCGATGTCAAGAAGGTAGATGCCAGCTACACCGACACCTCTGGAACGGCGACGGTGGTCGATCCGACAACGAACGACATCTACGTCTTCTTCCGCTCGTTCAATCCTCCCACCATGGTGATGACGAAGTCCAAGAACAACGGAGTCAAGTGGTCGAAGCCCGTGGACCTCCTCGAGACGACTCCCATGGTGCCCTTCGACATGCCGACGGTCTCCACTCTGGATCTGCCTTTCGGGAGCTCGATCAAAGACGAGATCGCCCCCAGGGCGAACGCCTTCCCGTCCGCCGCGATCACTCCCGATGGCAAGACGCTGATGCTGGCCTGGCACGAGAGGGTGAGGGTGTTAGATCCTCTAGCCCCACTGCCCGAGGCCATCCCAGATCCCCTCGAAGGCCCCAAGGCGGTGATGATCTACTCCACGAACGGCGGCAACACCTGGTCGAATCGCGTCGCCATCGCTCCGGACAATCTCGCTGCACCTCCGGGGCTCGGATTCTTCAACTCCACCGATAGTCTGAGCGGTCCCCAGATCCAGCCCCGGGTGAGCTGCACGGCGGGCGACCCCAACCAGTGCCTGGCGATCTTCTTCGAGTCGCGGCCCTATGAGGAGCCCTGGTCGTACCCGGCGGATCCGGACAACTGGAATCCGGACACCGGCCTCTCGGCCGATGGCTTCCTCGGTGGCTACGACCGGGTCATGGACGTGCGCGGTGTGTTGATCGATGCCCCGTTGGGTGGCCCCCCCGAGCTGGATTCGAGCTTCCAGATCTCGCGTTACTCCTACCGACCCCTGCTCCTCGGCGAAGAGCCCGGGGAGACGGTCGACTACGTAGAGCAGATTTGTCCCCCCGGGCAGAACTGCTATCCGTCCCTCAACTACGGTGGCTACCCCCACACCGGTGGCGGCACCTCTCCCTTCCTCCACGACTATCTCTCGAACGATCCCCTGGTCACCCACGTGAAGGATGCCGACACAGGGGTGTGGCGTGTGGCGGAGAGACCGGAGGACACCCCCTACGGCGCCGCATTCATCACCGCCTTTCCCGACAACCGCAACGTAGAGCGGCCCTTCGAGAATTGGGACGGGAGCCCGTTAGCAGAAGGCCTGGATTGGCAGGCCTTTCCAGTCTACACGCCTGCGGGCTTCGAGCTCGACGACGACGGGCAGCCCTTCTTCGGGTCGTGCGTCAACCCGGGCTCCCGCGACCAGAACGTCCTGACCGCCAAGATCAGCTTGGG
>CAMYLC010000055.1 GCA_947259195.1 Thermoanaerobaculia bacterium | reverse complement strand
TATCTGATGTCCTCGCGAATGGCAGTGCTCGCGGAGTCCGCGTGCGGACGTCAGATAGGGCACTTGGACTTGAATCGTGGTGGGTGAGGCGGCTATGGGGACTCGGAGGCACTGCTGAGCCGGAGGCGGGAGAGATCCACCGATCCCTTGCGCAACCACACCGTCTCAACCGCGCTCCTCCTACCGCGGAGCGGTTGAGTCCACGGGCGAGTTCTGGGACCATCTCGTCTCGACTACGCGTTTGACCCACGAAAAGCGGGTGTCGGGAACGGGCTTGTCAGGTGGGCTCCCACTGACTCTCACTAGTCGGGCTTACCTCGTTTGCCCTTCTTCCGGGTAAAGAGATTCTTGGCCTTCTTCAGGATGCCCTTCTTCTCTTCCGTCTCGTCGCTCTGGACCGCCTGCTGCCTTTCGTCCGTCGAACGGCCCGTTCCGGCAATGCCATCAACCAACGAGCCCACGGCCTTCCGTCCCAGTGCCTCTCCGAGGCGACTGTCTCCCAGAGCGTCGCTGAGCGCCGTTGACACCCGAGCCTCGAGTACTCCGACCACTGCCGCCCCGACCGGCCCCAAAGCCATCGGATCCGTTGCGGCGAGCAAACGGATACCCTCGTCCTGATCGGCCACGGCCTCGGTTGTAACGGCCCGCTGCATGTCGGCAAGAGGACGAAAATCCTGACCGTCAACTTCCCCGCTGTAGCTGATCCCCACCTTCTTGCTCACCGTCCGTCCGGCGAGCTTCGCCTGGAGCCGCGGGTAGTGATCGCCGACGCCAGCGGCGGCCGGGTTGACCTCAAACTCGACGTTCTCGAGTTCGAGATCTCCATCGGTCAGCAGCTGACCGGAGCGGAATCTGACATCGAAAATCCCCGAGATGCGGCCACGCTTCGCGAGGAGATACTCGTTGGGCGCAATCCGGGCCAGCGCCCGGGCCTCCACATTGAGACTGCCGAGGCCATTCGGAAGGCCGCGGTGGTGTGTCAGAACAACAATCTGCCCACGGCCGTCTGAACCTGCGCTCAGCACCGGGGCGCTCCCCACTGAGGCCCACTGAGGTTCCACACGATTGTTGACAGGCGTGCGGGCGCGGCTCCGTCCTTTAGAGCATGCCACGCAAACCCCCCCACACGTTCGTGTGGAACCTCATCGGGAGGGCGCTACATCCTTGGCAGGGAGTCAAGGAAGGCCTCGTCGCTGCACCACTTCACTGGCCCGGTGCCCACTCGACCGCCCAACTCGTGAGTGGAGCTCCTCTCAGAGGCATCTGGATTGATCGCACGGCTCAGTACCGGGCCCGTCTCAAGGGCGATCCGACCCGTGACGATCTCTTCACCTCTTCGGAGAACATCGACCTGTCGCCGATACCCTGCTGGGAGCGCCTCGAGGAGCCGAAGCGCCAGGCTCTTGTGAGACGCCTCGTCAAGGCGATCGTGCTTGAGCACGAGACCCGTCGCGCGGGTCGCCCCGTCCTCGGAGAACTCAAGATCCTCGGACAAGACCCGCACGACCGGCCGGCACGCAGCAAGCGCTCCCCCGGGCCGCGCTTCCACGCGGTGAGTCCGCGTGTCCGCCGAGCCCTCGAATGGACCTACCAGCTGTTTGGGCTCAGCCACCGGCAGGCTGCCGAGGGCGTCAAGACAGGGCGCAGAGAAGTGCGCTTCCCGCGCGGCTCGTTTCCGGGGCCGGGCCAGTTCGTACCGCTGAGGGCGTGAGGTCTACAAGGCCCAGGTCCATCCTGGATCGGTCCATTTGGGATCCGCGTAGCCGAGCCCGCTGTCGAACGCAGTAGCTCGAGCGTTCGGCCGTCGGCCGGAGTGTCTCTCCGGGGCGGATTCGATCTCTCGATCTCCCCAATGCGGCGCTCAGCAGCTGCGTAGTCGGGGGAGCTGCAGTATGTTGAGGAGCGAAGAGCGAGTACGGCCTGAGATGGCGGGCGATCTCCGCAAGATGACGCGGCGTACTGAATAATGCAGGCTAGGGGAAGGCGAGCTCTCACGTTCGCGTGGAACCTCATTTTGGGAGGAACTTCATTTTGGGGGCCCGGCTAGTCGGACGACGATCGCTTTCGTCTACGCCACCCGCCGCCGCTACGAGTCGATCAGAGGAGATTCGAACAGGAGGGTGGCACCTCTACTCGGCGCACCTCTACTCGGCACCTCTACCCGGAGGTCTACTCGGGGGTCCGCTCAAGCGATCCAGCCTTCTAGAGTTACGCTCGCTCCTTCGGGCTTGGCTCGGATCTCAGCGCTAAGGCGAGCGAACAGGCCCATGGCCTTGTAACTCTCCACTGCGACTAGGTTCTCTACCTCGTAGTCGCCGCCAAGGACAAAAGGACGCCTGGGCACTAAACGTTCACCGGGCCGAAGTGGACGTTGGCTTCGTTGCCAAAGCTGCGCTAGCTCCCAACCCGTCTCGTAGCTGTAGTCAGCCAAGAGCTTCGCTGCCCAATCGGCCAGGTTCTCAGAGTGCGGGGCAACCTCTGCTGTCTCCGGGTTCAGTCTAGACACACCTTCTCGGGACAGGACGAACTGGTTTACAAAGACGTCCTGTGCGAAGCAGATCGCCTCTGAGTCCAGATCGGGATAGCTCGCCCGCCAGCCCTTAGGAGAGTTCCAGTCCTCAAGCAGTGGAGAAGCGCCATCCTCACCTGAGGGGTACACATGTAGGGCGCTTTCGAAGGCGAAGAATCCGTTGCGCTGGGTAAGAAGGTGCTCCAACGGCCGACTCCACAGCGACTCGAACATCAGAGGCACGGGCCTCGCAGCCAGGATAGGCTGAGATGAGATTCGTAGGAGTTTCTCTAGGACAAGACCACTCATTCCAATCCGTACCGTCTTAGCATGCGCTCCTGCACCGTCGTCGGGCTTGGTCGGGCCCCGATTTGTGTGGCATCGAATCCCCCGCGCGAGCGCTTCGTTCCGTTTGCGAGCACCGGCCGCTCAGCAGACTCGGTCCCTCAGCCTGCGATTCTATCTGGAGGATGCCCCAAGCAGGTGTGCCGCGCGGGTCAGTTTGACCCGCCCCTTTCTGGCACCCTCACTTTCACCCTCGTCCCATCAGGGAGATCTTTGATCTCATTGCCCAGAACTGCTCCGCTGCTCCGATTGGCACCGCTCTCCACCAGGTCTACACTCACCTTGGCAGGCTTGTCAGGGCGGATGACAGCAGGCGGGAACTCGTCTCGGTCGAAGCCTGGCGCAGTCTGCACGTTCCTCAGCCTCTCACGCCTACGCGCGGCCGCCCCAGGTCGGTCGATCACGCCGGTAACACAGCAGCCACGGTCCACCGCATCTTGGGCATGACGTCGGGCATCCGCGCGCTTCTTGCCCTTCAGGAACTCACCGATCTCGACTTCAGTCAGTTGCCGTCGGGCAAGTGTCAATGAGGTGCCCTTGGCGGCGGTCGCTGCGTCGATGACAACAAAACTGGTAGTTGCGCCCTGTTCGTACGGCGTTGCGTTCAGGTAGCCCGATACTCGTTCCGCGAAAGAGTCCTTGAGGCGCTCAGCTGCCTCGCCGGGGTAGATGATGACTGCGTCCATCAAGCTCCGAGCTTTCTCGCTCGGCCACAGCAGTACGCTCATCGGATCCGATTCGAGAGTTTCGAGGAGGCTCGTCCCGGCAGCTGGAATGTCCTCGAGGACGAAATTCACTGGCTCTCGGACATACCCCTTCATGAACTCCGCACTTCGGAGCGGGGCATGCTCGTCTAGGAAGCTCTGAGCAAGCTCCCTGCAGGTGAGGCTGCTCCACGCTCCAACGCAAAGGCCCATGGGGTCTGATTTGCTGAACGGGCCGTTCGACGCGTACTGATAAAGCGAAGGCCCATCCACGTACCCCAGCGGGTCCGCCGAGATAAACCGACCGGAAAAACGGGGTCAGACCCCAAGTCTTAAGTCCGATTTGACGGACGACCTTACTTCCGGCTGCTTATCTACAGCCAAATGTTTTTTGCGCCTTAGATCGGCAAATATTTTTGGGGTCTGACCCCTAGTTAATCTGCAAATTTCCTGCATTTTCGACTCTGCGGTCGATGACTTGCAGGCAGCCGTTGACCATTATCTATTTTTTCTGATCTACCAGGTCGAGTCCGAACACGTATTCGCCGTTTCTGTCTATCATCAGAAACGCCATCCTGAGTACTGACGCGACCGAATTCAGGAAGAGCCGGCGATCTATGCCGCAGCTGCCTGATGGTGTAGTGACCGGCACCAGCAGTTATAATTTCTGCCCACCTGCGTCGCGCTGCTTTGCAGGAAGTCATGACGAGGATAAGAAGATGTCTTATAGAAAGGCGCTTTTGTTCGTTCATTGCTGTATTGGAATCGCGGGATTGTATGTACATGCTGCGATAGCGGAAGGGGCTAAAGTGGAGATATGCCACATACCGCCGGGGAATCCTGACAACCCTCAAACCATAACCATCAGCGAAAATGCTCTTGATACTCATCTGGACCATGGCGACCGCCTCGGCGCATGCGACTCAGAGCAGACTGTTGAGGTGAGTGAATCGGGCTCGCAATCCGAATCCGAACCCGAATCCGCTGCAGAACAGACCGCTGAGGTCCGCGAATCGGGAATCCCATCCTCATCTAAAACCGAAACCGTGTGCGCCTGCCCGAGACCGGGGGTCTGGAGGGTGACGAACCTGGACGGCTACATGGAGTGTAACGTGCTCAATATTAAGCGGAAGCTCAAGGGGGCAGGCAAGAACGACGGCGCGATCTGGATTCTGAACGACGACTGCTCGAACACCTTCCTGGAGGCCGACGAGAAGGGCCGCGAGGACGTGATCATGGATCGCGGACGGGACTGCCTGTTCTTCGGCGTCGCTCCGGGC
>CAMYLC010000054.1 GCA_947259195.1 Thermoanaerobaculia bacterium | reverse complement strand
GCAGGGCTCGTCTGGTACGGAGGATTCATTCTGGGTGCCCTCGCCGTACTCTGGGTCGCTCGCCGTCGCCGAATGAATGCCTGGTCGCTGGCTGACGCGGCGGCACCAGCTCTGGCCCTGGGCTACGCTGTCGGTCGGATCGGCTGTTTTCTCGTCGGCGACGACTTTGGGATGCCGACCAATCTGCCATGGGGTGTGAAGTTTCCGGCCGGGGTTCCGGCGCCGACGACTGCCGGTCTGATGCGGCACGAGTATGGGGCGTCAGTACCGCCCGAGATCCCCGATAGCGAGCTGATTGCAGTGCATCCGACTCAGCTATACGAGACCCTGGCCGCAGGCGCGATCTGGCTGATCGGAGTCTGGATGCTGCGGCGGGGAGCCCGGCGTGGAATGACCACTGTCGTCGTGGTCTCGCTGCTGGCCGTGGAACGTTTCTTCGTGGAGTTTCTTCGGGCGAAAGACGACCGGTTCGTGGGCGGCTTGACTCTGGCGCAGGTCCTCAGTCTCGTGGCCCTGGTGATCATGGGCGTGTTTTGGATGAGGCTGCGGGCTTCGAGCAACGGCGCGACTCCGGATGGGGAGAAGAAGCGTGGTTGAGTCTCGAATCGAGCCGACGGTCTTGGATCTGCTGGTTGTCGGGGCAGGTCCGACTGGCATCGCCATCGGGGCTGAGGCGAGAAAAGCCGGGATGGACTTTCTGCTCATCGATCGTGGCCCTCTGTTGGCCAATCTATTGGCCTTCCCTACCTTCATGAGGTTCTTCACCACCCGGGATTTGTTGGAGGTGGGTGGAATTCCATTTGCCGTCCCCGACGACAAACCGGACAGGCGACAGGCCATCGCCTACTACCAGTCGGTTGCGCGTGCATTCGAGCTACCGTTGGCCGTGCACGAGGAGGTCATCGAGATCCAGCGTGAGGAAGCTCTTTTCATGGTCACGAGCCAAAGCGAAGACGAGAGGCTGACTCGCCGGACGAAGGCAGTCGCGCTGGCGACGGGGTACTTTCACAACCCTCGTCGACTTGGCGTCGAGGGCGAAGAGCAGTCTTGGGTGAGCTACCGGTACCTGGAACCGTACGCTCATTTCGGTATGCAGGTCGTCGTCGTAGGAGGGGGGAACTCGGCCGCCGAAACCGCCCTCGATCTGTGGCGCAACGGAGCCATGGTAACGCTGGTCCATCGGGGTGAGACGCTGAAGCCTTCGATCAAGTACTGGCTCAAGCCCGATGCGGAGAACCGCATCGAGGAAGGGTCGATCGAAGCATACTTCTGCTCGTCGGTGGTCGGTTTCGGCGACCACGAGGTCGAGATCGAGGCTCCGGACGGCAGACGGCGCCTACCGGCGGATGCGGCCTATGTTCTCATCGGCTACACCCCGGAAGTCGATCTCATGCGACGATCCGGCGTCGTCTTGGATGACGAATCTCTCGTCCCCGAGTTTGACCTCGCGACCTGTGAGTCCAACGTTCCAGGGCTCTACCTGGCTGGAACCCTGCAGGCTGGGCGACGAACTGACAAGATCTTCATCGAGAACTCGCGCGATCATGGGGCGAGGATCGTGTCTCACCTGCGGACCCGGCGACTGACAGAGTCTTGACTGGCGCATACCCCCGTCTGGGAGGCACGCGTTTTGCGTAGGGATTGATGGGGCCGCCGTCCACAAAACGATTCAGCCGAAACGACGGCACGATTCGAACGGCGGACTACGTCATGCAACGTCTACTCGACAGGACAATGAAGCTGCTACCTGCCATTTTGACGCTTCTTGTCGCCGCCATATCGCAGGCGCAGGCGCCCCCCAGATCACTTCCAGGTGTCTTCAGCGAGGTTCTCGACGTACGCGTGGTCAACCTGGAAGTGGTCGTTACCGACCGCGACGGAGTTCCCGTATTTGGTCTCGGCCCAGACGCCTTCGATCTGAGGGTCGATGGAGAGACCGTCCCAATAGAGTACTTCTCGGAGATCCGAGCTGGGGTTGTCGGAACCGAGACAGGAGAGGGTGCCGTTGTGCCCGGGTTGCCGGACCTGACCGCAGGCCTGCCAGTAGGCACGAGCTATCTGGTCTTCATTGACGAGTACTTTTCCATTGCTCGGGATCGTGATCGAGTCTTGGAGGCCGTGAAGAGCGACCTGCCACTCCTCGGGCCGGAGGATCGCATGGCCGTGGTGGCATTCAACGGTTCCGAGCTCGAGATGATCTCGACCTGGAGCCAGTCCGTGCCGCAGTTGGAGCGTGCGATTGATGCCGCTGTCGAGCGCCCAGCCTTGGGTCTCCAGCGGCTGGCCGAACAGCGCCAGTTCAACTACGACCGAGCGCTCGGGGCCCTTTCTTCGATTCGAGCAGGTGACATTTCTACCGATCGGTTCCTTCGCACCCAGCTCGACCCTGACGAGCGATTCTATCTCGAGCGGCTGACCGATCAGGTGAGCCGGTCGGTGACCGCCGGCGCATCGACCCTGAGAAGCTTTGCGGAGCCGCCCGGCCGCAAAGTGATGCTTTTGCTGTCGGGTGGCTGGCCGTTCTTTCCAGCTACATTCCTCGGCCCGGATGTGGCACCGACGGTCCTGAGCTGGGAGCTGAATGATGGGCAGGCCCTCTTTCGACCTCTGACGGATACCGCCAACCTGATCGGCTACACGCTCTATCCCGTGGATGTTCCTGGGTTCAACGATCTGTTGGCGAACGACTCGACGACTATTCGAGAACAGCGAGTCGAAGAGCTGGCGCGGACAGGTATCCGAGGGCAAGATGCCTTTCTCAGGCAGCAGGAAGTCCACTACACGCTGAATTTCCTGGCCGAACAGACTGGTGGAGTCTCCTTTATCGATGGAGCTCGGCTCGATGCGTTGAGTGGCGCGGCGTCGGATACACGCTCCTACTACTGGATCGGTTTTTCTCCCACCCGTGAGTGGGATGATCAGCGGCACAAGATCGAAGTGGCGTTGAGAGAGAAGGGCTTTCGGGTGCGTTCTCGAGCCGGATTCTTGGACTCATCGAGGCAGCATGAGGTAGCCATGGCCCTGGAGAGCACTTTGCAGTTCGGTAGTCCTGCCGGCCAAGGATCGCTGAGAGTGAATCTGGGCGAATCCAAGAACAAGGGCCGGCGCAAGATGGAAGTGCCGATAACGATCGTGATCCCCCTCGATGAGATTACCTTCCTACCATCGGAGCAGGGCGAAGTAGCACAGATCGAGCTCATGGTAGCGGTGCGCGATGATTCGGGCAACAGGGCTGATATTCCCGTGGTCCCTCTAGCTTTTCGGGTTCAGGATTCTGGTTCGCCGGGCAGTTTCGGCAGCTACGAGTTTTCGTTGAAGCTACGCCGGCAGCACAATGACGCGGTGATCGCTGTCGTCGATACCGCTAGTGGTAGAATTCTGTCTGCCAGCGTCGAGATCGAGCCCTAGCCCGCGTTATTCATGACCCCGCGAGCAGATTGTGGACGCGAGCAGATTGTGGAAAGCGTCTGTCAGATCTGGCCACCCGCAGGGAGGAGCACCGGAGGCAACCTTGCAGGTTGTTGAGGAGTGATGAGCGAGGACTTCCCTGAGATGGCGGGCGATCTCCGCTAGATGCCGTGGGGCTGATGAATAATGCGGGCTGGGCGGCTGGCGCCGCTTCTGAAGCCAATTCGAAGAGGTAGAGATAGATGATTCGTGGTAGAGGTCGCAACCTGAGTCTGTTGCTGCTCCTGATGGTCGGAATAGCCTGGCCAGGGCTCGCTCAGGAGCCGGTCCAGGCTCCGGAGGATGCGGAGAACGAGGGGACGTACGTCGAGACCGTCGATGTCACTGTTGTCAACCTCGATGTCTACGTCACCGACAAGAAAGGGGAGCCGATTACCGGGCTGACGCGCGACGATTTCGAGATATTCGAGAACGGTCGGCCTGTTGCCATCTCGAACTTCTTTGCCGTCGAAGATCGACAGCCGGTCGAGGCTCAACCTCCGGCAGCAGTAGCGGAGCCGCAGGCCCCAGCTATTCCCGGTATGCCGGAGGAGGAGCACTTCGCCCTGCCCGACGATCAGAGGCTGTCACTGGTCATCTATGTAGACAATTTCAATATCCGGCCCTTCAATCGGAACCGGGTCTTCCGCCGTTTGAGAGATTTTCTGATCGAGAAGGTCTCAACTCACGATCAGGTAATGCTGGTCACCTACGATCGCTCGCTGCACATGCGGCACGATTTCACCAGCGACCCGACCCTGATCGCCAGTCAGCTGTTCGAGCTCGAGGAGCTCGCGGCATTCGGTGTGCACTGGGATTCCGAGCGGCGAGACGTGCTTCGAGATATCAATGACTCTGATTCTCTCGCGGCCGTGTCCTGGCGGGTGCGACAGTTTGCAGAGAGTGGTTACAACGATCTCAGCTTCTCGATCGGGGCGATCAAGGAGATCGTCACCTCGCTGGCTGGGATGCCGGGCCGAAAAGTGATCCTCTACGTCAGTGACGGCCTACAGATGCTTCCGGGCGAGGACCTCTACTACGCATTGAATCGCAAGTTCAGCGACTCGACACCGCTGACGGAGATGCGTCAGTTCGACGCTTCGAGGCGGTTCCAGGAGCTGACGGCCCACGCCAACTCGAGTGGGGTGACCTTCTATACGATCGATGCGGCGGGCTTACGGGCAGCCGGTGGTGCGAACGTCGACATGAGTTCGGCGGGTGAGGCGGGCCTGGCCTCGTTCGTTGACAGCATGTACATCCAGAGCTTGCAGTCGCCCTTGCGGATGATGGCTGATGATACGGGTGGCCGCGCGATCATCAACGCCAATGATGTGGGTCCCGATCTCGACAAAGTGGCGGCGGACTTCTCGACCTACTATTCTCTGGGGTATACCCCGTCGCACGGCGGAACCGGCCGCTACTACAAGATCAATGTCAAGGTGAAACAGAAAGGCACGAGGGTTCGACATCGCAACGGCTATCGCGACAAGCCATTGCAGGCCCGAATGTCCGACACCACCCGTGCAAGCCTGATCTACGGCTATGACTTCAATCCCATGGGTATCGTGCTGCGAGTAGGCGAGCCGGAATTCGTGGAGAAAGATCTGTTCAATGTTCCAGTGCTAGTCGGGATCCCGCTCGGTAAGATCACGCTGCTACCGCTCGAAGAGGCTCGGGAAGGCAAGGTCAAGCTATATTTCGGAGCGATCGATGATGGCGGTGACATGTCGGAGATCTCGGAGGTGCCCATCTCTATCCAGATTCCGAATGCCGAACTGGAAGAAGCCTTGGGGGGCTACTATCCGTACCAGATCCAACTGCGGATGAGGAGCGGCCCGCATCGCCTGACCGTTGGGCTCTGGGACCAGCTGGGAGCGGAGGAGTCCTTTGCCAGCAAGAGCGTGAGGGTCGGTAGCTAGTGCGTAAGAGAATCTCCAGCTGGGTCGAGCTGTTCCAATCCCTGAAGGAAGCCTTCATCGGGGTGGTCCAGGCCGAAGTCGATTCGCTGCGAGTGGATCTCGAGCTCTCCACGCGACGACTAGTGCGCGCGATCGGCCTTGCTGCCGCAGCGATCTTCGTCATCTTCTGGGCCATCGGTGTCGTTGTCTTTCTACTCATCCAGGTCGCGAGTCTGTGGTTGCCTCCCTGGGCCGCTACGCTGGTAGTGCTGGCCTTGCTGGTCATTGCTTGCGTGGCTCTGGTCGCCGCTGCACGGGCAAGTCTGCAGCAGATCGAACCGCCCAAGGCGATGATTCGTCGCCATATCCAGGAGTCGATGGATTGGTGGGAGGATGAGGTCGTGCCTGCGTCGGATGTCGAGAACAAGGCGTCCCTGCCGGCAGGCGTCATACCCCCGGAGCGCGACCAAGAGTCTCCGTGAAGTCGGATCTGAGGCTGTCGAGACGGTGTTTCGAGCGCAATGCGCGGCTCCTTCGTGGTTCCCTGGAAAAAGAACTGGGTCAGCTGCCCCGGTGCCGCGGGGAATGGTGTTTTCCGACGCTGGCCCTTCTCGCCGGGATCGCTGTGGGCCTGGGAACCAGGCGAGCTCGCCTTTAGCTGACCGTCGCTACCGATTCGGAAACGACGGATAAGCTCTCGGTGAAAAGGCTGTCTGAGTGGATTGCGTCCGGGGCTCAGTCGGCTTTGGGGCGTTTGAAGACCATGGCGATGTTGTCGGTCGCCCCACTCTTGAAGTTGACCGAGGTGATCGAAATCAACTCCCATCCCTCTTCGCCCAGCGCATCCAACTCGCGCACTGCATTGGGGTCCAGACGGTAGTTCTCGCTCCGGATGTTGATGATGTGGTACTCCCACTTCGTCATTGCGCACGCTCCTTCCCCAGCGGCTCACACCTGGTCACTACGGGCTCGCTGCCCTCAATTCTAGCCCAAATCGGATCTTCGATCAGATCTGGGGCGGACCAGGCTGCTGCTCGATCCTGGCAAGGAAGGCGAGCCGCGAAGCTCGGAATCGGTCAGAATAGAGTCGCGATGGACACGACACGGCGTTGTCTGGTGGTTTTCTCCAAACCGTCTCGTCCAGGACTCGTCAAGACTCGATTGGTGGGTGAGT
Organism: Thermoanaerobaculia bacterium; assembly: GCA_947259195.1. GTDB lineage: Bacteria > Acidobacteriota > Thermoanaerobaculia > Multivoradales > JAHEKO01 > JAUVRX01. The sequence continues at coordinate 74,102 of CAMYLC010000054.1, read as the reverse complement.
TGAGCGCCGAAAGGGCAGCTCGTCTTCATGCCGTGATCCTGCGAGATCTCCTCGAGCGAATGGAGGATGGAGATTTCCAGACCAGATTGGCGTGGGCAGTCGGGCCGCGTGAGGCCTTGCCTGTGTCTACCATCGAAGGTATTCGGCAGACGGGCGAAGATCTGGGGGAGCGACTGTTCGAGGGGCTGCGCAAGATGTTGGCCGACTTCGATCTGGTGGCGGCTGTCGGTAGCGATCACCCGGATCTTCCAGCGGTGATCGTCGAGGAGGCGTTCGAAAGGTTGGCTGCGGGCTGCGATGTGGTCTTGGGGCCGGCTGCGGATGGCGGCTACTACCTGATTGGCGTTACTCGGCAGTCCATTCATCCGCTGCTGTTCAGTGAGATCGACTGGAGCACCGACCGAGTTCTGCGACAGACGCTGGATCGTTGTCAGAGCCTGGGCCTGAGGGTGGAGGAGCTGATGCCGCTTCAGGATCTGGATACTCCGGACGATCTTCGCAAGCTGGCCCGACGATTGGCTGTAGGTGGGGGCCAGCCGAGCCCGTACACTCGAAGCCTGCTAGTGGAGTGGGGGATGATTCCAATTCAGGGGAGGACTGAGCGATGAGAATTCTCACCGCCGAGTCGATGGGGAAGGTTGATCGGGTCGCAATTGAAGATTTCGGAATTCCAAGCCTCGTTCTGATGGAGAACGCGGCGCTCGGCCTGGTTGATGCCATCGCCGAGAGCTATCCTGAGGTCAGAGGAGTGGCCATCTTCTGCGGCCCTGGCAACAACGGTGGTGACGGCCTGGCATTGGCGCGACACCTGGATATTCGGGGGTATCACGTGGAATTGACCCTGGTCACCGGTGGCAAGGAGCCCACCGGTGACGCCGGAGTTCAGTTTGGCATTTGCCAGTCCCAGGGTCTGAGAGTACGCGAGCTCGGGCCCGATGAGGGCATCCAGAGCTGCGTCGAGGCGGCCCGCAAAACCGATCTGGTAGTGGACGCGCTGTTCGGCATCGGGCTGAAGCGCCCATTGGGCGGACAATTCGCAGAGCTTGTCCAGGCCCTCAATGCCCTGCCGGTACCACGACTCGCAGTCGACCTGCCGAGCGGTCTTGGCGGCAGTCGTTGGGAGATCCAGGGACCCCATCTCGAGGCCGATCTCACAGTAACGTTCGGAGCACCCAAGGTGGCTCACATATTTCCGCCTGCGGCGAACGCGGTTGGCGATGTGGTGGTAGCCGATCTCGGGATCCCGTCCGAGATCCTCGCTCAGGCCGAGGGCGATCTGCACCTGCTCACCGCCGACGAGCTTTCGGCCGAGGTCGTACCCCGGGCCGAAGGGAGCCATAAAGGCGACTTCGGTCATCTTGTCCTGGTGGCGGGATCGGTAGGCAAGGCGGGCGCCGCGATCCTGGCAGCACGGGCAGCGGTTCGCAGCGGTGCGGGTCTGGTCACAGCCGCGGTGCCACAGGACATCGTTCAGACAGTGGACCTGGGCTCCCTCGAGTCCATGAGCCTGCCTTTGCCTGTGACTCCAGCGGACGGGTTGGACGCTTCCTGTCGGGGCCTCCTACTCGATTTTGCGAAGGACAAGGAGGCTCTGGCGATAGGGCCGGGTCTGGGCCTCGCACCGTCTACGGTGGAGACTGTCAGGAGACTCGTGCTGGAAGTCGAGCTGCCAGTCGTGTTGGATGCCGATGGCTTGAATGCCTTCGCTGGAGATCTCGAGACATTGGCCCGCAGGAGCGCTGGAACCGTGCTGACGCCCCATCCGGGTGAGCTGGCCCGGCTCCTCGGCCTGGAGGTCAGCCAGGTGCAGGAGCAACGGATCGCCAGCGCCAAGCAGGCCGCCGCCATGAGTGGTGCAGTGGTGGTTCTGAAGGGACATCGCTCTCTGATTGCTTCACCGGCGGGCGAAGTTTTCGTCAATCCCACCGGCAATCCCGGCATGGCCAGTGGTGGGATGGGAGATGTCTTGACTGGTTTGATCGGTGGTTTGATCGCCCAGGGCTATGAGCCTCTTGTCGCGGCGCTTCTCGGTACCTACGTTCACGGGCTGGCCGGTGATCTGGCGGCGATACGAGAAGGTGGTCAGATCGCTCTGGCGGCAAGCGATCTGCTTGGGTCGCTCGCCGGGGCCTTTGCGGAGTTGGGCGCTACATGAGGCGGTGGACAACATCTAGCGAAGAAGAAACCAGGCAGCTGGGTGTAGCACTGGGAGGTGAGCTGGTGCCGGACGGCATCTTGCTATTGTCGGGTGAGTTGGGGGTTGGCAAGACTGTCTTGGCCCAGGGTGTCGCAGCGGCCGTGGGTGTACCACCAAGGGAAGTTCAATCTCCGAGCTTCATCCTGGTAAGGGAGCACGAGGGTTCGGCCGGACGATTCGTCCACATCGATCTCTATCGACTCGAACCCGAGGAGACGGAGGTTCTGGGTATGGCAGAGATTCTGGCTGGTGAGGGCGTGAAGGTGGTCGAGTGGGCGGAGAGGTTGTCCAGCCCCCCGGAGTCGGCCTTGCATTTGTTGATTCGCGTTGGTGGAGGTGGGGACGAACGAGAGATCGTGGAGACTCGGCTCTATCAACTGGACCAGACCGTGGACGGTTCGGCCCGGTAGGGGTCGAGCAATCAGGAGGAGGAGAAATGAAGATCAAGAAAGTCGGAGTTCTGGGCTGTGGCCTGATGGGTTCTGGGATTGCCGAGGTTTGTGCCAAAGGCGGCTACTCGACCGTGATTCGAGAAGTGGACGAGGGGTATCTGGAAAAGGCAAGCTCGAGGCCGAGCAGCGCGACAAGGCACTTTCCCGGATCTCTGGGACCACGGATCTGGAGGAGCTGGCCGACTGTGACCTCATCATCGAGGCCATCGTCGAGAATCTGGAAGAGAAGATTCGGATCTTTGCGACGCTGGACGAAACGGTCCAGGCGGAGGCGCTCTTCGCCAGCAATACTTCATCCTTGACCATTACGCAGATCGCCATGGCTACCCGGCGCACAGACCGCTTCGTGGGCCTGCATTTCTTCAATCCGGTGCCTGTCATGAAACTCGTCGAGGTGGTGCGCACCTTGATGACGAGCGACGAGACAATGCAGCAAGCTCTGGATTTCGTTAGCACATTGGGTAAGGAAGGGGTCTCGTGTAGGGACAACTCGGGCTTTATCGTCAACCGACTCCTGGTTCCGTACCTCCTCGATGCCATCACAGCTCTCGAAGGGGGTGTCGGCTCCGCCGAGGACATCGACAGGGCCATGCAGCTGGGGTGTGGATATCCCATGGGACCGCTGACGCTATTGGACTTCGTCGGACTGGACACCACGTACTACATAGCCAATATCATGTTCGAGGAATACAGGGAGAGACGATTCGCCCCGCCGCCGCTACTCAAGCAGATGGTCCAGGCGGGCAGGTGCGGGCGCAAGAGTGGAAGAGGATTCTACGAATACGGCCAGGGCTGAGTCTCACTGCTGGTGTCCGCATTGGTGTGGACGATGGCCCACTCTTGCTAGACTTGACTGGTGAAGGAAACTGTAGCTGTGGTCCGCGAGACTTGGCCAGTTTCGGTCCTTCGGGCCACCGCCATGATGCCCGGAGTCGAAGGAGACGAGAACCATCTCTGAGGCGACTGGGGATTCCAGCCATACAATGCTGCTGCGTCGGCCGCCTGCAATTTTCTCGATGTCGGTCGAAATCGGACTTCGCTTTCCGGCTGGCGGCCGGCGACGGCGAACTCGGTCTGGAATCATGCACGGCTGGAAAGAACCTTCATAGCTGTGTAGGTGTCGCGAAATAGGGACCGAGCACGGATTAACTCATGACGACGGTAACCATCGCAGAGGATCGTCTCGAGCTGCTCTTTGGCACTCAGGACGAGAACCTCAAACGCATCGAGAGCGCCTTCGGGGTCAGTGTCACTGCTCGAGGGGGCCAGATCCGAGTCGAGGGGGACGAAGGTCCGTCCGCCCTTGCCGGGTATTTGGTGGAGCAGCTCTCTCACCTTTTGGAGTCGGGCTATCCGCTGCAACCCATGGACGTCGAGACGTCGATTCGGGTTCTGCAGGAGGAGCCAGCTACGTCACTGGTGGAGTTCTTTCTGGGCGACGGAGTTCTGGAAACGGTTCGGAGACTGGTTCGACCTCGCAGCCTGAGTCAACAAATCTACCTCCAGGCGATGTCCGATTTCGATCTGGTCATCAGCATCGGCCCGGCCGGCACCGGCAAGACCTACCTGGCAGTCGCCATGGCTGCTGCCGCGCTCAAAGAGCGGCTGGTCCGTAGGATCATCTTGGCCCGCCCAGCCGTCGAGGCCGGCGAGAGACTCGGGTTTCTGCCAGGTGATCTGGTGGAGAAGGTGAACCCCTATCTCCGACCGCTTTACGACGCTCTCTATGACATCTTGGGATTCGACAAAGTGGGGAGGTTGATGGAGAGGGGAACCATCGAGGTGGCCCCAATCGCCTTCATGCGGGGCAGGACTCTCAACGACAGCTTCATCATTCTGGATGAGGCCCAGAACACCACTTCCGAGCAGATGAAGATGTTTCTGACTCGAATCGGATTCAACTCCAAGGCCGTAATCAACGGCGACATAACCCAGATCGACCTGCCGACCGGCAGGACTTCGGGCCTGATCGAGGCGAAGGGGGTCTTGAAGTCGGTGAAAGGGATCAAGTTCATCCAGTTCACGGAGAAGGATGTGGTTCGGCACCGACTCGTGCAGAAGATCGTCCGAGCCTACGATCAGTTCGACCGGCAGAAAGCGGCCTCGGAAGCCGTGCAGGGTAAGCGAGATGAGTAGGGAGTTGGAGCTCGTGTTCCAGAACTCAGAGAGATTTCGCGAGAGCCGGGCTCCTCACCTTCGACAATGGCTGAGCAGATTGGTACGCGAGGTTGCCCCGCAGGCGGACAGCTTCGCGGTGAGATTCGTCAACGAAGAGGAGATGCGAGAGCTGAACCGGTCCTTTAGAGGTCGCGATGCGCCGACGGATGTCCTCAGCTTTCCAGGTCAGGCGACCGAAGAGGGATGCCACCTTGGCGACGTTGCGGTCTCAGTCGGCATCGCCCGGCTGCAGGCAGAGCGAGCCGGAAGGTCTTCCTACCGGGAAGTTCAGACCCTGCTCTTGCACGGCGTGCTCCACTGCCTGGGGTACGACCACGAAACCGATAGCGGGAAAATGAGCAGCTTGGAGTCTCGGCTGCGTCGAGTCTGGATTCGCGATGAGCAGTGATTCGCTGATGGCTGCCAGTCTCCTGGCGCTGGTTCTCACGGTCTTCACGGTGCTCGTGCAGTTGCTTGCCGCGCTGCTGGATCGTAGTGGCCCGATTCGGTTGCGCTATTGGGCGGAGGAAGCGAGTGGTCACCTCCTCGGCCTGTTCGAGGAGCCTCTCAAGTTCGAGGTCTTTCGTTATTTGCTCAGCTGGCTGGCGAGGATGGCGACGGTGGGGCTGTTCCTGGTGCTGTTGTCACTGACTCGGACCCTGTGGTCTCCATCATGGCTCGTCGCCGTGGTAACCGTCGGCTCGGTTCTCGCGGCCACCGAATTGGTGATTCGGTCCCTGGTCGGGAGGGATCCGGAGCGAGCTCTCCGCCGTTTCACAGGAATCTACCGCGTGGCGCTGTTGTTCTTGACGCCGTTCATTTCGGCTTTAGCTCCTTTGATGCCCGCCGCCGTCGTGGAGCGCAGGGAGGATGAGGGGGAGGTGACAGAGGACGAGATCGAGGCCTTTCTCGATGTGGGGGCCCGCGAAGGAATTTTGGATCCCGGTGAGGAAGACCTCATCCAGCGCGTTATCGACTTCGGCGACACGGTTGTCAAAAGCGTGGTGACGCCAAGGATCGACATGGTTTGTGCGCCAGTAAGCTCGAGCCTGGAGACGCTGGCTGAGCTGTTCCTGTCGTCGAAACACTCCAGAGTACCGGTCTTTCAGGAATCAGTGGACCACATCGTCGGGATTCTGCATATTCGCGACCTGCTCCAAGGCCTCAGAGACGAAGGGGATACGCAAGCCCAAGATCTGGCGATGGAGCCCTACTTCGTGCCCGAAACCAAGCCTCTCAACGAGCTCCTGAGTGAGTTCCAGGCCTTGCATCTGCAGGTGGCGATCGTGGTGGACGAGTACGGCGGAACCTCGGGCATGGTCACCGTCGAGGATCTACTGGAGGAGATCGTCGGGGAGATCGAAGACGAGCACGACGAGGCGGCGCCGGTGAATGAACGGCTCGAGGACAATGGCTGGCGATTGGACGGACGCGTGCCCGTCGAGAGCCTGGACGAGCTCTTCGATGTCGAGCTCGAGGAGGAGGCCTACGAGACCATCGGCGGTCTGATCTTCGGCACCCTCGGGTATGTGCCAAAGCCAGGAGAGAGTTTGGAAGTCGGTGGGCTACGTTTTCAGATCGAGAGCATCGATCAGCGCCGAATCAGCTCGGTTGCCGTACATCGGGTGGCATCGTCCGAAGACGAGGTAGCCGAGTGAGTGGCTCCGAACCAGGTGGCGGCGAGGCGACTGCCCGGGTCCTGCGATCCGGCACCGTAGCCCTGGTAGGGCGGCCGAATGCCGGCAAGTCGACCCTCATGAACCGCTGCCTCCGGGAGAAACTGGCGATCACCTCGGACAAGCCCCAAACAACTCGGCAGAGGCTGATCGGCATCCTCAGCGGAGATCGGGGGCAGATGGTCTTTCAGGACACTCCCGGCATCCATCGCCCGAAGCATCGGATGAACCGGCAGATGGTGCGCTACGCCATCGAGGCGCTGGGCGATGCGGATGTGATTTGCATGATGACCGACGTGCATCAGCAATTCGGTTCCGGCGAGCAGTATCTCCTCGATCTCGTGGCGCATGCCGCAAGTCCCAAGGTGGCTGTCTTGAACAAGGTGGATCTGGTCAGCAAGCCCAGCCTGTTGCCCCGGATGGCCCGCTATTCCGACTTGGGAGTCTTCGAGGAGATCGTACCCATCAGCGCCCTGACGGGTGATGGCGTCGATCTGTTGCTGGATCTGTTATGGGGCCTTCTGCCGGAAGGTAAACCAATCTACGACCGCGAGCTACTCACCATTCATCCCGAGAGATTTCTGGTCGCCGAGCTGATTCGAGAAAAGGTCCTGGCAGCGACGCGGGAGGAGCTGCCGTTTTCCACCGCAGTGCTCTTGGAGCATTGGGACGAGCCAGAGGGAGAGGACGTCGAGCGGCGTCCGGTGAGGATCTTCGCTTCGGTGCTGGTCGAGAAGCCAGGCCAGAAGAAGATTCTGGTCGGCAGCAAGGGCTCGATGATCAAGGAGATCGGCACCTTGGCCCGACACGATATCGAAGAGTTCCTGGCTCGACCTGTCTACTTGAAGCTGAATGTCCGACACGAGCCAGGCTGGCGTGAGAACCAGCGCCTGCTCGCAGAGTTGGAGGGACAGGCCGCCAGCTGGGGCCAGTAGGCCTTGTCCCTGCGCCTGGGCACCCGGGCGACCTACTTCTTCTCGGAATCGAGTTTTCGAAAAGCGTCAGCGAGGGCGTTGAAGCCCTGAGTCGGCTCGGTGTCTCGATGGTCGCGGACGTAGGCTTTATAGTCGCTGCGACTACCTTCGAGGGCCGATCCCTCGAGCGTCAGGGAAATGCGCTGGCGACGGGAATCCACCGACACGATTTGCACCTGAACCTGTTTGCCGGGTGGATAGACCCGGGGCAGAGATGCGTCACGAGGCAGGGAAATGACCGAGGCTGGAAGCAGGCCGGTGAGTCCCGGTTCGAGCTCGATGAAGGCGCCGAAGCTGGTGGTCTTTTCGACTTTCCCGGTGACGACGCTACCGTCAGGGAAGCGATCGTGGATCTCTTGCCAGGGATCCGGCTCGAGGGCACGCATGGAAAGGGAGATACGACGGCCTCCCTTCTCGAGCTTGAGGATCTTGACTTCGATTTCTTGTCCGACCTCCACCATGTCGCTGGGATGCTCGACCCGCTGCCGACTCATCTCGGAGACATGCACCAGGCCCTGGACTCCTCCCAAATCGACGAAGGCCCCGAAGTCTGTGAGACTCGCGACCCGACCCTTGACAACGCTGCCGGCTGACAGTTTGTCGCGGGCCTCCGAGCGAATCTTGGCGCGCTCACCTCGCAGTAATGCGGCCCTGGACAGCACCACCCTGCGACCCTTTTTCTGGACTCTCAGGACCTGGAACTCGAGGGTCTTGTCCAGGTACTCGCTGGGATCCTTGGCGGCTCCTAGCTCCATCTCGGATCGCGGGCAGAATGCGGTGGTGGCTCCGACGACGACATGAAAGCCACCGTTGTTCCAACCGATGATTCGGCCCTCGATCTCGGCCTTCTCCTGCATGGCTTGACGGAGGGTTCGTACTTCCTCGCTTTCCCCGCTGGCAGCAGTGTCCGCGCTGTCTTTGGCCTTGGCTGGTGGTTCTGCAACGACCTTTTCCGCGGCCTCGACCTCGGGGGTGCTCTTTTCGACTTTCTCGGACGAGTCTGAGACATCCGAAGGTCTGGGGCCTTCCGCCACCGCAGGTGAGCCGGGTTCCGCCTGTTCGTCGCTCTTGGCCGATGGCTCAGAGTCGACTTTCTCCGGCGCCTCGACTTCGGGAGCGCTCTCCACGCCCGCTTTGCGCGACTCAGAGACCTCCGATGTGTTGGAGCTGTGCTCCACCGAAGACGAGACCTGTTCCGACGATTCGTCGAGCGAGGCTGGTGGGGCTTCGACGTCTTTTTGACTCACCATGCGACTGCCAGGCTTATCGAGTAGGGGTGTGGGGGGCGACGGCTACGACCGCGAAACCCTATCACAACCGAGCGTTTCGGGAACAGATAGACCGGGCTCGTCTCAACGTTCAGGACGGATGGCCCCGAGAGCCTCGGGATTCTGGAGGGACGAGAGATCTCCGAGGTCCTCTCTTCCCAGGTACTTGGATCGGATCAGCCGGCGCAATATCTTGGCGCTACGGGTCTTCGGGAGATCCTCGACATACACCACCCGCTCGGGGCGTCCGAGCTTGCCCAGACGTCTGGCAACGACGTCGATGAGTCTTTGCGTCATCGGCTCCGACGGTTGATGTGGCGGGCGGAGGACGACGAAGCAGACGATGCTCTCGCCCTTGAGGTCATGAGGTACCCCTATGGCGGCGGCCTCGCTGACCATCCCGGTCTCGATCAGGATGCCCTCGATCTCGGCCGGTCCGAGGCGCTTGCCCGCCACGTTGAGGGTGTCATCGGCCCTGCCACGGAGGAACCATTGACCGTCCTCGTCGATGATTGCCCAATCGCCGTGGTTCCAAATATCGTTCCAGGTCGACCAGTACGCCTCCAGGTAGCGCTCTGAGTCTCGCCAAAGTCCCCGAGTCATCGAAGGCGCCGGTTCGGTGGCGACCAGATACCCGACTTGCTCTCGAATCGGTGTTCCGTTCTCGTTCCAGACGTCGACCGCCATTCCCAAGCCGGGTCCGACCAAACTGCAGGGTTTCTGCGACTGCACCGGCAACGGTGACAGAAAGCAGCCGATGAGGTCCGTGCCGCCAGAGATGTTGATTATGGGGCATCGTTTCTGCCCGATGGTCTCGAAGAACCAGGTCCACGAGTCTTCGTCCCAGGGTTCGCCAGTGGATCCGAGGATGCGCAGGCTCTTCAGATTGTGGCTGGCTGGAACCGCGTCACCCGCGCGCTGAAGAAGTCGAATCGCGGTGGGCGAGATTCCTAGAGTCGAAATCTGGTGGCTCTGCACCATCTCCCAGAGGCGGCCGGGCCCTGGCCAGTCGATCGCCCCCTCGTAGAGGTAGACGGTGGCGTGATGAAACAGGCCACCGATCAGCATCCAGGGCCCCATCATCCAGCCGATATCCGTCAGCCAGAAGAAGTGATCGGCAGGCTTCATATCGAAGGCGTAGCCGACCTCCTTGGCGATCTGAACAAGACTGCCAGCATGGCTGTGAACGGTCCCTTTGGGCCGCCCAGTCGTTCCCGAGGTGTAGAGAATCAATGCCGGAGCCATCGAATCCACGAACTCCGGTTCGGCTGAATGGCCCGTGCCGAGCTCGAGAAAGGCCTCCCAATCGAGGTCCAAGTCGCCATTCCAAGGCAGTGCATTCGCGCCCCTCCTGAGCACGACGACCTTTTCGAGAGTCGGCACCGCGGCCACCGCCTCGTCAGCTTGTGGCTTGATGAGCAAGGGCTTGCCGCGCCGCGCCGAGCCTGCGGCGGTGAACAGAATCCGAGCTCCCGCGTCGTTGAGCCGCTCGGCGACAGCGGCAGGTGCAAAGCCACTGAAGATCGGAATGAAGATGGCACCGATCTGGATGGTGGCGAACATCTGGATGGCGACTTCGGCGGTCATCGGCATATAGGCGCCGACCCGGTCGCCCTTGGTGATCCCGAGTGCCCGCAAGGAGGCGGCACACCTGTTCACCAGCTCTGTGAATTGGCGATACGAATAGCTCCGTAGGGTACCGTCCTCGTGTTCGGCTACCAGGCAGGCCCGGTCCCCGTCTGCATTGCTCGAGGCTCGCGATAGGCAGTTCTGGGTCAGGTTCAACTTTCCGCCGACGTACCATTCGGTCCAGGGGATGCCCTTCGAAGTGTCTCGGACGGCAGTGAACGGGGTCTCGAACTCGATCCCAAGATCGTCGACGATGGCTCCCCAGAACCACTCCTGCTCATCGATCGATCGCTGCATCAGAGTTTCGACATCCGAGATCCCGTGACTTCGCATCAGGTGGGTCACGTTGGCCTGCGCGACGAGCTCAGGAGCTGGGTGCCAGACGAAATCGGACATTTCTCACCTCGCTGTCGGCAAGTCTACGACAGGGACGCCAGCAGGTCATGGTGTAGCATCCTCAGATGAGCGGAAAAGGGCTAGTCGTGGCAGGTCTGTGCGTGTTCGCGAGCGTGTTGCAGGGGTGGGAGCTCGCCGAGTCTGCGCAGGTCGGGAGCGCGCGACTCGACGTTGTCGATCGCGCCATCGAATACCATGGGGGCGACCGCTATCTTGACAATCGGACCAGCCTCGAAGTGTGCTCGAAGCCTGGCTGCTATGAGGTCTCGGCGGCCGTCCAGGCGGGACGCTACGAGTACCGCGTCAGGGGACCCTACCGTGGAGGTGTTCGCGAGGCGTTGGTCGGCAACGATCGCGTCCTGCATTGGCAAGACGATAGGGAGATGTCTGTTTCGCCTGAAAGCGATGCGGCTCTTCGTGACTGGGCGATGGCGCGGGTGTACTTCTGTTTCCTGCCGTACCGCCTCAACGACGACAGCGTGCTGAAAGAGGATCTCGGTCCCGAGAAGTGGTCAGGGCGCGATTTGCAGAAAGTGAAAGTGACCTTCGTACCTGGAACGAGCACCGATGCCGGGGACGAGTTCCTCTACTGGTTCGATCCGGCAACGGCTCGCCTCGAACAGTTCGCCTACAGCTTTGTGGGTTCGCCCGGAGGCCTCAGGTTCAGGAAACTCTACAACTTCCGTCGGATCGGCGGCCTGCTCTTCTTCGATCAGGAGAACTGGGGTGCCGCTGGCGACGGGCTCACTGTTGAGATGATCAGTCCCGAATTCGTAGCTACCATGGAGAAGGTCTCCACGGTCGAGCTCCGGAATATCAAGGTCGCCGGTTCAGACGGCGCGATCAACTAGGGTCAGGTGGACTGGCCAGACGGCCGTCCAACTCGAGTGCAGCAGCAGCGCCCTGCATGGCTGCGAGAACGTTACCGGCGTGCTGCCACAGCTCAAGCTCGCCGTTGAAGCAAACTCGACTGAAGTCGCTGGTTGCCAGGTCGACCTCTTCACGATCGACACCTGCGGCGAAGCTTCTTTCTTTCCACCGCTTCTTGACCGACTTGAGTTTGACCTCCCGCAAGTCCTTGCTGGGCCGAATCAGCGCTGCGGCGATGATCAGGCCGGTAATCTCGTCGCAGGCCAAGAGTGCAAAGTCCATGCGGTGCTGTCGTTCGACGCCGGTTCCAGCCGTATTGTGCGACGCAATCGCCTGAAGTACCTCTTCTGGACAGCCGGCCTCTCTCAGGATGGGGATGCCCCTGGCAGGATGGTCTTCTAGGGTAGGGTGGATCTCCCAGTCGAAGTCATGCAGCAGTCCCGCGAGGCCCCACTGGTCGGGGTCCTCTTCGAGACGGGTGGCGTACCAGCGCATGGCGGCCTCTACCGCCAGCATGTGGCGTCGAAGACCGGTCGCTTGGACATTCGATTCGACCAGGTGCCATGCGGATTCGCGATCGAAAGACGAAGTCATGCCAGACCCTCCTTCCAGGCAAGTGTAGAGGTTTTGAGACCCCAGGCTGTGGAGCATCCTACGCGATGAAGAGATCGGCCAGGAGAGGCTGGTCGGGATCGACGCGATAGGCTTCGAAGTCGCTGACTCCAGCTGCGCGCAAGACATCTTCGTCAACAAAGAAGTTGCCACTGCATTTCCGGCTAACCTGCGTCAAGATCTCATGAGCGGCGTCGGCGACGATCTCCGGATGTCGTGTCCCCTCTCGGGGTATGACTCCCTCGAGCATACGCAATGCAGCAGTGTCGATCACCGTCTTGGGCCACAGAGCGTTGACCGCGACGCCCTGGTCCTCGAATTCTGCCGCCAGCCCCAGGACGCACATGCTCATGCCGAACTTGGACATCGTGTAGGCGCAGTGCTGCTCGAACCAGCGAGCCTGCATGTCCAGCGGCGGGGACAAGACCAGAATGTGGGGATTGGCGGCCCGGCCAAGATGGGGCAGACACTTCTGGGAACAGAGGAAGGTTCCCCGCGCGTTGACCTCCCACATGAGATCGAAGCGCTTCATCGGGGTCTCGAGTGTGCCTCTGAGGAAGATGGCGCTGGCATTGTTGACCAGGATGTCGATTCCGCCGAAGGTTCTCACCGTCTGGTCGACCGCGGCTTCGACTTGGGTCTCGGAGCGAATGTCCGTCTGAATGGCCAGGGCCTTGCCCCCCGCCGCCTCGATTTCAGCCGCCGCCGTGTGAATGGTCCCAGGGAGCTGTGGATGCGGCTCTACCGTCTTCGACACCACCGCGATGTTGGCCCCGTCAGTGGCTGCTCGCATGGCGATCGCCTTGCCGATTCCTCGGCTTGCGCCGGTGATGAAAAGCGTCTTGCCCTTCAGGCTCTTCACGGTTGTCCCCCAGTTCTAGATCTCGGCCTCGGGTCCCAGGTCCAGCTCATGCATCATCGGATCCCAGGGGACTCGAAAGTAGCGGTTGCTGCCGTAGTAGGCGAAGTTGCTCACTCGCGAAGTGTACAGGCAGGCGTAGGTCTCCAGTTGACTGGCGAAGCGAGTCTTGCTGGTGCCTTGTTTGAAGAAAGGTCCCCAGTATGGATTGAAGCTGGTATCGAGCTTTCCCGACCAGCGGGCTTCACGGCCCAATAGCTGCCGATGCTCAGCAGTGACCGACTGCAGACGGTCGTTGATCTGCCCGGGCGAGTCGGTACCGGCCTTGGGAGGGCGTAAAGAGCCCTCGGTAACAGCGAGGAGATCACGAAGGTGATCCATCTGGTGACCCAGTTGTGCCAGACGATGTCGCAGTGCAATGCCCTCATCGAGGCGTGCTGCGAGGTCTGCGCGCTGGCGGATTTCCTCTTCCAACTCGCGAACGATCAGAGTCGTCCTCCAGGTGGATTCGAGCTTCGAGGAAACAATGTCGCCGTAGATGTGGTCACCGACGTAGAGGACGCTCTCTCCGGGGCCGCCGATCAGCCCCATCAGGCCTTCCAAGCAGCCGCCCTGGTAGGTGCCGAGCCACTCGGGGGTATCGACCTCGGCGACGACCTCCCCTCCGTTCGCGAGCTGTCTGAACGGTTGCCTGCGGCTGAAGAACTCAGGCTTTCCTGCTTCTACGACGACCAGATCGAAGAACTCCTGCCAGCTGTCTACGCCAGGCAGAAGGTCGTCGAGCAGGTAGGACGAGATCGCTTCGGCGTAGGCCCAGTCTGAATTGGTCAGCAGGAACAGCCGGCGCCCGCCAAGTGCCAGGCGCGCCAGGGCCAGACCCAGGTCCGGATCGCGGTGCAGATACCGGGGCAGGTCAGCCACCACTCGCTGCTTGAGCGAGCCGTGTGCGTGCACCCAATCGATCGCTTGCCGCAGATCGTCGAAGATCTTGCGCGGCGTAGGCAGACGAGTCTCGTGTTGATCCTTGGTGAGCTCGATGAGCTCGGCGTAGAGGTTGGCTTCGGGAAGCTCGAAGAGACTGTCGACGTGGTAGAAGCGGTCGCTCGCCGGTTGCACCGGTTCGTAGCGATAGAGCTGCTTGAGTTGATGGCGGTCGAGACGCTGTCTACCCTGGTAGGCCAGGTTGACGAAGCGGTGGCGGCTCATGCGCAGCACGGTTCCCGACTCCTTGTCGATGAGGAGTCCGCGGCGGGGAAAATCGGGCCTGAAGCTGCAGTTTCGAATCGCCTCGGGATAGTTGTTCTCCTCGATCAGCCGGTCAACAGCCAACTCGAAGGTGAGCTTCTCGAGAGGAAGCCGCCGATAGTCGGCCAGCGTCCAATCGAGGTCGAATCCGACGAATTGGATGCTCTCCATTCTGAGCGTCCGGTTGACGAAAATCTGGCGTTCCGGTGGCGGCTCTCCATACTTCGGCAACGCAGCGGCCAGGCGCTCGGCGAGCTCTGGCCAGAGTCCATTGGACAAACGGTGCGACAGTGAGGTCTTCTGAGAGGTCAAGGAGCGTGGTCTCTGAGTATCGGGTTGCGGTTGGCGGCCTTCGAAGATCAATGGCTCGGATCGGCCGTTGCGGTCGATTCGCTGTGGGCATGGAGGCGACGACAAACTTCGGGGAGTAGCTCCTCAGCCGGTGATGGCAGGATCTGCAGATCGGGCCATGGAGACGAGCGATTTCCCCCCGGGTCGATGGAGAAGATCGGAATTCGATTGAGGATACCTGCACGAAGGAAGATGTCGGTGATTCCGACAGAGAACGAGGTACCGATGAAGAGCATCAAATCGGCGGTCTGAGCTACCTCTTCGGCCTCGGAGAACTTGTAATCCTGATGCTCTCCGTAGTATTCGTCGAAGAACAGGACGTGGGCTCGAAGTATCGAAGAGCACTCGGGGCACGTCGGCAGGTTCTGTTTGCAGGGACTGGCGACGAAGTCCCCGAATCGAACGTCGGTCGCGGCCAGGGAGCCTCTGGGAGAGCCGAATCGGCAACCGACCCTGGAGCACCTGACTCGGTCGGAGGTGCCATGGATCTTGATCATCCTGGAGCTGCCGGCGGCCTCGTGGAGGGTGTCGATGTTCTGCGTCACGAGGCAGAAGGAACCACTCCGTTGTGTGTGCCAGGTCTCCAGATCGACCAACGCGAAGTGTGCTGGGTTGGGCTTTGCCGCGGCCACAGCCTCGAACCGGTGGAGGTACCACTGCCATTGACCGACCGGGTCGCGGCAAAAGTAGTCGAAGGTCGCCAGAGACAGGTCGCTCTGTCGCCAGATCGCCTCCGGGTCGGTGCCTCGAAACGTCGGAATGCCGCTGGCCTGGCTGATCCCGGCTCCGGTGACGACCGCTAGCGAGCCGGATCCGAGATCGTCGAGCGCCGCCCCCAGGGCCTGCAGTTGCTCTTCCATGATCCGCGAAGGATACCAGGCGCAGCGGTCGGCGCTCTTGCATGGAGAGTCACAGGAAGTAGAGAGTGTCGTCGACTCTCGGGCGGCGGGCGGCGTAGCGGCTGGTCTTGCGGAAGCGGAAGAACTCCTCGAGCGAGTCGTCTCCTTCGAGCTCGCCCTCCAACTCTTCCTCCAGCTGATCGAGATCCTCGCCAGCCTCCATTCTCGCCATCATCTCTTCCATGCGGGGCCCCGGCTCGAGGCCAGCAGACTCACTGAATCGACGGAACAGACTTGCCACCTTGCGGGGATCCTCGTCGCCTCCGATCTGACCCATCTCTTCCATCATCGAGCTCATGACCCCGGCCAGGCGTTCGTCGTCGAGGTCGCCGAATGGGTCGGGCTCCTCCTCGCCATGGTGCTTCAGCATCGCAAACCGTGCTGGGCGCCTCTCCAGCTCCGGCCTATCGCAGCGCGGACAGGCCGGGCTGGTCTGCGTGTCGATGGTCGCGACGTAGAAATTGAACAGTGTGTGACAGTGGCTGCAGTAGAACTCGTAGATAGGCATCTTGGAAGGACTTTGCTCGAGTCTCTGGGATATGGTGGCGTCAGCGGTCGAAGACAGCCGCGTACCAGATGAATTATCTAACACATCTCAGGTCTTTGGGGACACAAGTCGTGTCGGTCACTTGTCGGCCGTGGGCGGGAACATAGAATCAGCTGGACAGGAAGACGACATGAGCGACGAGCCCGAACCCGACTCCAGACTCGAAGGAGAAGACCTGGCCGACGAGAGCTCCTTGCCGGACGGAAGTCGCGTCGGTGCTTCTCGCGCGGCGCCGAAGAGTGCTTCAGGTGATGCGAGCCGGGTGGCTCTCGGGATTCTGTCGAGCCGAGCCTTCGGCTTTCTCCGCGAATCGGTGTTGGCCTTCTTCTTTGGCGCCGGGCCCCACGCCGATGTCTTTCGAATCGCCTTGCGCGGGCCGAACCTGCTGCAGAACCTGCTTGGCGAACAAACTCTCTCCGCCTCGTTCATTCCGATCTACTCACGGCTGGTCGGTGCCGGCAAGGAGGAGGCGGCCGGGAGATTCGCCGGTGCGATTCTGGGCCTTTTGATGGCCGTTGCATCGACGGTGGCTCTGCTGGGAGTCGTCTTCGCTGAGCCCATCGTAGCAATCCTCGCTCCCGGCTATCTGGGGGATGCGGCACGGGTGGCGAAGGGTTTGGCCGAGGTGGATCGCTATTCTCTGGCCGTGACGGCGGTGCGGATCGTCTTTCCGATGACGGCCGTCCTCGTCTTGTCGGCCTGGACCCTGGGTGTTCTCAATAGCCACCGCAGGTTCTTCCTGGCCTATTTCGCGCCCGTTCTGTGGAATATCTCGATCATCCTGGCCCTTTGGCTGGCGGCCTATGCCGGCTGGCAGGTGTGGGGGAGTCCAGCCGAGGGTGCCCTACAGGAGACCGCCTTTCGGAGTCGGTTGCTCATCGCTGCCTGCGTTGGCGCCCTGGTCGGGGGAGTGCTCCAGCTTGCAGTGCAGCTACCGCTCGTTTTTCGACTCCTGAGAGGCTTTCGACTTGTCTTCTCGACGCGAGTCGAAGGCGTCACCAAAGCTCTGGGAGCCTTTGGCCCCCTGGCTGCGGGCCGAGGTGCCGTTCAGTTGTCGGGGTATCTCGATCTGGTGCTGGCTTCGTTTCTGGTTCCCGGCGCGATCGCCGCTCTGGGATGGGCCCAGATGCTGTATCTGCTGCCCATTTCTCTGTTTGGTGTCTCGGTCGCAGCGGCCGAGCTGCCCGAGTTGTCCCTGCGAACTGCGCCGGCGGAGCAGGCCGGCCTGAGCCGGCGGCTCGACGCCTCGATCCGGCAGATGGCCTTTCTCACCGTTCCGACGGTAGTCGGCTACTTCTTTCTGGGTTTCTATTTCGTCGGCGGGCTCTTTCGCCGAGGGAGCTTCGGCATTCAGGACAATTGGCTGGTGTACCTGGTATTGGCAGCCTACAGTCTGGGCCTGCTTGCCAGCAGCACGTCCCGGCTTCTCAACAATGTTTTCTACGCGCTTGGACAGACCAAGACGCCGGCTCGCGTGGCGGTTGAGCGGGTAGTCCTTTCGGCCCTTGTGGGCGGGGTTTCGATGGTCTGGCTCGACCGCGTGCCCGTCAGTCGAGTAGCTGGTCCTGCGGCCGGAGGGCGTGAGCTCTTCATGGGTGCGGTGGGGTTGGCCATTGGAGCTTCAGTGGGCGCCCTGTTCGAGCTGAGGAGGTTGTTGGTAGCGTTGGACCGACAGCAGTTCGGCATTCGACTACCGGTCCGGTCGGCTGTCAGGATGTTGGCAACGGCCACGGCTGCCGTCGTGCCTGTGGTCCTGATGCTGATGCTGATGAAACCGCTACCCGTGCTGCTCAAGGCGATCATCGCCCTGATTGTCTACGTCGGACTGTATCTTTCGACGTCTCGTCTGGCCGACCTGCCAGAGTTGGACTACTGGATGGGGAGCCTGAAGAAACGGCTGCCGTAGAGGAGATCTTCGAGAAGGTCTCTCGGTAGAAAGCACGGAGGATGAAAATGAGAATAGCGATAGCTTCCGATCATGCCGGATACCGCTACAAGGAGGCGATCAAAGCCCATCTCGCGGAGCTAGGACACGAAGCGGTCGACTTCGGTACCGACTCTGAGCTGTCGGTGGACTATCCGACATTCGTCAGGCCCGCCGCGCTAGCGGTGGCTGCAGGGGACTGTGAAAGAGTGATCGTTTTCGGTGGCTCTGGGAATGGCGAAGCCATGACGGCGAACCGTGTTCACGGAGTTCGCTGTGCGCTGTGCTGGAATGAGACATGCGCTCGCCTGGCGAGGCAGCACAATGATGCCAACGGGTTGTCCCTCGGCCAGCGTCTGGTGTCGTTGGAGATGGCGATATTGATCGTCGACGTTTGGTTGGAGACGCCTTTCGAGGCAGGGCGACATAGGCGCCGAATCGAAGCCATCGATGCAGTAGAGTAGAGCCTCTCTCGCGGAAGCCGCCATGGAACAGTCGCTAGTCAGTGTTTTCCTGGGCCTCGGACTCAGCGCCGCAACCGGGTTTCGCGTCTTCGTGCCCTTGCTGGTGATCAACCTCGCGGCGCGAGGAGGTTTCCTCGAGCTCTCGCCCAAATTCGGCTGGATGGCGAGCAGCGAAGCGATGATCGCCTTCGGTGCGGCCACTGTTCTGGAGATCGTCGCCTACTACGTCCCCTGGTTGGACAATCTCCTGGATACCGTGGCCACCCCGGCGGCGGTCGTCGCAGGCATGGTCGCGACTGCATCGGTGGTAACGGGCATGGATCCCGTTCTACGAGTGATTCTGGCGATCATCGCGGGTGGTGGGCTGGCTGGAGCAATACAGATGGCGACCGCAAGTGGCCGGCAGATCTCCTCTGTCGCGACCGCTGGGCTCGGCAACCCGATTCTGTCGACTCTCGAGTTGGTTGGGTCGTTGGGGCTCTCCATCCTGGCCGTACTGATGCCCATCATCGCGGGTCTGCTGGTGCTGCTGACCCTCATCCTGGTGGTGCGTAGACTGCGCCGCCGGCGCGCCACCCCTTGACGAGTCGATCCGAGGAGACTGGTTTGACATCTCTGACCAAATACCTGTCCATGCAAGTGCCGCAGCGGATGGGCTTTGTGAACATCACCCGGGAAGTGGAGGAGGCCGTCGGCGAAAGTGGCGTCTCGGAGGGGCTCTGTCTGGTCAACGCCATGCACATTACGGCCAGCGTGTTCATCAATGACGACGAGCCAGGCCTGCATGAGGACTACAAGCGATGGTTGGAGGAGTTGGCGCCGTTCGACGCCAGTGCGCAGCGCTATCGGCACAATCTGACCGGTGAGGACAATGCTGATGCGCATCACAAACGGCAGATCATGGGCCGAGAGGTGGTCGTGGCGGTGACCGATGGACATCTCGACCTGGGCCCATGGGAACAGATCTTCTACGGAGAGTTCGACGGCCGGCGGACCAAACGGGTACTGATCAAGGTGATCGGCGAGTAGAGGAGGGGGCGGGGTCCAACACCGTGTCTGAGAGCGAATCACCAGCCGGGCTCTGGCACTTGTGGGTGGACACGGGCGGTACCTTCACGGATTGCGTCGGCCGCGATCCGACGGGAGGAACTCACCGAGCCAAGCTGTTGAGCAGCAGTTGCCTGCGTGGCATCGTGGTCAGAGTCGAGAGTCCCACGCGATTGGCTCTCGATCTCGGTTGGGACCTGACGGACGGCTTTCTAGAGGGAGCGAGGTTGCGGCTCGTTGGCGCCGAGGACGAGCTTTCTACCATTGCTCGCCATTCTGGATCGACTTCTGAGCTAGAGCTGGAGCACGACATCCGGGGGCTTGGCGTCGGAGCTCCGTGCGAAATCGTCATCGCCGAAGAGGCGCCTATCCTGGCCGCTCATCTGGTCACCGGGACGCCACTTGGCAGACCACTACCAGCGATGGCCATGCGCCTCGCTACGACCCGCGGCACGAATGCGTTGTTGGAGAGGCGGGGCTCCAGAACGGCCCTCTTTGTGACGCGTGGTTTTGCCGATCTGCTCGCCATCGGCAACCAGCAGCGTTCGGACCTGTTCGCGCTGGCTGTCCTCAAGCCTCAGCCCCTGTATGAGGCTGTCGCGGAGGTGGAGGAGCGCTTGGATGCAAACGGCGACGTGGTCGTACCCCTCGACCTGGAATCGCCTCTCGAAAAAGCTCGGCAGCTGTTGGACCGGGGCGTGCTCACAGCGGCCATCGCATTGCTCCATAGCTATCGAAATCCGCTGCACGAGCTGGCGCTGGCGGCGGAGCTCCGGTCCCTGGGTTTCACCCACGTTTCCTGTTCTGCCGAGCTGGCTCCGCGGATCAAGGTCGTGCCCAGAGCGCAGACTGCGATCGTGAACGCCTATCTGGCCGAAGTGATCGAGTCGTACCTGCGTCGGGTGGAAACAGCGTTGGCCGCTGGCAGACTGCATGTGTTGACCAGCGCAGGGGGGCTGGTCCGATCCTCGGAGTTCCTGCCGAAGGATAGTCTGCTGTCCGGTCCGGCAGGCGGGGTCGTCGGCGCTGCACAGGCTGCGATCGGGTCGGGCTATCGGCGCAGCCTGGCGTTCGATATGGGGGGGACCTCGACCGACGTTTCTCGATTCGACGGAGACTATGACTATCTCTTCGAGACCCGGGTTGGAGATGCCCATCTCATGGCGCCGACGCTGGCAATCGAGACGGTGGCCGCTGGTGGGGGCTCGGTCTGCCATTTCGATGGCCATCAACTCAAAGTGGGACCGGAGAGCGCCGGGGCATTGCCGGGCCCGGCCTGTTACGGCGCCGGCGGTCCACTGACACTGACCGATGTCAACTTGCTACTCGGCCGGCTGCAGCCCTCTGCTTTCGAGATTCCTATCGATTCGGAGGCGGCGCAGCGTGCGGCCGCCCTGTTGCAACGGCAGGTGAACGAGGCCGATGATGGGCACGTCTGCGTGGAAGAGATGCTTGAAGGGCTGCTCGATATCGCCAATGAGCGAATGGCCGAGGCCGTCCGCCGTATCTCGATTCGGCGGGGCTACAGGCCCAGCGACTACGCGTTGGTGGCGTTCGGCGGAGCTGGCGGTCAGCATGCCTGTTGCCTCGCAGAGATTCTCGACGTGCCTACTGTCCTCGTACCGGCGGATGCCGGCCTGTTGAGCGCTGTTGGTCTCGGTCAGGCTCTCGTCGAGCGATTTGCCGAGCGACAGGTTCTGGAGACGCTGGAAGGGTTTGGCAGCTCCCTGGATGCGCTGCTCGAGGCGCTCAGCCGCGAGGCGGTCGAGGCGGTCGCAAGCGAGGGCATCGACCGGTCGAGTGTGGAAGTCCGGCGGCGCTTGGTGTACCTGCGGTTCGCCGGACAGGAATCGAGTCTCGCGGTGGAAGCGGTCCCGACCAGCGATCTGCGAGAGTCCTTTTTCCAGAGCTATTCAGATCACTATGGATACCGGCCCGATGAGCGGGCCATAGAAGTGGAGTCGGCGAGGGTAGTGGCCTCCTCGGTCGGCTCATCGATCGACTTTCTACAAGGCGGGGAAGATACGGCAGTGTCAGTGGCCGATCCACCCGCCCGGCAGCAGGCATTCATGGAGGGTTTCTGGCACTCTGTCAGGGCTTTCGATCGCGTCGATCTATGCCCCGGCTTCGCGTTCCGCGGTCCAGCTCTGGTGTTCGAGAAACACTGTTCAACGGTGGTGAATGGGGGCTGGTCCGGGAAGGTCGATGCGTGGGGTTGCCTGGTGCTGAGCCGAGAAGATGGCGGCAGGGACGGGAAATGAGTAAGCACAAGGACGGATCGCGGACCGAGGCCGTCGAGCTGGAGTTGTTCGTCCACCGTTTCTCGGCGATTGCCTGGCAGATGGGCGAGGCACTTCGTCGAACCGCCTTGTCCGTGAACGTGAAAGAGCGCCTGGATTTCTCCTGCGCTCTCCTGGATCCCGATGGCGAGCTGGTAGTCAATGCGCCGCACATCCCGGTACACCTCGGGGCTCTCGGACTTTGTGTGAGGACGGTCAAGAACGTCTTGCCCCTCGGGCCTGGAGACGTCGCGGTCACCAATCACCCCGGATTCGGCGGCTCGCACCTACCGGATGTCACGGTCATCTCCCCGGTCTTCGATGACGCAACGGGTGGAGATCCGAAGGTAGGCCCTCTTTTGGGCTATGTCGCCAGCCGCGCCCATCACGCGGAGATCGGCGGCAGCAGACCGGGCTCGATGCCTCCCAGAGCTCGCAGCCTGGCGGAGGAGGGTGTGGTTCTCGAACCGCAGTATTTGATCCGGTCGGGGAGGCCGCTTTGGTCTGAACTGCGAAAGCGACTCGGGGAAGGCGCGTTTCCCTCGCGGGCTGTGGAAGAGAATCTGGCCGACTTGGCGGCGGCGGTGGCGGCAAATCAGCGTGGCATCGTAGCGCTTCGAGGGTTGGCGCAGCAACATGGGCACACCGCCGTTCGTCATTACATGGAAGGCCTGAAGCGACAATCGGAGGCCCGGGTTCGTGAGGCTTTGAGAAGCCTCGGAGATGGCCGATTTAAAGCCACTGAGTTGCTCGATGATGGCTCGCCGTTGGTCGTATCCCTGGATCTTTCGGATGGGCGGGGTGTAGTGGATTTCACGGGCTCTGCGCCAGTGCATCCCGGCAATCTGAACGCCACTCCGGCGGTGGTCCGCAGCGTTGTGCTTTACGCCTTTCGCCTACTACTCGATCGGCCTTTACCGCTCAACGAGGGTCTTCTGAAGACGGTGCGTCTGGAGATTCCTGAGGGTATTCTGAACCCGCCATTTCCACCGGACCCGAACTTGGCTCCTGCTGTCGTGGGCGGCAATGTCGAGACCAGTCAGCGTCTCGTCGATACCATGCTCAAGGCTCTCGGCCTCGTCGCTTGCAGTCAGGGAACCATGAACAATGTCCTCTTCGGCAACGAGAGCTTCGGATACTACGAGACTGTCTGCGGAGGCTGTGGCGCGGGAGCCGATTTCGATGGGGAGAGTGCCGTCCACAGTCATATGACGAATACCGCTATTACGGATCCCGAGATCCTCGAGCATCGCTATCCGGTGCGCTTGGAGAGGTTCTCCATCCGATCGGGCTCGGGCGGATCTGGCCGTCACCGGGGAGGCGACGGCGTGGTGCGGCAGTTCCTTTTTCTGCAGCCGGTATCGCTATCCATCCTGAGCCAGCACCGGGTAGAGGCCCCCTATGGCGTTGCGGGCGGCAGGGCGGGCTCGCTCGGCAGACAAGTCGTGAGGCGGTCCGGTGGTGGAGAAGTGGAGCTGCGGGGCATCGACGGCTGCGAGATCGAGCCGGGAGACCGGCTTGTGCTCGAAACCCCAGGAGGCGGAGGCTGGGGAGTGGAAGAGACCGAGGGGGCCAAATGAGGCGCCTGGCTTCCATCCTGCTGTGGTCGGTCATCGCGGCCGCCTTCATCGGTCCCGGAACGGTGACCACGGCCGCCTCGGCCGGAGCTTCCTATGGCTTGGCACTGCTCTGGGCCCTGGTGTTCTCGACGGGTGCCTGTCTGGTGCTGCAGGAGGCGAGTGCCAGGCTTACGGTGGTTTCTGGACGCAATCTCGGTCAGGCGCTGCGCGAGCAGTATCAGACAGGGGCCCGCAAGGGAGCCGTGCTGCTCCTGGTGCTCGGCGCGATTGTCGCGGGCTGCGCCGCCTACGAAGCCGGCAACATCCTGGGTGGCGTGTCGGGCGCGGCGATGGCCACGGGGTGGTCGGCACGTGCCTTGACGTTGCTGAGCGGGTTGATCGCCGGGGGGATGCTGTGGCGCAGCCCTCCACAGACCGTGGCGCGAGCCTTGAGTCTGGTTGTGGCGGTGATGGGCGTGGCATTCCTCTGCACGGCCATTCTTCAACGACCTCCTCTGGGGGCCTTGCTTCGCGCCAGCCTCGTGCCCTCGATGCCGCGCGGGTCAGGCCTCCTGGTTCTGGGCCTGGTCGGCACCACCGTCGTGCCCTACAACATCTTTCTGGGCTCCGGGATCGCCGGCGGGCAAGAGCTGCGGGACTTGCGAATCGGTCTGGCGGTTGCCGTCGGCCTCGGGGGTCTCATCTCGATGGCAGTCCTCGTAACAGGTACCGCTGTCGAGGGCGGGTTTTCGTTTCTGGCCCTCTCCGAGGTCCTGGCGGAGCGCTTGGGAGGTTGGGCTGCGAAGCTATTCGCGGTGGGTCTTCTTGGAGCAGGGCTGTCCTCGGCGATCACCGCACCGCTGGCGGCAGCCGTGACCGCTCGCAGCCTCCTGCAGAAGGGTCGTGACGATGAGAGGTGGAGCCCAACTTCCTGGCGCTACCGAGCGGTGTGGCTCGCTGTGCTGGCGGTGGGACTCGGATTTGGCCTCAGCGGCGTCAGGCCTGTCCCGGCCATTGTTCTGGCGCAGGCGTTGAACGGACTCCTGTTACCCTTGGTCGCGATCTTCCTGTTCTTGGCCGTGAACGACAGGCGCCTGATGGGCGAGGCGGTGAACGGAAGCCTGGCCAATGTGGCCACTGCCGGCGTTGTCTGGGTCGCGATACTGCTCGGCTTGACGGCCATTGCCAGGGCGGTTTCCGGCGCCTCGGGTGTACCGCTTCTACCCGGTTCCTGGCTTGTCGTTGCTGCGAGTGCGTCGATGTTGCTGCTGGCGGTACCGGTCTGCCGCTTCCTGCGGGCCCAAGCAGGACGTTGAGCAGCCGCGGGGTGCTTCGATCAGAAAGACTGCCCCAGAGGTTTTGACGGGGCATAGAAGGACGTCGAAGCCTTCCAGAGTGTAGCGGTGCGGGCCATCATGAAGGCGGCCATCGAGGCCCATAGAAGGTGGTTGTTCTCGAGGTGGAGGGCGAGCGCGGCGAGGGGCAGAAAGACTCCGAGGGTGCTCAGAAGCATGGCGTTTCTGAGTGCCCGGCCGGCCGTCAAGCCGAGAAACAGACCGTCGTAGATGTAGGCCAGTGAGCCGAAGAACAGGACCGGAGCCAGCCACGGAAGGTACCGGAGCGCAGTCTCGACCGTCTGCGGGTGAGAAGTCAGTAGCCGTATCGGTACCGCTGGCCGCATCAGGGCCAGTGCGCAAAAGGGTAGTGCGAAGGCGACTCCGGATCTCAGTGCGAGTCCCTGGAGGCGTCTCAGAGCCGCTCGGTCTCCGGTTCCGAAGAGAATTCCCGCCAGGCTCTCGGTGGCGAAAGCGGCTCCATCGATGAGGTAGGCGGCCAGCATGACCCAGCGAAGGAGGACGGCATTGGCCGCCAGGGTCACGGTACTCATGAGTGAGCTGAAGTTGGTGAACAGGGCGAAGGCGCTGACCAGGGCGACGGTGCGCAGCAGGATGTCACGATTCAGCCGAAATAGCCGCGTCAGAGCCTGCGCCTGCCAGACGTCGGACCATACCCAGGGGACCTTGCCGGCGCGAGTCCAGAAGAGGATCAGTGCCGCCAGCAGCATCAAGAGTTGACTGATCGCCGTGCCCAGCCCTGCTCCGAAGGCCGCCAGATCCATCTGCACGATGAAGACATAGTCGAGAACGACGTTGGCGAGATTCGCCACCCCGGTCATGATCAGAGCCGCGCCACTCTCCTCCCTGCCGAGGAACCAGCCCAGAAAAACGAAGTTGGAAAGTGTGGCCGGCGCTGCCCAGATTCGGGCATCGAAGTAGGCCCTTCCCGCTGCCTCTACCTCGGGTGCCCCGCCGAGAAGCAGGAAGCCGAGCTCCCTCAATGGAGACTGCAGAATGAGAATCGCCGCTGCCAGCAACCAGGCGAGCAGGAGCGCTCGGTAGAGGGTGCGAAAGACTTCGCCGGTGTCACCGCGGCCGACTGCCTGCGCCGTGATGCCGGTCGTACCCATGCGTAGGAACCCGAAAGACCAGTAGACGTACTCGAAAATCACCGCCGCCAGGGCGACCCCGGCCAGGAAGTGAATGCTCTCGAGGTGTCCCAGTAGGGCGGTGTCGACCAAGGAGGCCAACGGAACAGTGATATTCGAAATAATGTTGAGGAAGGTGAGCCGGGCAAACCGCTGGCGTAAATCACCAGACCCGGCAGACTGGGTGTTGTCTTCCTCGGAGTGCATGGGGTCTGCTCAGGCGTCGGATACGATTGCGAAATCCAGCGAGCGGTAGACTATCTCGAGATCGAGGATAATGGGCCAAGAGGACTCGACGAATGCGAATCAGAACTCGGTACCCGATGATGCAAGCACCTCTTGCAGGACTGATGCTGACCTTGCTACCCCTTGTGGGCTGTGCCACCAACCCGGCTACGGGTGGCCGGCAGCTGATGCTGGTCAGCGAGGCGCAAGAGTCGCAGATGGGTCTGCAGCAAGACGAGCAGATTCTGGCGAGTGGACAGGTCTACGAAGATCCTGCCCTGCAGGACTACGTCCAAGACCTGGGCTCGCAGCTGGCGGCAAAGTCCGAGCGCCCCGAGCTGCCGTGGACTTTTCGGGTCCTCGATGAGGAGATCGTCAATGCCTTCGCGGCTCCGGGTGGCTATATCTACGTGACTCGCGGGATTCTGAGCCACCTCAATTCGGAAGCCGAGTTGGCGACCGTGCTGGGTCACGAGATCGGCCACGTCACCGCACGGCATTCGGCTAATCAGATCAGCAAGCAGCAGCTGATGGGAGTGGGCCTGGCGGTGGGGATGATCCTGGAACCGGCTGTCGCAGCCTGGAGCGATGTGGCCCAGGCCGGCCTCGGTCTGGCAGCTTTGAAATTCTCCAGGGACGATGAGCGGCAGGCAGACAACCTCGGCCTTCGATACATGGTAGGAGCCGGATATGATCCCTACCAGGCGCCGGAAGTGTTTGACATGTTGAATCGGGTGACTCGCGCCAGTGGGGCGGGTGCGATGCCGAGTTGGGCCTCCACTCATCCGCAGCCGGAGAATCGGACGGATCTGATTGAAGGCCGCCTGGCGGAGATCGAGCCGTTACCGCCGAACCTGACTGTCGAGCGGCGAGGCTACCTCCAGAGGCTCGACGGGATGGTCTTCGGCCAGAATCCGCGAGAAGGCTATTTCGAAGAGGAGCTCTTCCGGCATCCCGATCTGGCTTTTCGAATTGAGTTTCCTCGCGGTTGGAAGACTCATAACGCCAAAGACCTGGTCGCCGCGGTGAGCCCGAAGCAGGATGCGGCCATCGTCCTGGGTCTGGCCGAAGGGGAAAATGCACTACGAGCAGCAGAGGAGTTCGCGCGCGGTGAGAGTGTTCGCGGGGAGCGCCCGAGGACGGGCCGAATCAACGGCTTGCAAGCCGCCTGGACCCGATTCGAAGTTGCGACGGGCGACAATGCCGAGGATCTCGCGGGGCGGGCGCTCTTTGTGCAACATGGAGGCAAGGTCTACAGGATCGTCGGGTACACGCCACGCAGCCGCTGGAGCGGCTATACCCAGACGATCGAGGCCTCCATGCAGACCTTCGCCAAGGAAACCGATTCCCGAGTGCTGAATGTTCAGCCGGCCAGGGTCCGGCTCGTACGTGTCGAGGCGCCAACAACCCTCAGCGAGCTCCATCAGCGCAGCGGTTCTAGCCTGTCTCTCGACAAGACAGCTCTTCTCAACGATCTCCAGCCCGACTCGAGATTGTCGAAAGGAGATCTGGTCAAGATCGTAAAGGGCGGCCCAACGATCGAATCAGGCAATTGAAGCCGAGATCATTCCGCCGCGGTCTCTAGCCAACGTTCAGCGTCGATCGCCGCCTTGCACCCCGAGCCGGCAGCACTGATCGCTTGCCGGTAGATGGGGTCTGTGGCGTCTCCACAAGCAAAGACACCCTCGATATTGGTTCGAGTCGTGGGTTCCTGGACCAGGATATAGCCCACTTCATTGCGGTCCAAAACGTCTCGAAAGAGCTCGGTGTTGGGCGTGTGTCCGATAGCGACGAAGACTCCCTCGCAGGGGTAGTCGGACTCCTCGCCGGTCCCGGTGTTCTTCACTTTTACTCCGTGGACCTTGTCTTGCCGGCTGCCCAGGATCTCGACCACCTGGCTGTTCCAGAGCCAGTGGATCTTGTCGTTGGCCCTTGCTCGGTCCTGCATGATCTGTGAGGCGCGAAGCTCGTCCCGGCGATGAATAACCGTGACTTTGCTGGCGAACTTGGTGAGAAATATGGCTTCCTCCAAGGCGCTGTCACCCCCTCCCACGACGACGATCTCCTGGCCCTTGAAGAAGAACCCGTCACAGGTTGCGCAGGCAGAGACGCCATAGCCCATCAGCTCCATCTCCGACTCCAGTCCGATCTGTTTGGCGCTGGCGCCGGTAGCGATAATCAGGGCGTCGGCTAGATAGCGGTCCTCGTCCGTGCGGATCTCGAGTGGGCGAGTCTGCAAGTCGACGGCGGAGACAGCCTCGAACTTGACCTGAGCGCCGAAACGCTTGGCTTGTGTTCGCATCCTGTCCATCAACTCGGGGCCGAGGATCCCGTCGGGAAAGCCCGGAAAGTTCTCTACGTCTGTCGTGATGGTCAGTTGTCCGCCCGGTTGGATGCCCTCGAGGACGAGGGGTTGCAGGTTGGCTCGGGCGGCGTAGAGAGCGGCGGTCAGGCCGGCAGGCCCCGAGCCCATGACGATGACCTTGAAGTGGTTGGTGTCTGGGGTTTCAGTGGTCGACATGGTTTCCTGAGTCTCCTCGGTACTCGCTGGATGTCGAATCGACGACCGGAGACGGTCCCGGTCGGTAAAGGGACAGTGAGTATAGCAACCGTCGCGCCTTGCCGGAGAATCGGCTATGCTCTTCGCCGCAGTCGACAAGACGAGGCACCGTCGAGAGCGTCGATGAGTGTTTGACAGGTCCTGAGCTCAGAGGGGGACGAACCGATGTTAGCCAGCAAGAAGCTGCTGTCCGCAATGAACCAACAGGTGGGAAACGAGTTTGGAGCGTCGTTACAGTATGTGTCCATAGCCGCCCATTTCGACCGTGAGGCGCTGAGCGGTATGGCCAGGTTCTTCTATCGGCAGGCCGACGAGGAGCGAGATCACGCCATGAAGTTCGCTCGCTTCGTCGTCGATGCGGATGGCTCGCTCCAGATTCCCGCCATTCCTGCACCCAAGAGCGAGTTTGCCAGCGCGGAGGAGGCGGTGAAGCTGGCCCTCGAGTGGGAAGAAGAGGTGACGCAGCAGGTTTACACCCTGGTGGACATTGCCAAGGAAGACTCCAACTACATTGCCGTCCGGTTCCTCGACTGGTTCGTCAACGAACAGTTCGAGGAGGTCAACACCATGGGGACCCTTCTACAGATAGTGAAACGGGCGGGAGAAGAGGGACTGCTGCATGTGGAGGAGTTCTTGGCGCGCGAGGGAGGAGAGATTCCACCACCAGAAGTGGAAATCGCGTAACCGATCGGGGCGAGGTCGAAGAAAGGTCGGTGTCGGGGCGAGACGATTCTCAGCTGGTTGGCGCGAGGAGGTTCTCGACGATCTCAATTACGTTGGAGGCTCCTCCGCGAGTGAGATTGTCCATCACAGCCCAGAGTTGGTAAGACCCTGGATGAGCCGGGCTGGGACGAACATCAGCCACCAGGATCTCTTCCCGAGCAGCCGCATCCGCTGGCCCGGGCAGATCCCCTTCAGCGACCATTTCGATCCAGGGTTGTGCTGCGAGGCACTCCCGAACTTGCTCGCTTCCCGGATCCTCCTCGAAGGTGACGAAGAGGTTGCACGCCAAGCTGTGAAAGACCCCGGTTTGGACAATCTGCAACGCCACGGCAGGCTCCGGGCCCAGGATGCGCTTCAGCTGATCGAGATCGGTGGAATGGTCCGCTAGGACCGGCAATAGGTTGAAGGCGATCTGCTTGCCAAAGACCTCGGTGGGTTTGTCGTCTCGCATAGCGACAATGGACCGGATCTGCCCGAACAGCTCGTCCAGACCGACCTGATCGTGAATCGACACCGGCAGCAGAACCTGGGCGACGGCGCGTGATGGCCTCAGCTGCCTCAGTGGCCGGAGGAGGTGCGCGAGGAGGATTACGGCAGGTGATGGGCTGACGAAAACCCTGTCAGACTGCTGTTCGGTCGGATCGGAGTCGATGCCGGCCACCGTAAGCGAGCCTTTGGGCCAGTCGCTGGTCGGATCGACGACCACCAGCACCGAGCCTGCCGCCAGTGTCGGCGCCTGTTCTGGGTCGCCGTGCAGCAGGATCGCAAGGTCGACGCTTCGCAGGGTCTCCGCGTCGCACCCCTGCACCAACGCCGCTGCGCCTGCGATGTCGCTCACGGCGCCGATCTGTTCCGGATCGGTTGTCAGAAGCCGCACTTCGGACCACAGCGCTTTTCGTCTGCTCAGCTGCTGCTTGATTTCATCGCCGAGAAGCGATTGCGGATTGATGATTGCCAGGATTGTCACGCTTGGATCTCCCGTCCTTGGAACTGGCGATTGTGAGTGATCGAACCCTGAGCTCTGATAAGAGTCCCTCAGTATGGGGAGTGACGGGCTTCACTGTGTTCTTGGCTTGGCGACGACGGTATCGCCCTCGCGCAGGCGGTCACCCTGGCGTACCAGAATCTCGTACTGGTCGGGCAGCATCAGATCGACGCGTGAGCCGAATTTGATCAGGCCCATCAGGTCTCCCCGCTGAATCAGGTCGCCAGGAAGCAGTCGACAGACGACTCGTCGAGCGACCAGGCCGGCTACTTGTCGTATCCCGATGAGGTCTCCGTTCTCGCGTCGCAAAACGGTGAGGTGGTTCTCGTTGACGCTGTCGGCCTCTGCCTTGAAGGCCGCAATCTTCCGGCCGGGGGTGAAGCGGCTCTCGACCACCTCGCCGCTGACAGGAGCGCGTTGGACGTGGACGTCGAAGACCGACAAGAACGTGACTATCCGCTGCACGTCTCCCTCTCGGTTCAGCAGCGCCGGACTTCGATCGATGCGGAGGATGCGACCGTTCGCCGGAGCCAGAATCATGCCGTCGGCTACCTCGGTCTGCCGCTTGGGGATGCGGAAGAAGAGCAGCACCAGAAGTGCGAGTCCAGCCAGGAACAGTCCCGCGGGTAGTTGTCCGAAGAGAAGCAATACCAGCGCCGTAATTCCGAGAGGTGCCACGAAGGGCAGGGATTCTTTGGCGAATGTCATGAAGGCCCGATGAGTTGTGCTGAATGGCGCGGCGGTCCTACTTGCCGTGAGGGTCCGTAGCGTGGGTCAGGCCGAGGCTTCCTCAGTTCGGCGTTGTCGCAGGATGGCTTCCATCTGGTCCTTGAGAAAGAGCTTCTGGCGCTTGATCTGCTTCTCTTCCAGCTCGTCTTTCTCGGAGAGCAGTGATTTCTGGTGGAGCTCGGTGAGTCGGCGTTCACAGTCCTGGTGTCTGTCATAGAGGGAACGGAATTCCTCGTTGGTTGCGAGCAACTCTTCCCTCAGGCTATCAGGTGTCTTCGCCATCTGCGGTTCCTCCTAGCGAGAGTGGATCCATCCCCTCACACTCGAGAGAATGGCTGTCTGGTCGGTCTGCGGACACGGGGCTTTTGAGCTGTCGGGCTGGTCTCGAGTCGATCGGTAGGTCGATCCATGCTGCTGCTAACCGCCGGCTGGGCGCGCATCCGAGATGAGTCGAATCCAGCGACAAATGCACGACAGTGCGCAGGCACGATAGCACTGGCAGATATGTCGATCAAGATGACCCCCTCCTTGGGGAGCCTGTCGTCTCTGTCGTCAGGACGGTCTATGTCCTCAGGCAGCAGTGGCCGGTTGCGCAGCTGACAGGGCCTGCAGGTACAGCGGGCGGACAAGTCCGGAAGGATCCCACTCGCCCTGCCTGCGTTCCTGGAGGATCAACGCGTGGCTGGCCAGCGGAGGGGGCTCCAGAATCGCCGCTCTGAAAGATTGATTTGCCGGTCTCGAGATGTCGCTCAGTCCAAAACCGATGATCAAGTCGACACGCTCGGCTGCGAGCTCGTCGGTGGAGAGAATTCGTGGATCGCCGAGCGATTCGGCAACGACATCGGTGCGAAAGGCCTGGACAAGCCAGGTCTGACGAATGGACTCGACCGCGGCCATGACCGTCAGGTTCGCCTCCGGAGACACGGCAGCAATCGCCTCGAAGGTGGTGAGGGTGGTAGCCGGCACACCAAGCGCCTGATGGAGGCCCAGACAGGTCGCCAACCCGACCCTCAGCCCGGTGAAGCTGCCGGGACCTCTGAGAGCGAGGATTCCGTCTAGCTCGCCGACCTCGGAATCGACATCCGAGAGCAGCGCATCGATCATCGGAACGAGGCCCGGCGAGGACCGTCCGCTCGGACTCTGTCTCTCGGCCAGGACCTCTCCGTTCCTCGCTACAGCTACGCTGACCACGGGTGAGCCAGTGTCCACCGCCAGGATGGTAGGGGCATGAACCTCGGTCCTGTTCTCGGTCACGACTCGCTATACTGACCCATCATGTCGGGCGCCGTCCAGCTCACCCCAATGCTCCGCCAATACCTCGAGGTCAAGGCGGAACACGAAGACGCCATTGTGCTGTATCGGATGGGCGACTTCTACGAGATGTTCTTCGAGGATGCCGAGCGGGCGGCACCTATTCTGGAGGTGACCCTCACGGCTCGCAATCGAGGGAGGGAGACTGAGGCGCCGATGTGCGGCGTCCCCCATCATGCCCTTCAAATGTACCTCGGCAAGCTGCTTCGTGCTGGACTGAAGGTGGCGATCTGCGACCAGGTCGAGGACCCCGCCAAGGCCAAAGGCCTGGTGAAGCGGCAGGTGACCCGGGTGATCACTCCCGGCACGATCAGCGACCCGGATCTTCTGGAAGGTGCAGAGGCCAACTACCTGGCGAGCGTCGCCTGGAACGATGCGGGCGGTGGCGGGGCGTTCCTGGATATCTCGACCGGAAGATTCCTCGTGCGTCGATGGACCCGGCTGGAAGATGCACTCGATGACCTGGCCTTGCTTCGACCGCAGGAGATCCTGCACCCGACTGTCAGCCTTCCCCAGGGTCTGGTCGACTGGATGGATGCGGAGGGTATCTGCCGGACGCCGGAGTCGGAGGAGGATTGGCCCCGGTCCGAGCGAGCGGCGGAATTGGTCTGCCGGCAGTTGGGGACCTCCACCCTGAAGGGGTTCGGGCTGGATGACGATGAGCCGGCAGTCCAGGCAGCCGCTGCCGCTCTGCGGTACGCAAGAGAGACGCAACAGAGCGATCTCTCGCACGTCAGGGAGCTAGGCGTCAGCGAGGCCTCCGACAACCTGGTCCTGGACGCGACCACGGCCGCCAATCTGGAGATCTTCCGCAGTCTGCGGGATGGGCGTCGGCACGGGTCCCTCCTAGGAGTCCTCGATCGCACGGTTTCTCCTGCCGGTGGACGCCTTTTGCGAGAGTGGCTCAAGCGGCCGCTGAAAGACCCGGCGGAGATCGACGAGCGCTTGCAGGCAGTCGGGGAGCTACTGGAGAAAAGTGAGGTGCGTAGCGGGCTGAGGGACCTTCTGTCCCAGGTCGGGGACCTGGAGCGACTCGCTTCGCGAGCTGTGTTGGAGACCATGACTCCGCGCGAGGCCGCCACTCTGCGGTCGGGGCTCGAGCGGCTACCCGAGATCCTCGGATGTCTCTCCGGAGTCGAATCTGCCACCCTACAGGATATCGGAGGCACCGACCCGGTCGAGGATCTGGTGGCCGAATTGACCCGCCTGGTCGAAGAGAACCCCCCTGCCTCATTGAAGGAAGGAGGAGTCATCAAGGCCGGAGTGGACGAGGATCTGGATCGCCACCGGTCGTTGGCGCAGGACAGCCGACAGCACATCCTGTCCCTTCAGGCGGGGGAGCGAGCACGCACGGGCATCCCTTCATTAAAGATCCGCTTCAACAGAGTTTTCGGTTACTACCTAGAAGTGACGAAGGCCAATCAGCATCTGGTCCCCGACGACTACATCCGGAAGCAGACGCTGGTCAACGCCGAGCGGTATGTGACATCGGAGTTGAAAGACCTGGAGGAGCAGATTCTCGCGGCGGAAGAAGAGCAGCTTCGGCTGGAGGACGAGCACTTCAAAAAGGTGCGATACCTGGTGGCCGCAGAGTCCTCCCGGCTGCTGAAGGCAGCGGAGGCGGTGGCGAGACTGGACGTGCTGGCGACCTTTGCGGAGGTCGCAGCCAGGAATCGGTACACGAGGCCCACTGTCGGCGAACCCGGAGGTGCCATCTACATCTCGGAGGGAAGGCATCCAGTAGTCGAGAAGCTGGGGGGAGAGCCCTTTGTCCCGAACGACAGCGAGCTCGACAGTGAGACGGCACAGATCGTGATTCTCACTGGACCCAACATGGGCGGCAAGTCTACGTATCTGCGTCAGACTGCACTGATCGTGTTGATGGCTCAGGCTGGCTGTTTTGTGCCGGCCGAGTCGGCTTCGATAGGTACTGCGGACCGGATCTTCACCCGAGTAGGGGCTTCCGACGACCTTACCCGTGGAGAATCCACTTTCATGGTGGAGATGATCGAGACTGCCAAGATCCTGCATCAGGCGACCGCCAGCAGCCTGGTGATTCTCGACGAAGTGGGGAGGGGGACCGCCACTTTCGATGGGCTTTCCCTGGCCTGGGCCATCGTCGAGCATCTGCATGAGCATGCCCGGCCGAAGACCGTGTTCGCGACGCACTATCACGAGCTGACGGAGCTCGCCGCGATACTACCGAGAGTAGTCAACCGCACCATGGCCGTCAGAGAATGGGAAGACAAGATCGTCTTCCTTCGGCGGGTCAAGCCCGGCAGTTCCGACAAGTCCTACGGCCTGCATGTCGCCAGGCTGGCTGGCATACCGGATGCCGTTATCGAGCGAGCTTCTCAGGTGCTGCAGAATCTGGAGGCCTACGAGTACGATCTAAGTGGAAAGCCACGCCTGGCCAAGGGCGTGAAGGCCGACGGGGGGCAGGCTGATCAGATGATGCTGTTCGCTCCCGCCGAGGAGGTTGTAGCCTCCATCTTGAAAGAGGTCGACCTCGAGCGTCTCTCGCCCCTGGCGGCACTCAACCTGCTTCACACCCTCAAAGCCAGGGTGGACGAGTAGCGGCTTCAAAACGGGATGTCGTCGTCTTCGGGCTGGGCCTGGAGGTCACCGGGTGATTCGGGGCTCGAGGCTGAGCTCTGAGCACCGCCATCGTACCCGCCTCGGGCTCCGAGCATCTGGAAGTTCTGGCAGATCACCTCGGTCCGGTACTTCTTTTCGCCACTCTGTTTGTCCTCCCAGGAGCGAGTCTGCAACCGTCCCTCGACATAGATCTGCTTGCCCTTGGTGAGGTACTGGCCGGCAATTTCGGCTTGACGGCCCCAACACACGACGTTGTGCCACTCGGTTTCTTCTTGCCGATTGCCGCTCTGGTCTTTCCATTTGCGATTGGTTGCAAGACTGAAAGTGGCCACGGGTTGGCCGGAGGGGGTCGATCGGACCTCCGGGTCGCGTCCAAGATTGCCTACCAGGATTACTTTGTTGACCATTTGGATGTCTCTCCTTGTCTCTGTTGAGGTTCGCTATCATAGCGCTTTCGCCGCCGCGATTCTTGGCCGATGAGGGAATCGCGCTATCGATCCCAGAGAAACGGCCTATGCATAAGGGACGCCATCGATGCGCCTGATCTTGCAACGAGTGAGCTCGGCCTCGGTGCGGGTCGATGGTGAGACGATCTCCAGTATCGGGGCGGGGGTTCTGGTTCTGGTCGGTGTGGAGAAGGGTGACGGTGCCGGTCAGGTTTCGAAGGTGGCCGACAAGATGCTCCACTTGAGGATCTTCGAAGATGCCGACGGGCGGATGAATCGAAACATCCTGGAGGTTGGGGGATCCCTCATGATCGTCTCCCAATTCACGCTGGCAGGGAGTCTGGCCAAGGGTCGGCGGCCCTCTTTTGGCGCTGCCGAGACCCCTGACAAGGCAGAGCCGCTGATTCAGCTGCTCGTGGACGATCTTCGTCGACTCGGAGTAGAGGTGGAAACCGGTCGATTCCGCGCGAAGATGCAGGTGGACCTGGTCAACGATGGCCCGGTGACCTTCATCTTGGACGTCGAACCGGACTGCCAGCCCGCACCGTGAGGCTGCTACTCAGTTTCTTCGGTCCAGGATCTCAGGGGAGGATTGGCAGGAGCTCGAGGGGTACAGGCATGAATGTCAGAACCAGAATGAGGAGGCTGATGAGGGCCACTGCCCGTCGCTGGCGGTCGAGCGGTTGCCTGCCGGCCAAGACCGGTGGATGGCGAGGGCCGATGATCATCAGAACGAGGCACCAAACCCACCATCCAGGCCAGAGAAAGCCCAACACCGCCAGCAGGCCGAGGAAAACCCAGGACAACCAGGCATATCGTCTGCCGAATGCCGAGTAGAAGATGTGGCCACCATCGAGTTGACCAACGGGGATCAGATTGAGGGCCGTAACGAAGGTGCCGACCCAGGCAGCCAGGGCGAAGGGATGCAGATTCAAGACAGAGTTGGCAGGCAGAGAGCCGTGAAAGACGAGGGTCGCCACCGACATCAGCAGGGATGTTCCCGGTCTCAGCAGTAAGAGACCTCCGGGCAGATCCCAGTCGACCTCGACAATCGATACCGGTTCGGACTGTGCGATTCCATAGAGCAGGATGGGCAGAAGGACGACGAAGCCGGCGATCGGTCCCGCGGCGCCCACCTCGAGCAGCTCCCTGCGTGTTCGGATCGGTGCCCGAATGCGGATGAAAGCGCCGAAAGTACCGATCAAGAGGGGTGCCGGAATGAAGTATGGGTAGCTGCTCGGGAGATTGTTTCTCCGGCAGGCGACGTAGTGCCCGAGCTCATGGGACAGGAGGATTGCCAGGGTCGGCAACGAGAAAGCCAGCCCGATCTCCAGCAGCTGGCCGTCAGACCAAACGGTTCGAAAGATGTAGTTCGTAAGGGCGAGAAACTGCGCCAGCTGCCCCAGGAAGACCCACTCGATTGCGGGCACCAGATCCGTCACGACGTCTGTTCTTGTCGAGAGGTAGAAGCCGGCCCCGAAAGTCGTCGTCGTAGCGAAGGTCGCCAGAAACAGACCGACGGCAAGAAGCAGCTTTGGTGTGCTGGACTGCGCGCCCGGGGGGGAGCGCACCGAGGGCTGCTCCTCGATCGGCGAATCCGAGCCGGCACTTCGCGATGGCTTCGGAGGGCCGTGCGACCAGGGGTCGGGCGGCAGGGCGGAGGAGGGGCCGGGCCTCACGCTCAGAGGTTCTTCAGCTCTTTGCCCGGCTTGAAGCGAACTGTCTTGCCAGGGGAGATGGCGACTTCAACGCCGGTCTTGGGATTTCGGCCGACACCGCGCTTGCGGTCCCGCACCTGGAAG
The DNA here is from genome assembly GCA_947259195.1 of Thermoanaerobaculia bacterium. GTDB lineage: Bacteria > Acidobacteriota > Thermoanaerobaculia > Multivoradales > JAHEKO01 > JAUVRX01. Next base: position 36,833 of record CAMYLC010000054.1, on the reverse strand, counting down.
ACCCCGAAGCCGCGAAACTCGATGCGCTTGCCCTCGCTCAGGGCGTGTTTCATGGCCTCGAAGATGGTCTCGACCGCGAGAGCGGCTTTGACTCTCGGCACATCCGAGCTTTCGGCGACGCGGTTTACCAGATCGGCTTTGATCATGTCGGTCGATTAGGGCGTCCGAGTGTAGCAACGGCCAAAATGGGTGTCAACGAAAGTGGGCATTTGCCTCGCAGGGACTCTCATTTTCCATTCAGAGCTTGGCGCTGCCTGGCTTGCTTCTGCTCCAGAATGCATCTCTCGAAGGCGCGGCTCGCCACAGCGGTGAGGCGCCGAACTAGCTCCAGATCCAGAGCCTGGAGACCGAGAGGACCGCGGTCGCCATAGATCAGGCTTACGAGATGCTCCTGGAGGCGAAGCGGAAATACGGCACATTCATCCGTCAAGTCCTTGCTCCAGCAGGCTGCCAACTCCAGGTGAGGCGGCATTGCGGGCAGCTTGCCGATGAAGAAGCTGCCGCCTTCTCGCAAATTGAGGAAGATGGAGGGCTCGTCGAAGGAGACCCTGAATCCGGCGAGTCGGTCCCTGTCGAGCCCGGGACCGCGCCCGAGCCAGCCGCACACGGTGCCTTGCCGGACTTGAAAGATCAGGACCCTGACAAAGAACTGAGCCAGGTAGTCGACGAGAATCTGCCCGACCTCCTCGGGACTTCCGGCTGCCGCGAGCTGGGTCTCTACGTCGTCTATCTCGGCGTTTCCGTCTGAGCTGTGGTCGCGAGTGTAGAGAAACGGCGAGACCTTGGCCCCAGGATCTTCAGACGCGGCTGCGGCATCCAGGTTGGCGAGATCCCGGTCCGAGAGGGGAATGCTTTGGGGATGCGGCAGTGGGGTCGATCCCTCGATCTCGGATACTCCCGCCTCGGGCTGCGCGCTCCTGATCGGAACCACGAGTGATATCGGCTCATTGAGCTCTGCCGAATGGATGAGTCGGGAGTCGGGATGAGGGCCGGGGCTGGTTTCTGGTGGCCGTTGGAGCTGCTGGTCGAGCAGTTCTGCCAGTTTGGCGAAGCGCTCCGGGAGTGACGCGTTGTAGTACCTCGCGAGTGCCGAAACGAGGCGTACCTCACTGGCGATGTGGACCTTGAGACGACTTCCGACAATGAAGGACAACTCGTCCTGCAACCAAAGGTTGTCGACCTCGAGCATCGCAATTTCGACCGCGGCTGTCGAAGATCTGAAAGGCACTGCTTGATAGCGGATCGCGAGCCTGGCGGGAAGCAACTGAATCAGCTCGGCGGGAATCTCGTTCAGATCCTCCGCCGTGGCGATCGGAACTCCCTGCTGCTCAGCCAGCATACGGTCGAGAGTGTCTTCCGAAATGGCCCCCATCTCGAGCAGGCATGACCCCAGCCGGCCGCCGATTTCCCGCTGCTTGGAAATGGCCAGTCCGAGCTGCTCTTTGGTGATCCGGCCGCTTTGAAGCAGGAGGGTTCCGAGAGACTGCATACCCAAAGCTCTGATCTCCAGATCTCTAAGCCAGGCGCCTAAGTTATTGGTATGTGGCTACTTAGGCGATTCAGCCGGATTATAGGTGGGGCATGGTTGCTTGTAAAGGTAATAGGGCGGTTGCTATCCTTCCGGCCGTGAAACCTCGATGGATATTTCTGTTAGCTGGATTGTCGATGGCGTCCTGGGCTGCCGGAGAGGGTCTTGATGCGACGCCCTCATACCATCTTCTAGTGGCGCAACTGCTGACGGAGGAAGGTGATTATCGAGGGGCTCTCGAGAGTTTCGAGACCGCAATAGCCGGGGCGCCCAATGATGTCTACGCTCGACTCGAGTACGGACGGTTGCTTCTGCGTCTCGGAAGATCGCAGGAAGCCGTCGCGCAAGCGACGGTGGCGAGGGAAGCCGCGCCAGAGCTCGACGATGTGCTGCTCTTCTACTCAGAAGCGCAGATGAGACTGGCGCAAGAGGACCCCGCTGCGCTGGAGAAAGCGAGACAAGCCCTCGAGGAGATTCGAGCCCGCCAGCCGGACAACATCGAGGCGATGGTTACTCTCGGGCAGATCTATCTTGGAGAGTCTCGCCCAGACGAGGCCGCGGCGGTATTCAAGGATCTTCTCAGCAGGCGATCGGGGAACCGAATGGTGTTTTCGCTGTTGATCGACTCCCTGATGCGAGCGGATCGTCCGGCGCAGGCTGAGAAAGCGATGCAGGAGGTCTTGGACGTCGACCCCGGATTTACCAGAGCCCGATTGAGTTTGGCCCAGGCTCAAAGCGAGCGGGGCGACCACGCCAGCGCGGCAAGGACTTTGGAAGAGGGTCCCAATGAGGTCTTGACCGACCCGGAGGTGCGCAGACGGCTGGCCTTCGAGCTCCACCAGTCCGGTCAGTACGCCCGAGCCCTTCAACTCGTCGAAGAGATGTTGACCGAGGATCCAGGCTATTTCCCGAATCGCTACCTCCAGGCCATGAGCCTGGCCGCAATGGGAAGAGAGGACGAGGCCATCGTCGTCACGCGAGATCTTCTGCGCGACCACCCAATGAACCTGGACCTGGGAGTCCTGCTGGCTCGCCTGCTGGAGAGCCGTCAAGAGCCGCAGGCCGCTGAGGAGACCCTGAGGGCCATGGAGAGGCGCCTTCGTTCTGATGGGCAGATTGCGGCCGCAAATCAGGCGCGAGTTGAGCGGGGATTGATGCTCATGCGGCAGGCCAAGTGGGACAAGGTCGTGGGGCTTTTCCAGCCGCTCATTGGGCGGCAGGTAGCTCCGGGTGATATGGACATGGTGTTGATTCTCGTCGAAGCCCTGGTCAGGGCCGACAGGCACGACGAGGCTCTCCAGCTCCTGGCGCGGATCGAGCCGGATACACCGGCCGAGCGACGCGGTTGGGCGAGGCAGGCCGAGATTTTCTTCGATCTGGGTCGAGACCGTGAGGCTGAGGAGGTGCTCTCCCGTCTGGCCGCCGAAGGAACGCTCGATGATCTGACCCTTCTTGCCGAGGTGTATCAGTCGCGCCAGCGATACGACGAGTCAATTCCGGTGTTGGAGCGTGCCCTCGAACTGGATCCGGACTCGACCAGTCTGTTGTTCTGGTTGGCGGCCGCCAATGAACGTTCGGGAAAGAAGCGCCAGGCAGAGGACGTGCTCCAGCAGTTGCTGGCGATCGATCGCGACTTTGCTCCGGCCTTGAACTACCTTGGCTACATGTGGGCAGAAGCCGGAGAGAATCTCGAAAGGGCATTGCTGCTGGTCCAGCAGGCGGTGGACATCGAACCGGACAACGGGGCCTTTGTCGATTCTCTGGGATGGGTGCACTTTCAACTTGGCCAGTACGAAGAGGCTCGAGGTTTCCTCGAGAGAGCCGCTTCGTTGGTAGGGGACGATCCAGAGGTGTACGAGCATCTCGGTGACCTCTACGTTGTCCTCGGCAGGCTCGAGGAGGCGCGGGAGGTCTATCAGCGGGCACTGGATCTCGAGGCCGACAACGCCGCAGTCGTGAGAGGCAAGTTGGATCGGCTGGCGCAGCCCTGAGACGAGAACGGTCTGCGTTCGGACCCGGCTGGAGTACTTCCGCGTCAGGGATCGAAACGCCTGAACCGTTGTGGCTATACCCCGGGTCCCGAACCCATGTCCTGTTTCACGTCAACGACCTTTGTCGGCAGAGAATCTATCTGGGTCCTGTGCGCGGTGGTTCTCGCCGCTCTTGTAGCTTTGCAATGTGCTGGTGGCTCTTCTGGGCCGACTATTCTGCCGGACTCGGATGGAGCAGCCAGCGGATGGGCTCTGCCAGCCGATGCTCTGGGTACCCAACGTCTGTTTCGGGTTCGCTACGCGGGACAAGAAGGGCACGGTGGGATGAAGCTGGTTCTGAAGCTCTCCTCGGATTCCAGATTCCAGGTGTCGACCACCGATGCACTGGGTCGCCCCATGTGGAGCCTTCAGGCCAGCGAGGTGGAGACCCTCTTGGTCGATCATCGAGGCAAGGGGTTCTGCAGAGCCACGGACATTCTCCTTCCTGACCCTGTGCTCGAGGCGATGCCATGGCGATCCCTCCCGCGGGTACTCCTGGGTTATCTGCCTACCGAGCCCGAGACGATCGACCACAGCTCGGCTGAAGAGATCGACTTCAGGGGCCGTGACGGGCGGCGATGGACCTCGCGGCTCGATGCCGGCCGGCCGACGTCGTGGGTCCTCTGGGAGGAGTCCCGCCCCGCGCTCTGGTGGAGTCGGCGAGGGGAGGGAGGAGTGCTCTCCCATCGGCAGGGTATCCAGATCAGGTGGCGGGAGATCGTCAATGAGCCCTTGCAGTCCCCACTGGTCGATCTGCAGGTTCCGGCGGGCTACGAATCATTGGAGTGCCACACTCGTGATCTACCGTAGCTTTGCCAAGGTCAACCTGCACTTGGAGGTTCTGGGTCTGCGGCCCGATGGTTACCACGAGCTGCGAACGGTCTTCCAGTCGGTCGATCTCTGTGATCTGGTCCATTTGCAGATCGGCGGTAGCGGTGTCCGCCTCGAGGTAGCCGGCCAGGCTTTGCCTGATGACGAGCGCAATCTCGCTCACCGGGCGGCAACCGCGTTCCTGGCCGCCTGGCCGGTGGTGGATGGCGTTCGCATCACTCTCGAGAAGAACATTCCTCTGGGCGGTGGCCTTGGAGGTGGCAGTAGCAATGCAGCAACCGTGCTGCAGGGCCTCCGACATCTCCTTGGGGTGCAACAGTCGACCGACGTACGGCTCGAGGAACTGGGTCGTGCGCTCGGAGCGGATGTGCCCTTCTTCCTGACCGGAGGTCTGGCGCTGGGATCGGGGCGTGGAGACGAGATCCTGCCGCTACCGGATCTTCCGGAGCGTGAAATCTGGCTCGTGACACCTGCTCTGGAGGTGTCGACAGCGTCGGTGTTTCAGGAACTCAGGGAATTGACAGCGGATCGGGAGGTTTCTAGTATGGGCTCGCTCGTCTGGGGGGAGGGTGTCGATTGGGAGATGGCGGCCCGGGGATGGAACGATCTGCAGCCGCTTGTGATGCGTCGATTCCCAGAGGTGTGCCGCGTATATAATGCGCTGGTCGAGGCCGGAGCACGGACCGTGCGGCTTTCCGGTAGTGGTGCAACCTGGTTGGCGCTTTTCGACGACGCGATAGAGAGCTCGGACCTGCCAACTGCTTTGCCACCGGACTGTCGGGTGTTTCGTGCCCGCACGTTGAATCGCACCTCGCTCCAGCGACTTCGTGTCGTTCACTGAAGGGGAAAATCCGATGCACATAACCGAGGTCAAGGTCTTCCCAGTCGACGAAGAGAAGCTGCGGGCCTTTGTCTCCATCGTATTCGACGACTGCTTCATGGTGAACGACATCAAGGTGATTCAGGGCAAGGACGGACTGTTCATCAGCATGCCGAGTCGCAAGAAGCGCAATGGAAAGTTCAAGGACGTGGCCCATCCGCTCAACAACAAGACTCGGAAGATGCTCGAAGACCAGATCTTGGCGGAGTATGATCACGTTCTGTCAGGGCAGAGATCGGGTGAAGCACGGGACACGAGTCAGCCGGCGCCGCCTGAAAGAAAAGAGCCACCCAGAGCAGGGCAAACAGAAGAACCCCTTGAGAAGAAGAGCCTCGAGGAAGTGGCAGAGATGCACCTACGGGATTCATTCTGGAATTCTTGATCAGATCGACTCGGGGAGACGGGAGCAGTTCAGGCCATCGAGGTGCTCTGTCACTCGAGCCTTTGGTTCTGTGGAGAGCCGAGCGGTCGATAGGGTTTGCTCATGATGGGGCGTCGCCAAGTGGTAAGGCACCAGACTTTGGATCTGGCATTCGTAGGTTCGATTCCTACCGCCCCAGCCATTCAGATCAGCTGCTTGATGGGGAAACGAGATGTACGGTGATTTGAAGGTATTTGGCGGTCGGGCACATCCCGAATTGGTCCGGGAGATCGGTGAGTACTTGAGTCTGGACCTCGGGCGGGTGGAGGCGTTCAATTTCTCTGACGGCGAGATCTTCTGCCAAATCGACGAGAACGTCCGCGGCTCGGACGCCTTTGTCATTCAGCCAACCTGCACGCCAGTGAACGAGAACCTCGTGGAGTTGTTGATTCTGCTCGACGCTCTGAAACGCTCCTCGGCTTCTCGAGTGACGGCCGTGATCCCCTACTACGGTTATGCGCGCCAGGACAAGAAGGACAGGCCAAGGGTTCCGATCACCGCCAAACTGGTGGCGGATCTGATCTCGGCGGCCGGTGCCGACCGCATCCTCACAATGGACCTGCACGCCTCGCAGATCCAGGGCTTCTTCGATGTTCCCGTCGATCATTTGTTCGCTGCCCCTGTGCTCCTGGATGCCATCCGTGAATTGGCTATTCCCGACTTGATGATCGTCTCCCCCGATGCCGGAGGCGTGGAACGGGCAAGGGCCATCGCCAAACGATTGGATGCCGGGCTGGCGATCATCGACAAGCGCCGCGAAGCGCCGAATAGGGCGAAGGTCGCGCACATCATCGGTGACGTGAGGCAGCGCAGCGTCCTGCTGATCGACGACATCATCGACACTGCAGGTACCCTGACCTCGACGGTGGAGGCTCTAAAGGAGAACGGAGCCGAGCGCATCCTGGCCGCAGGAATTCACGGCGTCCTGTCGGGGCCTGCCCTGGAGAGAATCAACGGCGCGCCATTGGAGACGGTCCTGGTCACCGATACCACGCCTCTCGAGGAGAAGTTGAGCCAGTGTGACAAGCTCAAGGCCCTTTCGGTGGCGTCTCTCCTGGGGGAGGCCATTCGAAGAATTCACGAAAATAGCTCAGTAAGCTCATTGTTTGTCTAGCCAGTTGGGAGTCCTTTTTTGTCATGAGCGATATAACCCTCGAAGTTCAATCACGCGAAGAAACCGGCAAGAACGCCAATCGGCGGTTGCGTGCCACAGGTCTCATCCCTGCAGTTGTCTACGGTGGAGATTTGGATCCCGTAGCCATTCAAGTCGACCGCCGCACCCTGCATGACCTTTTCAAGCAGACCGGTGGTGAGAATGCAGTCTTCCTGCTCAAGTTGGCGGGTACCGACCAGAAGCGCCACTCCATGGTTCGAGATTTGACCATCGATCCGATAACCCGACAGGTGATCCACATCGATTTCTTGCGGGTGCTGATGACCGAGAAGGTCAAGGTCCAGGTGCCGATCAATCTCGAGGGTACTCCAGTGGGGGTCAAGAACGAGGGTGGTGTTCTCGACTTCATTACTCGCGAAGTGGAGGTCGAGTGCCTTCCAGGAGACATTCCGCAGAGTCTGGAGCTCGACGTCAGCGACCTGGAGATAGGCAGCCACTGCGAGGTGAAGGATCTCGAGGTGCCCGCGGGAGTCGAGCTGATGGTAGAGCTGGACAAAGTCATCGTGGCGGTAGCTCACAGCAGAGTGGCGACCGAGGTCGAGGAGGCCGAGGCCGAGGCTGCCGAGGCAGGACTGCTCGAGGCCGAGGAGGTCGAGCCCGAGCTCATCGGACGCGCCGAAGAGGACGAAGCCGAGGAAGAGGACTAGAAGACCGATCGGTTCGGCACTGGTTGCGGCTGTGCCGACGCAGATCCGAAGCAGTCGACTTCCGCTACCGATCCAGCCATGTGTCCGTCAGTGGCAGAAGAGGTGAACGTTGAGGTTCGACTCATCGTCGGATTGGGAAATCCCGGGGAACGCTATCGCCAGACCCGCCACAACCTGGGCTTCACGGTGCTCGAGGAGTTGGCAAACCGACGCGGCAGCTCTTTTGATCGAATCGAGTGCAACTCCCTACTGGCCGTCGAGTCGTCCTTGATCCTGGCTCGTCCGCAGACGTACATGAACCGAAGCGGCTATGCCCTGCGTTGTCTGGCGGAGAAGCGGGAATTGAGAGCAGATGCGATTCTGGTCGTCTTCGATGACGTTCACCTGCCTTTGGGGAAGATCCGGTTTCGAAGGTCCGGCGGTCCAGGCGGGCATCGGGGCATGGAGTCGGTGATTCAGAATCTGCAGAGCGAGGCGATTCCCCGGCTGCGACTGGGAGTAGCAAACCGCGATGACGCTCCCGAGGGTGATGCCCTCGTCGACTTCGTGCTTTCACCGTTCTTGGACACGGAGGCGGACGAAGTGGAGGAAATGACCAGTCGAGCCGCCGATGCCTGTGAGTGCTGGCTAGCGGACGGTGCAGAGGCGACTATGAACGAATTCAACCGATGATCGGGCGATTACCCTCGGTGAGCGGCAGGCCCTAGCCGGGAGAAGATGCGCCATCTTGGAGGAGGAACCAGACCGTGGAAATGATGAGCTTGATGTATTGGGTACCGATCTGTGGAGTCCTGGCGCTTCTGTTCGCCTGGTTCCGGAGTGCCTGGATTCAACGGCAAGATGCCGGCAACGAGAGGATGGGCACGATCGCCGGTCACATCCGTGATGGAGCGATGGCCTTCTTGGGCCGCGAATACCGCGTCCTCGCGGTCTTCGTCCTGGTCGTCGCGGTGCTCTTGTCGTGGGCCAATGCTGGCAAGGCCGAGACCTCGGCCCTGATCGGTTTGTCATTGATAGCGGGCGCGTTCTGCTCGGCTCTGGCAGGGTTTTTCGGCATGCGGGTAGCGACTGCGGCCAACGTGAGAACGGCGTCGGCGGCTCGGCATAGCTTGAATAAGGCACTGCAGGTTGCCTTTTCCGGTGGAGCGGTCATGGGCTTCAGCGTGGTTGGACTGGGAGTCCTGGGCCTCTCATTGCTCTTTCTGCTCTATACAGCGATTTTCGATTCAGGAAACCCCCAGGCCGACCTGATGAGAGTCGTCACCGTGCTGACCGGGTTCTCGTTCGGTGCCAGCTCCATTGCGTTGTTTGCCCGTGTCGGGGGCGGTATCTACACCAAGGCGGCAGATGTCGGCGCCGACCTCGTGGGAAAGGTGGAGGCTGGTATTCCGGAGGATGACCCTCGGAACCCGGCAGTCATCGCCGACAACGTGGGCGACAATGTCGGTGACGTGGCCGGCATGGGCGCCGACCTGTTCGAGTCCTACGTCGGTTCGATCGTCGGCACGCTGGTGCTGGGAGCCAACGCTACCCTCGTGAGCGGCGAGGCTTACACCCCGATGCTGGTATTGCTGCCCATGGTGCTGGCTGGTGTCGGAATCGTGGTGTCGCTGCTCGGCACCGCTCTGGTTCGCACCAAAGAAGGGGGCGACCCCGGCCGGGCACTGCATCGAGGCCCCCTGTTCGCAGCCGTTGTCATGTTGGCCGCTATCTGGGCGTTCTCCAAGTGGCTCCTGGCAGATACCTACGTCATCTCAGGTTTCGAATTCACCGCGGCGGGCGTCTTCTGGGCGACAGTGGCGGGACTCGCTGGCGGTGTGCTGATCGGGCTGATCACGGAGTACTACACTTCGGAGTCGAAGAAGCCAGCCCAGGGGATCGCCAAGGACAGCCTGACCGGGGCAGCGACGAATATCATCTCTGGGCTAGCGCTCGGCATGCGGTCCACGGCCTTGCCGGTGATCGTGCTGGTCGTTGCGATTCTCGTCGCCTACGACCAGGCTGGCCTGTACGGGATCGCGATTGCCGCACTGGGAATGCTCTCGACGACGGGAATTCAGCTAGCCGTCGATGCCTACGGACCTATTGCAGACAATGCCGGTGGTATCGCCGAGATGGCCCATCTCGGCGAGGAAGTGCGAGCTCGAACCGACAAGTTGGACGCCGTCGGCAACACCACGGCTGCAATTGGCAAGGGCTTCGCGATCGGTTCGGCAGCTTTGACGGCATTGGCGCTGTTTGCGGCGTTCCGAACGACGGTCGGTATGGAGGTCATCGACCTGGCGAATCCGAGAGTCATGGGAGGATTGCTGTTCGGAGCCATGCTGCCCTTTCTGTTCTCGTCCATGGCAATGAGGGCTGTTGGCCGTGCGGCGTTCGAGATGATCGAAGAGGTCCGTCGCCAGTTCAAGAGTATCCCGGGCCTCATGGAGGGCGAGGCCGAAGCGGATTTTGCGAAGTGTGTGGACATCTCGACACGGGCAGCTATCAGGGAAATGGTGGCGCCTGGATTGTTGGCAGTGATCGTGCCTGTCGTCGTGGGTTTCTGGGACACTGCTGCCCTGGCCGGAGTGCTGGCGGGCGTCACCTCTTCCGGCGTGCTCATGGCCATCTTCATGGCCAACGCCGGTGGAGCATGGGACAACGCCAAGAAGTACATCGAGGGCGGGGCCTACGGCGGCAAGGGATCGGAGGCTCACAAAGCGGCAGTGGTCGGCGATACGGTCGGAGATCCATTCAAGGACACGGCTGGTCCAAGCCTGAATATCTTGATCAAGCTGATGTCCGTGGTGGCCCTCGTTCTGGCGCCGCTCTTGGTCTGAATCGGAGGCTGAGATCCGGCTTGGGAAGGATAGAGTCGAGCTCGGTCATTGATTTTGGCCGCAGATGGGCTAGAATCGGCAGCCAGTCGAAGTGGGGCGCTGTCTGGGATGCGCCTCCAACCATCAACCTCTCTGTCCCCGCGAAGTCGGGGACTGACCAGGCCAGAGGGAGGATTCAATATCCATGCGTAGATATGAGTTGATGTTCGTGGCCGACCCTCGTCTTTCCGATGAGGAGGTCGTGGGTCTGAGCCAGGACTTCCAGAAGATGATCACCGACGAGGGAGGGGTCATCGCCAAGGAGGAGAGCTGGGGCAAACGGAGGCTGGCGTATCCGATCAACAAGCTGACCGAAGGGCACTACGTGCTGCTGCATGTGCAGAGTGAGGGTGGTAGTCCTTTCGGCATGGCGCGGCAAAGAATGCAGCAGAGTGACAATGTTCTGCGGTATCTGACGGTTCGAATGGACGCTGGCCGACTCAGGGAACGGGCATCCAGGATCCCGATCCCGGACGAGGAGGTCGCCCCTGAAGCCGTGACTCAGACGGACGGTGACAGCAAGGAGGACAGCTAATGGCAGGCGGAGCCAGAGGGTCAGGTAAGAAGAAGTTCTTCTTTCGACGTCGCAAGGTCTGTCGAATGTGTGCCGACAAGCTCGACACCGTGGACTACAAGGACATTCGCTTTCTCCAGCAGTACCTGGTGGAACGCTCGAAGATCCTGCCGCGCCGCATATCGGGTACCTGCGCCAAGCATCAGCGCGTCATCCAGCAAGCCATCAAGCGCGCTAGGCATCTGGCCTTGCTGCCCTATACGTCGGACTAGGAGAGAGCATCATGCAAGTCATCTTGATGCAGGACGTACTGCACACGGGCGGGCGGGGTGAAATCGTCAACGTCAAGCCGGGGTACGCGAGAAACTTCTTGATACCCAAGGGTCTGGCGCTGGAAGCTACCCCTGGAAACCAGAAGTACTTCGAGCAGCAGCGCAAGAAGATCGATGTCAGACACGCCAAACAGCGGGAGGCAGCCCAGGAGATCGCAGCCGCGATTGCCAGTCTGAGGTTGCGCATCGCCAAGCGCGTCAGCGAGGCAGAGACGCTCTACGGTTCGGTGACCGCTGGCGAGATCAACGAGCTCCTGCATGAGAAGGGAGTGACCGTCGACAAGAGGCGAATCGACCTCGAGGGCGGGATCAAGACTCTGGGCGATCATCAGGTCAGGATCGAGCTTCACCCAGAGGTTGTCGCGGAAGTGACTGTTACGGTCGAATCGGAAGAGTAGGGCCCATGTCGAGCCCGGAGTCGCCCAAACCGGACCCCTCGATCGAGGATTTTCTCGGTGAGCCGACGCGAGACCTGTCGGCGTGGCGCTGGCTGTGGGAGGGCAACCACGCCTTCCCCGTGGTCAGCCGACGTCAGGGGGTGGCCGGCTGGGCCGAACGGCTCCTGAAACGCGTCGCTCGCCTCCTCAGGCCGGCGGCGACATTGCCGCAGCACGACTTGTGGGTGCGGCAGCAGACCTTCAACTTGATCGTTCTCGAGAACCTCGAGTTTCTGCGACAGGCGCCCAGCGACTTCATCCGCGATCTGCGCCAGGTGCGCGACGACCTGGTGCGAGATGTTCAGAACAATCACCGCCGGATCACCTACCTGGAGGCCTTTCCGCGCGAGGTGCTGACTGACTTCAATCAGCATACCGATGCTCTCTACGCCTTGATGGATCAAAGGCTGGATCGGTATCGACGGGAGAGCAAACAATACTGGAGCCGATTGGGTAGCCTCCTGGCCCTGGTGTCGGAGTCCACATCGGAGCCGGTCAGCCGCGAGGTCTTGGAAGAGGCCTGGAGGGAGCAGGGTTACCTGGAGTTCGAGGACCGTTTCCGCGGTACCCGCGAGGAGATCTCGAATCGAGCCCAGGCCTACCTCGGCTACCTGGAGGGAAAGGGCCCGATACTGGATCTGGGCTGCGGTCGGGGCGAGATGCTCGCAGTCTTGGAAGGGCATGGTCTAGCCGCCCGCGGTGTCGACCAGAGCGAGGAAATGGTGGCCCATTGCCGAGGTCTGGGCCTCACCGCAGCTCGGGCGGATCTCTTTGGCGCACTCGAGCAAGCTCCAGAGAGGAGCCTGGGAGGCGTGCTCTCTCTCCACGTGGTAGAGCATTTGCCGGCGACGGACCTGGATCGTCTCGTCCGTTTGGCCTGGCGAGCCCTGGAGCCGAATGGGACGCTGATCCTGGAGACCCCGAATCCTCTTTCTCTGATCGTGGCAGCGAGGAATTTCTGGCTCGATCCAACCCACAGAAGACCGGTGCATCCTGCGACACTGATGCTGCTCTTCGAACAGGCCGGCTTCGAGCCGGTGGAGCGACTGGATCTGCGGCCATTCGAAGCGGAAGATCGCCTACTCGAGATCGACCTGACGGGTTTATCCGATGAGATGAAACCCGTGGCGGACCACGTCAACCGGCTGCGGGATCAGCTGGACGAGCTGCTGTACGGGTTTCAGGACTACGCGATGGTTGGCACCAAGCCCCGGTAGGCGACTGATTCCGAAACGACTCAGTCCGGTTCTTTTCCTTCGGCCCAGGTTTCCTGGACCAGGGTCCAATCGTCCACATCGTCGGGCATTCTCTCACCGACCTTGGGCAGGTAGAAAGGTTGTTGCTGATACCAGGGAAGCTGAAGAATGCGAAAGCTCTCCTGATCAACTTGGCGCGCCGGCTCGGTGCCGGAGACGAAGGCCTCCGAGATAAGAGTCTGCGCGGCGGGCCCCGGTAGCAGGCCGGTGAGATAATCGACCTGCATCTCTACGACCCCTGGCGGGCGGACGAAGGTAGACCCCGCTGCGATCCAACCCTCTTCCAGACCGATCTCCACGATCGACTTCCAGATGGGAAGAGCGGCTGCGGCCCCTGTCATGTTCCTGCCGATGGAGCGGTTCACGTCGTGGCCCACCCAGGTCAAGATCGTGTAGGCCGGCGTATAGCCGACGAACCAGGCGTCGATGTAGTCGTCGGTGGTGCCGGTCTTGCCGGCTAGATCGAGCTCCAGACCCGCAATCTGGGCAGCTGTCCCCCTGTCCACTACGCCCTCGAGAATGTGCCCCAGCACATAGGCGATTTCCGTCTCCATCGCCTTATGGGCTCGCGGTTGGTGAGTCTCGAGCTCCTGACCATCCGGCGTACGAACCGTCTCGATCAGGTAAGGCTCGACGTACACACCTTGATTGGCGATGGCCGAGTAGGCGGCCGCGAGCTCTAGCGGGATGATCTCAGCAGCGCCGAGGGCGAGGCTCGGGTAGGGTGGCAGGTCGGACCGAATTCCGCAGCGACGGGCGAAGTCGATCGTCCGCTCGACGCCAACAATATCCATCAGTTTCGCGGAGCAGACGTTCATGGATTTCTCGAGCGCACGTCGTAACGTCGTAATCCCGTAGTACTGGCGGTAGAAGTTGCGCGGGGAGTAGCTGGGAACGTTGTTGGCGCCCGGGAAAACTGTCGGGGCATCGAAGATCGTGTCCGCAGGGGTGAATCCGGTCTCGAGCGCAGCGCCGAAAACGAAGGGCTTGAAGGCCGAGCCGACCTGACGCCGGGCCTGGGTGGCGCGATTGAAGCTGCTGCGGTCGAAGTCCCAGCCGCCGACCATGGCCCTGACCGCCCCGGTGGAGGACTCGAGGACGATCGCCGCCCCTTCCAGCTCGGGCTCCTGCTCCAGATGCACGATCTGCGGAGGACTTTCCTCGTCGTCGGCCGCCTCGAGGCTCACCCAGACGACGTCGCCTCGCTCGAGAATCTGGCGGGGGTCCTGACGTCGTGTCCACTTCATGCCGTCCGGATGCAGCTCTAGGATGGCTTCCCCGATTCTGACCTCGGCACCGTGCGAGCCGACGCTCAGGACAAGAGCTTCGTACCATTTGCCGGCGATCAGCTCGACGTCGCGCCAGGAAGGAAGCTCGTACCCCTCCATCTCTTCAGCCTCCACATGATGCAGAGCGCCACGCCAGCCATGCCGATGGTCGAGTCGGACCAGACCCTCCTCGAGGGCCGCCTCGGCCGCGCTTTGGATGCGGGGATCCAGGGTCGTGTCGACCTGTAGGCCCTGTTCGAGGAGCCCCTCTGCACCATAGGTGGATTCGAGATACCGCCGTACCTCCTCGGCGAAGTAGGGTGCCCGGAGGTCCTTCTGCCGATTCGGCACCACCAGCAGAGGCAGGCTGATGGTCTCCTTGTACTCCTCCTCGGTGATATACCCCTCTTCCCTCATGCGCCGCAGTACATAGTCGCGCCGAGTGACCACCAGCTCGGGATTCTTGTAGGGGCTGTAGGCGCTGGGCCGCTGCGGAATGCCGGCCAAGACCGCTGCCTCTGCAAGGTCCACGTCTTTCGTTGTCTTGCCGAAATAGGCGCGGGAGGCGGACTCCATTCCATAGTTGCCGTGCCCCATGAAGATGAGATTGCAGTAGAGGGTGAGAATCTGTTGCTTGCTGAAGTTCTTTTCCAGCTCGACCGCCAGCAGAGCCTCTTCTGCCTTGCGCTGCCAGGTCTTCTTGGGAGTCAGGTAAAGCTGGCGGGCGAGCTGCATGGTGATGGTCGAACCGCCCATGGCCAATCTGCCTTGCCGCAAGTTCTCAGACATGGCGCGCAGCACACCTTCGGCGTCGATGCCTCCATGCTGGAAGAAGTTGCTGTCTTCCGCCGCCAGAATCGCGTTCTGAAGGAGCTGTGGAACTTCTCCTTCCTCGATCAGCACCCGCTTCTCCTTGGCATAGGTAGCAAAGACCTCGCCGTGGCGATCGAGAAGACGCGTGATCACCCCGGGGGTGAAGCTCGCCAGTGATTCGACCTGGGGCATGTTGATGATCGAGGCGAGCCCGACCCCGCCCAGAACGCCGAGGAGAAGAGCGATGGCAGGGGTTACGATCCAGGCCAGGACCTTCATTCTGGATCGACGGTCGGAGCCGAATCGGCGGGACGCGGAGGCCTGCTCGGAGCTTGAGCTATTCGATCTCACGGCTGCAGATTATAGTCTCCTATGGCAGTCGACGCAGAGAACTTTCCTCGCACCGGGTCGATCTTTCTCGCATTTGCGACGGTCAGGGGTGAAGACTACAATGCGGTCAGGGCTTGAACGTCACTGAAAGGGATGGAATCGATGCGTACTCCGCCAGAACAGGGCTCGGTCGAAATAAGCAGGGAGCCGTTCTCTCCTGAGGGGCCCCAGTCGAAATGGTACGGCGGGCCACGCTGGGGGCTCTTGGGTTGTGGAGCCTTGATTCTCCTTCTGGGTATCGGATCGGTGGTCTTTCTCCTCAAGGCGAAGGACCTCTTCGGGTGGATGATGGGTGAGCTCGAAACCCAGGTGATGGAGTCGCTGCCGGCCAATATCACCGAGCCCGAGGTGCAGGAACTGTCGGCTGCCTTCGACGCTGCAGTCGAAGCCGTGCAGGAGGACCGGGCAAACGTTGTCGCGCTCCAGGATCTTCAGAAGATGCTCCGTGAGGCGCTCGGGAACGGTCCCAATCGCCTCAGCCGAGAGGAGGTGCAGAACCTGATCGGGGCTCTGGATCGGGTCTCGGGGAGGGCTGCGGGGGACGATGCCGATCGTCCCGAGTCGGAGCACGTCGGAGCCTCGCAGACCGATCTGCCGCTCTCGGCTCCGGAGCCGATCCAATGAGCACAGTCTTGAGCGCTCTATAGAATCCTGCCCATGGACAGGTTCAACCTCGAATCCCCTCTGGTTCCACAGGGTGATCAACCGGAGGCGATTCGGCAGCTCGTGGAGGGCCTCGAGAGCGGCCTGAGAGAGCAGGTCCTGCTCGGAGTCACCGGATCGGGCAAGACCTTCACGATGGCCAAGGTGATCGAAATGGTCAATCGGCCGACTCTGATCCTGTCTCACAACAAGACGCTGGCAGCCCAGCTGTTCCAGGAGTTCAGGAGCTTCTTCCCGCACAACGCCGTGGAGTATTTCGTCTCCTACTACGACTACTACCAGCCCGAGGCCTACGTGCCGCAGAGCGACACCTACATCGAGAAGGAAACGAGCATCAACGAGGAGATCGACCGACTGCGGCTGAGAGCGACCAAGGTGCTGTTCGAGCGTCGTGATGTCGTGATCATCGCTTCGGTTTCCTGCATCTACGGACTCGGATCTCCGGAGGCCTTCTACGGGATGCTCCAATTTCTTGCCGTCGGCCAGGACGATGGCATGGAGTCGGCCATGCGAAAGCTGGTCGAAATGCAATACGAGAGGACCTCGATGGACCTGTTCCCGGGCAGCTTCAGGGCTCGTGGTGATGTGCTCGAGGTCTTTCCTGCCTACGAGGAGACGGGTTATCGAGTGGAGTACTTCGGCGACGAGATCGAACGCATCTCGCGCTTCGATCTGCTCAGAGGGGACGCCTTGGAGGCACTGGATCGGATCGCCGTATTCCCGAAGACCCACTATGTGACTCCGAGGGATCAACTGGCAGCGGCGATCGTCGGGATTCAGGGTGAGCTCGATGCACGGCTGCCAGAGCTGGAATCCCAGGAGAAACACCTCGAAGCGCAGCGCTTGGAACAGCGGACCCGTTTCGATCTCGAAATGCTGCGCGAGATCGGCTACTGCCATGGGATCGAGAACTACTCCAGACACCTTTCCGGCCGACTGGTGGGTGAGCCCCCTCCTACACTTCTGGACTTCCTCCCGGAAGACAGCCTCTTGATGATCGATGAGAGCCATCAGTCGATACCACAGGTCAGGGGCATGTATCACGGCGATCGATCCCGCAAGGAGACCCTTGTCGAGTACGGTTTCCGGCTACCCAGCGCCCTGGACAATCGCCCGCTCACGTTCGAAGAGTTCGACAGCCGCGGCCACCAGCGGATCTATGTGTCGGCAACTCCGAGTGAATGGGAGCTGCAGCGCTCCCAGGGAGTCATAGCAGAACAGGTAGTCCGTCCCACCGGTCTGCTCGATCCCAAGATCGAGGTGCGACCGGCCAGCGGACAGGTCGATGACCTCCTGGCCGAGATCCGTCGCGTGGCGACAGCGGGCGCCAGGGTCCTGGTAACGACACTCACGAAGCGGATGGCCGAGGAGCTGACGCAGTACCTGTTGGAGGTAGGCGTCAAAGTGCGTTATCTCCACAGCGATGTCGATACTCTGGAAAGAGTCGAAATCGTCACCGACCTGCGGCGCGGGATTTTCGATGTTCTGGTGGGGATCAATCTCTTGCGGGAGGGGCTGGATCTGCCTGAGGTGGCCCTGGTGGCCGTCTTGGATGCGGACAAGGAGGGCTTCTTGAGAAGTGGCACCTCTTTGATTCAGACCGCTGGCCGGGCGGCGAGAAACCTGGAAGGCAGAGTGCTGTTTTATGCCGATAGGGTGACTGACTCCATGCGGCGGGCGATGTCCGAGACCGACCGCCGTCGGCTTCGCCAACAGGCGTACAACGAAGCGCACGGTATCGAGCCCCGGAGTGTGCTGAAAGACATTCATAGCCCGTTGGTGACCATGAGCAATCTGGACTATTTCTCGCTCGGTGACCGCCTTCCCTCGAAAGTTGCCGAGCGTTCGGGTCTCCCTCTGAGTCAGCAGATCGAGATGCTGGAAAAAGAAATGAAATCAGCTGCCAAGCGGCTCGAGTTCGAAGAGGCGGCTACACTTCGCGATGAGCTGCGGGAGCTCAAAGAGCTGCAGATCTACACCGACTGAGGGATCGTGCGCGACTTGAGACCATGGTGAGCTCCGCGCTGGCGGGGCGCATTCGCGAGCTTCCGGACCGGCCTGGTATCTATGTCTTCCAGGATGCCGACTCACGCCCGCTCTACGTTGGCAAGGCGAGCTCGCTCCGCAAGCGCGGCGCCAGCTATCTATCCGGTCGGCACGAGGCGCGCATAGCGACAATGCTTCAAGAAGCGGTCGACGTGGAGTTCGTCGTGACCGACACCGAAGCCGAGGCCCTGCTTCTCGAGAACAACTGGATCAAAGGCCGACGGCCGCGTTACAACATCCTGCTGCGCGACGACAAGACCTACCCTTACGTGAAGCTGACACTCGACGACTATCCAAGGGTGACGTTTACCCGTCGTCTGCGCCAGGATGGAGGCGAGTACTTCGGCCCCTACCTGCCCGGCGGCTTGGCCCGACGAGCGATCAAGCTGGTGCAGAAGCTGTTCGAGATCAGGGTGTGCCGAATCGACATCGACGGATCGCTGCCCAGGCCCTGCCTCTACCACGACATGCGGCGATGTCTCGGTCCGTGTGTGGCTGGGTTGACCACGAAGGAAGACTACGATCAGGCGGTTGCTGCAGCACGGCTGTTTCTGGCCGGTAGGAACGACGAGCTGCTCAGGAGCTTGCGAGGGAAGATGGCTGCCCGCGCAGATTCTCTCGAGTTCGAGCAGGCAGCGAGGATCCGAGATTTGATGCTCGAGATCGAGTCCGTGACTCAGCAACGCAAACTGTCTTCCGTCCACGGCGAAGACGTCGATGTCTATGGTGTCTACGCAACAGGAGGAAGTGCCGCGATCTGTGCATTGGTGATGCGAGGTGGGCAGGTCCTGGATCGCCGCGAACTGTTCTGGGAAGGGCAGCAGGAGGTGTCCAGCGAGGCTGTACTGTCGGAATTGCTGCCTCAGATCTACGAGCGGACGACATTCATCCCTCGCGAGATCCATCTGCCTTTCCCGATCGATGGACAAGAGTCGCTGGCCGCATGGCTGAGCGAGCGCAAGGGCGAGCGGGTGTATATCAGGCTGCCGGTGCGCGGCACGAAAGCGCAGCGGATCGCTCTGGCTCAGAGGAACGCCGCCCTGGCCCATCGGCGGAGATTTCGAACCGACCCGGGAAGTGAGAAGATGGTCGAGGACCTGAGGCAGCATCTGGGATTGGCAGAGCCGCCGCAACGGATCGAGGGCTTCGACGTGGCGACTCTGCATGGCGGCGAGACGGTGGCCTCGCTGGTGGTTTGGGAGCAGGGTCGAATGCAGAAAGCGGAGTATCGGAGCTTCAATATCAAGCATCTGCGGCAAGCCGATGACTTCGCTTCGATTCATCAGGCCGTGGTCCGGCGCTACCGCAGGCGGTTGCAGGAGTTGGGCGCCATGCCGGACCTGATTCTCATCGACGGCGGCCGCGGGCAACTCAACGCCGCTCTGAGCGCCCTCGTTGAGTTAGGGGTTGAAGAGACTCCGGTGGTGGGTCTGGCCAAGAAGGAAGAAGAGCTGTACCTGGCAGACCGTCCAGAACCTCTGCGACTTCCGCGCCGCGATTCGGGCCTACGCCTCCTGCAGCAGCTTCGCGATGAGGCGCACAGATTCGCCCTGGCTCGACATCGAAGACGCCGGATCAAGAGGTCCCTGACGAGTCGGCTGGACGGAATCCCAGGCATCGGGCCGGGTCGACGGAAGCTGCTGCTGACACGGTTCGGCAGCGTCGAGCAGCTGAGGCAGGCGCCTCGGGAGGAGTTGGTGGGGGCCCTCGGACCGGTGCTGGGAGAAAGGGTATTCAAGCACCTGATCGACAACCCCGACCGCGTGGAGGGTTGATCACTTCACACAGGGGGTGCGGGCCGTTCGGTAAAATGAGTGTTGACAGGTCCTGAACCAGATATGCCTACCGAGCCCACAGAGCCGTCAGAGATTCGATTCTTCGACGCGATTCGCCTGGCTTACCAGGAGGGTTGGACAGGTCGGTTGGGTCTGAACTCGGCCGACCTTCGGGGCCAGCTGTTCTTCGTCGGCGGAGACCTCTACCTCTCTCCAGAGCATCCTTTCGAGGCGTCCGCCACTGCCTGGGCGAACACGATCAGGGCGCTCCGACGTCAGTCCGAAGGCAATGCGGAGGTGGAGCAGGGTAGTGCGGAAACCTCCGAATCGGTGCCAGCCAGCCAGGATGAGGTCGAAGCTCGCTTGGCCACCAAGAGATTGACCACGGAGCTCACCGACCTGCTCGAGCCCTGCGCCAGAGAGGCCTGTCATTTCGTCGACGGCGCCGGGCAGATACGACTGGACTTGATCGGGCCGCTGCCGACAGGCAGGCTTGTCATGGAGACCTCTGTCCGGGGAGAGGATGAGGGTGGTCTGCTTCGTCAGCTGGGCGGCGCGGAGTCGACTCTCGTTCTTTCGTCGGCGGACGACAGGCGACCGTCTGGACTGGAGCTCAATCCCCAAGAGGCCTTCCTGTTGTCGCGTCTCGAGGAGCCCCTGTCGGTCGGTGACCTTGTTCAGCAGATGAATGTAGAGAGAATCGAGAGCTTGCAGGCTCTCTGTCGGCTCCTCGCAGTGGGCCTGATCCGTCGTGAGTCCGACTCAGCAGGCGGTGCGCAAACCAGCTCCTTTGGCGCCGAGCTCGTGCGGCGCTTCGCCGAGCGCATCGCGGATAGCCTGGAGAAGGAGCCCGTGTCGCTGGCGACGGAAGAGCACCGGGAGCTGTTGGGCAACATCCTCGGGCGGATGGGTGACATGACGTTCTTCGAGCTCCTTGCCGTGAGTCCTCAGAGTGAGGTGGAAGAGGTCCATCGAGCCTTCATGGAACTGGGCCGGCTGGTACACCCTTCCCATGCCACCCGGTTGGCGCTGGCCGGCGGTGAGAGGGCTCTCGGGCTGCTTCTGGAGAGAGCGACAGAGGCCTACTTCACCCTCAGTGATTCCGAGCGCCGGGCCGAGTATTTCGAGAAGGTGGGGCCTCTGCAGATCAATGATGGAGATGCGGCGACTGTCGAAGAGCGGCAGGAGGAAATGAAGGCATTGGCGCGGAGGAACTTCCAGCTGGCGAGGAATCTAGCTGATCGACAGGAGTTCCATGCCGCGATCCAGCTTCTCGAGCAAGCGGTCAAGGATGCTCCGCAGAGCGAGTATCTCGCGTTGTTGGCCGAATGCCAGTCCTACAACCCGAGGTGGCTCGATCGCGCCGTGCAGAATATGTGGCGAGCTGTCGAGCTCAGACCCGATGATGGGTCCTTGCGATTGCGTCTCGGAAGCCTCCAGGAGCGCAGGGGCGACAAGAATGGAGCGCGAGAGCAATACGAGCTCGCTCTCGAAAAGGGTCCGGATGTGATCGCGGCGAGGGAATCTCTGGATCGCCTGAGGTCGAGGTCGGGGCCAAAGGCGGTCGAAAAGAGGGGCCTCTCGCAGACGATTCGCGCTCTCTTCAACAGAGGCAACCGGGCCTGAGGGTGCGGTGGTAATGGAGGGATTTGGGCCGTCAGACGGCTCCTGGGAGATTGCGCGGTAGAATGGCGTTGCGCCGGAGTGCTCCAGGCGATCGCTCCTCGCTCCCACTGCGGAGGCCGAGGAGAGGAAAGTCCGAACTCCGACGGGCAGCATGCTCGCTAACGGCGAGGCGCGGCGACGCGACGGAAAGTGCCACAGAGAGTAGACCGCCTGACCCGAAAGGGGCAGGTAAGGGTGAAAGGGTGCGGTAAGAGCGCACCGCTCGGCCGGCGACGGATCGAGGCACGGTAAACCCCATGCGGAGCAAGACCAAATAGGGAGGCGAGATGCGGGTTGCCCGTCCTGCTTTCGACTGCGCCACCTTCGGGTGGAGAGTCGAATCCGTCTCCGGGTAGGTCGCACGAGGCCAACGGCAACGTCGGTCCCAGAGGAATGATGCGCAGAGCCAGGTGACTGGCACGACAGAATTCGGCTTACGGAGCACTCCGGGGTTTCCTTCTGCGAACTGCAAGCGCCCGCCGGCTGCGAGATCCTGTTGATCGAGTCCTTTCTGTCCGCTAGTCTCGAAGGCAACACGAGTATTGGTGACCCTAAATGAGCCCCGAATTCGTCGTCAGTAGCCGCGAGCCGTCCGCCGATCGAACTCTCGAGGTGGAAGTCGGTGAGTACGTATTCCAGGAAGGCGAGCTTGGCACGGAGATGTTTATCATCCAGGAGGGCCAGGTGGAGATCTTCCAGACAGCTGGCAATCAAGAGCGTCCACTGGCGGTGCTCGAGAAGGGTGACTTCTTTGGCGAGATGTCGATTCTCGAGGAGTTGCCGCGCAATGCGAGCGCCAGGGCAGCGTCTCCATCCAGACTCATCGTCATCGACAGTGCCACCTTCGATTCGATGCTCCGCGCGAATCCGGAGATCGGCGTCCGCATCATGCGCAAGCTGTCGCGACGAGTGCGAACGACAGACGAGTTGCTCCATAGGGTCCTGGACTCCGAGGAGGAGCGCGTCGAGCTGGCTACCAAGCTGCGGCCTCAGGTGATCGATGTCGAGCCCGGGTCGGGATTCCTGGGTCATGGGGAGTCGGCGACCGTGTTTACGTTGCCAGCCAACGGGTCAGTGACCATCGGACGTCAGGATCCGGTAACCGGGATCAGACCTGATATCGACTTGACATCGGTGGATCCCGAGCGCTCGAGCAGCCGCCGCCACGCCAAGATGTACAGGCAAGGACAGCTGTACCTGTTGGTCGAGGACATCGGTGCCACCAACGGCACATTCCTCAACGGCAAGCGGATCCGCACGGGCGTTCCTGTCGAAGTGAAGTCGAGCGACCGGGTGCGTTTCGGGCTCGTGGAGCTCTCCTTCTCGTGCGATTGAGTGGGGCCTCGACTGGGGTTCTGCTCGGCGCCAGATTGGCAGCAAGCGGGCCCTCCAAACCAGAACCGCCCCCAGCGGAATAAGCGATCCTGACGTCAGGCATCGATGTCCCTGGAAATCGACAGCCGTCTGACCGAGTTGCGTGGCATCGGACCGGTTCGGGCCGGGAAGTTGGCAACAACCGGTCTGCGAACCGTCGGAGATCTTCTCCACCATCTGCCGTTTCGCTACGAAGACCGTCGCCAACTGACATCTATTGGCGAAGCGATTGAGGAGGGAACCTTCTCCCTGGCTGCCCGAGTTGGCGAGCTGAAGAGGATCCACCTACGACGGCGAGGCCTGTCGGTAGTCAATGGCTGGCTGGAAGATGAGACGGGCAGACTGCCGGCTGTGTGGTTCAACCGGCCCTACTTGATTCAGCAGGTCAAGGACGGGGAACAGTACTTGCTCCACGGCAGGGTACGTCGCCGAGGCTCGCGCCTCGAGATGGTGAACCCCAGCTGCGAGTCTTTGAGCGAGGCGATGCTCGGAGGACGAATCGTCGCTATTTACAACTCCGTTGGCGGTCTCGGTCCGGCTCTGGTGCGCAGGCTTGTGCGGATTGCCCTGGACGAGCTGCCGCTCAAAAGCCTCGGCGACGAGATACCCTCGAGTCTCAGGCGGCAGCATGGCCTGCCCTGCTTAGGGGAGGCGCTTCTGCAGGTCCATTGGCCGGACGATGCGGCGGATGTGGACCTCCTCAACGAACGGCGAAGTCCAGGCCATTGCCGGTTGATTTATGGCGAGTTCCTGGAGCTGCAGGTCGAGCTCGGGATGCTGCGATCCTTCCAGACCCGGGATGAGAAGCGGCATCGGTATGAAGTAGGCAGGGAGCTTCGCTCTAAAATGCAGGAGGCCTTGCCGTTTCGGCTGACGGGTGCCCAGGCACGTGCTCTAGAGGAGATTCTGGCCGATATGGAGAGTCCCTTCCCGATGCTCCGGCTTTTGCAGGGCGATGTCGGAAGTGGCAAGACAATCGTCGCCGCCCTGGCCTTGATCGTGGCCATGGAAAATGGTTTGCAAGGGGCATTCATGGCCCCCACGGAGCTGCTGGCGGAGCAGCATTTCAGATCCCTGAGACACCTCCTCGAGCCTCGGTTCCGTCTCGCCCTGGTGACAGGTTCAGGAAACAGACCTACAGAGGTTCGTCGAGGCCTGGCAGACGGTCGAATCCAATTGGCGGTAGGCACCCACGCCCTGATTCAAGAGGGTGTGGCATTCGACCGGCTGGCCTTGGCCGTGGTGGACGAGCAGCACCGGTTCGGGGTGGCGCAGCGGCAGGTCTTGCTGGAGAAAGGGCAGCGTCCCGACATGCTGGTCATGACGGCAACGCCCATTCCCCGCTCATTGGCCTTGACGGCCTATGGCGATCTTTCTCTGTCGGTCGTCGACGAGCTGCCGCCGGGGCGTCGAGCGGTGAACACGAGAGTGGTTCGGCAGGATCGTCGAGACGACGTCCATCAGTGGCTTGCGGAGCACCTCGAGAAGGGGGGGCAGGCCTATGTCGTGTTTCCCTCGATCGACGACAGCTCACAGATCTCGTGCGCCTCGATCTCAACCCAGGGAGAAGCGGTCCGGAGACTCCTGGCACGATGGCCGTCGGAGGTACTCCATGGCAGGGTGGAGACCGAGGAACGTGAGAGGATCATGCAATCGTTCGGCGCCGGGGAGACAAGACTTCTGGTGGCGACCTCGATCATCGAAGTGGGCGTGGATGTACCTGGAGCAACGGTCATGATCATCGACAGCGCGGAACGGTTCGGATTGGCTCAACTCCACCAGCTTCGAGGCAGAGTTGGGCGAGGTGCCGAGAGGTCTTACTGCGTGGCCCTTCATGGCCAGCTGACGGAAGAGGCCGAGCGGCGCCTGGCTGTGTTTGGCGAGACCACCGACGGGTTCCGGATCGCCGAAGCGGATCTCGAGATCCGCGGCCCTGGCGATCTGCTGGGAACACGTCAAGCCGGCGAGCCACTTTTCAGAGTGGCCAACATCGTCGCCGATCGCAGGTGGCTGGAGAAGGCGCGAAGCGACGCCAGCGAGCTCCTGGTCGATTCGAGAGAAGCGAGAAAGACCCCATTCATGAGGCGCATGGAAGAGCGGGCTAGAAGCCGATACAAGAGATTGGCCGGAGGCTGAGCATGAGAGTGCTTCTCGTGGCCAATACCCTGCCGCCCAAGGATGTCTCGGGCGTGGGAGAACAGGTGCTCCAGCTGGCTGCCGGTCTGGAATCGATGGGTCATGAGGTGGAGATTCTGGGGCGAGGACGGGACGGTGCCAGGGGGCCCAAGCTTCTTTTTCCATTGACGATCGTGCCCGGCTTCTGGAGAGCTCTGCGTCGATTCAGACCCGATGTCGTCCAGGTTCACGAGTCGGACGGAGCCCTGGTCGCCCTTCTCACCAGGGTTTTGAGCCCGGTTCTGGTTCCGAGTCCCCGCCTGGTGGCGCTCCTGCAAGTGAGCTATCTGGAGGAGATGAGGGCAGTGCGCGCTCTCAGATTCGACGGGCGGGTATTGGGTTCCCCTGGTCTCCGAGAGTGGATGTTCCGCCTTTTCAAGGCACCGGTACAGATCGCTTTTGGATCGCTCACGGCCTGGCTGAGCGATGTGGTGATGGCGCCGAGCCACCAGACCGCGATCGAGGTGAAGAGGAACTACGGGGTGGAGAAGGTTCTGGTGCTGCCAAACGCAATGGGGGCGCGCCCCATCGCAGCATCTGTTGCACCGGAGCTCGAGGACTTCAACGGGTGTCTTCTGTTTGTGGGTCGACTGCGTATTCGCAAGGGCGTGGAAGTTCTCCTGAACGCCGTTTCGGTCCTGCGAGAAGACGACAGGCTCGTTCGACTGGTGGTGGTTGGAGATGGCGAGCATCGGTCCTCTCTCGAGGCTGCTTGCCATCGCCTGGGGCTGGCGGATTCGGTACGGTTTCTCGGTGGGTGCGATGCAGGAGCGGTTCGACAGTTGATGTCGCGAGCCGCAGCGCTGGTGGTTCCTTCGATCTACGAGGGGATGCCCCTGGTAGTCCTCGAGGCCATGGAAAGTGGTCTTCCGGTCGTGGCGAGCGCCGTGAGCGGTTTGCCAGAGGTGGTGAATCCGGCGAGCGGGTGGCTATTTCCACCGGAGGACGTAGCCGCATTGAGCGCAGCCTTGTCAGAGGTCCTCGACCATCCGGAGGATGCGAGTCGACGAGGGGAGGCGGGCAGGCGGCTTCTCGAGGAGCGTTTCAGGCCTGAGCGAGCCGCGAAGATCTGGTTTGAGCACCTCGAAGGAGGCAAGGCGACCGGGGCGACTCCTCCCCAGATAGCCAACCAGCTCGGGGGAGAGCAAGACATGTCGCCTGAGAAGGACAAAACGCCATGATGGGCAGAGCGCTCCTGATGGTGGGCTGGGTTGCTACCGGCGGTCTGGTGCTTACCGGATTTCTCGGCTACAGAGTTGGAGAACAGGGATCGCTTGGCTGGCATCTTCTGGCGGCTCTGTTCTCGACGCTGCTGCTGCTGTTCTCGCACTCGTGGATTCTCTTCTATCTCATCGGTACGGGCAAAGCGATCAAGACGGCGGCGCAAGAGTACGACCTCGGCGGTGATCTGGCAGCGCAGACACGGGCCTTCAAGAATCGCAGCAACTCCTGGTTGATGCTGGCCATGGTGGCTGTGATGGCAACCTTCATCGTCGGGGGCGGTGTCGCCACCAGGGTCCTTCCAGTATGGGTCCATTCGTCACTGTTCTGGACGACCCTGGCGATCCAGGTTTGGACCTTGGTCATCGAGGGAAAGGTGCTCGGCGACAATGAGCGTTTGATGCGACAGGTGGACCGTCAGGTCAAGTCCGTTGAGTCCGATGCGCAAGCACCCTAGAGTATCCTCTTGGGCTCGGCAGTATGATTCGGTCGCGAGTCGCCTGCCCTGTCCTATAATCACCCGACGCCGAAGGGAAGGACCTCTCGAGCCACAAGTGGCTTCCCAGAACGTGAAACGTGGCAGTACCGAGGCAGGCCCTAGATAATGACCAACGAGAATGTCGTCCTTTCCGGGATGCGGGCAACGGGTCGCATCCATCTAGGCAACTACTTCGGCGCGGTCAAGAACTGGGTCGAGTTGCAGGATCGGTACAGGTGCTTCTATTTCATCGCCGACTGGCACGCGCTGACAACGGACTACGCAGAGCCCAAGCAGATCGGCGACAACTCGCTCGAAATGCTCGCCGATCTGCTGGCCTCTGGACTCGATCCAGAGCGCTCTGTGATCTTCGTCCAGTCATTGGTTCCGGAGCATGCAGAGCTCCATCTACTTCTCTCCATGATCACTCCGCTGGGCTGGCTGGAGCGAGTTCCGACCTACAAAGAGCAGATCAAGGAGCTGTCGAACAAAGACCTGTTCACCTACGGATTCCTGGGGTACCCAGTCCTGCAAACGGCGGACATCTTGCTCTACCGAGCGCAGTTCGTCCCTGTGGGTGAGGACCAGGCGAGCCATCTCGAGCTCAGCCGAGAGATCGGTCGCCGTTTCAATAGCTATTTCGGTGACATCTTCCCCGAGCCGAAGGCCCTGTTCACGCCGACACCGAAAGTCCCCGGGCTCGACGGCCGCAAGATGTCGAAATCGTATGGCAACACGATCAATCTGTCCGACAGTCCGGAGGAAGTGACCGCCAAGTGCCGGGAGATGTTCACGGACCCGGAACGGATTCGGCGAACGGACGTGGGACATCCCGAAACCTGCAACCTGTTCCAGTTCCACCGACTCTTTTCGTCCGCCGAGCTGCAGGAGAAGGTGGCGGGGGAATGCCGTCGAGCCCAGATCGGTTGTGTCGATGACAAACGACTGATCGCCGATCAGATCAACGAGTTTCTCGCACCGATCCGCGCCAGGCGGCAGGATCTGTTGAAGAATCGGGATGTCCTTCTGGATATTCTCTCGGCGGGTTCCAGGAAAGCGGCGGAGCGGGCAGGGGAGACCATGGACGAAGTGAGGTCCGCTCTCTCGATCAACTATCGAAAGGTCGGCGAAGAGAGTCGGTGATGACGTCACCGACCAGCAGCAAGAGCAGTCTGCCCGAGGCCTGGCAGGTACAGCTGCCGATCTTCGAAGGGCCTCTGGATCTGCTGCTGCATCTGATCAAGATCAACGAGGTGGAGATTACCGATATCCCGGTGGCCGTGATCTGTGATCAGTTCGACGAGTATCTCCATCTCATGGAAGTCTTCGACCTGGATGTCGCGGCGGAGTTTGTCTATGAGGCCGCGGTGCTCATTCATCTCAAGTCCAGGATGCTTCTGCCCCGTCGGTCCGCCGAGGACGGAACCCTCGAGGACGATCCCCGTCAGGAACTGGTGGAGCGTCTGCTCGAATACCAGCGGATCAAGGAAGCAGCCCAGTCGCTGGCCGAGTTCCACTCGCTACGGCAAGGGCTGTGGACCCGGCAACCGCAGGCTCTCGATCTGCCTGCAGGTGACGGCTCTGTCGAGTTGGACGAGGTCTCGTTGTTCGATCTCCTGGGTGCCTTGAAACAGGTCCTGGTGCGATACGAGCACGAGCACCCGCCCCCCTTTCATATTCGTCGGGAGACGTTCTCGGTGCGCGGTCAATTCGAGCGCCTACTGGGCCATCTGCACCTGGATCGACCCTATGACCTGCTCCTCGATCTGCGAGGCCGAAGCTGTCGCGCAGAGGCCGTAGCTGCTTTCCTCGCCATCCTGGAGCTGGCTCGATTGGATCTGGTTCGTTTACACAGGACTGGTGTGGGAGAGATACTGCTCTACCGCACCTCGAAGGAGTTGCTGGCTCACGAGTTGGAGGCGATTCAGGGATGACCGAGCACCCCGAGATCGAGGCGGCGCTGGAAGCGGTTCTCTTCGTCGCCGCCGAACCCGTGGACCGGGAGAAGCTCCTGGAGATCTTTGGAAGCCAGGATCGAGCGGCAGCTACAGCCGCTTTGGAGCGGGTGATCGAGCGCTACGGAGGTGGGCCCGACAAAGGGGTTCGCATCGAGGAGGTCGCGGGCGGGCTGAGGCTCGTAACCCGACCCGAGCTGCACGGCTACTTACGGAAGTTCTTCGAGGTGTCTGGTCGGACCCGCCTGTCCATGGCGGCCCTGGAGACGCTCGCCATCGTGGCCTACCGTCAGCCAGTTACGGGTCCCGAGATCCAAGAGCTCAGAGGAGTCAGTCCGGCGGGCGTTCTGAAGACCCTGCTCGAGAAGCGACTGGTCCGGATATCGGGTCGAAAGAAGGTGGTCGGCAAGCCGTTTCTCTACCGAACCACGCGGGAGTTCCTGATGCACTTCGGTCTCGGATCTCTCGACGACCTACCGCCTCTGGAGGAGTTCGAGGAGATCTTCGGCCCGGACGGAGTCGACCTCGGAGGGGCTGAGGAGCGACAGCAGGAGATCGCCGAAGAGGCCTTTGGCGTGATCGAATCTCTAGAGTCCGACGAATCGTGAGCCCTGAACGTCTGCAGCGCATCCTCTCTCGAGCCGGCGTTGCTTCGCGCCGCAAGGCCGAGGAGATGATCAAAGAGGGACGGGTCACCGTCAACGGCCGAGTTGCCGAGGTCGGTGAGAAAGCCGATCCGCTGAGCGACGCAATCAAGGTCGACGGACGTCGGCTGAAGCCGGCACGAGGCAAATCGCACTACCTGCTTTACAAGCCCAGGGGCTATATGTCCACGCGGTCGGACCCCCAAGGACGTCCGACCGTGTTCGATCTTCTGCCCCCGAAGTTCCGCAAGTCCCTAGTCATTGCGGGGCGCCTGGACTTCAACAGCGAGGGCTTGATGATTCTGACGTCCGACGGGGATCTAGCTCATCGCCTGGCGCATCCGAGCTTCGGTTGCTCGAAGACCTATCATGTGAAGGTCAAGGGTGTTCCGGCCGAGGAGTCGATCGTCAAGCTGAAGACGGGGGTGATGCTCGATGGCAAGCGGACCGCACCGGCCAGGATCCGATTGCTCAAGGGGCCGAGAGGCGGCAAGGGCGAGTCCAATTCGTGGTGGGTGGTCGAGCTGCAGGAGGGCCGTAATCGACAGATTCGCGAGATGTTCTTTCGCCTCGGCAACCCGGTGCAGCGTCTCATCCGAGTCGGTATCGGCAGGGTCGCAGACCGGGATCTCCCCGTCGGCTCCTACAGGAAGCTCAGCACCCGGGAACTCGAGTCCTTGAGGAGCGGTGAGGCGCCAAAGGCGCCCAAACGGAAGCGCCGGCGACGGACGACCCGGAGCGCAGGGCGATGACCGGTCAACCCCTGGTCGTAGCCATCGACGGCACTTCTGGGGTGGGCAAGAGCACGGTGGCCAGACGATTGGCGTTGGTGCTGGACGTGCCCTACCTCGAGACCGGGGCGATGTATCGGGCCCTCGGTCTCAAGGTCGATCAAATGGGTGTCGATCCGGCAAACCGCGAGACTGTCGAGGCTCTGGCATCCGACCTAGACCTCGTGTTGCGCCGCAATCCCGATGGCACTGTCGAAGTGCTTCTGGATGGCAGGAGGCTAGGCGAGGAAGCTCGTCAGCCGCGAATCTCGGAGATCACATCATCCATCTCGACCTATCCGGGCGTCCGCCGAGTCATGGTCGCACACCAGCGATCATTCGCCGAGTCGGCTGGCGCGGTTGTGGAGGGACGCGATATCGGTACCAAGGTCTTTCCCGACACGCCGCACAAGTTCTTCTTGCAGGCTCCTTTGGCAACGAGGGTTCGTCGTCGGCTGCAACAGCTCGAGGAGTCCGGCCGGTCGAACTTGAGCGCAGACGAGCTCATGCGCGAGGTCAGCGAGAGGGACGAGCGAGATTCCACCAGGGCCGAATCACCACTGACCGTGAACAGCAGCTACCGGATCGTCGATACCGGGTCGCGGTCGATCGAAGAAGTCGTGCAGGTGATTCTGGAAGAGATCCGGCAGCTGCTGCCGTCGGGCTAGTGGTTGCTGATGAAACGGCCCCAGTGCCGCGATCCGAGCTTCTTTATGGTCGCGATGCGCTCCTCGGCCATGCGATCTGCCGCGACATAGGTCGGGACCTTGTCTTCCTTGGAGATTTCGAACACTCGCATGAGATTCAAGTAGATGCCTCGCGTCATGCGCAGCGCTCTTTCCTGGTTGTAGTCGCCCGTCAGCTCGTTGTAGACGTTGATCAGTCCACCGGCGTTGATGACGAAATCAGGGGCATAGAGTATGTCTCGCTCGTGCAACGCGACGCCGTCGATTTCCTCTTTGTGCAGTTGGTTGTTGGCGCCACCGGCCACGATGCTGCAACGCAGCTTGGGGATGGACTCTTGGTTGAGACCGGCGCCGAGTGCACACGGCGCCAGCACGTCACAATCGACTTCCATGATCTCGTCGGTCGAGACGATCTCGACTCCCAGATCACTTTCGGCCCTGGCTGTCTTCTCTGGGTCGATATCGGCGCCGATGATCTTGGCGCCTTCATCGGTGAGGTACTTGGCGAGGTAGTACCCGACATTGCCGACTCCCTGCACGGCAACGGTAAGACCCTTGAGGGAGGGTTCGTCGTTCTTCCAATTTGCCGCGGCTTTGATTCCTTGTAGGACCCCGTATGCAGTAACCGGTGATGGATCACCGCTGCCTCCGTGGGCAGGTGAGACGCCTGTGACCCAGCGGGTCTCCGACAGGATCACCTCCATATCCTCCATGTCTGTACCCACGTCTTCGGCGGTGATGTAGAGGCCGTTCAGGGACTCGACGTAGCGCCCGAAGGAGCGAAAGAGTGCCTCGCTCTTGTCGGACTTCGGGTCGCCGAGAATCACCGCCTTGCCGCCGCCGAGGTGGAGACCCGCGGCTGCCGCCTTGTAGGTCATCCCCCGCGACAGGCGGAGAACATCGGTGAGCGCCTCATCGAAGTCCTTGAAGGGCCACATCCTGAGTCCGCCGAGTCCCGGGCCGAGGGCGGTGGAATGGACGGCGATGATGGCTTTCAGTCCTACGTCGGGATTCGAGCACAAAAGTACGCGCTCGTGACCCATGTCGGCGAGTCGTTCGAAAATCTCCATGTGCCAGATCTCCTGATCAGGTCAGAGTTTGAACTTTCCAGTTGCCCGTCAGGCTCGTTTTCTCGGCGGTTTCCGAACAAGAACCCACTAACTGGGCTTTGATTCCTCTGATTGTTCCTCAGCTCGGAGCTACCGTAACTGGCCTGAGCGGACGACCGGTTGGAAAGACAGGTCGTACCCGCCCGGGGTACGTCGAATCGTCCACAGTTTACTTGAATTCAGCGTGAGGCGGCAAATGCGTTGCAGGCGCTGGGCGAGCAATCTGAAGAGGCTAGAATGGCCTCAGGTGAGTGCAGAAAGTTCATCCGACGTCCTTCGAAATTGGGCCCTGGAAGAGGGGTTTGATGGGGCTGGAATCGCCAAGCTAGAGCCTTCGTCCCAGGAGCAGGCGTTTCTGCGTTGGCTGGCCAAGGGCGATCATGCGGCGATGGCTTACATGAGTCGGCGCACCGAGTTGCGTCTCGATCCGAGAGATATCCTCCCCGGGGCTCGAAGCGCTGTCTGTGTGGCCCTCCAATACAGCCCACTGAAGGGCCAGCGAGAGGTCGATGGCGACCTTTGGCCACGGGTAGCGCGCTACGCGTTGGGCGTCGACTACCACGATCTCATGAAGCAGCGACTGCAGAACCTGGCTGACAGGATCTGCACCGAGTTCCCGGGCTGTACGACGCGAGCCTACGTCGATACCGGACCGGTCCTGGAACGTGAGCTCGCCAGCCGGGCCGGAATCGGAGTCTTCGGCAAGAACACCATGCTCCTGAGTGAGCAATCGGGTTCGTGGTTTCTGTTGGGAGAGCTCCTCCTCAGCCTGGAGTTGGAGCCGGATCTCCCCATAGCCGATCTCTGTGGCAGTTGTACCCGGTGCCTCGAAGCCTGTCCGACGGGTGCGTTGCCGGAACCCTACAGATTGGATGCCAATCGCTGTATCAGCTACTGGACAATCGAGCATCGAGGCGTCTTCCCTCTAGAGATACGCCGCCTGACAGGTGGTTGGGTGTTCGGTTGCGATCTGTGCCAGGAGGCCTGCCCCTGGAATGGCGACGCGATCGAGGTCCACCATCCGCCACTGGAACTGCCTGCGAAGAGGGCAGCTCTGGATTTGACAGATATGCTGCGGCTCGACCGCGAGAGCTATGTCGAGCGCTTTCGAGGCAGTCCGATGAAGCGGGCAAAACAGGAGGGCCTGCAGAGAAATGCGGCCGTGGCGATGGGCAACTCTGGCAATCTCCGATATGTGCCCGCTCTTCTCGAGGCCCTGCAGGACGACAGCCCCCTAGTGCGGCTTCATGTCGCCTGGGCGCTTGGCGAGATCGGCGGCGAGAAGGCCCTGGCGGGTTTGCAGGCCCGACAGTCGATCGAACTCGATCCTGATGTGACGCAGGAAATTGATCTGGCTCTCTCGCGGCTCGCTGGGCTTGACGCGTAGAGTGAGTTGCCAGGCCAGAGTCCCGGGTTGACAGCCCAAAGGGAACCTCCCTATACTCTGAAACTTCGAGTTCTAAACGACTTAACGGAACTCGAATTTCCCGCCGTAGGGAAAGACAGGCCCTTGGCCTGATCCCATTGTCAAGGAGGAATGTGTCTTATGGAGTCCATGGACGAGAACGACCGTCAGGAAACTGACAGTACGTCCGAAAAGATCGACGAGAGGGAGGATTTTGGGTACGAGGAGATGGTGTCTCTCTACGATGAGAGCATGCGCCACCTCAGCGAGGGACAGATCGTCACCGGGCGGGTCATCACGATCAACCCGAACCACGTGGTGGTCGATGTGGGCTACAAATCAGAGGGATTGATCCCGGTTGCGGAATTCGTCGACTACGAGGGCAACCTTTCGGTCGAGATTGGCGATGATGTGGAGGTGCTGCTAGAGCGCACTGAAGATGCAGAAGGGCATGTTCTGCTCTCCAAGCAGAAGGCCGAGAGGATGATGGTCTGGTCGGACATCGAGAAGAGCTACAAGGCCGGAGACATCATCCATGGCCGTGTGATCGACCGCATCAAGGGCGGCCTGACGGTGGATGTGGGCATCCGAGCCTTCCTGCCCGGGTCTCTGGTAGACATCAAGCCGGTCAAGAACCTGGAATCGCTTCGCGGCCAGGAGCTCGAGTTCAAAGTCATCAGCATGGACCGTCGGCGCAATAATGTGGTTCTTTCCCGCAAGGCGGTGCTCGAGAAGGAGTTCGCCGCCAAGAAGGCTGAAACCCTCACCTTGCTCGAGGAGGGTGTGATTCTCGAGGGCGTCGTCAAGAACATCACGGACTACGGCGTGTTCGTCGATCTGGGGGGCATCGACGGCCTGCTGCACATTACCGACATTTCGTGGGGTAGGGTAAACCACCCCTCAGAGCACTTTGCAATCGGTGACGAAGCCGAGGTTGTAGTCCTGAAGTTCGATCCGGAGACGGAGCGAGTCTCCCTGGGCTACAAGCAGAGGTCGGAAGATCCCTGGTCGCTGGTGGACAAGAAGTACCCGCTTGGCTCCAAGGTTCGAGGCAAGGTGGTGAGCCTGGTAGACTACGGTGCTTTTGTCGAGCTCGAGGAAGGAGTCGAAGGCCTGATCCACGTCAGTGAGATGTCGTGGACCAAGAAAGTCGTGAATCCCGCCAAAATCCTGGAAGTGGGAGACGAGGTCGAGGCCATCGTTTCGGAGCTCGACCTCCCTCAGCGACGGATCAGCCTGTCTTTGCGGCAGGCCGAGAGGAACCCGTGGGAAGAGTTGGCGATCTCCCATCCGGTGGGCAGCGTGATCGAGGGTAAGGTCCGAAATCTCACGGAGTTTGGGGCTTTTGTACAGATTACGGACGAGATTGACGGACTGATCCACGTTTCGGATATGAGTTGGACGAAGAGAATCAAGCATCCCGGGGATGTGCTGAACAAAGGGGACGACCTACGGGCTCGCATTACGAATATCGATGTCGAGAATCAACGCGTATCCCTGTCCATCAAGGAGTTCCTGCCCAACGAGTGGGATAGCTTCGTCGAGGAGAGCACAGTCGGAGATACGGTTACCGGGCGAGTGGTCAACGTCACCGACTTCGGGTTGTTCGTGGATATCTACGAAGGTCTGGAAGGCCTGGCTCATGTGAGCGAAATCGAGAGCGGTACGTCCTCTCTCGAGGATCAGTACTCCGTCGGAGAATGGGTAAGCGCGAGGATCTTGCGGATCGAGCAGGAAGACAAGAAGGTCGGCCTGACCATGCGCGGTGTACCTCAGCCTACTGCCGACGAGATCGCGGAGTTTGAGGCAGCTCACGCTGAAGAGGAAGCCGAAGAGCTTGCCGCCGGGGAGGAGCCCTCCGCAGTCGAGACCGAGGACTCCGATGAGCCTTCGGAAGAGGAAGTGAACGTCGAAGCAGTGCTGACAGAGGCTGAAGGGGAGAGCGAGGCAGTTGCCGAGGCCGAAGCGACCGTGGTGGAAGAGGTGGCGGAAGTCGCTGATGAACAGGCCGAGCTGAACGCCGAGGTAGAGGCAGAGGCGACCGATGAGTCTGCTGAAGAGCAGAGCGAAGCCGAGGTGGTCGAAGTCGAGGAAGAGACTCTAGAAGAAACCGCAGCCGTCGAAGAAGCCAAGGAGTCGGCGGCGCCGGCAGAAGAGCCCGAAGCGGCGGAGATCGACAACTCCACAGAAGAGACAGAAGAAGAACCCGACGCGGACAAGGACAAGGAGACTGTAGACTAGGTTCCGATGCGAGGTGGCTCTTTGTCTGTCAGCGAGCCTGATTGGGGCCACCAATTCAGCTGGGAGCTTAACGAGAGCGAGACGTGTCAGTGAGGGGCGGAATGACGAAAGCGGAATTGGTGGAACAGGTTGCGGAGACCACGCAGCTCACCAAGAAGCACGCCGAGCTCATCGTGAACACGGTTTTCGAGAGCATCGTCGAGTCGCTGAAGGAGGGTGAGAAGATCGAGTTGCGCGGGTTCGGCAGCTTCCGAATTCGCCAACGGGGGTCTCGAATCGGTCGCAACCCCAAGACTGGCGACCGCGTCGAGGTCCCACCCAAGCGAATCCCCTACTTCAAGCCCGGCAAAGAGTTGAAGGAACTGCTGAACAGCGATTCCTGAGGCAGCTCATCGGCAGGGCCATGCAGACGCTGCTAACCCCGTGGAGGTTTGCGTACATTTCTGAGACTCTCTTGGAACCCGAAGGCTGTTTCTTCTGTGCCGCCGCCGAGCGGCCAGACGATCCGCAGTGCCTGGTAGTGGCTGTGGCCAGGCACCATCTGGTCATGCTCAACCGCTATCCCTATACCAACGGTCACTTGATGGTCGCGCCTCTGGGTCACTTGGCCGATCCCGAGGGCTCTTCATCGGAGGCAGTGGAAGAATTCTGGCCTCTTGTTCTGAAGTGCCAGAGAGTTCTGGAGAGGGCCTACGGTCCCGACGGATTCAATATGGGGATCAACCTCGGGCATGCAGGGGGCGCGGGAGTGCCCGAGCATTACCATTTCCACATCGTGCCCCGTTGGCTGGGCGATACGAACTTCATGAGTGTTGTAGCGGAGACCCGTTTGTTACCGGAGGAGCCAGAACAGATCCGTGCGCGTCTGCTCCCTCTATTCGAAGAAGAGGAGAGTTGATTGACGGACGGCGGATCGGCAGCCGGCACTCCGGCCTCTGATGAAACGGTATTTTCCAAGGTCTTCGGTACCCTGGTGGCGGCATGGCTGTTGCCAGGTGCCGGCCACTTTCTCTTGGCACGGCGCGGCAGGGGGGTGTCCTTCTTCCTGTTGGTGATGTGCGCCGTCCTTACCGGTTTCCTGTTGAACGGGAACCTCTATCGGGTCCTTGCCGATCAACCCCTGACCATTCTGGCGACTCTGGGATCGATGGGAATGGGGGCACCCTACTTCTTCCTTCGCTTCTACCTTGGGTATCAGGGCGATCTGACTTCGATAGGCTACGAGTACGGCACCGCTTTTCTCC
>CAMYLC010000053.1 GCA_947259195.1 Thermoanaerobaculia bacterium | reverse complement strand
GAAATGTCCGCTTCTCGGTGAATCCCCGTGATCCGCAGTTCCAACAACGCGGAGTGCCATCGACGTCGAATCGCATGTTCTTCGTGAGAGATCACTTCCTTTTCGTGCTGGTGGATGTCTATCGGTGGAGTCGGTTCTGACTGCGGAACCGACTCGAGACGAGGCTCCAACCGGCCGGACCGGCAGTGATGCCCAAGACACCACTGCCGGCGGCCAGACGGAATCGCCCCAGGTGGATGAATCGTTGCGCCGCAGACAGGACTACTCGGCGACGACGTCGTCGAACTCTTCCTCGGCGGCCTGCTGGACATCCTCGTCCTCGGAGAGCTCCTCCAGCTTCGCCAGCGGTTCGCCGCGCAGCTCGGCCATGAGCAGTTCGGCACCGAATGTGTTCCCAACCTCGCGAAGTACGTCCCAGTCGATCGGGTCTTCGAGCATGAGGGCGATCGCCGACTGCTCGGGGCCGAGTTTCTCGTTGATCTCGTCGCGTATCCTCCGCCGCTCTGCTCCGCGCATGTACCCGATCAGCCCACCAACTGCGGCAAAGCCAATGGGTCCTCCCAGGAGGATGCCGATTCCGAGACCGATTCCTCCGCCCTTCCAGCCCGCAACGTAGCCCTTGTTGTTGAGCCTGATCTGGCCGCTCTCCTCGCGGGTGAACGTTGCCGCCTCTTTGATGGTGAACGCACCGCTGTCCTCACTGGACTTCACCGCGGTGAAGAACTCGTCGGCCTTGTCTCGGCCTTCTAGGACCGCAACGATCAGGTCATAGTCCTTGTCGTTTTCGTAGGTCGCCATTTCTCTCTTCTCTCCTCGCTATCGCTGCAAACTCGCCAAACGGTCTTCTTCCACAGCCTCGACCTGCGCCTCACTACGTAGCGGGCGCTGACATCTCTACATTGGCTGGCGGGTCATCCAGGTGCCATATGCCCTCCACCGTCCGACGCCACCTGACGGCGCACGACCTCGACTCCGATGACGACGGCAACGGCGGCGATCAGGACCGTGAGCCACGATTGGAAGGCAACATTGGGTGTAAACGCCAATAGACCGACGAAGACGATCGCGACGACACCCCAAAGAATCCACGGGCTTGCCAAGAACAGCGGAGCGATCGCGTCGCGAATGCGCCGTGCGCGGCTCGACGGGCCGACCAGTGACGCAAACAACACAAGCACGAGCCCGTTGATCAGCATCGCCAGCGAGACTTGCGCCAAAACGGTTGTTCCGATTTCGGCAACCGCCTGCGCAGCGGACTTCAAGGTCACGTCGCCGACCTTCGACACAACGAACGCGACCGCTACTCGACGGACGATGATGAGTACCAGGCCGGCAAGGACCAGACCGACCCCGGAGTAGACCACAGTCCGACGCCATTCAGGACCGGCAAGCCAAATCGCCAAGCCGTACAGCAGAAGCGACAACACGAGCAGCCACGTCGCCAGCAAATCAACAACCTTGACCGTCTGGCGAACCAAGCCGAGCGAGTCGGACTGAATGAGCACCACCTGGCCCGCTTCGTCGGGGAATAGGGCAATCGTCTCCTCAGCCAAGCCGAGCTGCGACCCCGCCGCCCCGACAAGCGAACCCAGCTCGAGAACGGTCGAATCATTGCCGCCATCCCTGATCGTCACGACCAACGTCTCATGCGCCGTCCGGTTTGCCTCACGCCAAGCCGCGTTGGAAGCAGATGTGCCAAGGATGATGTCCACACCCTCAACAGCGGTCCCCCGCAGAAGACCAGCCAAAGGGGCGGCCAACCCATCAAGATCATCGGGAAGCCGATCTGCGAGCTCGCCAGCGACATCCACACGCTCATAGACCTCATTCACTAAGAAGACAGAGAGCGCTCCGCGCACTTCGTCGTTCTCGAGCAGCTCAACCGACGACTCGGTCCACTGGTCTGTATTAAGAACCTGGCCATCGAGCCAGATATTCAGCCCCGACCAGATCGCGACGACCGTCGCCAAGCCAACCAGGACTCCAATCACCCACGCAGGTGCACGCATTTCTTCTCCAGTCGCCGTTCTCTCGCCCGTTTGCACGTCCGAGCCAGCGTATCTGTCAATGGAATGCCGTGGTACCCGCAGCACCAACGGTTTCCGACCTGTCAGATTCACCAGGTTCCGACTCAGCCGATGAGCATGTCCCAGGACCACATCGTTCGCGCCGAGCGTTACAACCGCTGCTCCGTCTTTCAGCCCGGATCGAAAAGGAAGGTCTACGTGCGAGCCACGAAAGGAGTGGCTCCTCGTCGTTGCACCTCGCTCACCGGACGTCCGTCCTTCATGAGTCTTCTCAATGGGTCCGTCTCGTCCCCCCTCTGATCGCCGTAATGGCGGCATGGCACGCAGCCTGAACCGCAGATCCCGGTCCTCCGACAATCTCCACGATGGCGCCGATGCCGACTCGGTTCAGGTCATCCGGTGCTAGGGATTCAGGACACATATCACTCACGGCCCCGAACGATCTCGCGTACCCTCTACCGAGCCGATCCGGCAATCCCGGACCGATCCGCCAATCCCGGACCCATCCGTATCTCACTCTCGGTAGCAGATCAGTTTCCGTGGCAACGCTTGTACTTGTAGCCCGAACCGCATGGGCAGGGATCGTTCCGACCGACACTCGACCTGCTCGGCGGCACGAACGGTCTGGTTCTGGCCCGCAAGAGACGCTCCGATGCTCTCAGCGCCTGCTCTCGTTCGTCCAGACGGCGTTCCCGGACGTCGAGAGCCTCAGACCGGGCAACCAGTCGGTGCTCCAGCTCCACAGCGAACACCGAGCCAGGAGGCTCGTCCTCGCTCACGAGTGCGCCAAGTTCTTGATTGATGAGGCCAGCGATGCCTGATCCCATCGTGAGTCCAATCGCTTGGCAGTAGCGCCGCCACGTCGACCACACAGCCTCTGGCAGTGGGACCTTCACCAACTGCATGCCCGCACAGTGATCCAATTCTGCGAGGATTCGCCGATCGATCTTGGCGAGCGTGCCTCGTTCCAGCGCCATCGCCTTACCTTTCAGGTATACCGGTATACCGCCCGCAACTTGTTGCAGGTGCGTGTGTGATTTGAGTGTGATTTGACAGGGTTCGTGCACGAACACGGTGACAGGGTCGACGCGTCGTTCGCGATGCCCATGTTGGTTACGGGGCGGTTCGTCATCGCGTTCCTCCTTCGGATCTGGACCATGTGAGGGATTGTGGGGACTTACCCTTGGCGCAGAGTTGTCCGAACCGATGATTCTGCACTCCAGACCGGGATTCCGGGGCTGCAGCCGTCATCCGCCGGGCACGCCGCGTGTCCGAGGTGTCCAGGCCCGCACCGACCGCCGAACCTACCGAGATCGCCGCTTTCGGCGGGATCTCTACCGGGACAGATGCCGATTGTGGATGCCACATCCACGAAACAGACACGACAACCCTCTCACCAGAGTGTCAGCAACCCTCTCACCAGAGTGTCAGGAACCCTCTCAACCCAGTCGCCGGGGACCTGCCGAGACGCCTCCACCCCTTGGACCACAACGCTTTTCGCGACATCGCCGATCAACCGGAAGAGACCCTGTTCAGCGGTGCTCGACCCGCCCTCCTGGACCATCTCGGATCGAGGCCAAGGGTTCGCCAACTCTGCGCCAAGGGTGGTGAGCGACTTTCACTGCCGTGGACTGGAGCGGCGCCGAGGGGAAACAGGTGTCGCGGTCGGCAGTGGAGGATGCCCCTTGTTATGGGTAGATGCCGTACACCAAGAAGTCACGCAGCGAACCCTTTCAGCAGAGTGTCAGGAGCCCTTTCAGCAGAGTGTCAGGAGCCCTTTCAGAACCGGTGTCACATACTCATCGCCGGCTGATCCGTGACATTTCCAAAATGCCTCTGACCAGGGAGAACACGAAGAATGGCAACGAAATGACATCGGAGTGACAGGGTTAGAACGCACGATGGACGGCTCGAGAGATGTCAGATCCCGATGGTACATTCGAAGGACGGCCGCGAGAGCAGGAGAACACCATGGGCGCCGTATCGAGAGTGACACACAGTTCCGGCCGCGGGGCGTGGCAGACACGTTGGCGAGACCCGGCGGGCCGACAGCGGGCGAAGAACTTCGATCGGAAGGTGGACGCCGAGCGATATCTGCTCGCCATGGAGACGGACAAGCTCCGAGGTCGATACGCGGATCCTCGATTGGCGAAGACGGCGTTGGCCGACTGGATGGTGGAGTACCAGGCAACTCGCGTGAACCTCGCACTGCAGACGAGAGCGAGGGACGAGGCCACGGTTCGAAACCACGTTCTGCCGGCCTTCGGTAGCTGGGCGATTGGGAGCATCCAGCCGATCCACGTGGCGCAGTGGGTCGCCGACCTGGACGCTCGAGGCTACGCACCGGCGACGGTACGAAAGGCCTACCAGTTGCTCGCCGCCGCGCTGGATGCTGCGGTGGAATACGGACTCATAGGCCGCTCGCCGTGTCGAGGAGTGACGTTGCCGAAGCCGGAATCCACGGCTGAGATCCGATACTTGGAGGCGAGCGAAATCAACCTCCTCGCCGAAGCCATAGACCACCGGTATTCGGCCATGGTTCTCACGGCTGCCTATACGGGTCTTCGCTTCAGCGAATTGAGGGCGCTGCGGGTGGATCGTTTCGAGGCCCTTCGACGCATCGTCCGGGTGAGTTCATCACTCGTGGAGAGCAGAGGCCAGTTCTACTTCGATGAGCCCAAATCGGAGGCATCGCGTCGAACCGTCCGCGTGCCGCCATTCCTTGTCGAGGTGCTGGCCGCCCACTTGGCGACGTACGCCGACGGCTCTGGTCTCATCTTCTCGGCTCCGCACGGAGGCCCGATTCGGCGGAGCAACTTCCGGCGCCGCATCTGGTTGCCGGCGGTCGAGGCATCCGTC
>CAMYLC010000052.1 GCA_947259195.1 Thermoanaerobaculia bacterium | reverse complement strand
GGTAGGACCACCGCGGTGGTCCTACCTGTGGGACACTGAAGATGTGTTACCCATGTGGTGATACACAACTGTTACCCATGTCCTGATACAGAACACCTTACGGGCTCCCGCGGGCGCCCGCAAGGGGCTCCCTTACAAAGCCGACGTCGTCCTCATGCGAACCACCCGGACGGACCTCCCATCGACATCTTCGTTGAGAGGGGATGATCTCTTGCCCAGGCCCCACGACCCAAGCCCCAGGACGGGCGGGTGGGCGGGGATCGCCGGCAGTCGGGCTAAAATCTGTTCATGCTGCTGTACCGGGTGGGACCCGAGGGGTACTACGCTGCCGAAACAACCGAGGGCGCGCTCAGGGTCCTGTTCTCAGATCCATATGAGATCCCACCGGCCGAGTGGCGACTGGGTCGCAAGCTCGAAGTCGAGCCCAAAGGACTGCTGGCACCGGTCGCACCGAGCAAGATTCTGGGAATCGGTAGGAACTACGTTCAACATGCCAAGGAGCTGGGGAATCCTGTACCGGACGAACCGCTCCTCTTCTTGAAGGCGCCATCGTCGTTGATCGGCCCAGGCGCCTCGGTAGTCCTGCCCCCAGAGAGCGAGCGGGTGGAGTTCGAAGGCGAGATCGCGGTGGTCTTGAGACAGCGACTCAGTCGGG
The DNA here is from genome assembly GCA_947259195.1 of Thermoanaerobaculia bacterium. Taxonomy (GTDB): domain Bacteria; phylum Acidobacteriota; class Thermoanaerobaculia; order Multivoradales; family JAHEKO01; genus JAUVRX01. Next base: position 21,267 of record CAMYLC010000052.1, on the reverse strand, counting down.
CATCCGCAGAGGAAGCTCGGGCCGCAATTCTGGGTGTGACCTGCGCCTGCGATGTGACGGCCAGAGACCTCCAACGCCGGGACGCCACGTTCGCCAGAGGAAAATCCTTCGACACCTTCTGCCCCGTCGGTCCGGCATTGCTATTGGAGCCAGAACTGGATTCTCTGTCTGTCGAGACCCGGGTCAACGGTAGGGTCCGGCAGCAGGGCAGCTCCTCCGAGATGATCTGGGGTGTTGCAGAGCTGCTTGGCTACGCCTCCCAGATGATGACCCTGGAGGCCGGTGATGTAGTTCTCACTGGCACTCCTGAAGGGGTTGGACCGCTTGCCCCGGGTGACGAGCTGGAGGTAGAGGTCAGTGGTGTGGGCGTGCTCGAGAACAGAGTCGAGGCCTGGAGGCAGCCATGATTCGGCAGTTCTCGATCCCTTTGTTGGCTGGCGTCCTGGTGATGGTCGTTCTGGTGCTGTGGCGAGGCTTCTTCTGGCAGCATGCCACCATCATCGGCCTGGCCGTTGCCGCGCTGGTCTACTCGGCCCGCGGCACGATCCAACGGCTGCGCGAAATGTACAGGAGAAACTAGCTTTTGAGGTGGCGCCAGGGAAAGAGAATCAGGGCGGCGGCGAGTAGCAGGTAGACTGCGCCTCCAAAGCTCCAGCCGATAAAGAGCAGGATGAGCCATGCGGAGAGCAGGGCGCTCGAAATCACGGCTCTGGCAGCTGGGGAGGGCACGACGAAGCAGAGTAGCACACGGCTTGGTTGGAGGAGGATGTCGATGAGGCTTGTTGGAATCGTGACGGTGATTCTCCTGTTCTCAGGGGCCTGTGGCAGAAGGACAGGTCCGGGGAGCGATGAATCGAAGCCGTTGGAAACGGTCGAAGTGGATGAGGGCCCGGAAGCGGCGCTGACGACCGAGTACGATGAATTCGCGGCCACCAGGCCGGCACAGGAGATGGCCGGTGTCCTGCCCTCGGACTTTCCCTCGGATGTCCCGGTCTTCTCACCTTCGAGCCTGGTGGATTTCGGTAGCCCCGGGGGCGAGCGCTACGTCGAGCTCGACACTTCTGCGCCCATGAATGGAGTGCGTCCGTCACTCCAATCGCAGCTGTCGAGTGCTGGCTGGAGCATCTCGGACTCGAACGGAGAGGCGACGGTCTTTGTCAAAGCGGGCCGCGAGTTGCGAGTGGTCCTTCGAGATCTGTCTGCGGGCACCCGAATCCGCTACGAGTACTGACCTCTGGGTGCCCGGAGTCTGTTGAAAATGGAGAGTGGAGGTTGCTAGACTACGCCGGCCCCGGGTGGGGCCGGCTGCCGGTGAGCGGTGCAGGATGGTTGGCTGCCCCCTGGAGCTGCAGTTTCCTTGACAGAGCAGTCGATTTCCCAGAGAGCGCAGAAGTCCTTGAGCGAACGGCGAGCGTCGACACGGTTGGCCGGTCTCGGGTTCGAGCTGGCGGGTGCGGTAGCCGGCTTTACCTTCGTGGGCTACTGGATTGGCAAGTACTACGGAAACCCAGCGCTCGGGCTGTTGATTGGGGCCCTGCTGGGGCTGGTGGGGGGCATGTATAATCTGTTTCGCGTCACTCTGGCCTCGCAGCGAGGCTCGGCAAAACGAGGGCGGAAATCGGACAGCAATTCAGATGCATGAGGCCGAACGGTCGACATCGAGCCGGGCCTATTTGCGGTTCGTGCTGCTGTTGACAGTTGTCGTTGCAGGATTGCTGGTTATCGGCTGGGTGCCCACCCGCAATCTCGGTGGGTCTGAAGCGATCTCCGGCATGCTTCTGGGCTGCGGGCTGAGCCTGCTGGCTGCCATCGTAGGTGGTCTGCCACAGGTCGCTTTCAAGGCTCGGACGCCGCAGGACAAGGGCATTGCAGCCCTGTTGTCGTTGGCGATCAGGATGGGACTGACGCTCATGGGAGCTCTGGCCACTGTGCTTACCGGCCTGGTGGCACCCAAGGCGTTTCTGCTCTGGGTAGGGCTCAGTTACTTGAGTCTTCTGGTAGTGGACGTGCTGTTTGTCGTAGCCGATAACCGAGAAAGCTAGGCGAGGCAGAATCGATCATGGCAGCCGGCTCGAACCCCTTGAGTCACGTCGTACAGCACCCTATCAAGACGGTGCCGGCCGATATTGGACCGTTGACTCCTAACGGCGAGATCACGGTGATGAGCGATCAGATTGCCATGATCCTCGGCGCCGGACTGCTGCTCATCGTGTTCCTGCCTCCTTTGTTCCGGCGGAACAACGACCCGTCGATGGAGGGCATGGTCCCGACCGGTTTTGCCAACCTGATCGAGACGATCTGCCAGTATCTGCGCAAGGAAGTAGCCGAGCCGGCCCTGGGTCCGTACACCGATCGCTTCATCAAGTACATTTGGAGCGTCTTCTTCTTCATCTTGACCATGAACCTGCTGGGGCTGATCCCCCTGCCGGCAGTCACTCAGTTGGTCGGCCGGCTGCCGATCGGCGGCACCGCGACTTCGAATATCTGGGTAACGGGCACACTGGCCATCACCACGCTGCTCATGATGGTGGTCAATGGCCTGCGGATCGGCGGCAAGGACTTTTTGGCCCACCTCTGCCCGGGCCCACTCTGGTTGGCACCGATTCTGGTGCCGGTGGAGTTGCTCGGCATGCTCGCCAAGACTTTTGCTCTCGCAGTGCGGCTCTTCGCCAACATGGTGGCGGGTCACACCCTATTGGCGGTCTTGATGGGCTTTATCCTGAGCGCTGGAGCCGCTGCCGGCGCCGCTGTTGGCTTTGCGGTTGCCGTGCCGGTCGTTCTGGGAAGTGTCGCCATCACCATGCTCGAGATCTTCGTCGCCTTCTTGCAGGCCTTTATCTTCACCTTCTTGACGACGTTGTTTATCGGTATGTCCATCGTCTTCCATCACGACGAGGAGCATCATGAAGAGGCGCACGTCTAACTGATTTCGGACGTTCGCAGAGTTGATAGAAGCAACGACACACTTCGCCGGGCCCGATGGACAAGCGGGGTACCCGGGCATATGTGCCCGCCGGCCTTGGCGATAGTGAACCGGCGACCGTCCCCGCACGGTTGTCAAAGTAACGAAGGGAACGTTTCCAATGAGCAAAAGGTTCTCGAAAATTGCGCTGGGTCTGATGATTGCCGGGCTCGTCTTGATGTTCACGCCGGCAGCCTGGGCGGCGGACGCCGGTGAAGCAGGCGCGACCTTCCTGACGACGGACGGCGCACGCAAATTGGGTGGCGCCATTGGCGCCGGACTGGTCATCATGGGTGGTGCAGCGGGCATCTCAAGAATTGGTGGCAGTGCCGTGGAGTCCATGGCGCGCCAGCCGGAAGCCGCTGGCCAGATCAATACGGCCATGATCATCACCGCGGCGCTGATCGAAGGTGCGACCCTGTTCGCGGTCGTGGTGACACTGCTCGCCGTTTTCTAGTTCGAGTGGCAGCGCAGCCGAATGGCTGGTGGCGAGCTCGAGGCAATCGGCTTGGGCCCTGGGTTGGGTCGAGCGAGGTTCTCTCGACGACAAGCCAGCCGGTATGTGAGGTGATACGACCATGATGCGACGAGTCTGGTTGAGTACCGCTGTTGCGGGATTGCTGTTCTCAGGGTTGGCTTGGGGCTCCGAGGGTGGGGAAGAGGTGAATCTCTTCGCCGGAGATCTTGGCAACGCCATCTGGACCCTGGTGATCTTCATTCTCGTCATTGTCGTCTTGGGCAAGTTCGCCTGGGGACCCCTATTGAGCGCTCTGCAGCAGAGAGAGCAGTTCATTCGCGATTCTTTGCAGGAGGCCAAGAACGACCGCGAGGCGGCGGAAGCTCGGCTCCAGGAGTACGAGACGAGGCTGAAAGAGGCCACGGCCGAGGCGACGCAGATCGTCGAAGAGGGGCGTCAGGATGCCGACAAGGCCAAAGCCCGTATCGAAGAGACAGCGCGAGCCGAGTCCGACAAGATGCTGGATCGCGCCAAGCGCGAGATCGACCTGGCCAGGCAGTCGGCGGTCAAGGATCTCTACGCCACCAGCGCGGCGTTGGCAACCGACATTGCCGGCAAGGTGCTCAAGCGGGAGCTGTCCTCCCAAGACCATGAGCGCCTGATCCAGGAATCCATCGAAGAGCTGAACCGACAAGACCGGAACTGACCGTACCGTGAGCAACACCTCGAAGCCGAACGAGCAGGAAATCTCCGTGGCCCGCATTTACGCGCGGTCGGCCTACGCGCTGGCCGACGAACAAGGTGCCACGGCAAGCCTCCACGACGAGCTCGAGGAGTTCGTGAAGCAGCTCGACAAGGAGCCGGCTCTGGAGCGTTTCCTGAGCTCTCCCCTGGTGGAGACCGGCGAGCGAAAGCAGATGCTCGACCGGCTGTTCGAGGGATCCATGAGTGAGATCCTTCTGGACACCTTGCAGGTGATGAACCAGAAGGGTCGCTCTGGGCTGGTGCGGGCGCTGTCAGAGGCCTATCGTGAGGAGTTCGAGAATCGCACCGGACGGGTAACGGTGAGTGTTCGTACGGCCGTCGCCTTGACCGAGAACTTGCGGCAGCAGCTACTGGAGGCGATTTCCCGATTCACAGGTCGCGAGGCGTCTTTGCTGGAGACCGTGGACGGGTCGCTCATCGGTGGCATGATCCTCCTGGTCGGTGACCGGAAGATCGATTCCAGTGTCGCCAAGGATCTGCGACAACTCGAGACCCAGTTCCTGGACAGAGCATCGCTGGAGAGCCGGAACGACAACGTCTACATCGTGGAATCGTCTAGCGAGTAGTGGGAGCTTGAGCCGTGCCAATTGAATCAGAGGTAACGCGATGAAGTTCAAGGTAGACGAAATCTCGTCTGTGATCAGCGAAGAGATCCAGAATTTTCGACACGAGGTCGATCTCTCCGAAGTGGGCCGGGTGTTGGAGGTGGGCGACGGCATTGCCCGGGTCTATGGCCTGAGCAACGTCATGGCAGGAGAGCAAGTGGAATTCGCCAACGGACAGTTCGGCCAGGTATTCAACCTCGAAGAGAGCTCGGTCGGCGTGCCGATCTTCGGCGAGTATCTGGACATCAAAGAGGGAGACGAGGTCCGGCGCACCGGACAGCTGTTGAGCGTGCCCTGTGGCGAGCCGTTGATCGGGCGGGTGGTCGATCCCCTCGGTCGCCCGCTCGATGGCAAGGGTGCCCTCGAAACCACGCATCGACGACCATTGGAGTTCAAGGCTCCAGGGATTGCAGCTCGCCAGCCGGTGAACGAGCCGCTGCAGACCGGTCTCAAGGCCATCGACAGCATGATCCCCATCGGCCGCGGTCAGCGAGAGCTCATTATCGGCGACCGCCGAACGGGCAAGACTGCCGTTGCCATCGACACCATCATCAATCAGAAGGGTGGCGACGTGGTTTGCGTCTACGTCGCGGTCGGGCAAAAGGAATCGACGGTCGTCGGCGTAGTCGAGAAGCTGGCGGAGGCAGGTGCCATGGACTTCACCATCGTGGTCTCGGCTTCCGCCGCGGACCCAGCCCCGCTGCAGTACATCGCTCCCTATGCCGGAGCGGCAATGGCCGAGTACTTCATGTACAACGAAGGTCGTCCGACCCTGGTGGTTTACGACGACCTTTCAAAGCAGGCGCAGGCCTATCGACAGCTGTCGCTGCTGTTGCGTCGCCCGCCAGGGCGTGAGGCCTACCCTGGCGATGTCTTCTATCTTCACTCGCGACTCTTGGAGCGGGCGGTCAAGCTGCGCGACGAACTCGCCGTGGTGCCTGCTAACACGCCGGAAGACTCGCTCGACCGATCAGTAGCGATCAAGCCACCGGCAGGTGAGGAGCTGGCGGAAGAGTATCGACCGGACACCCCGGAGGGACTCTACTTCCGACCCGAAGGCAGGGAGCGCGCCGAGGCCTGGTTGGAGAGCCTTTCGGACAAGGACAAGTACCGCGTCCACAAGTTCCGGGATAGTGGTGGCTCGATGACCGCGTTGCCTATCATCGAGACTCTCGAGGGCGAGGTCTCGGCCTACATTCCAACCAACGTGATCTCCATTACCGACGGTCAGATCTATCTCGAGCCCGACCTGTTCTTTGCTGGTGTACGGCCGGCGGTCAATGTAGGCATCAGCGTGTCACGAGTCGGCGGTAACGCCCAGGTCAAGGCGATGAAGAAGATCGCGGGCTCCCTGCGGCTGGATCTGGCAGCGTTTCGCGAGCTGGAAGCCTTTTCCCAATTGGGGTCGGATCTGGATGCATCGACTCAACGGCAACTCGACCGTGGCTACCGCATGGTGGAGCTGCTCAAGCAGCCGCAGTACGACCCGTTCCCGGTGGAAGAACAAATCGTCAGCGTCTATGCCGGTGCCAAGGGGTTCATGGATGACCTTCCCGTGAACAAGGTGCGCGAGTTCGAGACCCGGTTGTTGCAGTACCTGCGCGATCAGAAGCCCGAGATTCTGCAGGAGCTCAAAGACACTGGCGTGATGTCGGACACTCTTGCCGAGGCGATCGGTCAGGCCGCGACCACTGTGAAATCGAAAATGGGCTGAGCTCTCAATCCATGGCCAATCGTCGAGTACTCGTCCAGCGCCGCAAGGCGGTCCGCAACATCCACAAGATCACGCGGACCATGCAGATGATCGCCAACGCGCGATTCCAGGCGGCCTACAAGCGGGCAGTCGCCAGCAAACCCTACACGGAGAAGCTGGCCAAGCTCGTGGAGGATCTCGCCAAAGCTGCGAAGGGCATCGACCACCCCCTGATGCGTGAGCCGGAAGAGGGGGGCGTTGCGCTGGTCATGGTGATTACCAGCACGAGAGGTCTGTGCGGTGGCTACAACGGCAACATCCTGCGCCTGGCCGGCGAGCACATCCGTGGCCTCGAGGAGAAAGGCGAGCAGTTCGAGCTGCACATGGTGGGCAAGAAGGGTGTTACCTACCTGAAGTTTGCGGGCTGGCCGATGGATCGGGAGATCACCGACATCGGAGAGGTCCCTCGTTTCGACCAGGTCGAGCCTCTTGCCAACGAGATGATGGAGCGCTTCATCAAGGGCGAGATTCGCTCGGTGGACGTCGCCTACATGAACTTCGTCTCCACCGGCAAGCAGATCCCGGTCGTCGAGCGACTGCTGCCGCTTTCGGGATTAGAACCCGAGATCGAAGAAGAGGCATCGGCCGAGGCCGAGGTGCAGTACGAGTTCTCGCCGGATCCGACCGAGTTACTGAACGAGCTGCTGCCGGCCACGGTTCGCATAGCGCTGTTTCAAGCCTTCAGCGATGCCGTGGTCAGCGAGCAGGTGGCTCGAATGGTAGCCATGACGGCGGCCACCGAAGCGGCGGAAGACATCATCAAACGACTGACACAGCAGTACAATCGGGCCCGCCAGACGGCCATCACCATGGAGTTGCTGGATATCGTCGGCGGCGCCAATGCGCTGAGCTGAGACAAGCCCCGTTTCAGGCTTTCTTTGGAGAAGAGCAAGATGGAAAACGGCAACTACGGAAAGGTCACTCAGGTCATCGGTTCGACCCTCGATGCCCAGTTTCCGGAGGAAAACCTCCCGGAGATCTACAACGCCCTCAAGCTGGACGTCGAGAGGACTGTTCTCGGTGAGACCTACAAAGAGGTGCTGTGGTGTGAGGTGGCGCAGCTGCTTGGTGGCGGTCAGGTCCGCGCGGTGGCGTTGGACTCCACCGATGGAGTCCAGAGAGGTACCCCGATTCTCGACACGGGATCTCCAATCACGGTGCCGGTGGGTGAGAACACGCTTGGTCGGGTTTTCAACCTGGTCGGTGAGACGATCGACGACCGGGGTCCGATCGAGGTCGAGGCCCGCATGCCGATCCACCGCGAACCGCCCAAGATGGAGGATCTGTCCTCGAAGACCGAGATGTTCGAAACCGGCATCAAAGTCATCGATCTGCTCTGTCCGCTGGTGCGAGGTGGCAAGGCCGGACTCTTCGGTGGTGCCGGCGTCGGCAAGACGGTGATCATCCAGGAGCTCATCGCCCGACTGGCCCGATTCCACAGCGGCTACTCCTGCTTTGCCGGGGTGGGCGAGCGAACCCGAGAGGGTAACGATCTGTGGCTCGAGATGCAGGAGGCCAAGATCGGCGACACCGGCAAGAGCGTCATCGATCAGACCGTCATGGTGTTCGGTCAGATGAACGAGCCGCCTGGCGCCCGTCTTCGGGTGGCTCTTTCGGCACTTACCATGGCCGAGTACTTCCGGGACCAGACCGGGGCCGACACACTGCTCTTTATCGACAACATCTTTCGCTTCTCGCAGGCCGGCTCGGAGGTCTCCGCTCTGCTGGGTCGGATGCCTTCGGCGGTCGGTTACCAGCCGACGCTGGGCACCGAGATGGGAGAGCTACAGGAGCGCATCACTTCGACCAAGAAAGGCGCTGTCACCAGCATTCAAGCCATCTACGTGCCAGCCGACGACTACACCGATCCTGCCCCTGCTTCGGCGTTCGCTCATCTGGACTCGACAGTGAACCTGGAGCGCTCCATCTCCGAGAAGGGCATCTACCCGGCGGTCGATCCCCTGGCGTCGAGCAGCCGTATCGTTTCGCCCGAAGAACTGGGCGAGAACCACTACAAGGTGGCGCGGCGCGTGCAGCAGATCCTGCAGCGCTACAAGGACCTGCAGGACATCATCTCCATTCTCGGCGTCGACGAATTGGCGGAAGAGGACAAGGTCATCGTCCGTCGAGCTCGCAAGATCGAGCGCTTCCTGTCCCAGGCCTTCTATGTTGCCGAGCAGTTCACCGGGTTCCCCGGCACCTTCGTCTCTCGAGAAGACACCGTGCGCTCGTTCGAGGAGCTGTGTGATGGCAAGTGGGACCACCTGCCGGATCAGGCGTTCATGTACGTCGGCACCATCGAGGATGCCGCCAAGCGGGCTGAAGAGCTCGAAGCCGAGTAGCGGGACCCTGGAGCTTGAAATCCCATGGCATCCTCCGAAATCTTCCACTGCAGTGTCGTCACTCCCGAGCGGGCGGTGTTGGAATGCGAAGCGAAGTTCGTCGCTCTGCCTGCCTGGGATGGAGAGGTCGGCATCCTCAAGGGACGCGCGCCGTTGCTGTGCAAACTCGGTATCGGTCGGCTCAGGATCGAGACCGCGGCGGGAACGCAGGTCCTCTTCGTAGACGGCGGCTTCGCCGAGATGCTCGACAATCGGCTGACCATCCTTACCGAGGACGCGAGAGCACCCGAAGAGTTGGACCGACAGGCGGCTAGCGCGAATCTGGATGCCGCGCGAGGCTTGACTGTTACGGACGACGCCTCGTTCGAAGCCCGTCAGAAAGCACTTCAGAGAGCCCGGACGCAGTTACGTCTGGCGGAGTGAGGAGCAGGTAGCTCCGCGACACACACTCCCCGGGCGTAGCGGGAGCGGTGAAGTCCGACCATGCCCTCCGAATACGATCCCATTCTTCCCGATCCTGGCGCAGCAGGGCAGGACAGGAGTCTCGAGATCGTGCAGCGGCACTTCGAGACTGCCGCTGGACCCTACCTGGCGCGGCCCTGGTCGTGGCTGGCGTGGTCTGTGATCCTGCCCATCGCCGCACTGTTGACGCCTCGCTTCCTGGCGACCTGGGAGTGGCTTGGGGTCCTGTTCTTGTGGTCTGCAGCAATCCTCCTGGGTGGAGTCATCGAGGGGTTCCAGATCATGAAGGGACGGCGGGCGGGAGGGACCACAGCGTTGGCCACTTGGGTGCTGCGCGCCCAGGGCAATCTGTCATTGGTGGCGCTGCTGCTCTCCATCGTGGCTCTCTGGCAGGGGCAAGCCTGGACGCTGCCGGGCCTGTGGCTGCTGCTGCTGGGGCACTCGCTCTACACCCTGGGTGGTCTGGCTAGCGGTGCCATGCGCACAGCCGGCCGCCTCTATCAGGTCGGCGGCTTGCTCGCGCTGCTACCCCACGGGCAGGGACTGGCTTGCTTTGCGGCGGCGACTTTCCTCGGCAACCTCTGGATTGCGGCATCAATCTGGCGCCGATTGGGCAGTGAGGCATTGGGGCAGTGAGGGCTTAGGGCTGTAGGGGCGTAAGGGCTTGGGGGACGATTCCCAACGTCACAGAGGTGCAAGGCCGCGTACAGGAGGTCTTGAAGCGGCCGGACCTGTGCCGGCCGGAGTAGGAGGGAAGACCAGGACCCATGCCCCAAGACCTCACTGCCTCAATGCCTCAAAGACCGGCTGGAGCAAGCGACAGCCACCTGAACCCCAAGCCCTCAACGGTCGGTCGGAGTAAGCGACGACCGCTCCAACCTCCAGGGGACGCGGACGATGTTAGCGTCCCGAGTACTCGACTTGTGACTTGCTGAGCAGGTCGCTCAGGTAGGTGCCCTTGAGAGTCAGGATCAGAGGGAGACCGAAACTCGCCACGGTCAGCAGGCCGGCCAGCCAGCGCCAGGCCGTCTGGCCAAAGCTCAGCGACCGACCGTCGAGACTTCTGGCCTGCAGGCCGAGGCTGGCCATTCCCGGAGTTCGCCCCCAGAAGGCCAGTGGGAAGACACAGTAGAGAAACGAGAAGGCGGTCAAGAAGAGCGCCATCGGTGCCCAAGGCAGGGGTGAGAGATCGACACCCATCAGGGCGACGCAGACGAATGCAGTGACAGCGACGGCGAGTACGACGCCCAGGTCGAGTAGGCCAGCGATCAGGCGCGATCGGGCGAGGTCCGCTTCCTTCATCTCCTCCTCGGGAGGGCTCTCGGCATCTTCGGGCTCGAGCTTCAACCCTGGCGAGGTCGACTCTTCTTCCGACTTTTCCTGGAAAAGAAGCAACAGCTCCTCGGCGGGCTCGACTTTGGCGGCGGCCTGTCTTTCAGCAGTCTTGGTTGGGGGAGGCCCTGTCTTGAAAGACCGAGCTTCGCGCGCCACCCTGTTGGGTGGTTCTTCGGCGTGCAAGGGCAGGTCGTCGAAGAGGCCGGGATCGTCCGGCGTGCCCGGGTTGGAGCTCATTTCACCGGAATGGGTGGTACTTCACGAAGACCTTGTAGAGCAGGTCCGAGGGTCGCTGCTTGTACGCGGAGGCGAAGGCGGCCAGGCGCTGCAACTCGAGATCGTCCGGCGCCAGGCTCAGGGCCTCTTCGAACTTTTCAAACGCGGCTGCGGGATCGCCCCGCTGCAGGTCGCGAACGCCCAGGTTGAAATAGCAAGAAACCATGAGCTGCACTATGTCTTTGTTGCCAGGGTTCTCGTCATAGAGGCGCCACAGAGCCGGTAGCGCATACTCCCAATCTCCTTGTTGAAAGAGCTTCAATGGTTCTGCGACTACCTCTAGCTGCGAGTTGATTTCGTCTCTTAAGCCCAGATCGTCCGGCCCCAGGGGAGCAATGGCCTCCGCCGAACCCAGCAGGTCCGAGGCGACGAGATTCTCGCGGTCCTTGAGGGCCTCGCGAGCCGCAGCGATGAGCTCACTCTGATAGACGAGCTCTTCCTCGGTGGGCTCGGCCTCTTCGGCCTCTTCGGTCTCGACGGCGCGCTCCTCCCACTGCGCTATCAGCGTCTGGGCCTGCGCGTGTTGAGGATGATCGGGAGCCAGACGGCGAAGCTGCGCGACGGCCAGCGCGGTATTGCCTGCCTCGTGCAGCTGTGTGGCCTTCGTCAAGGGATCGGCCCTCTCGACGGGACCGGCAGTCTCTTCGGTCTCCGAGTTGGGAAAGACTTTCTCACGCTGGGAGTACAGGTACCACCCGGCCGCGAGGACCGCCAACAGCACAACGGCTCCGATCGTCAGAAACGTGCGTTTGCCGGGGGCCGCCTTGGCCGGCCTGGTCGGTTCATCGGGCCCTTGCCTAGGTGCCATCTCGAGCTCGGGCATGGGTGCCATCTCGATCGGCTCTTCGACGGCCAGCGCGTCCTCGGCTCCCAGTTCCTGTGCAGTCGGAAGATCGTCCAATGACGGAATTGGGGTGGCGCCTGCATCAGCGGCATCAGCAGTCTCTCCCCCGTCCATCTTCTCGAGGTACTCGGTGGCACCGATATGACCGGCCTGCATATCGAGGACCTTGTTGAATGCACCCCGTGCGGCGTCGGTCTCCCCGGCTTCGAACCGGGAAATCCCTTCGTGAAAGGCCTCCTCGATCTGGCGTTCGACCTCGGCCTTGAGCTTTCTGGCCAGCTCGATTCGTCGGCTGGCTTCGGCATGATCGATATCGATCAGGAAGATTCTCGACCAGGCGTCGATAGACGACTGGTATTCGCCCTTTTCGAAGGCGACCTGCCCCTCCTTCAACAAATCGTCGATCCTCTTCTCGCTGTCAGTGTCGAGACTGGCAGCGGGCTCGGAGTCGACGGATTCGGACGCGGGTTCCACGTCGAAGGTTGCCGAGGCTGGCTCGGTGTCGGCCGGTTCTGTGCTCGAGTCGTCGAGCCAGGCCGCCGACTCCTCGGTCAAGTCAGGCTCGGATTCAGGAACTTCCAGTACGGGTGGTGCCGCCTCGGCCGGCATCAATTCCGATTCCAGCACCAGAATGTCCGGATGCGTGGCATCCAGTTCCCGGGCCTTGGCCAGGAGGGACTGAGCCTTGTCGAGGTCGCCTTCCTGGTGGGCCTGGCGGCTTGATTCGAGAAAGCTGCGAACGTACGGCTCGGCTTCGAGGCGGGCTTGGGCCGACTCCGCCATGTCGCTCAGATCGGGGTCGGCTTCCAGACCTTCCTGGTTCTGTGCGGCCAACGCGAGAATCTGCCCGAACTCGCGCTGGGCGAATAGCTCTGTGAAGGTCGATGCCAGGTCATCGATCGGGGGAGTGAGAATCTCGACGTCGAGGTCTGGAAGTTCGAGATCCTCGAGCTCAGCCGCGAAGTCAGAAGCTGTTGATTCAGTGTCCTCGTCGGTCTGTTCTCCGAGAGAAGGTAGCTCCGCATCGAGAGGTGAAGCTACAAAGGCGGCCAGGTCTTCGACGGATATCTCCGTGCCGCTCTCCTTGAGTCGGCTTTGGAGCTTGCTGGCCGGCTCGAAAAGGGGGTCGAGTCGCAAAATGAAGTCGCAGCCCAAAAGCGCCTCCTGAGCATTGCCTTCTTCGACGAGGGCAATGGTCTGTTGGAAGGTGTTGAGGATGCGGCTCTGGATCTCTTGAGAGAGCTTGGCGTTTCCGGCGTAGCTCATAGGCGAAACCTGTGGGAAGGAATGGTCCAAACGATTGATTGGGCGAATGTTAGCAGATGGCCAGATGCGCATCCAGGCATAGGCGCATGGGGCTGTTTGGTTTCCAGATCGGTCATTTAGCGGCCTTCCAAGCCAGCCAGGACGCGCCGTGGAAGGTCGTCGAACTTGCCCGACGACATGGTGACCACTACATCTCCTGTACGGGCCTCCGCGAGGACTTTTTCGAGAAGCTCCTCGTTGCTTTCGGTGCGAGTGGTAGCCACCCCACGGTCTGTCAGCTCTGCCGCCAGGCCTGCCGAATCGAGACGGTCCTCTGCGGCGAGGCGCTGAGCGTGGAAGATGGGAGCCAGGAAGATGCGATCAGCGCCGCCGAACGCATCCAGATAAGCCTGGTAGAAGAAGCTGCGACCAGCCGTCAAGGAGCGTGGCTCGAAGGCGACCACGATGCGGCGCTCGGGGAATTGTTCACCTAGAGCTGCAATGGTCTTGCCCACTGCCGTCGGATGGTGAGCGAAGTCGTCGATCACGGTGACCCCGGCGTGCGAGCCGACCACATCCAACCTGCGCTTGATGCCCTGGAAGCGGGAAAAGGCCTCGGCCACCGCGTGCGGATCGAGCCCGTCCCGGCGTGCGACGGCCCAGACCGCCAGAAGATTGCAGACGTTGTGAAGGCCAGTCATCGGCAGGTGAATCTCGACCTCTCCGACCTCGGGGTCCCGCACGGTGAAACGACTGCCGTCCGGCCCGGCGACCACCGGACCAGCCGGATGAAGATCGTTGTGCTCCTCGAGTCCGTAGAAGATCACGGGACAGCCCGCTATCCCGGCGACCCGCCGCACTTCTGGAGAGTCGCCACAGGCCACCACGAGCCCATCCTTCGGTGGCAGAACGACGAATTTCTCGTAGGCGGCGAGCAGTGAATCAGGATCCGGGTAAAGGTCCGCGTGGTCGTACTCGACGCTGGTGAGAATGGCCGTTTCGGGCCGATAGTGAAGGAACTTGGCGCCACGATCGAAATAGGCCGCGTTGTATTCGTCGCCCTCGATGATGAATCGTGGGCCAGTTCCCTGGTGAAAGCTCCGACCGAGATTTCGCGGTACACCGCCAACCAGAAACCCCGGATCCGTCTCACAGGCCGTGTAGATCCACGAGGCCATGGAGGTGGTCGTGGTCTTGCCATGGGTTCCGGCGACGACCAGAGGTTTCCGCTGTGAGAGAAAGAAGCGGCTGAGTGCCTGCGGCATGGAGATGCGGTCAATTCCCAGGCGCTCCGTCTCCAGGGCCTGCGGATTGTGTCGTGGCACGGCATTTCCCACGATCACCAGATCGGGTGCCGGTTCGAGATGAGCGATGTCGAAACCGACCATGGGCTCGATACCGGCTGCGTCCAGCAGCGTGTTCATGGGTGGATACAGAGGATTGTCGGAGCCGCGAACCCGATGACCCATCTCCTGCAGCAGACAGGCGAGGGGCGCCATCCCCGTTCCCCCAATGGCTATGAAGTGAATGTCGAGAGCTTGTTCGGTCACGGGTGCTCGATCAAGAGGATGGCGCAGTATAGCATCGGGGCCGAGCCTATCGGGGTGAGAACGAAACGGATGTGGAGTCCTGCCTTGGCCGAGGTCGAAGGCGGGTGTAGCATGGGCTTCCAGTCGCCTCCACTCCGGAGCGCACACCCTTGATCTACGAGGTATCGGAACATGCGATCTCCAGCCCCCAGACGATTCTCAACCCCCGTTCTCCTTGCCCTACTCTGGGTAACGGCGATAGTGGCCGGAAGGGCCGAGGCCCAACCCGGCGCCGTATTTTCAGAGACGGTGATCGATGTGGGAGACGTCAACAAAGGCGAGCGAGCCTCCTACGAGTTCACTGTCCAGAACGAGGGCGATAAGGTGCTCCAGATCACCGAGGTCAAGCCGAGTTGCGGCTGCACCGTGGCCGAGTACGACAAGACGATCAAGCCAGGAGGCACAGGCAAGATCACAGCGGTGGTTGATACGACGAATTTCAAAGGGCCGATTGCCAAGTCGGTCAAGGTATTCACCAACGACCCGATCAATCCCCGGGTCAACCTGGTGATCAAGGCCAACATCAAGACCCATGTCGAGATCGAGCCCGGTTACGCGAGATTCGTAGCGGTCTACGGCGAGCCGAACGCGAAGAGTGTTCAGAGGGTGTGGTCGAGGGAGAAGCCCGATCTCGAGATCCTGGGTGCCAAGTCACCCTATCCCCATGTCAAGGTCGCCTATGCCGAGGCGACGAGCGATGAACGCGAGGGAGGGGTCTCGGGCAACCAGTGGCGAATCACCGTTGAGCTCGATGCCGACGCGCCCGTCGGCCCCATGGCCGACTACATCGACGTGGCCACTGACCACCCGGAGCGCCAGACGATCCGCATTCCGGTGTCCGGTTTCGTGCGCCCGGTCCTCTCTGTCACCCCGCGAGTGGCCGATTTCGGCAGGCGGGAAGTCGCCGAGCCCCAGACCGCCAGCCTCGAGATTCGCAACATGAGCAAGTCGGCCGTCGACCTCGCCGAGATTTCGACGGACATCCAAGGCCTTCAGGCGGAAATCGAACCGCTGGAGGAGGGCAGGCTCTACAAAGTCCTGCTGACGCTGAAGCCCGGCATCAAGAAGGGTAGGTTCAGGGGACTCGTCACGATCAATACCACCAGTAACAAGCAGCCGGTGTTGGAAGTGAACGTGAAGGGTGTGGTTCTCTGATTTGGGCGCAGGGGCTCAGGGGTGTAGGGGTGGGGCACTGAGGCCGTGAAGCAGTGGGGCATTGAGGCCTTGAGGCATCGAAGCGGCCGGACCTGTGCCGGCCGTTCGTCCGTTAGCCCCCCCTATGTTCTCCCGAATTGTCTGTCTGCTCGCAACGCCGGACGTACAATAGCCACATGACTGAAACCGAAATCAGTATCCGGCGCTCCGGGGGCCGTGGGGTCGACGGGATGCGCCCAGTGCGTATCGAGCTCGGCCCGATGAAGTTCGCTGACGGATCGGCCGTGATCGAGATGGGCGACACGAGGGTCCTCGTCGCCGCCACGCTGGAGAACAAGGTGCCACCCTTCCTTGTGGGAACCGACAAGGGATGGGTGACAGCCGAGTACGCAATGTTGCCGGCCGCGACCCCATCACGTTCCCGGCGCGAGGTCACCCAAGGGAAGCCCTCGGGCCGGAGCTCCGAGATTCAGCGTCTCATCGGCCGCAGCCTCCGGGCAGTGCTCGATCTGAAGGCACTGTCCGAGCACACCCTGACCGTCGATTGCGATGTCTTGCAGGCGGATGGCGGAACCCGGACTGCCGCCATTACCGGTGCTTACGTAGCAGCGGCTCAGGCCCTGGCACGGGCACTACTTCAGGGGGACCTGGCGCGCTGGCCCTTTATCGGACAGGTGGCCGCCATCTCGGTGGGCATCGTCGACGGCATGGCTCTCCTGGACCTCGATGCGCCAGAGGATCAGTCGGCTGAGGTGGATATGAACGTGGTGGCCACTGCCACCGGCCAGATCGTCGAGATTCAGGGCACTGGCGAGCAGCGTAGCTTCCGACGGGATGAAATGGACCGGCTGGTGGACCTGGCCTTTCTGGGCATCACAGAGCTGGTGAAGAACCAGAACGCGGCGCTGGCACCTATCCTCGCAGCCCTCGACGAGGCCGGCGATCGCGGCCTTCGAAAGCCGGTGCTGCCGAAGGACGAAAAGGACCTCTGGGGCCGACCCTGACCTGCCGCCCACCCGTCCTGGGGCTCGGGCCCTGGGTCCTGGGCTGGTGACTCTTCACAAAGTACTACGGTGTTCGCTCGGCGAGCAGGTCCTGGTTGGCGAGGAGCAGCCTGGTCGTGTCCAGGTGGCCACCGAAGGTCGAACGCTGTTCGCCGTTGCGTAGGAGGATAACTCCCTGAATCTCGGGCAGATTGAGCAGCACGGTGTCCACGAGCCCGTAGACCGCCAGCATCTCCTGTTTCGAGCCCCAAGGAAGGTTGGCGTTCTGGCCCGTTATGGTCAGGTCGATATGGGCGACCCCTTCGTCGGTGACCATCGCATGACCGAGACTGACTTCCGGCGGAAAAGCGGGGTAGAGATTCTGGGCTTCGGGTCCCAGCAGGAAAGCTTCGAGCAGGCTCGAGAGCCGCTCCTCGAGCGTTTCCGACGCTGGCAGGGCGCGTTGCTCCACGAAGAGCCGGCCACCATTTCCCGGGAAGTAGAAGTCAGCGAGAGCATCGTCCCCCTCCAGCCTCGGCACCTCCGGGGCCGCGATCTGCCCGGGGGCGGCTGGCCCGTCCCTCTGGGTCCACCAGAGAATGATGATTCCGAGTGCGATCAGCAAGATCACAGCCAGAAAGACCCCGGCTGTGCGCTGGTTCATGGCAGCGCCTCGTCGACCAGGGCTTCGGACCCCATCACGGCGGCTCGATACCGCATGACTGCCCTGACGAGGGCATTGATCAGTTGGGACCGATAGGCGGGATCCAGTAGCGCCTTCTCCTCGTCAGGGTTGCTGACGAATCCGCACTCCACCAGAACGGCCGGCATGGAAGCGCCGATCAGCACCCGGAAGGGGGCCTGTTTGACTCCACGATTGTTGAGACCCAGGGCTTCGTTGAGCTCGCTCTGGACGAGCTTGGCGAGCTGTTGGCTTTGTGCCAGGAACTGGCTCTGGGCCAGATCCCAGAGGATCAACTGCAGGTCGTAGAGAGCGTCACCGTCATCGCCTGAAGCAGCGACGAGGTTCTCGGCCTCGGCCGCTTGCGCTGCGGACTCGTCGGTGGCCTCGAGACTCGAAAAGTAGGTTTCCGCACCGTTGGCGCTGGGCGATTGCACCGAGTTCAGGTGCAGAGATATGAAGAGATCGGCCTTCTGCTGGTTGGCGAGAGCCGTCCGGGTCTCGAGAGGCAGCTCGGCGTCTTCGTTGCGCGTGAGAATCACGCGGACCGGCATTTTCTCCGCCAGGCGGGCTCGCAAGGCGCGGGCCAATGTCAATGTCAGGTCTTTCTCCTGCACTCCACTCGGCCCGATGGCGCCGGTGTCCGAGCCCCCATGGCCCGGGTCGATCACGATGGTCCGCACCTCGGAGCTTCGGGTCGGTGGTGAGGGGTCGACAGTCGGAGTCGCTGCCGTGGGCCTCTTCCGATAGACATCGAAGACGAGCCGAAAGGGGTCCTGCAGGACATAGTCTTCGGCTTCCGCCTCTTGAGCCAGGACCAGCCGGAGCTCCTGTTGCCCGAGCTTGATGTCCCGCACGAGGGGATCGGTGGGCAGGGACTTCACCATCTCCGGGCTCAGCCGGTCGCCGATCAACTCGACCTCGACGATGTTGGCAGCCCGGTTGATCCGGTACCTGGGCCGGAAAGGAAACTGCAGCACCACTGTGGTGACGCCCTGAAGGTGGACGAGGTCGATGGAGACCGGCACCAGGCGCTGCGGCTGCCGCTGCACCGTCAGCGTCCTTGTCGAGGGATCCCATTGAAAGTCGTAGCCCATCTTCTCGCCGTAGATGATCTCGAAAAGATCGAGGGGCACTTTGAGACCGTCCTCCGCCGGGATGGGAGGCTGGCTCAGGGGAAGGATCTCGTTTTCAACGGTGACCGCCGCGCTGCCCGGGCCGAAGACGTATTTCGTCTCGCCGACAATCAGCTCATGGGCCTGGTACAGGGGGCCCAGCTTGAGCTCGCCGCCCAGTTGCACGACCACCGAATGCAGTGTGAAGACGGGCCCGATTGCGGACAAGGAGTAGCCAACAGGAACCTGACGGCGGCCAATGTCCAGAGTTGCCAGGCCCGATTCGAAGAGAGTGACGGGCTGGGGTGCCTCGGCACCGCGGGCCACTCCGCCGAGCTGGATGCCGAGCAGGCCAAGGCATAGCAGACTGGCTATGTGTCGCAAGTCCCTCACGAAGCGGAGGATACCAGGGGGTAGAGGGGTTGTAGAAGGAGCCGGCCACCGCAGCCTGTAACATCTGATCTGGAGTCGCTGCGATGCTCACACGACGTCAACTCCTCCAGGTCGGTGCCGGTGCAGTAGCGCTGCCCATCGCTTGCCGCAAGGCTAAGCGCTCTTCTGGGCCGGTGGTCCTCAATGACGTTCACTCGAAGCTGAACGCTACCCAGGTCGACCGTGTAGCGCGTCCTGCGGGACTCGATTCGCTGATGTCGCTGGTTCGCGATTCTGGGCTGCAGGGCCGTGCGGTTTCGATCTCAGGCGGCCGACATTCAATGGGAGGACAGCAGTTCGGCACCGAGACCCTGAACCTGGACATCCGCGATCTGAATCGCGTCCTGAGCTTCGATCCGGAGCGGGGAACGGTCGAAGTCGAATCGGGGATCGAATGGCCGGAGCTGATCGAATGGTGCAGCGATCACCAGGCGGCTGTCTCACCCGGATGGGGGATTCGTCAAAAGCAGACAGGTGCTGACCGACTGACACTCGGCGGTGCACTCGCTTCCAATGTTCATGGCCGGGGTCTGACTCTTCAGCCGATCGTCGGGGACATCGACTCGCTGACCCTCATCGACGCTGCTGGCGAGATCCATCGATGCAGCCGCCACGAGAATCGGGAGTTGTTCTCGCTGGCCATTGGTGGCTATGGGCTCTTCGGGGTCGTCTATTCCCTGGTCCTGTGGCTGGCGCCTCGACAGAAGATCGAACGCGTGGTCGAGGTGCGTTCGATCGAGGGTCTGGCTCGAGCCTTCGATGAGCGCAGCGCCAATGGATTCAGTTTTGGAGACTTCCAATTCAAGACCGATGAGTCCGCCCAGGACTATCTGAAGACGGGTGTCTTTTCCTGCTACCGCCCACTGCCAGCAGAGGCGCCGATGCCGAAACGGCAGCGACGACTACCGAGAGCTGCGTGGCGCCGGCTCCTCGAGTTGGCGCACTTCGACAAGGCGCGAGCCTTTGATGAATATGCGAGGTACTACCTTTCGAGTACCGGCCAGGTCTATTGGTCGGACACCCATCAGCTGAGCTACTACCTGGACGACTATCACGAGCTCCTCGATAAGAAGTCGGGCTCGGGTGACCCGGCGACAGAGATGATCAGCGAGGTGTACGTCCCGCGCGATCGCCTGACTGAGTTCATGGGTCGAGCGGCCGAGGAGTTTCGGCGCTCTGGCGTCAACGTCATCTACGGCACGATCCGCTTGATCGAGCGCGACGAAGTGACTTTCCTACCCTGGGCACGCGAGCCCTGGGCCTGCATTGTGCTCAACCTGCACGTGGAGCACAGCCCAGAGGGAATCGAAAGGGCGCGGGGTCAGTTTGGGCTCTTGATCGACCTCGCTCTCGAGCAGGGCGGCACCTACTTCTTGACCTATCATCGGTGGGCGACTCGCGGGCAGGTCGAGACCTGCTATCCCGAGATGTCCGAGTTCCTGCGCCGGAAGCGCCAATGGGACCCCGAGGAGCTCTTCCAAAGCGACTGGTATCGTCATTATCGGCAGATGTTCGCCACGGACCTCTGAAGAGGGCGACCTCGGTGCTCGCCGGGGTTTACCATCGCCCCCCGATTTGCTACTTTATGCAGTCCTCGTGGCGCGTTCGTCTAGGGGTCTAGGACGCCGGCCTCTCACGCCGGTAACACGGGTTCGAATCCCGTACGCGCTACCAACTCATACTCTTCGCTCTCTGACCGCTCCAAGTCCCTGAAGAACAGGCAGGTTAGCGGGGTTCGAAATGCCTCGCCGTCGTAGACGAGGCCTTCGGGAAAGAGGACCTTCTGCATGCGCCGACGGTGCTGCAGGGGAAACTCGCTCCACATGCGGCGTGCATTGAGCACTACGTGCTCGGCAAACTCGAGCACCGTCTCGACATCGATTGAATCGAGCTCGCTGTCGTTGCGCTCGATTCGGGTGACCGTGATCTCGGCCCGCAGGCGGTCGAGCTCGCTCTTGTAGGTCTCTTCATCGATCGCCCGCTTGTAAGTGTCTGACCATCCGCGTGGCGCGGAAGCTCTCTTCCTGGGAAGTGATCGAGGCCTTAGCGGACCTCTTCCTCTCTCGAGGCCTGCCGACCTGCATCCGCTCCGACAATGGCCCGGAATTCACCGCCAAGGCGGATCGGGAGTGGCTCGGCAGGCTGGAGGTGGCTCCGCTCTCCATTGAGCCGGGTAGTCCCTGGGAGAACGGCTACGTCGAGTCTTTCAATGCCCGACTGCGAGACGAGTTTCTCGACGGCGAGATCTTCTACACGCTCAAGGAG
>CAMYLC010000051.1 GCA_947259195.1 Thermoanaerobaculia bacterium | reverse complement strand
TGATTCGGGCCAGAGGGACTCCTTGCGGCGGCGCGATCTCGATCGTGGTCCAGGCGTCCGGACGTATCTTATGGGATCCATCCTCGACGCCATTGAGCTCGACCCTCAAGACCCTGGGTTGGTTGTAGCTCGATACCCTGAACCGGATCTCGTCGGATGCCACGTCGAAAGACACGGAGTGGCTGACCCATACGGGCTTTTGGTCGCTCTGCAGTAAGGAGGTGGCGAGAAACTGAGAGAAGCCGTTCTTGTTGAGGCGGAGGACTGTTCGAGTCGGATTCACGAAGGACTCGGCATAGGCCTGGGATTCTTCGGGCTCATGGCCACCCAACAGCAGGTCCACCAAACTCCGACCCGACTGTTGGGGAATCGCGAGACCGGCAATGTCGAGCAGGGTCGGAGCTATGTCGATGCTCTCTACGAGGGATTGAACTCGCCGCGGTTTGTGGAGCCCCGGGTGTAGGAATATCAAGGGGACTCTCAGCGTCTCCGGGTACACCTGTTGATGCACCATCCTGCCGTGTTCTCGAAACTCTTCACCGTGGTCCGAGGTGAGCACGAGCGTTATCTGGTCGCTCAAGCGCAGGCGGGCCAGATCTGAGAAGAGTTGGCGGAGCATGTCGTCGACGTAGTTGATGGACCCGTCGTAGAGCGACTCGAAGTACTTGGTGGTCCGTGGGGTGATTTGTAGCTCGCCTCGGTTGACTGCCACGAGATTGGGCCCGGTTGGTTCGAAAGTGTTCGGGACCGGCCCCTGCCAATACAGACTGGAGTATGGCTCCATGGGTGTGTAGGGATCGTGGACCGAGTAGGTATGGAGAAAGAGGAAGAAGGGCTCATCGTCTTCGAGGCCTTCGAGAAACTCCAGGCCACGGCCGAAAGTCTCTTCTACATCGCTTTCAACTTGGCCAGCCCGATCGCTGAAGACCTCGAATCCCCTGGCGAAACCGTAGTCTCCATCGACGTATCCACCCTCCGTGAATCCGCCCGTTCTGAAACCGTTCGCCTGGAAGATCTCCGGCAGGGTCGGTATCTAGGGAGACAGGACACCATCTGGCGGGTAGACGCCGTGCTCAGCCGGATAGAGACCGGTGAAGATGGACATATGGGAAGGGAGCGTTCCCGGAAGCTGGACGAAGGCGTTCTCGAAGAGGACGCCGCGCGCCGCAAGTGTGTCGATAAAGGGGCTGGTCCCGCGTGTGTAGCCGTAACAGCTCAGATGGTCGGCTCGAAGGGTGTCGATCGATATCAGGATGAAGCCCCGGGTCGGTGCGAGAGTCTTCGTCGGCTCTGCTTCGCATCCCAGGGTCAGAAGGAGAAGAGACCCCGCAAGGGCTTGTCTCATGGCTCGGTGGTCTCAGCCAAGCACCGGAATAGTCTCCGATAGCTCGCAGCGACCTCGTCCCAGTTGTAGAGACGGCTCGCTCGCTCGAGACAGGACCGACCCCTCTCGTGGGCGTTTTGAGGGTCGCTCCGCATCGACTCGAGCGCACGAGACAGGGTCTGGGGCCGGGAGGCTGTGAAGTAGTGTGCGGTTTCGCCTGCCACCTCGCGGTTCTCGGGAGTGTCGTTGACCACGACGCAGTTTCCGTAGCCCATGGCCTCGACGAGTGCCGGATGAGTGCCGCCGACCTCGGTGGCGTGAACATAGGCCAGGGCATGGGAAAGCAGCTCTCGATAGCCTCGCCCGTAGATCGGTCCAGGAAAGAGGATTCGAGGGTCGGCGTTGTCGACGAAACTGCGAATGAAGCGATCGGCGTAGGGAGCGCCTCCCACCATCACCAAAGGAAGATCGCCCTCCACCCGGCGGTAGGCTTCGGCCACCCGATGAGGGTTGTTTTCGGGCTCGAAACGGCTCACGTAGAGAAAGTACTTTGCCGGTTTCAAACCCAGGCTCTCCAGCGTATCACCGGGCGCTTCGGGTTTCGGGTCGACGCCATAGGCGATGACGGTCGACTCGCACCCATAGCGCTCCAGATAGTACTCCCGGATGACCTCAGCATCCGTGATCAGGACGTCCGGCAAAGCCACGGACAGACGCTCCGACAGGGCGTAGGCTGCGCGTCCCAGGAATCCCCATTTGGCTCGCTGCCGCTCGATTCCGTCGACGTGCAGGGCGACCGGAGTTCCGGTTACTCTCAAGAGAGGCACGAAGATGGCGTTGATGGAGTTGACGACAAGAGCTGCGTCGAAGCGCTGCCGCGAAGCGTCGAGAGAGGAGAGCAGGGTGTGTACGGGAGTATCCAGGTGCTTGCTTCGCAGGGTTGGAAGGACTCTCAGTCGAACCCCTTTGAAGCAGCCCAAATCACGGGGCGTGTTGTAACTGCGACAGTAAACCGTGACGTCGAAGCCGAGCCGAACCAGCCTGGTCGACAGCTCCTCCATGAGGGTCTCGTAGCCGCCGTAGCGGGCTGGAATCCCCCGACTCCCGATGAGGGCCACGCGCAGAGGGCTCATAGCGCGAGGCCCCGTCGAAAAAACCATCTGTTGACCGCCGATCCCTTGGCCGTGCACCGGCTGCGGATGGCTTTGCGACGACGCAGGATCTCCTGCCGGTGCCGCCACAACCAGCTGTAGGCTGCCAGGGAACTCCGCTCCTTGACCAGGACATAGACAAAGGCGGCCATGTCGCGCAGGAGAGCCGGGACCCCAGTGAGCAGGAGATTGACGCCATTCTGGTGGTAGAGCCTCAGAAGGTAGCGGTTCTTCAGGGAGTGCATGTTGACGTGAGGAGGCATCTGACGGCGTCTGCCGGGTAGGTTGTGCCGCCGATGCTCGCATAGGGCAGCAGGCTCGTAGAGGACCTCCCAACCCCGTTCCTGGAACCGGAAGCAGAGCTCTGCATCTTCCCGGAAGGAATGGAACTCGGAGAGGAAGATCTCGCCGTCGACGGCGACATCGTCGAGGGCCTGGCGCCGAAAGAGCGAAGCGGCTCCTGTGGCCCCGAACACCCTGTCGGCTCGCGTCCAGCGGCCGTTGAGCGGCTCACCTGACCCACGGTCGAAGTGACGCCAGGTAGGGGACAGGACCATGCCACAGGCATCGAGTATTCCTGCCTCGCCTCCGTCGCGCGGCCGGATCAATCTTCCGGTGACTGCCGCCACCTTGAGCTCGGGATGTTTCGCCGCTCGATCGAGAAGATGCGACAAATAGTCGGGATCCGGTCGAGCATCGGAGTTCAGGGTCAGCACTAGGGGAGCCTCGGTCTGGGAGATGGCTTCGTTCATTCCACCGGCAAAGCCGATATTTTCATCCAGGACCCGATGTGCCAGGTGGAGCTTTGGTGGCATGTGCCGCCTGACGGCGGCGACGCTATCGTCAGTGCTGGCGCAATCGACGACGACGAGCTCCAATGGACGGTATTGCAAGGCGCCGACTGATTCGAGGCAGCCGCGCACGTCGTCTGCCGAATTGTGCGTCACGATGCAGACAGCTACCTTGCCAGCTTCCACGTTTCAACTCCTTGGCTCTGGCGCTCGCCGGCCGTCGACGATCTCGCGACGAATGGCCAGTGGCAGGCGCCATCCGGTCAGGGCTCCGAGCAGGAGTCCAACCAGGCCGCGCGCCGCATCCTGCCGGGAGGAGGCGCGACTCGGCGTGCGCACTGCGAGCCATGGTATCCGAGCAGCTGCGGCAGCCGCTGTCAGTAGCCTGGCGAGAATCGCCGTGGCCAGCGAGTGGTGTTTGCGAAGGTAGCGCTCCAGGTTTCGGTAGTAGATCCAAAGAAAGCGACCGTAGCCCAGCTTGGGCACTGTCGCTCCCAGGCTGTGCTCGAAGGCTGCGGCGGGCCAGTAGATCACCTGGTGACCGGCACGGTTGAGTCGCCGCGCCAGGTCGACGTCTTCGAACCAGGCCGGGAAGAAGGCTTCGTCGAAGCCTCCAATCTCTTCGAGGACGCTACGTTTCAGGACGAGAGCTGCTGCCGCGGGTTGCTCCACGGGTGTTCCAGCAGGCGGCTCTACCTTCGGTCCTCGACCGGCCGGAATCATCAGCGACTGCAGCAGGAGGGTGGACAAGCTTGGGATCGGGCGAAGCTGCCAACAATGCTGGGTGCTGCCGTCCGCCGAGACGAGTCTGGGCGCAAGACCTGCGGCCTCTGGATGAAGCTCCAGACCCTCGAGCAGACTTTCGAGAGCTCCCTGGGCTGGCCGAGCATCGGAGTTCAGCACCAGGATCGCTGGCGCGTTAACGAGCTCGAGTGCGGCATTTACGGCGCCGCCGAAGCCGAGATTCTCATTCGGCTCGAAGATTCGGTTGTCGGAGATCCTTCCCTTCACGGCTCTGGAGTTGTCAACCACGAGGAGTTCGAATCGCGGGTCGTCGGGCCAGCTCTCCACCAGCGCCAGGAGCTCGTCGTCACCATTCCAATGGACCACGACTCCGGACAGAAGCGGTCGGGAGGAGCCGTCCTGATGAGGTGGAACCACGCTTCTAGCTCTCCCTCGCCACTTGGCTCTCGCTGCTTCGAACCGTCGGATCACCGCGGTGGGCAAAGGACCTCAGTTTTGTGCCGGCTCGGATCCAACCATTGCTGGGCCAGAAGTCTCGACCCCGGGCTCGTGCCAGCACGAGGTATCGATTGCCGTAGATCAGGCTGTAGCGGTGCAGAGGTCGACTCTCGGTGGTGGCAGCCCCGGCGTGGAGGGCTCGTGCTGCCGGGACGGACAGGGCGCTGAAGCCGGCCGCTCGGAGACGGCAGGCCAGGTCCACGTCTTCGTAGTATGACTCCAGCCCCACATCGAAGACCTCTGAGTCCGAGCTGGCTACGCAATCCAGTGCAGAACGTCGATAGATGGCAGCCGTTGCCGAGACGCCAAAGATCTCCTCGGCTGGCTCGCTGGAAGCCGGTGGTGGGTCACCGAGCCCGATCTGGACGGCCTGCCAGCTCCGGTTGAACTCCAACCCTCGGCCGTCCATCCATTCTGGAGACGCCATCTGGAGATTGACTCCCTGAGCGGCCGCTGCTCGGGGTGCTGCGGCCAGCGCGGCAATCAGTTGCCTGGCCCATTGGGGCTCGACGATCACGTCGTCATTGAGCAGGGCTATGTACTCTGCAGCGCACTTTGCGATACCCAGATTGCAGGCCATGGAGAACCCGACCTCTCTCCGAGTGGCCAGAACCTCGAGGCGCGGTAGCGGCTCGAGTGTGGGTGTGACGGAAGCAGGGTGGACCAGGAAGATCTCGACGCACACCCCTTCAGAGGCGGCTGCCGAGTCGAGACAGTCACTCAAAAACCGGCTGGTCCCCAGGGAAGGGACCACGAAGCTCACCTCAGGATTCAGCAAAGCCTTCCGAGTAGCGCTGCAGGACTTCGTCTGTCGATCCTGCCGATTTCAGGGTTCCACGCTCGATCCAAAGGGTGCGATCACAATGCCCCGAGATCGCACCTACCTGGTGCGACACGAGGAGGATCGCTGTTCCTCGCGAACGGAAATCGTGAATTCTCTCCAGGCACTTCTCCTGGAAACCGACGTCGCCGACGGCGAGGAGCTCATCGATCAACAGAATGTCCGGGCGAAACATGGTTGCAACGGCGAAACCGAGCCGAGCCAGCATTCCGCTGGAGTAGTTGCGAATCGGCAGGTCGATGAACTCCTCCAACTCGGAGAAGGCGATGACGTCGGCAAGGTGCCTCTGCACGACACGACTCGAGTACCCGAAGAGAGATGCGTTCAGGTAGACGTTCTCCCTGCCGGTGAGGTCGAAGTGAAAACCGGCCCCCAGCTCGAGGAGAGGCGCGACCTGTCCCCGGACCACGACTCGTCCACTCGTCGGCGTCAAGACTCTCGAGATTACTTTCAGTAGGGTACTCTTTCCGGCGCCATTGCGACCCACGACTCCGACGAACTCTCCCGGCTGGACCACTAGGTCCATACCGCGCAGTGCCCACAGCTCGCGATGCTCCAGCTTGCCCGAGATGCGCTTCAGGACATACTCCTTGAAGCTGACGATTCTCTCGCTGGGCATCGAGAAGCGGACATTGATGCCGGTCAGCTCGATCGCCGGGGCGGCGTCCCGATGAGCCCCGGTCGAGATCTCTGGCGCCGTGTCAGCTGCGGTAGTCAAAGACGTTCCTTCGCGTCGTGAAGACCCACCAGCCTGCGGCCAGGGCAGCAAAACTGAATCCCAGGGCAGCCAACCAGTTCTCGAGCGGAGCCACCCGAGCCAGGATGACCGGTTGGCGGACCAATGCGAGTAGATGGAGCAGGGGGTTGAGGAGTAGGGCCTTCTGAATATTCTCGGGGACAATCTCCACTGGATAGATGATCGGTGTGGCGTAGAACCAGCCGGTGAGAAGAACCTGGTAGGTCAGTTTGACGTCGTGAAAGAAGACTCCCAGTGTGGCGACGAGAAGACCCACACCCAGAGCGAAGACCGCGGCAAGAAACATACCGAGCGGAACTGTCAGCAGCGACCAGGACAGCGGCTGACGGAGTACGAGCATGATAGCGATCAGCGGGATCAGTGCGATGGCCCAGTTCACCAGGTAGGTGATGACTGTTGCGAGTGCGAAGGCACTGCGGGGAACATAGATCCGGCTTGCGAGTCCCAGGCTGGCAACGGTTTCCTCGACGATCTGCATGGTCGAGCGATTGAAGAAGTCGTAGAGCAGCAGCCCCGGCAAGATGTAGAGAGGAAAGGGGAAAGCCTGTTTGGGAAAGCGAAACACCGTGGAGAAGACGACCGTCAGGATCGTCATCAGCATCAGCGGCTCGAGGAGCGTCCAGAGGACCCCCAGGATGGATCTCTTGTAGCGTAGCTTGATGTTTCGTCGGCTCCACTGGACGACGAGATGCCAGAAGCGCAGAAGCTCCTGGAGCTCCTCGACGGCAGGATGAGGCCTTCGGGAGGAGTCGTAGACCTGCTGGCGGAGCGCCGGCTGATTGGGGGCTGGTGTGGAAGGTATGGACATCAACCGGCTTCCGGTCACGGAGAAGGGGGCACGCGTGGCGCACCCGAAACAGCGATTCGAGGTCAGGACTACCCAGAGCTCCTCGATGCTAGTCCTGCTCGGGTACTTTGGGCTCGCTATCCTCGCCCTCGGGGACGACCTCGGAGTCGCTCCAGTCCTGGTCGTCGCCGGCCTCGAAACCCTCTTCGAAGATCTCTGGATCACTCTCGGAGGAGTCGCTGGCTTCAGCCGCCGGAGCCTGTTCTGTCTCTCCTTTTGGCGCCGAGCCACCACAGGCCGCGAGGATGGACCCAAGCAAGGTAGCAGCGAGTATCGTTCGTAGGGGCCATCTCATCATGCCTCGATCCTATACCACTGCCGGCCCGATTGGCCGTGAGAATTGTGACCTCTCCGAAGAAGGTTTCAGCCAGTGACGGCTACCCCGACCGGCCGCTGCCCTGGGGTGGGTTCTATGGACGCTGAAGATGTGATCTCGACCGTCCGAAGGCGAGCTTGTGGTATCATGCGGATTCGTGTTTTTCACGCCTTCCATCGCAACAGTTGCGTGCCCGGTCCTCGCACTTGGGCCCCTTCCTACAGCGTGACTGATCAGTGCTAGCGCGCTTCGATGCTGCGGAACCCAGGTGAATTCCGCTTCGCTCGGTTTGTTCGTCGTGGTCCCAGAACCGAACTGATACCTACCGGAAAGGAGTCTAGAAATTAGTAAGGATATGCAGCCTCGCGTGAATCGCCAGATTCGAAAGAGCCCGGTGCGGCTCATCGACGTCGACGGCGCCCAATTGGGAGTCGTTCCACTGGAGGAGGCTCGCCAAAGAGCCGAAGAGAGTGGGCTGGATCTGGTCGAGGTCGGTGCCAGTGCAAACCCACCGGTGGTTCGAATACTCGATTGGGGCAAGCTCAAGTACGAAAAAGAGAAGAAGGCCCGTGAAGCCAGGAAGAAAACTCACGTCATCGAAGTCAAGGAAGTCAAGTACCGACCGAGCATCGACGAGCACGATTACGAGATCAAGACGAAGCGTGCCCGCCGGTTTCTCGAGACCGGAAAGAAGGTCAAGGTGACGATCTTCTTCCGCTATCGTCAGCTGCGCAGGCCGGAATTGGGTGTGCAGATCCTGGACAAAGTGACCAAAGCGTTGGCCGACGTTGGAACTGTCGAGTCCAGATCCCGGCTCGATGGACGTCGAATGGTCATGGTCCTGGCCCCGCTACCGACCGAGGTCCAGAAGAAACAGCAAGACACGGCTTCCAAAGAGAGTGAGAAGCCGTCACCTGCCACAGCCACCTGATTCTCTGGAGTCCCCTCAGGAGGTCTCTGTCTCCGCGACCCCTCGGACCGCCCGCTCGATCGCTCCCGGCTCCAGCTCCTCCAGTTCGTAACGGACATTGGCGACCGGTTTGTTGGCCTTGAGGATTCTCCCAAGATCGATAGGTGTGCCCTCCACGACCACGTCTGCGTCGACGGCGTTGATGGTGGCCTCCAACTCGCGGATCTGGTCTTCACCGTAGCCCATCGCAGGAAGGACCTGCCGCGAGTTCGGATAGGCTTCGTAGGTGTCCTTGATAGAGCCGACGGCATAGGGGACGGGGTCGACAATCTCGACGGCGCCTGAGTTCTGGGCTGCAAACCAACCCGCTCCGTAGCTCATGCCGCCATGGGTCAGGGTTGGGCCGTCTTCGACGACCAGCGCCCGCTTGCCCCGAATCAGTTCCGGTTCGTCCACCACGATCGCCGACCGACACTGCACCACGGTCGCTCGAGGATTGAAGGCCTCGCAGTTGTCGAGCACGGTCTTCAAGTCTTCAGGCTTTGCCGTCTGCACCTTGTTGACGATCAGCATGTCGGCCAGCAAGAAATTGGTTTGGCCAGGGTAGTAGCTCAGCTCGTGACCCGGCCGATGGGGGTCCAACAGAGTGATGTAGAGGTCGGGCCTGTAGAAGGGAGTGTCGTTGTTTCCACCATCCCAGAGAATGAGGTCGGCTTCTTTCTCGGCCTCCCTCAAGATCTTCTCGTAGTCGATTCCGGCGTAGACCACGAAACCGTTGTCGATGTGTGGCTCATACTCCTCGCGCTCTTCGATCGTGCAGTCGTGCCGGTCGAGGTCCTCGTAGTTGGCGAAGCGTTGGCAAATCTGCTTCGACAGGTCGCCGTAGGGCATCGGATGGCGGACGGAGACGACTTTCTTGCCGAGTTGCCGGAGGAGCCGTGAGATGTAGCGGCTAGTCTGCGATTTGCCGACTCCAGTGCGCACAGCAGTGATCGCAATGACCGGCTTGGTGGACGGTAGCATCGTCTTGGTCGCGGAGCAGACACCGAAGTGAGCGCCCCAACCGACCACACGACTCGCTTTGTCCATGACGTAGTCGAAGGGTACGTCGGAGTAAGAGAACCAGACTTCGTCTACCGCCTGCTCACGAACGATCGATTCCAGATCTTCCTCGGGATGGATGGGCACTCCCTCCGGATAGAGCTCGCCAGCCAGTGCCGACGGGTAGGTACGGCCCTCGATATCGGGAATCTGCGTGGCCGTAAAAGCCACCACTTCGTACTCAGGGTTGTCGCGAAACAGGCAGTTGAAATTGTGGAAGTCGCGACCTGCTGCTCCCATGATCACAGCCCTGGTAGGTGCCATCGATAGTTCCTCCTGGAGTCTGAGTGAAAAGTGCCCGAAGCAGACCTGCGCTGGCGAGACTACCCCTAATCGAATCGCTGATCAAACCCTACCTGTCCGGGCGGGAGACGGGCCCGCCTGAGGAGCCGTGGCGGGAGTCGACCGTAACTGAAACAATGACTGTCTAGTGCCGAGCAGGTTTCGGTGCGAGAGCTGTCGGAAGCGATTCGGCATCGGGCCCGGGAGCGAGCGGTGGGTAGCGTCGAGAGCTTCGAGACGCTGTTGATTCTGAGATAATCGGCGGGCGCTGTAGGTCCTGCCGTACTTCCCCGCTTGCAGAAACAAGGAGACCAATCACATGAGCCCGACACCTGTTCCCCGTCCTATTGGAGAAGTCGCAGCGGATCTCGGTGTGCGACCCGAGCACTTGGTGCCCTATGGAGACGACAAGGCCAAGATTCGGCTCGAGGCACGAGATAACGGCAGAGCGCCTGGCAAGCTCGTATTGGTCTCCGCCATCACGCCGACCAGTGCAGGCGAAGGAAAGACCACAACCTCGATCGGGCTGGCACAGGGCATGGCCAAGATCGGCAAGAAAGTCTGCCTGGCGCTACGTGAGCCCTCCCTGGGACCGACCTTCGGCTTGAAGGGCGGTGCCACCGGCGGCGGCAAATCTGTGCTGGTACCCACTGCCGACATCAACCTTCATTTCACAGGTGATTTTCACGCCATCACGTCTGCCAACAACCTCCTGGCATCGATCGTCGACAATCACCTCTACCACGGCAAGAAGCCGAGAATCGACTCGCGCCGGGTCCTCTGGCGACGGGTGATCGATCTCAACGACCGAGCTCTCCGTCACGTCGTGATCGGGCTCGGCGGCAAGCTGCAAGGTGTTCCCAGGGAGACTGGATTCGACATCACTCCCGCCTCCGAGATCATGGCAGTTCTCTGCCTCGCCGAGGACGCCGACGATCTTCGAGCCCGACTGGCACGGCTTCTCGTGGCGTTCACCTACCGCAACGAACCGGTGACGGCCGCCGAACTGGAGGCGGTCGGAGCGATGATGGTGCTGCTGAGGGACGCCTTGATGCCGAATCTGGTACAGACAGGCGAAGGAGTTCCGGCAATGGTTCACGGCGGACCCTTCGCCAACATTGCCCACGGCTGCAACTCGGTCATCGCCACCAAGATGGCAATGGCCCATAGCGATTGGGTGATCACGGAGGCCGGTTTCGGCTTCGATCTCGGAGCGGAGAAGTTCTTCGATATCAAGTGTGTGTCTGCCGGTCTGAACCCCGCCGCCGTCGTCCTGGTTGCAACGGTCAGGGCGCTGAAACGGCATGGAGGAGTGCCCAAGGCGGAGCTCGACAAGCCGGATCCGCAGGCCGTCGAGCGTGGATTGGGCAACCTTCGCAAGCACGTCGAGAACATTCGCGCCTTCGGTGAGACTCCCGTGGTGGCTCTCAACAAGTTCGGCGGCGACACTCTAGACGAGATTGCGATCGTCCGTGAAGCCTGTCAGGCCATGGGAGCTCCATTCGCCGTGTCGGACATTTTTGACAAGGGTGGCGACGGGGGCATCGAGCTGGCAGAGACGCTGGTGCATCACGCCGAGAAGGCCTCGGGTCCGTTCCGGCCGCTCTACGATTGGTCGGAACCGGTGAAAGTCAAGATCGGCAAGATCGCTCGGACCATGTATGGAGCCACCGAAATTGCCTACACCAAGCCGGCGGAGCGACAGCTCAAGAGAATCGAAGAGCTCGACTACGACAACCTTCCGGTCTGCATGGCCAAGACGCCCACGTCGCTGACTGACGATCCGACACTCGCCGGGCGCCCGACCGATTTCGGTATTACCGTGCGTGACTTTGTCGTCTCGGCGGGAGCCGGGTTCGTGGTGCCGATGCTGGGCGACATCATGCGCATGCCTGGCCTGCCGGTCACGCCGCAGGCGAGCCGCATGGACTTGGAGGGTGGAGATGTGAAGGGGTTGTTGGGAGGATGAGGTAGGCAGTCCACCGGGAGGCCGTACTGGCCCCCCCAGCTCCTCTCTCAGCGGCTCGAAGTCATTCGACCTGGATGGAGTCTAGATACAGCACGAGCTCGCGGATCTTTCGAATGGCCCGCTCTTCTGCCGTCTCGTCGTCGCCGGAGGGCTCCGCACCCGACGTCTGAAAGACGTCTCCCCACACAGGCATCTCCTTCATGCCGTGCCCGCGGACCTCCTCTCGCCCGTCGACCGATCTCATCACTCGGTCGGCGGGAAAGGTCCCGTTGTTCTCCTGAGTCAGGACCGTCAAGTCGGTCGGCTTGACAGTCAGAAGCTCTGCCAGGGTGCCGTCACCTTTGGCTTTGGCGCCGTGACAGTTGATGCAGTAGACGCGATAGGTCACCCTTCCCTTGGCGACCAGGAAGGCTGTGTCCTCTGTCGCGCTGTCGGCGGGTCCGGCCGCTGAAAGCACCAGGAGCACTGCAGCACACACGAGGATCGCGCCGCGCGCGACGCCTAGCAGCAATTGGCCACGGTCTTCGCGGTATGTCATACCTACCTCCCCCTCCTTCCAGGGTCTTTCGAGGTTCTTCAGTCTCAATACCGTAAGACTACTCTTCTGGCGCCAATTTCACAATGGAACTGCTTGGAGCAGACGGCCTATTCCTGACTCGAGCCAGCCCGGACTGGCGACCCTGGTCCGGTAGTGATCGGTCAGACGGGTACGGCGCGTCTCTTGATCGGGAACGAGTGCCGATTCATAATTCCCACGCCTGTGACATTCAGCCTAGGCCCGACCCATTGTGGTTCAGGTCGGAAAGAGACAACGACAAGTGCGACAAGTCCTCAAAGAGATCGAAGGTTGGAAGAGGCAGGGCTCGGGTGTAGCTCTGGCTACCGTGGTCAAGGTCTGGGGCTCGGCACCCCGCCCGCTGGGCTCCAAGATGGCGATCAGGGACGATGGAGAAATGGTCGGATCGGTCAGCGGTGGCTGCGTCGAAGCGGCGGTCTGTCAGGAGGCGAAAGGAGTGCTCGTCTCAGGTGAGCCCCGACTGCTGCGCTATGGGGTAGCGGACGAGGAGGCCTGGAGTCTGGGACTGAGCTGCGGAGGAGAGATCGAAGTGTTCATCGAGAAGGTGGCCTGAGGTGCAGGAGGCCATATTCAGGACGCTTCGACGCTCGCTTGCAGATCAGGAGTCGATCGCGCTAGCCACAGTGGTGGCGGGCCCGGGAGTCGGCTGCCAGCTCCTGGTTTGGCCCGGCGGGCAGACCCTGGGGGACCTCGGGTCGCCGAGACTGAACCAGCGCGCCTCCCTCTATGCCGAACAGCTCATACCTGCCCAGCAATCCGCTCGCCAGGCTTTTGACAGCGACCGAGCGACGGTCGATGTGTTCTTCGAGGTCGTGGCGCCACCTCTGAAGCTCGTCGTTGTCGGTGCCGTCCACGTTGCCGAACACTTGATTCGACTGGCTCGTGAGCTGGGCTTCGAGACGGTAATTGTCGATCCGCGAGCGGCATTTCTGAGCCAGGAGAGGTTTGCCGGTGCAAGCCAACGAATCGGCGCCTGGCCCCAGAAGGCCTTGCTGCAGGTTGGTATCGATGAGAGTACCTTCGTGGCGGTGCTGAGTCACGATCCCAAGATCGATCTGCCGGCGATCGAATCGGCACTGCGGAGCCCGGCTCGCTATATTGGCGTGCTGGGATCGAAGAAGTCCCACAAGAAGAGGCTGTCGAAGCTGAGGGACATGGGCTTCTCCGAACTGGATCTGAAACGACTGCATGCTCCCATTGGCCTCGACCTCGGGGGGCGGCGAGCGGTTGAGATCGCCCTGGCAATCGCCGCTCAGATGGTTGCGGTACATCATGGGCGGACAGGCGACCCAAAGGATGCTCGCTGAATCGACCGTCTCGGGTGTGCTGCTGGCAGCAGGCGCCTCGCGGCGATTCGGTGCAGATCTGCCCAAACAGCTGTGGCCCGTGGCAGGCGAAGCTCTGGTCAGGAGAGTCGCAAGGCGTGCGCTAGGCTCGCGGTTGACGGAGGTCATCGTGGTCGTAGGCCATCAAGCAGGCCGGGTGACGACCGCACTGGCCGGGCTGCCGGTCAGGATTGTCGAGAACGCGGCCCATAGCTCAGGTCAGGCCAGCTCAGTAAGGGCCGGTCTCGAGGCGGTCAGCGGCGCGGCTTCTGGCTCGCTCTTCATGCCCGTGGATCAGCCGCACCTGGAAATCAGACTGATCGATGGCTTGATTGAACTGTTCGAAGCAACAGGCGGGCCGATCGTGGTGCCCACCTTCGGGGGAACCAGGGGTGCACCAGTGCTCTTCGCCCGAAGCTTGTTCGCCGAATTGGAGCGTCTCGAGGGGGACGCTGGAGGGCGGCAGCTATTTCCACTTCACGCTGACGGGATCATTGAGCTGCCCTTGGCAGACTCAGCCGCGCTGAAGGACGTGGACACCCCAGAGGATCGGCAGCGACTCGGGTTCTAGGCGGCGGGCTAGTGGAGCTGTCTAGGTTGGCTCGTTTCGCAGACCGCCGAGATCGAGGGATCGAGCGACGGTGTCTGCGATTGCCAGGCCCGCAAGGGTCGGTCGAAGGCGGGATCGATCGACAGTGGCCAATCCCCGCTTCACGAGCTCATCGATCGTCGCTCGATTGTCTCGCCACAGCGCCGGTCCCAGTCCGCCGGGCAAGTTGTCGAAGTCGACGCCGTCGTAGGTTCTCAGGCCCAACATCAGGCTCTCCAGGACGAGGCTCTCCAGGCCCAGTTCCTCGACACTTTCGAGCGGCGGGCGGCCCGCATCCAGAGGCGCCATCCAGGCCTTGATCTTTCGCGGGTTCCACCATCGACGACCCCGGGCAAAGGAGTGGGCGGAGGGACCTAGCCCAAGATAGGGGGAGTGAGACCAGTACTTCTGGTTGTGGAGGGAGCGATGCTGGGGGCCAGCGGCGAAGTTGGAAACCTCGTAACCCGGCATGCCGCCTGCCGCCAGGTGACGATGGGTGAGCATGAAGAGCTCCGCCTGGTCGTCGTTGTCCATCTCCATCATCTCACCCCGCAGTTGTCGAAATCCGAACGGGGTTCGGGGATGAACGGTCAACTGATAGCAGGACAAGTGATGCGGCCCGGCCGCCAGAGCCTCGTCGAGATCGCTTTGCCAGGCTCTTGGTGACTGGTCTGGAATGCCGTAGATCAGGTCCATGGCTACCGTATCGAATCCGGCAGCGAGGGCGTTGTCGAGACCCCGCCGCGCGGCCCGTGGTGAGTGCTGCCGTCCCAGGAAGGCGAGATTGTCTTCGGCGAAGGACTGCACGCCCAGACTGATCGTGCGAAATCCCATCTGGCGCCAGGTCGTTGCGGCTTTCAGGGTGACATCCTCGGGATTGGCCTCCAGGAATAGCCAGGCGTTCTCGCGGACGTGCATCTTGGCCCGAACTGCCTCGAGGATGCTCTCGAGGTTGCCGGGCGGCAGCATCGAGGGGGTACCGCCCCCGAAGTAGATCGTGTCGAACGCCTCGCTGGGCGGTTCACGGACCAGTTCCGGCCAGCCGGATTCGGTCAGGAGCTCGATTTCCAGTGACAGATGCTGCAAATAGCGAGTCTGCCAGGATCGATCTCCGGTAAGTACGGAGAAATCGCAGTACGGACAGATATGGGTACAAAAGGGAACGTGGATGTACAGCCCGGGGCCGTCGAAATCACTCACTTCTGGGTGTCGGACGTGAGTACCGCCATGAAGGCCGATTGCGGAATTTCCACCGCTCCGACCACCTTCATCCGCTTCTTGCCTTCACGCTGCTTCTCGAGCAGCTTCCTCTTGCGAGTGATGTCACCGCCATAGCACTTGGCCGTGACGTCCTTGCGGTAGGCGTTGATAGTCGAGCGGGCGATGATCTGGCCGCCGATGGCCCCCTGAATGGCAATCTTGAACTGCTGTCGTGGGATGGTCTCCTCGAGTCTCTCGCAGTAGCGCAATGCCCTTGCGCGGGACATGTCGCGATGGACCAACTGGGAGAGTGCATCGACCGGCTCGCCATTTACCAGGATATCGACCTTGACCAGGTCTGTGGGTCGGTAGTCCAGCATCTCGTAGTCGAAGGATCCGTAGCCTTGGGTGACGGTCTTGAGCTTGTCGTAGAAATCGAACAGCACCTCGGCCAGGGGGAGCTCGGAGGTCAGCTCGACTCTGCCGACGGACAGGTAGTTGAAGGTTGTGTTCAGGCCCCGCTTCTCCCGGCAGAGCTCCATGACGACGCCGATGTAGCGCTCGGGCATCATGATCGAGGCCTTGATGTAGGGCTCGGTTGCACTCTGAATCTGTGACGGGTCCGGATAGAGGGTCGGATTGTCGACTGCAATCTCCTCGCCACTCTGCAGGGTGATCTCGTAGCGCACCGATGGGGCAGACAGGATCAAGGAGAGGCCGTACTCTCTCTTCAGCCTCTCTTGCACCACATCGAGGTGGAGGAGGCCCAAGAAACCGCAGCGGAAGCCGAACCCAAGAGCGACGGAGGAGTCCTTTTCGTAGGTCAGGGCTGCGTCGTTGAGGGCCAGCTTGTCGAGCGCTGTCGTCAGATCCTCGTAGTCGTCGGTGGACATGGGATAGATCGAGGAGAAGACGACTGGCTTGGCCTCCTTGTATCCGGGTAGCGGCTCTTCAGCAGGATGCCGGGCTTCGGTGATGGTGTCGCCGATCGCGATGTCGCGCACGGTCTTGATGCCGGCGATGACATAGCCCACTGCTCCGGCCGACAACTCGTCCGTCTTGACCCGGCGAAGCTGGAGTTGCCCCACCTCCTCGACCTCGAACTCTTTGTCGCTGTGCATCAGGCGGATCCGCTGACCCGGGCGAAGGCGACCGTCCTTGACTCGACAGATCATCACGACACCCCTGTAGGGGTCGTATTGCGCATCGAAGATCAGGGCCTGAAGTTTGGCCTCGGGGTCGCCGATGGGTGGCGGAAGCTTGTGAACGACGGCTTCGAGGACATCTTCGATCCCGATCCCCTGTTTGGCTGAACAGAGAACGGCCTCGTAGGGATCCAGCCCGAGGTCTTCCGATATCTCCTCCCGGGCGCGCTCGATATCGGCCGACGGCAGGTCGATTTTGTTGATTACCGGGACCAGCTCGAGGTCGTACTCCAGTGCCAGGTAGAGATTGGCCACCGTCTGCGCCTCGACCCCTTGCGACGCATCGACCAGCAGGAGAGCGCCTTCGCAGGACATCAGCGAGCGCCGGACTTCGTGCGAGAAGTCGACATGTCCGGGCGTGTCGATCAGGTTCAGAGTGTACCGATTGCCATCTTGGGCCTCGTAGAGCAGGGTCACCGTGTTGCTCTTGATCGTGATACCTCGCTCGCGCTCGATATCCATGGAATCGAGAATCTGGTCTCGAAATTCCCGGTCTTCGACGGCCCCGCAGCTCTGGATCAGGCGATCGGCCAGGGTCGATTTGCCATGATCGATGTGAGCGATGATGCAGAAATTGCGGATCGAGTCCACGCTGGGTGTTCCCCTATCGGCGACCACAGCCCCGTTTCCATCAGGGCCTGGGCCATCAGAGCCGTGAGTTTACCTCTGATGGTCGCGGCGTGAGAGGTCAATTCACCGCCGAGGGCCGGATTTGGCGCTAGAATGGGGCTACCGTTAGCCTTGTGGCGCCCGGACTTGCCTGATGACCGGTAATAACCAGGACCCCCTGTCTTCGAGTCGCTCGCCTGCCGAGCCTCTGGTTGTGCTGGAGTTCTCCAGCTTCGAGGACTTTCTTGAGGGCTGCTCTTCGCGGATCTCCTCGGGGGGGCTCTTTCTCGAGGCCGAACCGAGGGAGCGTGTGGGCTCACCCCTGCGCTTCGAGCTTCGTATCCGCGACGGTTTCCGCCTGCTCCGAGGCGAAGGGGAAGTCATTCGGGTGCACGACCCTTTGCCAACCACGGGCGAAGTTGCCGGGGTTACCGTGCGATTTACCAGCCTCGACGAGGCCAGTCAGAAACTCCTGCCCGTGGTGCTGAACCACCTCCACCAGAAAGGCATACCTCTGCTGGATCTGGCAGCGGAAGACTCTGGTGCCGAGGTCGAGGTCACGGCGCAGGATGCAGCCGACCAGGAGCCCATTGAAGTCACCCTGGAAGATCTCTGGGAGGAGTTTGAGGTCGTGGAGGATCGTCAGGTGGTGGCGTCGGATGGAGTCGAGAAATCGGCAGACGCTGCTTCAGAATCGCTGATTGTCGAGGTAGGGCAGCTCGCGGTCGGAGCCGACCGGGAGGAGAAGGGGGGGGGTTTGGCGGCGGCTGCCAGCTTGCTCGACGAAGTGGAGTCGGCAATCGAGGCTGAGGAGGTGGTGCCGGGGGACGAGACAGAAGCGCAGGCTACGGCTGCAGCCGAAGACGAGACGGACCTCGACGCGGAGGATTCGACTCGGGAAGCGGATAGAGAAGATCTCGAGGAAGAGGCTCTCGACCTGGCTGGAGTGCTCCCGAAAGCTCAAGGAGGAGAGGCCTCTCTGGATGGGGATCTGGAGCGGCTACCGGACGAGATGGCCGAGCTCGAAGAAGCCTCCTCCAGCTTCTGGCAGCAGGTTCGAGAGCTCTGGCTGCTGATTCTCATGGCTTTCCTGGGAGTCCTCATCGGCCTGGTGGTGTACTTGAGTTTCCGAGATGGGTTCGCGTGGCCATGGTCTTCGGACGTTGGTCTAGGGCAACCAGTGTCGACCGAGCTGCTGGCGGAGGATCTCGAAGAGGCGCCTGAGAGAGGAGAGATCATCGCGGCCTTCGATTTCGAAGATCCTGCTCGAGCCGAAGCTGGGTTTGGGGAGGCATCGGAAGGCGCAACGCAGGCTGAGTCGGCGACGCCGCCAACGGTCATGCGAGTGGATCCGGCGCCTGGGACTCGACCTCAGCGGGCCGGCGCGCAAAACAAACCACCACTCCAGCCAACTTCCGGCGTGGTCCTGACCGGCGTCGATCACATCACCTGGCAGGAGTCTCAGAATCAGACCGTCTTGACCCTCTGGGGAGATGGTCCCTTCGATACTGATCAGCTGGTGGTGTTCCGACTGGATACCGGCACGCCGCGGCAAGTCGTCAAGATCCTGGGCGTATCACGGCCCTTCTCGAGGCGCAGTCTGGCAGTGGGCACGAGCCACGTCTCGGCGATTCGAACCGGCCTGCATACGGGCGACGCGGGTCAGGAGCTGCATGTCGTGGCCGATTTGGAAGATCCTGCGGTGAGGATGCGCCGGATGGAGCCCGAGGGTTCCCAACTTCACGTCTATTTCTCCAAGCTCTAGGCTGCGGGCCGGATCGCGACTTTGAGAGTCTCTCGGCGCATCATGCTGCGCAGGGCCTCCTCAATCTGCTCTAGGGGCATTTCGCGAGACAGAAGAAGATCGACTGCCAGGCCTCGACGGGCCAGGAGCGCGAGAGCTTCGGATACCGCAGCAGGTCGATGATGGTAGGAGCCCCGGCAGGTGATCTCTTCATAGTGAATTCTCGCGGTATCGAGAGAGAGCCGTGTTCCCGCAGGACAACCTCCGAAGAACAGCACCTCGCCTCCCGGCTGGACGCACTGGGTGGCCAACTCCCATCCGGCGACCGAACCTGTGGCGTCGATGGCGAGATTGAACCCAAGGCTGTCTTCGGCACTTTCGAGGATCGCTGAGGGACTCGCTGACTCGGGCGGCTCGATGGCTGACGCGGCTCCCATCTGGATCGCGATCTCACGTCTCATTGCCAGTGGGTCAGCCAGTACCACCCGATGGCCGGAGGCCGAGAGAACGCCCAGGATCAGCTGCCCGATCGCACCGCCGCCCAGGACCAAAACGTCACTGGGCTCGGACAACGAGCAGATCTCTATTCCGTGAAGGACGCAGGCCAGAGGTTCTGTCAGAGAGGCGTGCTCGGGCGACATTTCTGGTGGAATCGGATAGGTGCTCCGGGCGACGAATTGAGCCGGAACCGGCAGGTAGTCGGCGAAGGAACCGTTGAGGTACCGCAGTTCCCTGCATAAGTTCTCTCGCCCTTGAAGGCAGTATCGACAGCGGCCGCACGAGGCCGAGTTGAGCACGACCACGGCCTCACCTGCTCGCCAGTCCTCGATACCGTCACCGACCGCGGCTATGGTGCCAGCGCATTCATGACCGAAAGGAGTCGGCACCTGGAGCATTCGCGGATGACCACCTTGCGTGAATGCCTTGAGATCGGTCCCACAGGTCGTCGCCACGTCGACTCGCAGAACCAGCTCGCCCGATTGCGGCCTTGGCAGGGTGAGTTGCTGGATCTCGATCTCCTCGGGTCCCAAAAGGCAGGCGGCGCGATAGCTGTCAGGAAGCTCCACGGGCGCGGTCTCCTTCTCCAGGAGTGA
The DNA here is from genome assembly GCA_947259195.1 of Thermoanaerobaculia bacterium. Classification (GTDB taxonomy): domain Bacteria; phylum Acidobacteriota; class Thermoanaerobaculia; order Multivoradales; family JAHEKO01; genus JAUVRX01. The sequence continues at coordinate 6,706 of CAMYLC010000051.1, read as the reverse complement.
GCAGGATCTTCAGGGCTTTCTGCTGGCCCGCCAGCTCGACTGCCCGCTGGAAATTCTGCAGGGGAAGGCGATGGCTGACCAGGGGAGTGGGGTCCAATCGGCCCGCAGTCAAGAGCTTGAATATCCTGCGCTGCTCCTGCAGCGATCCCGAGTAGGTGCCAACCAGCCGTCGCTCGTGCCTGAAGATCTGGTTCAACTCCAGTGCCAATCGGGCACCTGGCTGGGCATGGGCAAACAGCACCAGGCTACCGCCCTCTCGGGTCAGAGGCAGGGCCTCTTCGGCGACGGACGGTTGACCTACGGTGTCGAAGACGGCGTCCACTCCGAGGCCTCCGCTCAGATTCTCGACCACCCTGGGCAGCGTCTCGGGCGAGCTGGCTGTGTCGGCTCCCAGGGCTTCGGCGAGCTGGCGCCGTTGCGGGATCGGATCACTCATGGCGACGCGGATCCCGGGGTGCAGGGCCCGGAGCACGAGCAGATGGAGTAGGCCCATGCTGCCGCAGCCCAGAACGATCGCCGTGGTGGCGGCCTTCGCTGGCCTCTCAACGTCGGAAAGCCCCGCTTTGTCGATGCCTCTGAGGACACAGGCAGCCGGTTCCATGAAAATTGCGGCTGCGTCCGGCAGGCTGGCCGGCAATACTCGGGCGGCCCGCTCGACGGCCCGTTTCCCGACCAGAATGAACTCGCTGAAGCCCCCAGGGGAGAGCAGATTCTCTTTGAACGTCGAACAGAGAGTCTCGCCTTCACGTTGGCAGAGGGAACACTCCCCACAGGCCACGTGGTGAGGAACGACGATTCTTTGACCGGGTTCGAACCTCGTTATCCCCGACCCCAGCGCGGCAACACTTCCCACCAGCTCATGGCCGAGCACGGTGCCCTTGGGGATGGCATCATGGTCGAGCTTGAAGAGATCCGTGCCGCAAAGACCGCAGCACCGGAGTCTGAGCAGCATCTCACCTTCGGACGGGGCGGGGATCGGCATCTCCACCAATCGGGATTCACCCTGGCCGACATAGCGAACCGCCCTCATCTCCCCAGTCTCGAGTGGTTCGCCCATTCAGGAGACGTAGACAGCCCTGGCGGCATCCAGCGCGGCCGTAGCCCTGGCGGCATCGGAGTCGGAGGTGAGCAGCTCCCCCAGGGATGTGAGTAGTGCATGCACGTTGTCGCGGCGGGCGGACTCGCCCATCAGGCCGACTCTCCATACTTTGCCAGCCAGCTCGCCGAGGCCGCCACCAATCTCGATGCTGTAGTGGTCCAGGAGCCGCCGTCTCACCTGCGCCTCATCGATCCCGTCCGGAACCCAGACTGCGTTGAGAACCGGCAATCGGTGCCCCTCCTGGGCCGCCGGCTCGAAGCCGAGCTCCTCCAACCCGGCCATCAAGGCTCGGCTGTGGAGACGATGACGCTCGTACCGGGGCTTCAGACCCTCGTCGAGGACCAAGGCCAGGGCTTCATGCAGCGCGTAGTTCATGGAGATCGGCGCCGTGTGGTGATAGGTCCGCTGGCGCTCGGTCCAGTACTCCTGGATCATCGTCAGGTCCAAGTACCAGCTGATCACTTTTGTCCGTCGCCGGGCGAGCCTGTCGACGGCTCGCGGTCCAAAGGTCAGCGGGGCGAGCCCGGGCGGACAGCTCAGGCACTTCTGGGTACCCGCATAGCAGGCGTCGATCAACCAGTCGTCGATCCTCAGCTCGATTCCTGCCAGCGAAGTCACGGCATCGACAACCAGGAGGCAATCACGCTCTCGGCAGATTCGACCGATCTCGACCAGCGGTTGGCATGCCCCGGTGGAGGTTTCGGCATGGACGATGGCGACAATACGAATCTCGGGCGAGCGATCCAGAGCCTCTTCGACCTCCTGGGGATCGAAGACCTCTCCCCAGGGACGGTCGATGCGATGCAGGGTACCGCCGATCCGGCCGACAATGTCGCTCATTCGGTTACCGAAGACACCGTTGACGCACACCAGCACTTCGTCACCGGGCTCGACGAGGTTGACGAAGGCCGCTTCCATGCCGGCGCTTCCGGTTCCCGAAAGGGCGATGGTCAGCTGGTTCTCGGTGCAGAAGACATCACGCAGGCGCTGCTGCATTTGCGTCATCAGCTCGAGAAACTGCGGGTCCAGGTGACCTACGAGCGGACGCGAGATCGCCTCATAGACTCGAGGATGCACCATGGACGGGCCCGGGCCTAGGAGGATTCGTCGCACCGGAGAATCGACTACCGAAGGAGTGTGTTCACTGGTCATGCGGCATAGCCTGTCACAGGACTCCGGATCAGGGGAAGCGCACTCCATCCCCCTCCTGGGGACAGCTGGAGGCTCGAGCGTCGACCCTAGTCGACTATGGCTGGTGGGGTGCGAGACGAGGCTCGGAGGATATCGGTTCCGATGTCCGTAACATAGGCCGGTCGGTTGCTTTCCGACCAGGGCCATTCGATGAGCAGACCCTCTCCGACCCCCTTGGCTACGCGCTCGCCGAAAATCAGATCGACGAGGTACATGGCGACGTCGTAGCTCCGCGCCCCGCCCTGCGACGTCAACACCCTGCCATCGTGAACGAAGCTCGCATTGACTCTGATATCGAGGTCGGGAAATTCCTCCGCGAAGCTCTGGTAATCAGACGGAAACGTTGTGCAGGAATGGCCGTCCAGCAGGCCCGCCTCGGCCAGGATGAAGGCTCCCCAGCAGAGTGAGACGACGAACTGCGCATCGCTGCCTGCCTGGCTCACCCAGGCGATCAGCCGTTCGTCTTGGCGGTCGTCCTTTCTGCTGTGCTCGGCACTCGGTACCACGAGGATGTCGAGCTTTGGAGCCGTTTCGAACGTGTAGTCGGGGACGATTCTGAGACCCTCGGCGGTCCTGATGGGCCCGCCTTCGGGAGCGATCGTGAGTACTTCGATCCCCGGGTGCGGTGCCGAGTGGTAGACCGTGTGCTGGAAGACGTCCCAGGGAGCCATGAGCTCGGTGTTGTAGACGCCATCCACGATCAGGAATCCGGCGCGCAGTGGACGATCTCGGGGCAGCGAGTCGGCGGCCGATCCAATTCCAGGATTGCCTCCCAGAGCGGTTAGCAGGACCAGGACCAGGCCCCGCCTCAGATGCACAGCAATCGAAGTTCCTCGCATGAAGCTCAGTCTCCCAGCAGGTAGTTGAACGACTCCCGCCAGTCTAGCACCGGGGCGAGCCCGAGCCTTCCCGCGAGGCGTAGATCGGACTTGTCATAGAATACGCGCCAACCCAGTCTCCCCAGAGGCTGCAAGACGAGTCGCAAGTAACTCCCAGGAGGTGTAGCAGTGCCTTACAGTTCCCTGATGGTCAACCCAATGAAAGAAGAGCTGACTTCGATCGGTTTCCAGGAGCTCCTGACTCCGGAGGACGTGGACGCGTTCATGTCCGAGAGGGAGGGAACAGCCCTGCTGGTCTTCAACTCGGTGTGCGGGTGTGCCGCGGGACAGGCGCGGCCTGGCGTTCATCTGGCTCTGCAGAACGAGAGTCGTCCTGATCGCCTGGTCACCGTGTTCGCCGGGCAGGACACAGAGGCCACCAAGCAGGCCCGCAGCTACTTCGAGGACATTCCGCCCAGCAGCCCCTCCATTGCTCTGTTCAAGAACTCAGAGTTGGTCTATTTCGTTCCTCGCCACCGAATCGAGAGCCGCAGCGCCGAGGAGGTAGCGGCGGATCTGAAATCGGCTTTCGACCGCTACTTCGCCGCCGCGCCCGCTTCCTGAATGGGTACCTTCCACCAGGACAAAGGAGATCTGCACGGCATCACGGTCGTCGTGGACACCGTGGGTCATGAGGTCTACATCGGTCGCTGCGACGAGATGACCGAGGAGAGGATCCTCCTCCACGATGTCGATGTCCACCGCGACGGCGAAGACGGTCGCTCGAAGGACGACTACGTAGAGCGGGCCGCTCGATTCGGCATCTGGAAGAAGCTCGAGCAATTCGCGATTCCAACTGAGGCCATCGCATCTGTGCGGCGCCTGGGAGATCTCTGAAAATTGGCTGCGGTGATTCTCGCTTGCGGGGCTCTGTGGTGCGCTCTCGCAGTCGGTGCCGGTGCTTTCGGTGCCCATGCCCTGGCCGAACGCCTCGACGTCCGCTCTCTCGCTCTTTGGGAGACGGCAGCCCGGTATCTGATGTACGGCGGACTCGGTGCGACGCTGGTCGGAATCGCGGCAGTGCAATGGCCACGGGGCGGGTTCGTATTTTCAGGAATCTGTCTGCTAGCAGGAGCCGTTGTCTTCAGCGGGACCGTCGGTGCCATCGCTCTCGGAGCGCCCCGTTGGCTTGGTGCAATCACTCCCCTGGGCGGTGTTCTGATGATCGCCGGATTCCTTGCTTTGGCTTGGACCTCCCTGCGGCTCTAGCAGCTGCTGAATACCTCTTTGTCGGATTGCGCAGGTTTCGACTCGGCGATACGATGGGAGAGGGTCCTGTCGGGTCCGCATCTCACGAAACGACTTCTCATCTCGGAGGTTTGATTCATGGCCAACGGAATCGTGCGTGTTCCAGAACCGATCAACGAACCCATTCAGGCCTTTGGGCCCGGTTCCGCGGAGAAGGCTGCGCTGAAGAAGAGGCTCGACCAGATGCTCGCCGAGCAGGTCGAGGTTCCGGTCATCGTCGGTGGTCAGGAGATACGGACGGGCAATACGGTCGAGACGGTCTGTCCTCACGATCATGGTCACGTACTGGCGACGGTGCACCAGGCGGGCGCCGCCGAGGTGGAGAAGGCGGTGGAGGCCGCAGGAGAGGCTTGGAGGGAATGGTCCGAGATGAGCTGGGAGGCGAGGGCAGCGGTCTTCCTGAAAGCTGCCGACCTGTTGGCAGGACCCTGGCGGGACACGCTCAACGCCGCCACGATGCTGAATCAATCGAAAACCGTGTTCCAGGCGGAGATCGACGCCGCTTGTGAGCTTGTCGACTTCTGGCGTTACAACCCCTACTACATGCGGCAGCTTTACACCGAACAGCCCGGCTCGGTGCGCGGGCTCTGGGACTATGTCGAGTTCCGGGCTCTCGAGGGTTTCGTCTTCGCGGTGACACCGTTCAATTTCACCTCGATCGCCGGCAATCTACCCACTGCACCCGCGCTCATGGGCAACGTCGCCCTGTGGAAACCTGCCTCGACGGCGCCGCTGGCGGCCTACTACATCATGAAGCTCCTCGAAGAGGCTGGTCTGCCACCGGGTGTCATCAACTTCCTGCCGGGTCGCGGCTCTCAGGTGGGAAGACCAGTCATGGAGCGGCCCGAGCTGGCAGGAATTCACTTCACGGGCTCTACGGCGGTATTCCAGGGGATGTGGAAGCAGATCGGTGGCGATATTGCCAGCTATCACACCTATCCCCGCATCGTCGGCGAGACCGGCGGCAAGGACTTCGTGTTTGCCCACCCGTCGGCCGACGTCCAGTCGGTGGTGATCGCCCTGGTACGGGGTGCCTTCGAGTACCAGGGCCAGAAGTGCTCGGCCGCTTCCCGGGCCTATGTTCCAAAGTCGCTCTGGAGTCAGGTCAGGGCCGGTCTGGAAAAGGAGGTCGGCGATATCGAGATGGGATCGCCGATGGACTTCCGCAACTTCATGTGCGCTGTCATCGACGAAGCCAGCTTCGACAACACCATGAGCTATATCGACTACGCGAAATCGAATGACGGATTCGAAGTCGTTTGCGGGGGAGAGGGCGACAAGTCGAAGGGCTACTTTGTTCAGCCCACGGTGGTGTTGTCGGAAGATCCACGCTCGCAGCTCATGCAGGAGGAGATCTTTGCCCCAGTCCTGACGATCCACGTCTATGACGATGCCGATCTGGAGGGGACCCTGGAGCTTTGCGACACGACCAGCCCCTATGCTCTTACCGGTGCGATCTTCGGAACCGACCGCAGAGATCTCGTCAAGATGGCGGCCGCCTTGCGACACTCGGCTGGCAACTTCTACATCAACGACAAGCCGACCGGCGCGGTCGTGGGTCAGCAGCCCTTTGGCGGCTCGCGGGCCTCGGGAACCAATGACAAGGCCGGCTCGATGATGAACCTGCTGCGCTGGACATCGCAGCGCTCGATCAAAGAGACCTTCGTCTCACCCACCTCGTTTGCCTATCCGCATATGGGGGAGGAGTAGCACGACACAGGAGTGGAGCTCTGAGCGTGGTTCACAGGTTCAGAGCGGGAGACATCGATGAACGGCGGTGACCTCATTGCGCAGGTCCTGGAGAAGCATGGAGTCCGCTTCCTCTTCACTCTGTGCGGCGGACACATCTCGCCTATTCTGGTCGGTGCCAAGCGGCTCGGCATTCGGGTCGTGGATGTTCGCCACGAGGCTACTGCCGTCTTCGCCGCCGATGCAGTTGCCCGGCTCTCGGGCACACCGGGTGTAGCGGCTGTGACCGCGGGGCCTGGAGTCACCAACACGATCACCGCCCTGAAGAATGCTCAGCTGGCCCAGTCTCCTGTTCTGGTGCTGGGAGGGGCCACCGGAACCATATTGAAGGGTCGGGGTGCCCTGCAGGACATCGATCAGATGGCCCTGGTGGCTCCGCATGTCAAATGGGCTACTTCCGTGCGCCGGGTCCGGGACCTGGTGCCAGCTGTTCAGAAGGCACTCGATGTGGCACAGAGCGGGGTTCCGGGCCCAGTGTTCGTCGAGTGCCCCTTGGATCTTCTCTACGACGAAGAGCTGGTTCGTGGGATGTATGGGGCCA